>CAZUFP010000004.1:98817-121154 GCA_964619835.1 uncultured Gemmatimonadaceae bacterium | reverse complement strand
TGGTAGTAGTAGTCGACGCGACGAATCCGGAAGGACATGGCCACCTCCTCTCACTCGTACGGATCATGGACGCCGGAGCGCCCCACGGCTACGCGCCCAGCAGCTCCCGGGCGTGCTGGATGCTCGTGGCGCTTTCCGGGTCCCCCCCCAGCATGCGAGCCAGCTCGCGCACCCGCTCCTCCGCCTTCAGCTCCGTGAGGCGCGTGAGCGTGGTGCCCTCGTGCTCCATCTTCTCCACCAGCACGTGGTGGTGCGCACGCGCCGCGATCTGCGGCAGGTGCGTGATGACGAACACCTGGTGGTGCTCGGCCACATGACGCAGCTTGGCGCCGACCTGGACGCCGACCCGGCCGCCGATGCCCGCGTCGACCTCGTCGAACACGAGGGTCGGCACCTCGTCCACCCGCGCCAGGATGGTCTTGAGCGCGAGCATGACACGCGAAAGTTCTCCGCCGGACGCCACCCGGGCCAGCGGCCGGGCGTCCAGCCCCACGTTCAAAGCCACCAGGAACGTCACACGCTCCGCCCCATGGGCCGTGATGCCATCCTCTTCGTCCAGGTGAACCTCGAAGCGTCCCGCCGCCAGGCCAACCTCGGGCAGCACTTCCATGACCTCGGATGCCAGGCGCGCGGCCGAAGCACGACGCTTCTCGCTCAGCTCGCCCGCCAGCGCGCCCAGCGCGTCGCGGGCCTCCACCACGTCTTCCTCCAGCCGCCGGCGCTCGAACGACGCGCCGTCCAGCGTGTCCAGCTCCTCACGGGCCCGGCGCCCCGTGTCCAGGATCTCCTCCACCGTCTCCCCGTACTTCGTCTTCAACCGGAAGATCTGGTCCTGGCGACGCCGGATCTCGTCGAGGCGGGCCGGGTCGTGCTCCACGCCCGCCGCGTAGTCGCCCATCTGCCGGCCCAGCTCCTCCAGTGCATAGTAGGCGCTGTCCGCCAGCTCCCGCGCCGCGTCCTGCGATGGATCGATTTGCAACAACTGCTCCAGGTCCCGCCGCAGCCGGCCCAGCCGTTCGATCACCGACGACTCGTCGGCATACACGCCCTGGTGCAGGGCTTGCGCCAGCCGCGCCAGCTCCTCCGAATGCTCCAGCCGGTTCGCTTCCTCCGCCAGCGCATCGTCCTCGCCCGGCTTCAACGACGCTTTCTCGATCTCCTCAGCCTGGAACCGCAGGAAGTCCGCGCGCTGTTCGATCTCCCGGCGGCGGCGGTCCAACGCATCCAGCTGGGTCTCCGCCTCCCGCAGCCTGCCGTGCGCCGCGGCCACTTGGTCCGCCAGGCCCGAGTGTCCGCCGTACGCGTCCAGGATCGCCCGCTGATCCTCCGGCCGCAGCAACGTCTGGTGCTCGTGCTGCCCGTGCAGGTCCACCAGCCGGCCGCCCAGCTCGCCCACGAATCCCGCCGTGGTGGCCGACCCGTTCACCCACGCCCGGTTCCGGCCTTCCACCGCCACCTCCCGCCGCAGGATCAGCAGCCCGTCCTCGTCGGCGATCCCCTGCTCCGCCAGCAACGCCCGGATATCCGGCCGCGCCGCTACATCGAACACGCCTTCCACCACCGCCCGCTCCGCACCCGTGCGCACCGACTCCGCGGACGCGCGCTCGCCCAGCAGCAACGACAGCGCGCCCACAATGATGGACTTGCCCGCCCCCGTCTCGCCCGTGAGGGCGTTCAGGCCGGGCTCCAGCCGCACCGAGAGACGCTCGATGATGGCGAAGTTCTCCACACGCAGCTCGATCAGCATAGTTGGATGATGCCACGGGGTCGCGGAGCGATGCAATGGCCAGGCGGGGCTTTTCGAATTCGAGTTCGAGTTCGAAGTCGAATTCGCGGTTGTGCGGCGAGGCGCGTTGCCGGCGCGCGGCCGGCTTCGTGGCGTGGCGCCAGTTCCGGGGCGTATGCCGCTGGCATCGGGGCGTGTGCCGTTGGCTTCGGGGCGTGCGCCACGGGACTCGGGGCGCGCCCGCCGGCTTCGGCGCGTGCACCGGCTTCGGCGTGCGCCCAGCTTGCTTCGCGGCGCACCGGGAGCGCCGGCACTTTCACACGAACGGACGGTCGCCGCTTCTTCGAACTCGAACTCGAATTCGAATTCGAACTCGTTCCCGCCCGGCCGGCGGGCGGACGGGCGCACGCACCCCTGCCCTACTTCAGCTGTTCAGGCGCGATGACGCCCCAGTTGAGTTTGCGGCGCAGGGTGGAGAAGAAGCTCTGCCCTTCGAAGCGGACGAGCGACACGCTGGCCTTGCCGCGGCGGACGGTGAGCCGGTCGCCGGGAGAGAGGGGCTCGCCCTCCTGGCCATCGATGGTGAGGACGACCTCCTCGCTGGGCTCGCGGACCTCCACGGTGACCTGGCTGTCGGCGGGCAGCACGAGGGGCCGTACGGCGAGGGTGTGGGGACAGATGGGGGTAGCCAGGATGCACTCCACGGACGGCACGACGATGGCGCCGCCGGCGGACAGCGAGTAAGCGGTGGACCCGGTAGGCGTGGAGATGATGATGCCGTCGGCGCTGTAGGTGCCCACCTCCTCGTTCTCTTCGCCCACCATGACGGCGATGCGGATGACCCGGGCGAAGCCACCCTTGTGCAGGACGGCATCGTTCAACGCCACGTAAGCGGGTTCCGCGTCGCCCTGCTGCAGATGGACCTCCACTTCCAGGGTGAAGCGCCGATCCAGCCAGAAATTGCCATCCATCACCCGGTTGAGGGCATCCTTCATCTCGTGGGCGTAGATGGAGGTGAGGAAGCCCAGGTGCCCCATGTTCACGCCCAGGACCGGGGTGCCGTACGGAGCGACCATGCGGGCGCCGGAAAGCAGCGTGCCGTCGCCGCCGAAGGTGAGGAGCAGGTCGGTCTTGCCGGGGTGGAATTCGGTGGCCGACGGCAGCAGGTCCGCCAGGCCGGCGTCCACCGAGAGCTCCAGGTCGTTGCGTTCCGCGAGGCCCGCGAGCGTGTTCAGCGCAGCGCCCAGGTTCCGATAGCGGCGCTGGCCGATGATGCCGATGCGTCGAAATGGCGGCGATTCGGTCATCAGGCGGTTTCGACGATGGTGCGCACCCGCGCCACCTCTGCGAGCCGGCGCGCCCGTTCCGTGATGGACTCGGACGTCAGCCCTGCGTCCTTCAGCTGCTCGGCCCGGGTCGCATGCTCGACGACGCGGTCCGGCACGCCCATGACCGAGACGATGGGCGCCAGCTCTCCCTCGGCACGGCGCGCCTCCATGCGGCTGGCGATGGTGGCGCCGAACCCGTTCACGAGGGTGCCTTCTTCCACGGTCAGGATGCCGCGGTGCGTGCGCGCAACCCAGTCGAGAGTGTCCTCGTCCATGGGCTTCAGGAACCGGCAGTTCACGACGCTGGCCGGAACGCCCTCGGCCTCCAATGTGCGCGCGGCTTCGAGAGCGGGCAGGACCATGGTCCCGACGGCCAGGATCGCCACGCCCTCCCCCTTCCGCAGCACCTCCCAGGTGCCGTACTCGACGGCCGGGATCTCCTCCATCGGCGGCACCGCGTCCTCCGGCACATTGTCCCGGGGGTAGCGCACCGAGAACGGACCTTCGCCGCGCTCCACGCCCAGGCGCAGCAGGGCGAGCATCTCGGCGCCGTCCTTGGGCGCCGTGACGGTCATGTTGGGCACGGCCAGCAGATACGCGATGTCGTAGAGGCCCATGTGGGTGGGGCCGTCGTTGCCCACCAGGCCGGCCCGGTCCATGGCGAAGACCACCGGCAGGTTCTGCACGGCCACGTCGTGGATGATGGAATCGTAGGCCCGCTGCAGGAACGTGGAGTAGATGGCGGCCACCGGCCGCATGCCCTGACTGGCGAGGCCGGCCGCGAACGTCACACCGTGGGCCTCCGCGATGCCGACGTCGAAGAACCGGTCGGGGAACTCGGCGCCGAACAGGCCGGTGCCCGTGCCGTCCGGCATCGCCGCCGTGATGACGTTCAGGCGCGGCTCCGTCCTGCCCAGCGCCACCAGACCGGTTCCGAACACCTTCGTGTATGCCGGCGGTACGCCTTTCTTCGAGCTGAATTTGCCGCTGATCTTGTCGAACGGCTTTGCCCCGTGCCACACCACCGGGTTCTTCTCCGCCAGGGCGTAGCCTTTGCCCTTCTGCGTGAGCACGTGCACCACGCGCGGCCCCTTCATGCGGGCCACGTTGGTCAGCGTGTCCACGAGCCCGTCCATGTCGTGGCCGTTCACCGGCCCTACGTACCGGAAGCCGAGGTCTTCGAAGAACATGCCCGGCACGAAGATGGTCTTCAGGCTGTCCTCCAGCTTGGCCGCCAGGTTCTCCATGGACGACGGCGTGTAGCGCAGCAGGCTTTTCAGGTCGTCGCGTACCTTGTTGTACAGCGGGTTGGTGACGATGCGCGTGAGGTACTTGCTCATGGCGCCCACGTTGGGCGCGATGGACATCTCGTTGTCGTTCAGCACGACGATCAGGTCGCGATCGGTGTGCCCGGCGTTGTTGAGGGCCTCGTAGGCGAGGCCGCAGGTGAGGGCGCCGTCGCCGATGACGGCAATGACGTTGTAATCGTCGCCCAGTTGGTCGCGCGCGGTGGCCATGCCCAGCGCCGCGGAGATGGAGGTGGCGGCGTGGCCCGCACCGAACGCGTCGTACTCCGACTCTTCCCGCCGCAGGAATCCGGAGATGCCGTTCTTCTGGCGGATGGAGGGCAGGCGCCTGTTGCGGCCGGTCAGGATCTTGTGCGGATAGGCCTGGTGGCCGACGTCCCAGATCAAGCGGTCACGGGGCGTATCGAACACGTAGTGCAGCGCCACCGTGAGCTCCACCACGCCAAGGCCCGGGGCGAAGTGTCCGCCCGTCTGGCTGACGACGTCGATGAGCCGCTCCCGCACCTCGTCCGCCAGCTCGCGCAACTGTTGACGCTCCAATCGGCGGACGTCCGCCGGACCGGAGATCGTCTTGAGCAATGCCACTCCCTGCCTCCTTGCTTTCTCCTACCTGTCCCGCTCCACGGTGAAGCGGGCCAGTCCCTCCAATGCCCCGGAAGATAGACCCGCGCCCTGGATCGCCGCGAGGGCCGAATGTACCTCCATCTGCGCCCGCGCACGTGCTTCATCCACGCCCAGCAGCGCCGGGAACGTGGCCTTGGCCAGCGCCGAGTCCCGGCCGGCGGTCTTGCCCAGCACGTCGTCCGTGCCGGTCACGTCCAGCAGATCGTCGGCGATCTGAAACGCCAGGCCCACGGCGCGCCCGTAAGCATCCAGTGCCTCAAGCTGCCCCGCATCGGCCCTCGCCGCGAGCCCGCCCATGCGCAGCGCCGCGGCGAGCAGGGCGCCCGTCTTGCGCCGATGCATCGACACGAGCTCGTCCAGCTCGATGGGCCGCCCTTCCGCTTCGAGATCCGAGACCTGGCCGCCTACCATGCCCGCGGCGCCCGCCGCCTTGCACAGCTCCTTCATGAGGGCCGCGGCCGTGTCTTCGTCCAGGTCCAGCGCTCGCCCCGCTCTTGCCAGCACCTGGCATGCCAGCGGGATCATCGCCGAGCCGGCCACCAACGCCCGCGGCGTGTCGAACGCGCGGTGCGTCGACGGCCTTCCCCTGCGCACGTCGTCGTCATCCATGCACGGCAGATCGTCGTGCACCAGCGAGTAGCTGTGGATCAGCTCCAGCGACGCGGCCACATCATACACCGCCGCCGGCACGTCGCTTCCCCGCCCCGCGCGCACCGCCCCATACGCCGCGACGCACAGGATGGGCCGGATACGCTTGCCGCCCGCTTCCACCGCGTATCGCACCGGCTCCGCCACGGCCGCCGGCTCGCCCTCCAACACCCGGTCCAGGACACGGACCAGCGCGGCCTCGACGCGCCTCCGCTCCCGATCCAGATAGGCGACCAGGTCCGCGTCGTGGACCGCCGGCATCACGCGCCGTCCGCCTTCGCTTCCGGGCCCTCACCGGCGTCCGCCAGCAGCTTCTCCACGCGCAGCTCCGTCTGCTTGAGGATCTCCCGCGCGCCCCGCAGGTGGCCCACGCCTTCCTCGAACAGCGCCAGCGCGGCCTCCAGCTCCAGCTCGTCGCGCTCCAGCGCGTCCACGATGGCTTCCAGCCGCACCAACCGTGCTTCCAGGTCCCCACCCGTCGCGTCAGCCATCACCGTCCTCACCCTCCACGTGTTCCACGACGGCATGGATTCGCCCGTCCACGACCCGCAGCCGGAATCGGCCGCCCGTCTCGAAATCCGCCGCCCGGCGCAGCACCCTACCGCCCGCATCCTGCGGCACCGCGTACCCCCTAGCAAGCGCGGACAGGGGCGACAACGCTTCCAGCCGTCCGGCGGCCCTGCCCAACCGCTCCGAGCGCGCACGGATTGTGGACCCCATGCCCGCCTCGAGGGCGCCGGCCAACCCCCGCACGTCCCGCTGCGCGTCGTCCACGCGCCGACGCAGGGCGGCCACCATCCGGTCCCGCGCCAGCGACACCGCGCGCCGCACGCCGGCGCCATCGGGCACCACGTGCTCGGCGGCCGCCGACGGCGTCGGCGCCCGCAGGTCCGCCACCAGGTCCGCGATGGTCACGTCCACCTCGTGGCCCACGGCGCTCACCACCGGCACGGGACAATCCGCGATGGCCCGGGCTACAACCTCCTCGTTGAACGCCCAGAGGTCCTCCACCGATCCACCACCCCGACCCACGATCACCACGTCCACGTCACCGCTCTGGCCCAGCGTCCGCAATGCGCGCGCCACCTCCCCGGCCGCTCCGTCGCCCTGCACGCGCGCCGGACACAGCACCACCGTCGTCCACGGCGCCCGCCGCTCCATCACCTGGAGGATGTCATGGAGGGCCGCGCCGGCCGCCGATGTGACCACGCCGACCCGGCGCGGGTGGCGCGGCAACGGCCGCTTGCGCTCCGGCGCCAGCAGGCCCTCCGCGTCCAGCTTGGCCCGCAGCCGCTCGAACGCCAGACGCCAGAGCCCATCGCCGCCCTCGCCCTCCAGCGCGTCCACGATGAGCTGGAAGTCGCCCCGCTTCTCGTACACCGTCACCCGGCCCAGGGCGCGCACCTTCATGCCTTCCTCCGGGTCGGTGGGCAACTGCGCCGCCTCCGTGCGGAACATGACGCAGCGGAGCTGCGCCTGGGCGTCCCGGAGGGAGAAGTAGCAGTGGCCGGAGGCATAGCGCTTCCAGTTCGTCACCTCGCCCGACACCCAGAGCGGAGGGACCCGCCCTTCCAGCAGCTGCCGGACCAGGCGATTCACATCGGAAACGGAATAGGCACGCCGCCCGGGCGTATCGGCGGAGCCGGACGGCTCCGGCTCCCGATCCATCCGGGCGGCGGAGAAGAGATCCAGCGTCAATCGCCGCTCCCCGCGGTCGCCGCGGCCCGCATGCGGCGGGCGGCTTCCAGCGTGTTGAGCATGAGCATGGTGATGGTCATGGGTCCGACGCCTCCCGGCGACGGCGTGATGGCCTCCGCCACGTCGGCGACCTCGTCGAACTTCACGTCGCCGGTCCAGCGGTAGCCCTTTTCGGTGCTCGGGTCATCCACCCGGTTGCTGCCCACGTCGATGACGACGGCGCCCGGCTTCACCATGTCGGCGGTGATCATCTCCGGGCGGCCGATGGCGGCCACGAGGATGTCCGCCTGGCGCGTCATGGCGGCCAGGTCCGGCGTGCGGCTGTGCGCCACCGTGACCGTGGCGTTGCCGCCGCGGGCCTTGCGCAGGAACAGCAGGGCGAGAGGCCGGCCCACGATGTTGGAACGGCCGACGATGACCACGTGCTTGCCCGACGGGTCGTAGCCGTTGCGCACCAGCAGCTCGATGACGCCGGCCGGCGTGCACGGGGCCAGCACGTTCTCGTCGCCGGTGGCCAGCAGACCCACGTTGATGGGGTGGAACCCGTCCACGTCCTTGGCCGGGTCGATGGCGCGGATCACCTTGCCCTCGTCGATGTGGCCGGGCAGCGGCAGCTGCACCAGGATGCCGTGGATCCCGGGATCGGCGTTGAGGCCTTCCACGACGCCCAGCAGCTCGGCCTCCGGCGTGTCCGCCGGCAGGTTGATGTTCTTGGAGAAGAACCCGGCCGCCTCCGCCGCCTTGTGCTTCATGCGCACATACTGGTGGCTGGCCGGATTGTCGCCCACGAGCACCGTCGCCAACCCCGGCTTGACGCCCGTTTCCTTCTCCAACGCCGCCGTGCCTTCGGCGATCTCGCCCCGGATGGTCTCACTCAGGTCCCGCCCACTTATGATCTTGGCCATTGCTGGCTCCTCCTGGCTCCTCGCAGATCGTCCCCATGCGCCCGGGCCGCCACGGCCGCCGGACGCCCTCGCATCTCCCTTACCGCGCGAAATCCACGCTCCGCGTCTCCCGGATCACCACCACCTTGATCTGGCCCGGGTACTGGAGCTCTTCCTCCAGCCGCCGGGCGATGGACTCGCTCATCTCGACCATCGTCTGGTCGTCTACATGCTCCGGGTCCACCATCACCCGGATCTCCCGCCCCGCCTGGATGGCAAAGCAGCGCTCCACGCCATCGAAGCCCTGGGCGATACGTTCCAGCTTCTCCAGGCGCTTCACGTACGTCTCGAACATCTCCCTGCGCGCGCCCGGCCGCGCACCACTGATGGCGTCGGCCGCCGTGACCAGGAACGTCTCCGCATACCGGTGCGGCTCCTCGTCGTGGTGCGCACGGATGGCGTTCAACACCTGGTCCGGCTCGTTGTACTTGCTGCAGAGCTCGTAGCCCAGCTCCACGTGCGTGCCTTCGTGCTCGTGCGTCAGGCCCTTGCCGATGTCGTGCAGGAGACCCATGCGCTTCGTCATCTGGGCGTCCAGACCCATCTCGCTGGCCATGTTGCCCGCCAGGATGGCGACCTCCTTGGAGTGGAGCAGCTGGTTCTGTCCGTACGACGTCCGGAACTTCAGCCGGCCCAGGATCTTCACGATCTCCGGGTGCACGCCGTGGACGCCCAGCTCGTAGAGCGTCTCTTCCGCGACCCGGACCATCTCCTCCTCCACTTCCTTCCGGCTCTTCTCCACCACCTCCTCGATGCGGCCCGGATGGATACGGCCGTCCGCCACCAGCTTTTCCAGGCTGATGCGGGCGGCCTCTCGCCGGATCGGGTCGAACCCCGACAGGATGACGGCCTCGGGCGTATCGTCGATGATGACGTCGATGCCCGTGGCTTGCTCGAACGCCCGGATGTTGCGGCCCTCCCGTCCGATGATGCGGCCCTTCATCTCATCGGATGGCAGGCTGACCACCGAAACGGCGCTTTCCGCCGTGTGATCCGCAGCCGTCCGCTGGATCGCCAGCGCGATGATCTCGCCGGCTTCCCGCTCGGCGTCGCGCCGGGCGTTTTCCTTGATCTCCCGGAGGGTGTTCGCCGCCTCCGCCCGCGCCGCGTGCTCCATCTCCCGCATGAGCTGCTTGCGCGCTTCGTCGGCCGTCATGCCGGCGAGACCCTCCAGGCGGCGCCGCGTTTCGTCGGCCCGCGCGTCCAGCTGGTGCCCCTTCTCCTCCAGCTCCCGGTGCCGCTCTTCCAACGCGGCGTTCTGCGTCTCCAGAAGCCCTTCCTTCTGATCCAGCAGGTCGGACTTCCGGTCCATCGACGTGCGCCGCTCTTCCAGGCGCTGCTCCGCACGCTCCACGTCGTCCCGGCGCCGCGCTTCCTCCCGCTCCCACGCCTCCTTCACCGCGTATGCCGCTTCCTTGCCTTCGATCTCGGCGGCTTTGCGGATACGCTCCGCATCGGCCTCCGCACTCGCCAGGATGCGGCCGGCTTCCTCGTCGGCCCCCGATCGCGCACGGTGCAAACGCCATCGCTCACCCCACCAGCCGAGCAAAACCCCGGCGGCGGCGGCGAGGATCGCCACGACCGCGACACTGATATTCATGATCACTCCAGAAACGACGCCCGGGGGGCGTCATGGTAGGCTCGGCTAAGGCCCGCCCTGTCCGGCGGACGGCAGTACACACTGCCGTAACGCAAAAAGTTACGCCGTTTCAAGGAGACGACGCAAGATCGGCGTCGTCCTGGTCCAGCCGCTTGGCCACGTCGTTGGCAAGGCGGCTCGCGACGCGGGCGATCTCCGCCCGGACGCCGGCTGTCTCTTCGCGGGCCTGGAACAACTGGTCCGTCAAGGCGAGCGCTGCCAGTATGGCGGCTTTGTGGGCCTCCACCAGGGACCCCTGCTGTACGATCTCGCCGATGGTCTGGTTCACGTACGCGGCGCATCGTTCCGTGTAGTCGGCGCTGGCGTCGGTGCGGATGGTGTACTCATCTTCGCCGATCTGGACGGTGACGACAGTCTTCTGGTCCACAGCACTCACCGCCCGTCCTGAAGGAACTCGAAGCGAGCGATCATCTTCTCGATCCGTTCGTGAGCTTCGCCCATGCGCCGCCGGAGCTCCTCGTTTTCCGCCCGGAGCGTTTCGGTGCGTTGCTGCAGCTCCAGGGGATCGGGTCCCCCGGAAGACAGGCGCTTCACCGTCGATTTCAGGTCCTCGACCTGTTGTTCGGCCGCCCGGGCACGCCGGCGCCAGACCTCGTAGCGATCCATGAGCCTGCGGACCGACAACTCGAGGCCGTCAATTTCCGTCGGTAGAGATCGTTCGGGCCGCCTAGCCGCGCCGCCGGACACCAAGCTCCTCCTGGAGTCGTTTCAGGACACGGTCCACCGCCGCATCGGCATCGTCATCCGTGAGGGTGCGCTCCAGCGACCGGAATCGCAAGCGGAACGCGATGCTCCGGTGTCCGTCCGGCACTCCCTTGCCCCGGTAGACATCGAACACCCGCACGTCTTCCAGCAGATCACCCGCCGCCTCCCGGGCGATGGTGCCCACGCGCTCGGCCGGCAGCGCGTCGGGCACCACCAGCGCCAGGTCCCGGTCGATGGGGGGGAACGCGGGCAGCGGGCGGTAGCGCGGCACGGTCGGGTGGACCATGGCCGGCGTCAGGGTGGCTTCCAGCGCCCAAACCGGCGCCGCCCAGGCCGGAGCGTCCAGCGCATCCGGGCGGACCTGGCCGGCGACGCCCACGGTCGAGCCGAGGGAGCGCAGGACGAACAGGCCGCCGCCGTCCAGAACCGAGCCCGGGGGCGTGACGAGCGCGTCCGGCTCCGACGGAACGGGCCCGGGCGCGCCCGCCGGCGCAGACGCATCCGCCAGCACGCCGGCCTCGACGCCCAGCACGTCCGCCAGGCGGTCCAGCAGGCCCTTCACGTCCCACACGTCGAACGGCTCCGCCTCACTGCTCCAGTGCGGCGCGTGGCGCGCGCCCGTGAAGACGGCGGCGACTCGCACCGCTTCCGTCGGCTGCTCCCCCGGTGCGGCCGCACCGAACACCGTTCCCAGCTCGAACAGGCGCACGTCCCGGACGCCGTGCGCGAAATTCGATTCCACGGCGCGCACAAGCCGCGGCAGGAGCTCGCGCCGGAGCCGGCTCTCTTCCTGGGACAGGGGGTGGAGCAGCGCCACGTCGCCGTCGGAGGCGGGCACGAAGGGCACATGGCGCGCCTCCATGAGCCCAGCCGCCACCAGAGCGGCGCGCAGACGGGCCTGGAACGCCAGCATCGGATCATCCGGAACCGCGCTGGGACGGAAGGGGTGGAGCGTGTCCGGGAATACGTCGTACCCGTGCCGCCTCGCCACCTCTTCGATGAGATCGACTTCCCGCGACACATCGTAGCGGCGGTAGCCGGGGATGCGGAAATCAATCCGGTCCTCGCCGCGGGCCGCCGCCTCGAAACCCAGCGGCTCCAGGTAGTCCACGATGGCCGCTTCGCCCACGTCGGCGCCCAGCAGGTGCGCCACCCGCGACGGGCGGATGGACACGATGGGCGCCTCCTGCTCCCCCGGGAACACGTCCGCCGCTTCCGGGACAAGCCTGCCGCCCGCCAGCGCCAGGATCAGCTCCACGGCTCGCCGGGCCGCACGCTCCATGCCCTCCACGTCCACGCCGCGCTCGAAGCGATAGCTGGCATCCGTGGACATGCCCAGGGCGTTGCGGGTGGCCCGGATCGACTTGGGATCGAACAGGGCACATTCCAGCAGGACATCGGCCGTGCTCTCGTCCACCTCGCTGTCCTCGCCGCCCATGACGCCCGCTACGGCCACGGGCCGCTCCGCATCCGCGATCACCACCATGCGGTCCGAGAGGGTCCGCTTCTCACCGTCCAGCGTGACGATGCGCTCGCCCGCCTTCGCCCGCCGCACGCGGATCTCCGGCCCGCCCAGCCGACTCAGGTCGAACGCGTGCAGGGGCTGCCCCAGCTCCATCAGCACGTAGTTCGTCGCGTCCACCACGTTGTTGATGGGACGCAGGCCCGCGGCCCGCAGCCGTCCCGCCAGCCATTCGGGGGACGGCGCCACACGCACGCCTCGCACGACGACCGCGATGTAGCGGGGGCAGCCGGCCGGGTCCTCGATGCGCACGGACACCCCGTCCACCATGCCGGGATCCTGGGTCCGCTGGAAGGTCAGGCCCTCCGCCTGTGCCGCGGATTCGCCGTCGTCGGGAATCGGCGGGAGAACCAGCCCGGCCACGCCCTCGGGCGCCAGCTCGCGGGCCACGCCCAGGTGCGAAAGCAGGTCCGGCCGGTTGGGCGTGACATCCACGACGAGGCGGACGTCATCCAGCCCCAGGGCTTCGATCAACGCCGTGCCCGGCTCGAACTGGCCCCGCAGCTCCATGATGCCCGTGTGGTCGCGGCCCAGCGCCAGCTCGCGTTCCGAACACAACATGCCCCGGCTCGTGATGCCGCGGATCTTCGCCGCCCGGATGGACAACCCGCCCGGCAATGTGGCCCCCACCGGCGCGAACGGGTAAAGGGCGCCCTGCTTCACGTTCGGCGCGCCACACACCACCTCCAACGGTTCGCCACCGGCGTCCACCCGGCACACGGACAGTTTATCGGCATCCGGGTGCGCCCGCGTTTCCAGCACGCGGCCCACCACGACATCATCCAGCGCGGCGCCCAGCGGCACCATCTCGTCCACCGGCGCCCCGTACATGGCCAGCCGCTCGGCGACCCGCTCCGGCCCATCCTCGAGGGACGGCGCCAACGCTCTCAGCCAACGGTAACTGATGTCCATGGCGCCGTCTCAACCGAACTGGGCGAGGAACCGCATGTCGCTCTCGTAGAGGATGCGGATGTCCGGGATGCCGTAGCGGATCAGGGCGATGCGGGCGGGGCCCATGCCGAACGCCCACCCGGTGTAGCGTTCCGGGTCGTAGCCGACGGCCTCGAAGACCGCCGGGTCCACCATGCCGGCGCCCATGATCTCGATCCAGCCGGTGCCCTTGCACGTGCTGCACCCGCTGCCGCCGCAGATGGTGCAGCTCACGTCCACCTCGGCGCTGGGTTCCGTGAAGGGGAAAAAGGAAGGCCGGAAGCGCGTCGCCGTCGACGGTCCGAAGAACCGCCGGGCGAACTCGGACAGCGTGGCCTTGAGGTCCACGAACGTGATGCCCTCGTCCACCGCCAGGCCCTCGATCTGTTCGAACGCCGGCGCGTGGGACGCGTCCCACGTGTCCCGGCGGTAGACCATGCCGGGCACCACGACGCGCACCGGAGGTTCGAACGCCTGCATGGTGCGCACCTGGACGGGCGAGGTGTGGCTGCGAAGCAGGATGCCGCTGGAAAGGTAGAACGTGTCCGCCATGTCGGCCGCCGGGTGGTCCAGCGGCGTGTTGAGCGCCACGAAATTGTGCCACTCGGTCTCCGCCTCCGGCCCGCGCGCGCGTGTGAACCCCAGAGAGGCGAAGATGTCGCAGATCTCATCCACTACCTGGGTGACCGGGTGGCGTGCTCCCACCCACTCCTGCCGGCCGGCCAGCGTCAGATCGAGGAGGGTGTGGTCCCCCCCCGGACCGGCGGCCAGCTGTTCGGCGCGCGCGGACAACAGGTCCTGCACCGCCTGCTTCACCTGGTTCGCCCGCGCGCCGACCTGCGGCCGTTCTTCCGCGGGCAATTGCGACAGGCCCCGCAGCACGCCCGTCAATCGCCCGTCCTTGCGTCCCAGCAGGCGCACGCGAATCTCCTCGAGCGCGTCGGTCGTGTCCGCCGCACCGATCTCCGCAGCCGCCGCCTTTTCGAGCTCGTCCAGCTCCTGGACCAGGTTCACTGCCATCGTCGGCCTATGGATGCACCCGCCCCCCGACCCGGTTCCGGATCAGGGGGCGCGGTTCGTTACGCCTGTCTACACCGTTCAATCGAGCTTCGCCCGGGCCTGCTCCACCACGGCGGCGAACGCCGCGGGGTCCCGGACCGCCAGGTCCGCCAGCACCTTCCGGTTCACCTCGACACCGGCCAGTTTCAGGCCGTTCATGAACCGTGAATAGCTCAGCCCGTGCTGCCGCGCCGCCGCGTTGATCCGCGTGATCCAGAGCCGGCGGAAATCCCGCTTGCGCTGCTTGCGATCCCGGTACGAGTACTGCCAACCCCGCTCAACCGCGTTCTTCGCGATCCGCCACAACTTCGAGCGGCCACCCCAGTAACCGCGCGCGGCGCGGAAATAGCGCTTCTTCTTGCGGTGCCGCGGCACCGCCATCGTAGACCTCGGCATCGCTCACACTCCTCCAAGCAGACGCTTCACGCGCCGCTCATCCGCCTTCTTCACCATGCCTGCCTTGCGCAGGTGCCGCTTCCGCTTCGCCGACTTCTTCGTCAGGATGTGGCTCTTGCCCGCCTTGTGGCGCTTCACCCTGCCCTTGCCGGTGACCTTGAAGCGCTTCGCCGCGGCCCTGTTTGTCTTCATCTTCGGCATGTCCTGCCTCCCACCTGTCCCGCCCCCGGCTAACGCCGCGGGGCAATGATCATCGTCATGTTGCGGCCTTCCATGCTCGGCGCAGACTCCACCTTACCGACATCCTCCAGCACCGCGGCCACCTGCTGAAGAACCTCCAGACCCAGCTCCGGATGCGCCATCTGGCGGCCCCGGAACATCATCGTCGCCTTCACCTTGTTCCCTTCCTCAAGGAACTGGCGCGCATGCCGGATCTTGAATTCCAGGTCATGCTCTTCGATGCCCGGCCGGAATTTCACTTCCTTGATCTGGACCTGATGCTGCTTCTTCTTTGCCTGCCGCGCCTTCCGGGCCTGTTCGTACTTGTACTTTCCGTAGTCCATGATCCGGACCACGGGCGGCCTGGAGTTCGGGGCAACCTCCACCAGATCAAGACCCTGTTGCTCGGCGGCGCTCAGCGCTTCCTCGACAGGGAGAATACCCATCTGCTCCCCATCCACGCCGATGACCCGGACCGGGCTGATCCGGATCTGACGGTTCACGCGAACTCTGTCGGTCGATATGGCTCTTTCCTCCCGCGCCTGGCCGGAAAAAAAAGGACCCGCGCTGTCGGGTCCCTGACGTCACGAATACGCCATCCACGCGAGGATCCTCACGGAACGGCCTGTTCGTCGAACCCGGCGGTACCGCCTTGGCGGACCGAAAGGTGGGGAGTCGTGCCGCGCTCCCGCTTCCCCTGTTTTGACGCGCAAGATAGCCGCGCCCTGCCTGCACGTCAAGCGCTGTCGCGGCGTTTCTCCCGCACCTCGTCGCGCAGGCGCGCCACGAAATCGGCCCGCGGCATCACCTCCTGCTTCCTGCCAACGCCGTGCCGCCGAACCGCCACCGTGCCGGCCTCCGCCTCGCGCCCGCCCACGACGGCCATATACGGCACCTTCTGGGTTTCGGCATCCCGGATCCTGTAGTTCAAGGTCTCCGACCGGTCATCCAGGTTGGCGCGCAGCCCCGCCTCCCGCAGCTCTTCGGCCACGGCGGCCGCGGCCTCCCGCAGATCGTCCGTGATGGGCAGCACCCGCACCTGTTCCGGCGCCAGCCAGAGGGGGAACGACCCGGCGAAGTGCTCGACCAGGATGGCGATGAAACGCTCGAAGGAGCCGAAGATGGCGCGATGGATCACCACCGGCCGGTGCTCCGCGTTGTCCTCGCCTACGAAGCTCAGGTCGAAGCGCTGCGCGGCCGCGTAGTCCAGCTGGATGGTGCCCAGCTGCCAGGTGCGGCCCAGGGAGTCGGATACGTCGAAATCGATCTTCGGGCCGTAGAACGCCCCGTCGCCGGGCTTCAGCTCGTAGTCCAGGCCGGTGGCTTCCAGCGCCGCCCGCAGGTTGTCCTCGGCGCGGTCCCACATGGCGTCGTCGCCGATGCGGTTCGGCGGGCGGGTGGCGAACTTGGCCGAGTAGGCCAGGCCGAGCGTCTCGTAGAAATACCGCACCAGGTCGACGAGGCGGCGCACCTCGTCGCTCACCTGCTCCTCCGCCAGGTAGATGTGCGCGTCGTCCTGCTGGAACTGGCGCACGCGGGTCAGGCCGCCCAGGGCGCCGGACACCTCGTTGCGGTGCAACACGTCCTGGGTGGCGAAGCGCATGGGCAGCTCCCGGTACGAGCGCTTGCCGGCCGCGAACATGAGGTGGTGCGACGGGCAGTTCATGGGCTTGAGGCCGAAATCGTGTTCTCCGGACTCGCTGTCCAGGACCAGGAACATGTCCTCCCGGAACTTGGCCCAGTGGCCCGACAGCTCCCAGAGCGCCTTGTTGTACATGAGGGGCGTCTTCACCTGCATGTAGCCGTTGCGGTCCAGGGTGCCGCGCATCCACTCGCCCAGCTCGCGGAAGATGGTGGTGCCGCGGTCCGTCCAGAACGCCGCACCCGGCGCCCAGGGATGGAACATGAACAGGCCGAGCTCCTTGCCGAGCTTCCTGTGGTCGCGCCGCTTCGCTTCCTCGATCCGCTCAATGTACGCGGCCAGGTCCTTGTCGCTGAACCAGGCGGTGCCGTAGATGCGCTGGAGCATCTGCCGATGCTCGTCTCCGCGCCAGTAGGCGCCCGCGGTGTTCAACAGCTTGAAATGCTGGATCACGCCCGTGGTGGGGACGTGAGGTCCCCGGCACAGATCCAGGAACGAGCCGTCGCGATAGACGGTGATCACTTCATCCGCGCCGAACTCTTCCAGCCGCTCCAGCTTGAGGGGATCGTCCTTGAACAGCTCCCGGGCTTCCTCTACGCTCACGACCCTGCGCTCGAACGGCAGATCCCGGTCCGCCACCTCGTGCATGACCGCTTCGATACGGTCCAGCTCTTCCGGAGTGAACGGCGAGTCGACGTCGAAGTCGTAGTAGAAGCCGTCCTCGATGGCCGGGCCGAACCCGATGTTGGCGTCGGGCCGCACCTCGCGCACGGCGGTGGCCAGAACGTGCGCCGCCGAGTGGCGAAGCACCTCCAGGGCATCCGCGTCCTTGCGGGTCAGGATCTCCAGCCGGACGCCGTCATCCAACGGCCGCATGAGGTCGATCAGCTCGCCATCCGCCCTGGCCGCTACCGCCGCACGGGCCAGGCCCGGGCCGATGCGCGCGGCCACGTCGCCCGCCGTGGAGCCGGACGGTACGTCAAGGACCGAGTCGTCAGGCAGATGGATCTGAAGATTCTCTTGCTTCGCCATGATCGTTTGTCAGCGCCGGAAACGAAAAACGGCCCCCCCTGCGGGAGAGGCCGCGTGCGATCCGTCCGGGAAAGCTACGGAGGCTCAGCAGCCTCCGGGCACGCGCGACCCCACCCGCCCGGGGCGGGTGACCTGCGTAGTCGTGCGCGTGCAAATTCCCATTCGGCCGATCTCCATTCGAGTGGCCGGAACATAACGACGCCTTTTCAGGCGGTCAATGCCGCCCCACTGGTCCGTATGGCGTCTCTCTTCTACCTTTTGGGGCCCCGGCATAAACCCTGTACAACGGCGAAGATGCCCATGGAAGCGAGTGGTGGAAACCACGCCGTCCCGACGGCGGCGAGGATGGTGGAGCAGTTGGCCTACAACCTGCGCTGGTCGTGGCGCCCTGAAACGGTGGCGCTGTTCCGGGCGTTGGACGAACGGGCCTGGGAGGGCACAGGACACAACCCGGTCGCCCTGATCCGACGCATGGAGCCAGGCCGCCTCGAGGCGGCCTTCCAGGACGCCGCGCTGCGCGAACGCCTGGAAGCGGAATGGAACGACCTGCAGGCCTACCTGGAAGAGGCGAACACCTGGTTCAGCTCTCACGCCGGCGGGGCGCCGACTCCCCTGACGGCGTACTTCTCGGCTGAATACGCCCTGACCGAGTGCCTGGGCATCTATTCCGGCGGGCTCGGCGTCCTGGCGGGGGATCATCTGAAGGCGGCGAGCGACCTGGGCGTGCCGCTTGTCGCAATGGGTCTGCTCTACCGGGAAGGATATTTCCGCCAGACGGTCACGCCGTTGGGTGACCAGGTGGAGTCCTACGATCGCCTCGATTTCGATGCCCTGCCGCTACGGCTCGAGCGACGTGCGGATGGGGAGCCCGTCACCGTTGCCATCGCGTTCCCGGGCCGGCAGGTCTTCGTGCGCGTGTGGCGTGTGGAGGTGGGGCGCATTCCCCTCTTCCTGCTGGACGCAGACCATCCGGGCAATAGCGTCGAGGACCGGCGCATCACCGCCCGCCTGTATGGCGGGGACAACGACACGCGGATCCAGCAGGAGATCGTGCTGGGCATAGGCGCGTTCCGGGCCCTGCACGAGCTGGGCATCCGCCCGGCCGCGTACCACATGAACGAAGGCCATTCCGCCTTCCTGGGCCTGGAGCACGTGCGCCACCTGGTCCATGACGGGGTTCCGTTCGACGAGGCCATCGCGAGCGTCGCCCGGCACAGCGTCTTCACCACCCACACGCCCGTTCCTGCAGGCCACGACCGGTTCAGCCGCGAGCGCATGGCTCACTACTTCACGGCGTTCGCCCGGGAAATGGACCTGTCCCTTCCCCGCCTCCTGGAACTGGGCCTGGAGCCCGACGACGAGGCCGACGCACCGTTCTCCATGACCGTGCTCGCCCTCAAGCTGTCCGACCACCACAACGGCGTCAGCAAGCTCCACGGTGCGGTCAGCCGGCACATGATGCGCGGCCTGTGGCCCGACCTGGACGTTGACGATGTGCCCATCGGCCATGTCACCAACGGCGTCCATCTCGCCACGTGGATCACGCCCGCCGTCCAGCACGTCCTCGACCGGGAACTCGGCGCCGATTGGCGGAACGATGGCGGGACCCTGGAGACGTGGAGCCGGATCCGCGACATCGACCCCGACGAGATCTGGCGCCTTCGCAACGAAGCGCGCCGAGACCTGGTGGATCGTGTCCGCAGGTCCCTGGCCGCCCAGGTCCGGCGGGGCGGCGGGACGCCGGACCAGATCGAACGCGCGTCCCGGGTGCTGGACCCGGACATCCTGACGGTCGTCTTCGCACGCCGGTTCGCCACCTACAAGCGCGCAACGTTGCTCCTGCGGGACCATGCCCGGCTCGACCGGCTACTCAACCATGCGGACAGGCCCGTCCAGATCATCTTCGCCGGCAAGGCTCATCCCCGGGACGAGCCCGGCAAGGACCTGATCCGCCAGATCGTGCGCCTCGCCCACCAGCCGCGCTTCCGGAACCGTATCGTGTTCATGGAGAACTACGACATGGACGTGGCCCGCAGCCTGGTCTCCGGCGCCGACGTTTGGCTCAACAACCCGCGCAGACCCCACGAGGCCAGTGGCACCAGCGGCATGAAGGCCGCCCTCAACGGCGCGTTGAACGTGAGCGTCCTGGACGGCTGGTGGGACGAAGCGTGGCAGGACGCCCAGACCAGCGGCGATCGCATCGGCTGGGCCATCGGCGAGGGGCTGGAACCCCACGATGTCGGGGGTGAAAGGGCCCTGGACACCGTCGACGCCCACGACCTGCTCCACACCCTCGAGGAACTGGTCGCGCCGCTGTTCTACCAGCGCGAGAACGGCCGCCCCGACGCATGGCTGGAGATGTCCGCCACCGCCATTGCCGTCCTGGGCCCCACGTTCAGCGCGAACCGTATGGTCCGCGAATACACCGAACGCTACTACCTGCCCGCGGCCACCACGTCCCCCGCCGCCGCAGCCCCGCGGGGCTGAACACGGCGCGGGGCCGGGCCGCCGTCCGCGCCGGGCACCGGATGCAGAAACTCCCCGCCAGCCGTGCCGGCGGGGAGTTTCCAGGACCTGCCCGTGGCCTGGAGGCGCCTAGTACATCCCGCCCATGCCACCGCCCGGCATCGCCGGGGCCTTCTCCTCTTCCGGCTGCTCCACCACCACGGCTTCCGTCGTGAGGAGCAGGGCCGCGATGGACGCCGCGTTCTGCAGCGCCGTGCGCGTCACCTTGGTCGGGTCGATCACGCCGGCCTCGACCATGTCCCCGTACTCATCGGAGAACGCGTTGTAGCCGAAGTTGCCCTTCCCTTCGCGCACACGCTCCACCACCACGGAGCCTTCCTGGCCGGCGTTGTCCGCGATCTGACGGATCGGCGCCTCCAGAGCGCGCAGCACGATCTGCACGCCGATCTGCTCATCGGCCGCCTCCACCGCGAACTTCTCCAGCTTCTTCTTGGTGCGCACCAGGGCCACACCACCACCCGGCACGATGCCTTCCTCGACGGCCGCGCGCGTAGCGTGCAGCGCGTCCTCGACCCGCGCCTTCTTCTCCTTCATCTCCGTCTCGGTAGCCGCGCCGACATTGATCACCGCCACGCCACCGGCCAGCTTCGCCAGCCGCTCCTGCAGCTTCTCGCGGTCATAGTCGGACGTGGACTTGTCCACGGCCACACGGATCTCCTCGATCCGGCCCTTGATCTTGTCCGCATCACCGGCGCCGTCCACGATCGTCGTGTTGTCCTTGTCGATGACGATGCGCTTCGCCTGGCCCAGGTCGCCCACCACGGCGTTCTCCAGCTTGAACCCGACCTCTTCCGAGATCACCTGGCCACCCGTCAGCACCGCGATGTCCTGCAGCATCTGCTTGCGACGATCGCCGAAGCCCGGCGCCTTCACCGCCGCCACCTTCAGCGTGCCGCGCAGCTTGTTCACCACCAGCGTCGCCAGGGCTTCGCCCTCCACGTCCTCGGCGATGATCAGCAACGGCTTGCCCATCTGCGCCACCTTCTCCAGGATCGGCAGCAGATCCTTCATCGCGCCGATCTTCTTGTCGTGGATCAGGATCATGGCGTCCTCGAGCACCGCCTCCATCCGCTCGGGGTCCGTCACGAAATACGGCGACAGGTAGCCACGGTCGAACTGCATCCCCTCCACCGTCTCCAGCGTGGTCTCCAGGCCCTTCGCCTCCTCGACCGTGATCACGCCGTCCTTGCCCACCTTCTCCATGGCATCCGCGATCAGCTCGCCGATCTCCATGTCGTTGTTCGCCGAGATCGCGCCAACCTGCGCGATCTCCTTCTTGCCCTTCGTCGGCGTCGACAGCGCCTTCAGCTCCTCCACCACCTTCTCCACCACACGGTCGATGCCCCGCCTGATGGCCATCGGGTTCGCACCCGCCGTCACGTTCTTCAGGCCCTCACGGAAGATCGCCTGCGCCAGCACCGTCGCCGTCGTCGTCCCGTCGCCCGCCAGGTCGCTCGTCTTCGTGGCCACTTCCTTCACCATCTGCGCCCCCATGTTCTCCACAGGGTCGCTCAGCTCCACTTCCTTCGCCACCGTCACCCCGTCCTTCGTGACCGTCGGCGATCCGAACTTCCGGTCCAGCACCACGTTCCGGCCCTTGGGACCCAGCGTCACCTTGACCGTGTCCGCGAGCTTGTCCACCCCTCGCTGGAGCGCGGCCCGTGCCTCCACATTGAAATAAAGATCCTTCGCAGCCATGGCTGCCCCTCCTCGCTAGCGTGTTTCCGTTATCGTTCGCTCGTAGCCCTTACTTGCCCAGCACCGCGAGTACGTCCGCCTCGCGCAGGATCAGGTACTGATCGGCGCCCACCGTCACTTCCGTCCCGCTGTACTTCCCGTACAGCACGCGGTCGCCCTTCTTCAGCTCCATCTCCACACGCTTGCCATCGTCCGTCATCCTGCCCGGCCCTACCGCCACCACCTCACCCTGCTGCGGCTTCTCCTTCGCGGTGTCCGGGATGTAGAGCCCACCCCGCATCTCCTCTGTGTCCTCCAGGGCCTTCACCACGACGCGATCCGCCAGCGGCCGGATCTTCAACGCGGAAGCAGTCGCCATAGCGCTTCCTCCTTCTGGATGTGTGCGTTAGTTGATCTCGAGGTCGTCAATTAGCACTCCACGTTATTGAGTGCTAACAGCACGCCAGATTCTACGCCATCGGACCTACCCTGTCAACGGAACGAGGTCCGGACCGGCCGGTGGGACCCATGGCGTTCGGACGGCACCGAGGGCAACCCGCGTGCCAGTGGATGCCGGCCAGATTGGCACGGCGCGGGGGCGCCGGGGCCGCCGTTGCTGCCGATGTGGCGTGGGCCGGTCCCGGTCTCCGCTGCCCGTTGCCGTCAGGTCATGGTGTCGGGGCGCAGGTATTGA
>CAZUFP010000004.1:22367-98717 GCA_964619835.1 uncultured Gemmatimonadaceae bacterium | reverse complement strand
CCCGGTCTCCGCTGCCCGTTGCCGTCAGGTCATGGTGTCGGGGCGCAGGTATTGAAAGGCGAAGCGGATGCCCTGGAGCGTCAGGAACGGCTCGATGCGGTCGATGGAGCGGCAATGGGGGGCGATGAGGGGAGCGAGCCCGCCGGTAGCGACGACGAGGATATCGGGGGCGCCCCATTCGTCGCGGATGCGGCGTACGATGCCATCGACGGCATCGACGGTGCTGAAGAAGATGCCGCTCTGGATGGCGGTTTCGGTGCGGCGGCCCATGACCTGGCGAGGTTGGTCGATGTCGACGCGGGGCAGTTTGGCGGTGCGGCGGATGAGGGTCTCGGCGCCGGTCTGGATGCCGGGCATGATGACGCCGCCGCGGAAGACGCCGTCGGCGCCGATGCAGTCGAAGGTGGTGGCGGTTCCGAAATCGACGGCGATGGTGTCGTTGCCGTAGAGGCGGGCGGCGGCGAGGGTGTTGACGATGCGGTCGGCGCCGACGGAGAGGGGCTCTTCGACGTCGAGGCGGAGGGGCAGGTCGGAGCCGGCGTCGATGACGGCGACGTCGGCGTGGATATAGCGGCGGCAGGCTTCGACGATGACGGGGGTGAGGGGTGGCACGACGGACGCGACGCCGGCGCCCGTGACGGCCTCGGGACCCACGCTGGCCTCACGCAGCAGCGAACGGAGCAGCAGGCCCATCTCGTCGACGGTTCGTTCGGGACGGGTGCCGATGCGCCAGTGGGCCTGCAGGTTCTCGTCATGGAAGAGGCCGACGACGGTTTCGGTGTTGCCGACATCCAGGGCGAGGATCATGGGGAGCTCCGGGGTCAGGGTACGGCGGTCAGGCGCACGGTGCCGGCGTGCACGAAACCGGTGCTGCCGTCAGGGCGCGTCACGCGCAAGGCGCCGTCCGGCGTGACGCCATCGGCGCGGCCGACGCCGCGCCCGTCGACGCTCACTTCCCTGCCGAACAGGGCATCGCGGGCGGCGAGCCCGAGCAGCGTGTCGTCGTCCAGGTTCCGGGAGACAACATCGCGCAGGTCAAGCAGGCGGGCAACGAGGGGGTCGGCGACGTCCGTGAGCGGAACGAGGCGCCCGAGGGCTTCGGACAGGGAGGTGGCCTGGTCCCGCAGCTCCGGCGGCCAGTCGCCGGGGCTCTGGCGCACGTTGACGCCCACGCCGGCCACGACGGTGCCGGCGCCGGCTTCACAGAGCACGCCGGCCACCTTGCGTCCGCCGACGAGCACGTCGTTGGGCCATTTGATGGCGCAGCGTGCGCCCACGCTTTCGAGGGCCAGCGCCACGGCCAGCCCGACGCGCAGCGGCGCCGGCCCGTGGGACCCCGCCCCACCGGTACGGAACACCATGGACAGCAGGAGCGCATCGCCAGGCGGCGCATGCCAGGCGCGACCCCGGCGCCCGCGCCCCGCGCTCTGGTGCTCGGCCAGGACCAGGGTCCCGGTCGGGGCGCCGGCGTCGGCGCGTTCGGTGGCGACGTCGTTGGTGGACCCGACACTGCGGAAGAGGTGCAGCTCGGGCACGCCCCAGCGAGCCCGCCAGGCCTCGGGGGTCCGGCCCCACCACTCGCGTGCGGCGGGCGCGGATGCGCCGTTCATGGGCAGCCTATCCTCCGATGCTCAGCCAGCCGGCGGCCACCAGGCCCGCGAACGCGGCGGCAAGCGCGAGCCGGTACCACCCGAAGACGCCCAGGCCGTGTCGATTGAGATAGTGGACGAGCCAGGTGACGGCCAGCGCGGCCGCCACGGTGGCGACGGCGATGCCGAGCACGATCGGTGCGATCCCCAGAGTGGCGAGGGCGGAGGGGCCGCCCAGGGTGTCCTTGGCGAGCTTGAACACGGTCGCGCCGCCGAGTGTAGGGAGCGCCAGCAGGAACGAGAACTCCGCCGCGTCCCGGGGCCGCAGGCCGACGATCATCCCGGCCACGATCGTGATCATCGAGCGACTGGTTCCCGGCCACATGGCGAGGCACTGCATGAGGCCGATGACGAGGGCCATGCGCCAGGTGATCTGGCCGAACGGAACGAACGGGTGCGAGGCGCTGGCGGGTTCGTCGGGCGATCCGAAGCGGCGGCGCTGCCAGCGATCGATAAGGATCATGACCACGCCCCAGAACGCGAGCGCAATGATGACCGCAAGCGGGTTGAACAGATACGTGTCGATGGGGTCGTCCAGGAACGGCCCGATCAGGCCGGCCGGGAGGAAGGCGACGACGAGGAGGCCAAAGAGACGGAGTCCCTCGGAGTCGCGCCCCACCAGGCCGAGCGCCATCTGCTTCACGCGTGGCCAGTAGAGGCCGAGCACGGCCAGGATGGCGCCGCCCTGGATGACAATGGTAAAGGCATCGACGGCGACCTTGCGCTCCGGGGGCGAATCAAGCCCGAGCAATGCGCTGGCGAGGATGAGGTGGCCGGTCGAGCTGACGGGCAGGTACTCCGTGATCCCTTCGACGAGCCCGAGGATGACGGCTTGGAACCAGGTCATTCGGCGAGGATCCTCTCGTAGTAGTCCACGTAGCGCGGCACAACGACGTTGGCGTCGAAGCGTTCGGCGTTGAGACGAGCCGCGTGGCGCGCTTCCTGATGCCGCGTTTCGTCGGACAGCAGGGCCACGGCGGCGGCGGCCATCTCCTCGATGGCGCCGACAGGCGCCAGGTGTCCGGCTTCCGGCGGGACGACCTCGGGCACGCCGCCGACGCGCGTCCCGACCACGGGCACGCCGCAGGCCATGGCTTCCAGAGCCACGAGCCCGAACGCCTCGAGCCGGCTGGGTAGCAGGAAAAGGTCGGCGCAGGCCAGCAGCTCGGCCACCGATTCCTGCTTGCCCAGGAACAGCACGCGGTCCTCCACGCCTTCTTCGGTCGCGGTCTCCTGGGCCCGGCCGCGCTCCGGTCCATCACCCACCAGCAGGAGACGAGCGGGCAGCTCCCGCGCGACGCGGGCGAAGACGCGCACGGCGTCGTCCACGCGCTTCACCGGCCGGAAGTTGGAGATGTGCATGAGGATCTTCTCACCGGGTTGCGCGAACTGATCCCTGTAGCACGGCTCCCGGTCCGGCCGGTACTCCTCCATGTCCACGAAGTTGGGGATCACCTGGATCCGGTCCCCGGGGACGTCGAACCGGTCGATGGTCTCCCGGCGCAGGTACTCGGACACGGCGGTGAGGCCGTCGGATTTCTGGATGGAGAAGCGAGTGATGGGATGGTAGGACGGGTCCTGCCCCACCAGGGTGATGTCGGTGCCGTGCAACGTGGTCACGACGCGGATGGAGCGCTCACCCAGGAGCTCGCGGGCAATCCAGGCGGACGTGGCGTGGGGGATGGCGTAGTGGACGTGAAGCAGGTCCAGGCCGTTGCGTACGGCGCTGTCGTGCATGGCGACGGCGAGGGCCAGGGAGTAGGGCGGGTACTCAAAGAGGGGGTAGTTGGGGACATCCACCTCATGGTAGAAGATGCCCTCGACGAAGTACGGCAGGCGGAACGGCTGTGCGTAGGTGATGAAGTGCACTTCGTGGCCGCGGCGGGCGAGCTGAATGCCCAGCTCCGTCGCGACGACGCCCGAACCGCCATAGACGGGGTACCCCGTCATGCCGATCTTCAACCTGTCGCCCGCCATCTCTCCAGCACTTCCTCCACCAGGTCGTCAACGGCTCTCATACCGTCGAGCCACACGGCGTCGTCCGGCAGTTGATTGCGGAACCACGTGAGCTGCCGGCGCGCGTACCGGCGCGTGGCGCGCTGCACCGCGTCGACGGCATCCTCCAGGGCCATGGCACCCCCGAGGTGTGCGGCCATCTCGGCGTAGCCCACGGCGCTCATACCCGGCTCCGGGGGATGATGCCCCCCCCTGAGCAACTCCCGTACCTCGTCCAGCCAGCCGGCGCGAAGCATGGTCCACACCCGTTCGTTGATGCGGGTGTAGAGGCGATCCCGCGGAAGAGACAGGACAAAGACCATGACGGGCACTGCAGCCGCGGCCGCCGGACGCTGCCGGTGCCACCAGGGGAGAGGCCGTCCCGTAAGGAGCGCCACTTCCAGAGCCCGGGCCATCCGCTGTCTGCCGCCGCCGCGCTGCATGGCGGTGGCGCTCTCCGCATCCAACACTTCGAGCCAGCGCTTCAGTTCCTGCGCCGGCAGGTCCGCAAAGTAGTCCCTCAACCGGCCACGCAACGGCTCCGGCATGGGCGGTTCGTCGAAGAACGGCTCCGTCAGCGCCCGCAGGAAGAAGCCCGTCCCGCCCTCCAGGACGGGCAGGCGCCCCCGCGCGCGGATCCCGGCGATCCACCGGCGGGCGTCCCGGGCGAAGCGGCCCGCGCTGTAGCGCTCTCCGGGCTCCACCAGGTCCAGCCCGTGGCGCGGCACGCGCCTGCGCTGGTCGGGCGTCGGCTTGGCCGTGCCGATGTCCAGTCCGCGATAGACCTGGCGGGAATCCATGGACACGATCTCGCCATCCGTGCGCTCGGCGACGCGCAGCGCCAGCTCGGTCTTGCCCGCGGCGGTGGGGCCCACCAGGGCAAGGGCGATGGGCGGGCGCGGCGTCTCGGCCTGGGCACCTGGCGGCGCTTCCGACACCATTTTCCTCACCCCGTCCGGCCGAACCGCCGCTCCAGCTCGCTCAACGAGAGACGCACCACGGTCGGCCGGCCGTGCACGTCGTGGTAGGGCAGCTCGGTACCGAACAGCTCGTCGAACAACCTCCGCATCTCCTCCGGCGCGAGGCGCTGTCCCGCCTTGACGGCTCCTTTGCAGGCGAACGTCATGGCGAGCCGTTCATACTGGTTCGTGGCCGCCCGCGTCAGCTCGCTGCCTTCCGCCAGCTCGGCGATCATGTCCCGCAGACACCGCTCCGCATCGAAATACGGGTGCGGGTTGGGCGCGCTGTGCACGATGACCGTGCGCCCGCCGAACGGCTCCACCTCGAAGCCGGCCTGCCGGAACAGCGCCTGGAGGTCCTCCACCACGGAGTATTCCGACGGAGACAATCGCAACGTCAGGGGAAACAGCAGGCGCTGACTGGTTTCCCCGCCCCCGTCGAAGGCCCGCATGAGGTGCTCGAACAGGATGCGCTCGTGAGCCGAGTGCTGGTCGATGATGATCAAGCCGCTGCGCGTTTCGGCCAGGATGTAGGTGTCATGCACCTGCCAGAGGGCGTAGCGACTCTCCACGGGCACCGCGTCTGCCGCCTCCTCCTCCGACGCGTCCTCCGCTTCCGCCGGAGTCAGAGCCGGCACGAACAGCGCAAGCTGGTTGGGCGACGGCACCGCCTGCGGCCCCGGCCCCGCGCGCCCGTCGGAAGGCATGGGCCGGCGCAGTTGTGGCAACGTGGGGCTGCGGTCCAGGGTGGCCGCGCTGCTCAGCGTGGCCACCGCATCCCGTACCGCCGCTTCCACCACCCCTTCCACCGCGCTCCGCACGCGGAACCGCACCTCGGCCTTCGACGGGTGCACGTTCACGTCCACGGCGCCCGCCGGCACGTCCAGGTACAGGAGCAGGGACGGCTTCGCGCCTACCGGCACGGTGGTGCGGTAGGCCTGCTCCGCCGCGTAGACCAGGCCCCGGTCCCGGAACGGACGCCCGCCGACGAACAGGTGCACGCGGCGGGGCGCGTCGGACGCCGCATCCGGACGCGCCACCAGCCCTGCGACCGCCAACCCATCGGCGTCGTGGGCCAGGGGCACCAGCCGGCCGGCAAAGTCGTCGCCCCACAGCGCGGCCACACGTTCCACCAGGTCCGCCGCGGGCGGCAGATCCAGCAGTGTGCGGCCGTTGGATTCCAGGCGGAACGCGGCGGAGAGGTTGGCCAGAGCCAGGGAGATGAGGGCGTCCACGATGGCACGCGTCTCCACGGCGGCGCTCTTCAGGAACTTGGCCCGGGCCGGCACGTTGAAGAACAGGCTGCGCACCACCACGGTAGTGCCGCGCTGGCGGGCACAGTCCTCGGCTCCAAGGATGCGCCCGGCGGAAACACGCACGCGGGTCCCCACGCCGCCCGCTTCCGCGGTCTCCAGGGTAAGCCGCGACACCGACGCGATGGACGGCAGCGCCTCTCCCCGGAACCCGAAGCTGCGCACGCCGCGCAGATCCTCTTCCCGGGAGATCTTGCTGGTTGCGTGGCGGTCCATGGCCAGCAGGGCGTCGTCGCGGCCCATGCCGGTGCCGTCGTCGGCGACGCGCACCTCGGACTTGCCGCCGTTCTGGACCACGACATCAACCCGCGTGGCGGCGGCATCCAGGGCGTTCTCGACGAGCTCCTTCACCACCGATACGGGGCGTTCCACCACCTCACCCGCGGCGATCTGGTTCGCCAGCGTGTCGGGGAGGATGTGGATGCGACGGGCCATGGCTCCGTTGTGTGCGCTCAGAGCACGAGGCTGCGCAGCATCACGAAGATGCCGGCGGCCAGGATCGCGCCGGCAGGCACCGTCGCGACCCAGGAGTTCACGATGTTCCGGATCACCCGGAAGTTCAGCGCGCCCATGCCGTGGGCCAGGCCGACGCCGATGACGGCGCCCACCAGGGTGTGCGTCGTGGAGATGGGCAGGCCCATGCGGCTGGCGATCAGCACGGTGGTGGCCGCGCCGAACTCGGCGCTGAACCCGCGGGTAGGCGTGATCTCCGTGATGGCGCCGCCCACCGTCTGGATGACGCGGTAGCCGTACGTGCCCAGCCCGATGACGATGCCTGCGCCGCCCAGGGCGAGGACCCAGAACGGCACCGGCGCGTGGGTCGCCACCTGGGCGAAGCCTTCCCGGGCCAGGTTCGCGACGGCGGCCAGCGGACCGATGGCGTTGGCCACGTCGTTGGCGCCGTGGGCGAACGCGACGTACAGGGCGGTGATGATCTGCAACCGGCCGAAGACCCGTTCGACGTACTTGTACGGATCGGTGACCTGCGGCTGCGTGCGGCGAACGCCCCAGCGCGTGATGAGGCCGCCGCCGATCCCGATGGGCACGGCCATGGCCAGGGCCAGCACGAAGGGTGGCGCGGCGACGACGTTTTTCAGGGCTTTGTAGATGAAGGACAGGAAGAGCAGCGTGATGACCGCGAAGATGAGGTACGGCGCCGTTCGTCGCGTGGCCTCCACCGGGTCGTCCTTCTCCAGGATGCGCCGGCGTATCAAAATGAAGGCGCCGTATGCGATCACGGCGCCCAGGATCGGTGAGACGATCCAGCTGGCGACGATATTGCCGACGGTGCCCCAGTCCACGCCGTGCATACCCAGAGTGACCAGCCCGACGCCCACGATGGCGCCCACGATGGAATGGGTGGTGGAAACGGGCAGGGACAGCCACGTGGAGAAGTGCAGCCAGATGCCTGCCGCGAAGAGGGCGGACACCATGCCCAGGGCGAGCAGCATGGGGCCGTTCTGGCCGAGGGGGCCCGTTGGCTGGAACATCGCCACTTCGATGATCTTGCCCCGCACGGTGTCCGTGACGTGCGACCCCACCAGGACGGCGCCCGCGAACTCGAAGACGCCGGCCAGCACGACGGCCTGCTTCATCGTGAGCGCACCCGAGCCGACGGACGTGCCCATGGCGTTGGCGACATCGTTGGCGCCGATGTTCCAGGCCATGTAGATGCCACCGGCGACGGTGACGATGATGACGACGACGCCTATGCTCATCGTTTCGCCAGCATGAGCCGCAGAAGGTCCGCGCTGTTCTCCGCATGGTTCGCCACACCACCCAGCACCCGCAGCACGTTGAACCAGAAGAACACGAAGATGGCCCCGTACTCTTCTTCCTGCTCGAACACCAGACGGGTGACCACCGCCTGCTGCTTGTCCGCCTCCCACTCCATGTCTGAGACCTGCTTGACCCGTTCGATGGTCCGGTCCACTTCCGGTCCGGCGAACGAGGCCTCCTGGAGGTTGGGCAGGTCCCGGCAGGTGGTGTACCACAGCTCGCTGGTGGCGATCACCTGGTCCACGAACGCGAGCAACGGCACCCGCATGGCCTCCGGCGTGGGCGTGTTGCGCATGCTGAGGAGCACACCCAGGTCCTCCGCGCCGTCTGCGAGCGCGTCCTGCTCGTGCAGGAACGTCAGCACGTCGCCCCGGTCCACCGGCAGGAACAAGGACTTCGGCAGGTTGTCGCGGATCTCGTTCTTGATGTTGTCGGCCTTGTGCTCCAGCCTCGAGATCTGTTCGTAGACCGCGGCGGCTTCCGCCCAGTTCCCGGCGATGAACGCCTCGAACAGCGGACGGATGAGCACCACGGTTTCATGGACCCGCTCGGTGTGCTGGGCCAGCGGCCCGAACGGCGATTTCGCGAACAACCCGAGGATCGACCGCATACCGTCACTCCTCCAGCTGGTAGAAACGCAGCGCGTTGCGCGTCGTGATCTCTGCGATGTGCTCCGGTGTCACGCCACGGTGGCCGGCCACCGCTTGCGCGACGTGGGCCACCCAGGCCGGCTCGTTGCGCCCGCCGCGCCGCGGCACGGGCGCCAGGTACGGGCTGTCCGTCTCGATGAGCAGCCGCTCCTCCGGCACCGCCCGCACGAGCTCGGCGCCTTCGTAGTTCTTGAAGCTCACCAGGCCCGAAAAGGACACGTACCAACCGGCCTCCAGGCCCGTCTCCAGCAAGTCGCGGCCGCCGGCGAAGCAGTGGAGCACGCCCCGGACGTCGCGGCCCGCGTCCCGGACCATCGCCGCCGCGTCTTCATCCGCCTCACGGGCGTGAAGGACGACCGGAAGGCCTGTCTCCGCTGCCAGCTCGAGGTGTCTGCGGAACACTCTGCGCTGGGCGTCGCGCGGCGAATTGTCGTAATAGTAATCCAGGCCCGTTTCCCCCAGCGCCACCACCTCCGCCTCCCCCGCCAGGTCCCGGATCCGGGACAACGCCGCTTCATTCGCTTCGCCGGCGACGTGGGGATGGATGCCCGCCGTGGCCCACACCCCATCATAGCGCCCCGCCAGGCTCAGCGCCGCCTCGGCGTCCTCCGCATCGGACGCCACTATCACCAGGCGCGTGACTCCGGCCTTTCGCGCCCGCTCCACCACCTCGTCCACCTCGCCGCCGAACCGCTCGTCCGTCAGGTGGCAATGGGAATCGAACAGCGTCACGGGCCCCACCGACAAAGAAGGCCGCCGCGCCACGACGCGGACGGCCTCCCGTGTACAGGCACGAACACCGCGCTCAAACCTTGGCCGGCTTCGATGTGCGCCGTGCGCGCTTCCCTTCCGGGCTCGCCGAGCGTTGCTCGATCTCCAACAGGGCCGGCGACGCCACGAAGATGGACGAGTAGGTGCCCACCACGATCCCCATGATCAGGATCAGGGCGAAGTCCCGGATGATGGCCCCGCCGAACAGGCCGAGGGCGATGAGCACGGCCAGCGTGGTGCCCGACGTCATGATGGTCCGGGGCAACACCTCGTTGATGGACCGGTTCAGGATGTCGATATAGGCTTCCCGCCGGCCCGTCTTCTTCAGGTTCTCGCGGATCCGGTCGAACACCACGATGGTGTCGTTGAGCGAATAGCCGATGATGGTCAACACCGCGGCCACGGTGGGCAGCGAGATGTCGAGCTGCATGATGGAGATGAAGCCGAGCGTGATCAGGATGTCATGGAACGTGGCGATGATGGCGGCCACGCCGAAGCGCCATTCGAACCGGAACGCCAGGTAGATCAGCGTGAGGGCGAAGGACATCAGGATGGCGAACAGCGCCTTCTGCTGAAGCTCTCCGCCGATCTTGGGCCCCACAGCCTCCGTGCGCACCACCGAGAACTGGTCTTTCGGCACGTGCTGGGCGATGAGCGCCACGAGCGAGTCCGCGGTGGCCGTGCCCGTCTCGGCGAACTCCGGCACGCGGATCAGGAAGTCGTTCTCGCCGCCGAACTTGCTGATCTCCGGCGTCTGCGACGAGAAGCCGGACACGTAGTCGCGCACCTGTCCGCTGGGCGTAGGCTGGTCGAAGTGGACCTGGACCAGCGTGCCGCCGGTGAAGTCCACGCCGTAGCGCAGCCAGGACCCGCGGGTCACCTGCCAGAACAGGGCTCCGGCCAACAGGAATGTCAGCGCCGTGCCGCTGACCACGTACGCGATCTTGCGGCTCTCGATGAATTTGAAGTGCGCGTATTCGAAGAAACGCATGCCGGTCCTGTTCAGATGCTGATGGGATCCGTCGCGCCCTTCCGACTGAGATACAGCAGGAAGAACGTGCGTGTGACGTAAACGGCCGAGAAGAACGAGGCCACGATACCGATGGACAGCGTCACCGCGAAGCCGCGCACCGGGCCCGTGCCGAACTGGAACAGGATCAGCGCGGTGAGCAGCGTGGTGATGTTGGAGTCCACGATGGCCGACATGGCGTGGCGGAACCCTTCATCCACCGCCGTGCGGGGTATTCGGCCGGCGGCGAGCTCCTCGCGTGTTCGCTCGAAGATGAGCACGTTGGCGTCCACGGCCATGCCGATGGACAGCACGAAGCCCGCGATGCCCGGCAGGGTGAGGGTGGCGTTGAACGCCGCCAGCCCGCCCATGACCATGGCCACGTAGACCGAAAGGGCAAACACGGCCAGCAGGCCCGCCAGGCGGTAGTAGCCGATCATGACCACGATCACCAGGATGATCCCCAGGATCCCCGCCACCTCGCCTTCCGCGATGGAGTCGTGCCCCAACGACGGCCCGATGGTGCGCTCCTCGATGATGTGGAGCGGAGCCGGCAGCGCGCCGGCGCGCAGGACCAGCGCCAGGTCGCGGGCTTCCGTCAAGGGCGCCTGGCCCAGCTCGATCTGACCGCGGGAGCCGATCCGGCTCTTCACCACGGGCGCACTCTGCACCTGACCGTCCAGCACGATGGCGATGAGATCGCCGATGTGCTCCGACGTGACGCGCTCGAACGTGCGGCCGCCGCGCCGGTTCAGGGTGAAGCTCACGATGGTCTGATTGTACTGCTGGTCGCGGCCGGCCTGGGCGTCCTCCAGCACATCACCGGTCATGAACGGCCGGGGCTCCAGCACGTAGAGGGAGCGGTACAGGTCCGTGCCCCGGGCTTCCGTCTCGGCGCCCCAACGCAGCGTCAGGCCACGCGGCATGACCCGCTGCACCTCCGCGTTCGCCAGGTACCGCTGTACCTGATCGACGTTGCGCTGCTCCACCAGGAAGATGTTCTCGTTCCCGCTCTCCATGAGCAGGCTCGTGAGTGGCCGCCGGCTTTCCTCCGCCGTCATCGCCGTGTCGGCGCCCGTCGTGTCCTGGGCCGTGGTGTCCCCGAAGATCAGCTTGCGCACCGCCTCGCCCCCGCTGGGCTGCTGGGCCGCCGTGTCCGCCTCCTGCGTGGTGAGCCCCGCCTCCACGATGGCCCGGTCCAGACGCGGCAACGCACGCCGGAAATCACGGCCGCCATTCACCAGGTAGAACTCCAGGAACGCCGTCTTCTCCAGGATGTCCTTGGCGCGCCCTTCGTTCCGGATGCCGGCCAGGTCGACGATGATCCGGTCGTTGCCGACCTTCTGGATGAGCGGCTCCTCGACGCCGAACTGGTCGATGCGCGTGCGGATCACCTTGAGTGCGCGATCCGTGGCGTCGGCCTTCTGCGCGGGGGTCATGGTGCCGGCCGAGTCCTGCACCTCCATGACGAGGTGCATCCCGCCCTGGAGGTCCAAGCCCAGCTTGATGGGCGAGCAGCCCTCCACCGAGCCGGACTTCACGCGCTCGACGCGGCAACCGTGATAGTTGTCGTACAGGGCCCACCCGGAGACGACCAGAACCACCAGGATGACGGCGATCCGGCCTTTCAAGGTGTTGAGCATTTCCCGCGTACTCCCTTCAAATTCGCTCTCGGGGGCGGCGTGCCAGTGACCGCAGCAAAGCGCGTTAAGTTGGCCGAGGAGGCGGGCCTTGTCAACGGCGCCCGGGCCGGTACATGACCCTCCAGATGCGGCCGCCCGTGTCGTCACTGATGTAAAGGGACCCGTCCGGCCCCAGGGCCAGTCCGACAGGGCGGTGCCGTGCTCCATTGGGCGACACGTCCGACCCGGCGAAGCCGCCGGCGAACGTGGTGCCGGCGCCTGTCGGCGCGCCGTCGCGGAAGGGCACGAACACCACCTTGTACCCCTGTTGCGGCATGGGTGCCCGGTTCCAGGAACCGTGGAAGGCAATGAACGCGCCACCGCGGAACGACGCGGGGAACTGCGTTCCGTCGTAGAAGAGGAGGCCGTCCGGCGCCCAGTGGCCGGGGAACCCGATCAGGGGCCTGGCCTTGCCGGCGCAGCGACCGACGGCGCGGCCGCCGTCTCCGCCGTACTCCGGCGCCAGCACCTTCCGCCCCGCGTGCCAGTCGTAGTAGCAGTAGGGCCAGCCGAAGTCATCGCCTTTGTCGATGCGGACGAACTCCTCGGCGGGCAGCTCGGCGCTCTGCTGGAGCGTGTAGAGGTCAGGCCAGTTCTGGCCGAGCTGGTCCCGGCCGTGGATGACGCCGTAGAGCTGCCCGTTCTCGGGGTCGAGGGCGAGGGCCACCGTGTTGCGCATGCCGGTGGCGTAGCGTTCGCCGTCGGCCTCGGTCTGGCCCCGCCGGTTGGCGTCGAAGCGCCAGATGCCGGCGCGCGTTTCCAGCTCCGGGCACGGGTCCTTGCCGGGCGAGCCGTTGGTGCGGTCCTGCTGCTGGCAGGAGTTGGACGGCGATCCGATGTTCACGAACAGGTCGCCGCCGCGGACCACGAGGGACTTGGCCCTGTGCCCCGGCCGGGCCGGCAGGTCCTGAACGATGACGGCACTGTCGCCATCGGGCTGAAGGGCGTCGGCGGGCACGTGGTACCGCAGGACCGTCTCATCCATGCCGAAGTACAGGTCGTCTCCTTGAAGCGCGATGCCGGAGCCGCCGCCCGGACCAAAGCGGACGCGCACGTCGGCGCGCCCGTCGCCCGTCGTGTCCCGCAGCGCCACCACGCCTCCCTCGGGGTTCCCGCGGCGGCCTCCGTACGTGGCGACGAACACCGTGCCGTCGGCACGCACCACCAGGTGGCGCGGGGCCGGGAGGGAGTCCGCCACGACGACGGCGCAGAACCCGTCCGGCAACGTGATGCCGCCGTTGTCCGGATCGCATTGCGGCGGCGGCGCGGCCCGGCTGCCGGCGAAGCCGGCCGCCACGATGAGCGCCAGCAGCAACGTACGCGCGGCGGCGTGTCGCATGGCTTCTCCTGTCGGTGCTTGGGGAAGGTCCGGCTCCGAGCGGAGCCTGCGCGGAATGTGCCGGCGGCGGAGCGGAACGTCAAGCGGCTTTTCTTGCCGCGCTTTCGGGCACGGCGTATCTTTTTTGACCGTTCAACCGCTGAAAGGCCCCCGCCGCCGTCGGCCCTGCAAGGGGCAAACGCCTCGGACCGTCGCGGGCCCCTCTCCCGGACGGCAAGCGCTTCGTTGCGCTCGACAGCGGCCACAGGATGCGTTCAGAATGAGGCGGAGTCCGCAAGCCGCCCCGGAGCGCCGCAGGCACAGGACGTCAGCCCAGATGACGGAACAACCGAAGCGGAAGGTGGGCGCGAAGACGCTCGAGTACTTCAGCGGCAAGAACGGCTGGGTCCGGGTGGCCCTGATCGTGGGCGCCCTCCTTGCCTACACCGCCGCGTTCATCGAGCCGTTCCGTCCGGATCAGGTGAGCATCTTGCAGCTGGCGGCCACACCGGTGATCGTGGCCGCGTGGTTGCTCGGGTTCTGGGGCGGCATGCTGGCCGCGCTGGTATCCATCCCGTTGAACGCCATCCTGCTGAACCTGTTCAGCGCCCACCCGGTCGGCATCCTCACCGTGCTGTCGCAGCCCGGGTCATTGGAAGGCTCCGTGCTGCTGGTGGTGCTGGGCGCGGTGCTGGGCGGCCTGCGGGATGTCGCGGACCAGATGCGGCGGGAGATCCTGGCACGCACCGAGGTGGAGGCCGCCCGGCGGGAGAGCGAGGAACGCTACCGGTTCGTGGCGGAGTCTGCGTCCGACGGCATCATCACCATCGATGCGGAAGGAATCATCCTGTTCGCGAATCGCGCCGCGGAGAAGATCTTCGGCCAGAGCATCACGGACATGGTGGGCCGGCCGCTGACGAACTACATCCCGGAACGGCATCGGTCGGACCAGGGCGACGCGTTGCGCCGGTACCTGGACGCCGTGGTCACCAGCAATCCGGACACGGCGTTGCAGGTGACGGGCCTGCGGCGAGGCGGCCGGGAAGTGGCCCTGGAGATCTCGTTCGGCGAGTACGTGAAGGGCGGCGAGCACGTCTTCACGGGCATCGTGCGGGACGTGACGGAGCGCAAGCGGGTGGAGCAGATCCTCAAGCGCGCGAAGGAGGAGGCGGAGCGGGCCAATCAGGCCAAGAGCGATTTCCTGTCGCGCATGAGCCACGAGCTGCGGACGCCCCTGAACGCCATCCTGGGCTTCGCCCAGCTCATGCAGATGGACGTACTGGACGCCGACCAGGCCGAGAGCGTGGACCAGATCCTGAAGGCGGGCCGGCATCTGCTGGCCCTGGTGGATGAGGTTCTGGACATCGCGCGCATCGAGGCGGGCCGCATGTCCCTGTCGCCGGAGCCGGTGCCGGTGGACGAGATCATGCAGGAGGCGTGGGGCCTGGTGAGACAGCGGGCGGCGGAGCGTGGCATCGAGTTCGGGGCCGAGGCGGACGCGTGCAACGTGCACGTGCTGGCCGACCGGCAACGGCTGAAGCAGGTGCTCCTGAACCTCATGTCCAACGCCGTGAAGTACAACAAGGAGAACGGCAGCGTCCGGGTGGACTGCAACACGGACGCCGGGATGGTGCGCATCGCCGTGTCCGACACGGGCGACGGCATCCCGGAATCGAAGATGGACCACCTGTTCGAGCCGTTCGAGCGGCTGGGCGCGGAGGAGACGGGGGTAGAGGGCACGGGCATCGGCCTGGCCCTGTCCAAGGGCCTGGTGGAAGCCATGGACGGCGTCATGGGTGCCGACAGCGTGCAGGGCCAGGGCAGCACGTTCTGGCTGGAGCTGCCCGTGGCGGAGGTCGACCTGGAGCCCATGATCCCCGAGTCGTTCGGCGGTGTCGCCCCCCTCGACACGCTGGTCCAGGACGTGGAAGCCACGATCCTTTACATCGAGGACAACCCGTCCAACTTCAAGCTCGTGGAGCGCGTGCTGGGCCGCCGGCCGGGCATCACGCTGCTCACCGCCATGCAGGGCCGTCTGGGGCTCGAGCTGGCGCACCAGCATCGGCCGGAACTCGTGCTGTTGGACCTGAACCTGCCGGACATCAACGGCACGGAAGTGCTGCGCCGCATCCGTGGCGACCATGACCTGGCGGACACGCCCGTCGTCGTCATCAGCGCCGACGTCACCACCGGCCAGATCCAGAAAGTGCTGAGCCAGGGCGCCCAGGCGTACCTGCCGAAACCGCTCGACGTACAGGAATTCCTGCGCGTCGTGGATGAAATCCTGACCTGAGGCGCGGATGTTCGACGACGAGTACGCCGAAGCGAAGATCCTGATCGTCGATGACGAGCCGGCCAACGTGCGTCTGCTGGAGCGGATCCTCCAGCGGGATGGCTTCACGAACATCGACAGCACCAACGACCCGCGGCATTTCCTGGCGCTGTACACCTCCAAGCGGCCGGACCTGCTGCTGCTGGACCTGCACATGCCCGGCATGGACGGCTTCGCGGTCATGGAGCAGCTGCGGGGCCGCATCGGCGCGAGCGACTACGTGCCCATCGTCGTCCTGACGGCGGACATCACGCCGCAGGCGAAGGAGCGGGCCCTGTCGGCCGGCGCCCACGACTTCCTGACGAAGCCCGTGGACCCCACCGAGGTGCTGCTGCGCATCCGCAACCACCTCCAGACGCGCTACTTCTACCAGCAGCTCCAGAACCAGAACGACGTGCTGGAGCGCAAGGTGCGCGACCGCACGAAGGACCTGGAACAGGCGCAGATCGAGATCCTCGAACGCCTCGCCCGCGCCGCCGACTACCGCGACGACGACACCGGTCAGCACGCCCAGCGCGTGGGCCACCTGTCCGCCCTCGTCGCCCAGCAGATGCGCATGTCCCCCGACGAGGTCTATCTCATCCGCCGGGCGGCCCCCCTGCACGACGTGGGCAAGATCGGCACGCCCGACACCATCCTGCTCAAGCCGGGCCGGCTCACCGCGGAGGAGTTCGAGGAGATCAAGAAGCACACCTCCATCGGCGCGGGCATCCTGTCCGGCAGCCGGTTCGCCGTGCTCCAGCACGCGGAGGAGGTGGCGCTCTATCACCACGAGAACTGGGACGCCACCGGCTACATGGGCCTGGAAGGCGAGATGATCCCGCTGACCGCGCGCATCGTGCACGCGGTGGACGTGCTGGACGCCCTCACCCACGAACGCCCCTACAAGAAGGCCTGGCCCATGGAGGAGGCGTTGGCGGAGATCCAGCGCAAGCGGGAGAAGTTCTTCGACCCCCGGGTCGTCGATGCCGTCCTGAAGCTGGCCGAGTCCGGCCACATGGACGTCACGGGCGCCCCGCCGCCGGCCGAGCATTTCCGCGCGGGCGGGGAGGCCTGGCGCGGCCGGGAACCGGTGGGCGCGTAGAGGGGCGGCCGCGCGGTCCGGGCGCGGGCGCAACCTCACGCGGCCCGGCGCTGAGAGAGTGGAAAGCGGAAACCGGAAAACGGGATCGAAACTGCGTGCGCGGGCCTGGAAGCCGGCCGGTCCGCGCGAGACACTGCGATCCGGCGCGGACCGGAAGGTTGCCCGGCCGACGAACGCCGACTCGATCCCGTTTTCCGCTTTCCGTTTCTACCGTAGTCCTATGGCCAACCCCACGAAGATGGCCACGATCCCCAGCGCCATCAGCAGCCCATACAGCGGCAGGACGAAGCGGAGCCAGCGCTCGTAGCGCACGCCGGCGGCGGCCAGGATGGCCATGAGGGCGCCGTTGGTGGGCGTGAGCAGCTCCATGAGGCCGGCGCCGGACTGGTAGGCGAGGATGGTGACCTGCCGCGGGATGCCCAGCAGGTCGGACAGAGGCACGAGCAGGGGCATGGTGAGCACGGCCTGGCCGCTCACGCTGGGCACGGGGATGTGGATGAGGGCCTGGACGCCGGTCATGCCGACGGCGGACAGGGCGACGGGCAGGCCGGCGATGGGGTGGAACAGGCCGTGCACGATGGTGTCCACGATGCGGCCGTCGTTCAGCACCACGTAGATGGCCCGGGCGAAGCCGATGAGCAGACCGGCGTAGGCCATGTCGCGGAATCCCTCCACGAAGGCGTCGGCGGTGCCCTCGATGCCCAGACGTCCCACCAGCCCGGCGCTGGCGCCCATGATGAAGAAGACCGCGGCCATGTCCAGGAACCCCCACTGGAACACGATGACGCCGTAGATGAAGATGGCGAACGCCAGCAGCACCAGGGCCAGCACGACGCCGTCCCGCCGGTGCATGACGCCTTCCGCCAGCTCCGCGTCCCGCTCGTCCACCCGCGTACGAGCCGCGTAGCGCATAGTGCCGGCGATCCAGATGGAGAGGGCCAGCACCAGGAAGACCGTGCGGAACAGGCCGCCGGAAAGGAGCGGCAGACCCGCCAGCTTCTGGGCGATGCCCACCTGGAACGGGTTCACCGGGCTGAACGCGGAGCCCACGGCCGCGGCCCCGACGCTCACCGCCGCCGCCGTGAGCCGGTCGTAACCCAGGCCTCGCATGAGCAGGAGCAGGACGGGCACGAGGGCGATGATCTCCTCCTGCATGTTCTCCAGGGCGCCGGCCGTGGCGAAGGCAAGGCACGCGATGGGCAGCACCAGGTGCTCCCGGCGGCCCAGGGAGCGGACCAGCCGCTGGAGCGAGCGGCGCAGCGCGCCCGTGCGGTCCACCACTGCGAAGGCGCCCCCCACCAGGAACACGAAGAAGATGACGTCGCCCGCGTCCACCATGCCGCGGGGAATGGCCACCACGGCCTGGAACGGGTCCACCCGTGCGGACGCCACCCGGTGCCACGTACCCGCCACCACCACGCTGCGTCCCGTGGCCGGGTCCTGCCGGCGCTGGTACTGGCCCGCGGGGAGCACGTACGTAAGGGCCGCCGCCAGCGCGACACCGCCGACGAGCAGCACCAGGGGGTGCGGCAGCCGGAACCGTTTCAACATGTGCGAGTCGGGTTGTCAGGGATTCGTCGCGGACCGTGTAAGGTCGCGCATCCCGGTGCGGCGGCGCAATGAGAGCGGGGAACGGACAGCGGAAAGCGGGACCGATGCCGCGGTTGCCGGCCTTGCTGCTCGCCGGTCCGCGCACTACACCGCCGCGATCCGGCGCGGACCGGTGGGTTGTCCGGGCGATGGACGCCGACTCGATCCCGCTTTCCGCTGTCCGTTTCCCGCTGCCGCTACGCCGGATCCGTGAAGCTGCCCGGGCTGTCCGCCGTGCCGGTGAACGCGGGCGTGCGATTCGGTTCGGCCTCCTTCAGGCCCCGGCGCACGCCGTCGGCGTCCCGGTCGGCGACGTAGACGGGAGTCCCGGGCTGCTGACGCCACGACTCGTCCAGGCTGCCGGCGTCGATGGCATCGAAGCCCAGCTCCTCGACGAGGCCCAGGACCACCTTCTTGGCCACTTCGTCATCGCCGGCCACGGGCAGCGCGATCCGCTCCGGGTGGCCCTTCGGCCGGCCATTCTCCATCAGGTGCTTCGCCTGGATGTTGTTGAACGCCTTCACCACCGGCCGGCCGAGCCGGCTGGCCACCCAGGCGCTCTCCGTCATGCCGTCCTCGATGGCCCCGATGCGCCCGTCCCGCTGGCGCGGGTAGTAGTTGCCCGTGTCCACCACGACCACGTCGTCCGCGACGCCATCGAACAGGTCGTCCGGCAGGTCGAGGATGGCCTTCTCCGGAATGGTCACCACCACCACATCGCCCGACCGCGCGGCTTCCCGCGCCGTGACGGCCGTGGCGCCTGTTTCGCGGGCGAGGTCCTTCAGGGTTTCGGGCCCCCGCGAGTTGGCCACATAGACGTCGTGCCCGAGCTGCCGGAAACGGCGGGTGAGTGTGCCGCCGATCATGCCCGCTCCGATGATGCCGATCTTCATGACTGCTCCCTTCTCTGCTCGTCCTGCCCGGGCGTGGCTCGCGAATGCCGCCCGGCTGCGATGGATTTCATACGACAACCATCGTGCCAGCGGGTCGGGGGGGACGACTTCCTGCACCGGCCTACGGCGTCTGCGACGTCTTCAGCACCACGGACTGGAAGTAGTTGCCCGGCTTGAACGGGCTGTCCGGCGGCGGGGCGTAATCCGTGTTGGCCACCCTGTACTTCAGGTCGCCGTTCTCGCTGACGATGTCGGCGTACTCCTCCAGACTCGGATCAAACGCCGGTCCGACGGCATTGGGGGCGGGATCCGTGGGGTACCCGGAAAAAGCAAAAGGCGAAACCCGTTCTGCGTGAACGGGCTTCGCCAGTGGGCCCGGCAGGATTCGAACCTGCGACCCTCGGATTATGAGTCCGGTGCTCTGACCAGCTGAGCTACGGGCCCTGCGACGGCAATGTACAGCCCCGGACCTCCAGGGAACAACAGGCGAGGATGCGTCGGACCAACGCGCGAAACGTGCGGCCGCCCCAGGCCGGATCGCCGGCCGCAGGCCGCCCGTCACCGGTCGTCGGTCAACGCTCGTCGGTCGTCGGTCGCTGCGCCGCCAGGCGCCGCAGCAGCACGCTCCCGCTCATCTGCCGGGCCATCTCCCGCTGCTTCTTCGAGAGGGCGGAGATGAGGTGGACGATCCAGGCGCCGCGCATCTCGCGCTTCAGGCGCCGGGCCTCCTCCATGGCGGAGTGGAACTCGGCCAGGCTCCAGCCGAAGGGTGCGAAGAAGTCGGGGCCTTCGGGCGGGGCGAACTTGAACTGGACGTCGTCGTCCATGGCCTTGCCGTGGGTACGCTGCATCATCTTCAGCAGCCGGGGCGATGCCAGGTCGGTGAGCCACCACTGGAGTGCCGACTGGCCGTGGAGGTCGGTGGCGAGGGCGCCGGCCTGCTCGCGGGTGAGGTAGACCAGGAGCCCTTCGGTGACGACCAGCGCCCTGGATCCGGCGTTGACGGCGCGGTGCAGCATGGTGCGGCGGGCCTGCGCGTCGGTGAGGTCGACGGGTTCCCGGGCGAGGCGGCAGCGGGGCACCTCGCCTTCCAGGCGCTCCGTCTTGTAGGCGAGCACGGGCGCGAAGTCGGCCTCGACCCACATGAGGTCGCCGGGCAGGTCGAGGCGGTACGGCCGCGTGTCCAGGCCGGCGGCCAGGTTGAGGACGACGTCGACGCCCTCGTCGCGGACCAGCCGCAGGATGACCTCGTCCATGACGGCGGTCCGGACGATCATGGCCCAGGCGGCGTCCATGGCCCGGGGAATGGCCCGCACCATCTCCTCGGCGCCGTCGCCGGCGAGGCGGCGGGCGAAGGGGTCGTGGAACAGGGCGTCGGGCCGCTCGCTCTCCATGGCGCGGTAGACGGCCACCCAGCGGGCGGTGTCGGAGACGTGCTCGATGCTCATTGGCCCAGCCTTGTCAGCATGGCCGCTTCGACCCAGCCGTCGCGGCCTTCGAGGGTTCGTACGCGCCACCAGCCGCCGCGGCGCTCCACGATGCGCAGGCCGTCGCCCGGGCCGAGGGCGACGAGGGGATCGCCCCGCAGGTTGGGGGTGGCCCGGAGCGCAGCGTCGGGACCGGTGACGACGGCGAGCCGGGGACGCATGGCGTGGGCCGCGGCCACGCCGCCCACGAGGGCCGCGGCGGTGACCAGCACGGCGGCGAGGGTGATGAGGTAGGCGCGCCGGCGGCGGAAGTAGAGGAACAGCGCGGTGCCGCCCAGCAGCCAGAAGAGGCTGGCCAGCAGCGCGGACTCCTGCGGTGCCAGGGGCGGCAGAGGTCGGACGCGGTCCACCAGGGCCGGGTCGGCCCGGGCCACGCGCAGGTTGTTCAGCACGTCGGGGTCGCGGGGCGCCCGTGCCAGGGCCTCGAGCCAGGCGCGGATGGCCTGGCCGCGCTCGCCGGCCGCCTCGTAGGCGTTGCCCAGGTCGTACCACCCGGCCGGGTCCGCGGGCCGGGCCGTGGTGTAGCGCCGGAAATCCGCGACGGCCCGTTCGATGGCGTTCGCCTGGAACGCCGCCACGCCGTTCTCGAACGACGCCACCGGCGGCGCGGGCGTCTGGGCCCGCAGAGCGGCCGGCCCGGCCAACGCCAGAGCCAGCAGCGCCGCCGTGACCGTGGAGGGCGCGCCGTTCCGGGCGGAGCGCGGCGCCTGGCGGTCCACCGATTCGAGGAGGCGTTCCGCGGCCTGGAGGAACAGGCGCCGGCTCTCGGACGACGGCGGCACCGGTTCGTACGCGGCCCGCTCCAGCCGCGCCAGCAGGTCGGCGAGCCCGCGGGCGGCGTCTTCGGCGACGCCGGCCTCCAGCAGCGTGGCCACGAAAGTCTCCGGCGCCCCGTTCACGCGCCGTTCGAGCCGTTCGGCGAGCCAGGCGCGCACGCCGCGATCCAGCTCCCGGAAGAAGGACGGATCCTGCATGCGTGCCGGCGCCCGAAGGCTCTCGACGAGCTGGCGCCGCCGATGGCTGACGGCGCGGCGTCCGGGTCGTCGTTCCGGGTCCCGCCGCCTGCGCACGAGGAACAGGCCCAGCAGGGCGAGAATGGGCGCGAGCTGGAGGGCGGCGAACCACGGGGTGAGCGTCCAGCGCAGCGAAGGCGGTGCCGGCTCCATCTTCAGGTAGCGCAGGTCCGCGTCCGGGGACGACGCCGAGCCGTTCGTCGCCGCGCCCGGCTGCACCGCCAGGGAGAGCGGCGCGGCGGACGCCACCATGAACCGCTTCTGCCACGGGTCGAAGAACGGGTAGCGGATGGACGGGATGTCCAGCGTGCCCGCGCGCTCCGCGATGAGGACCCACTCGAACCGCTTGCTGCCCCGTACCACACCGTCCACGACGTTGACGGAGGCGTCCTCGGTGGGCGGGAAGAGCTGCACGCCGTCCAGCGGCGGCAGCGCCGGCGCCGGCAGCGCCTTCAGGTTGCCCCTGCCCTCCACCGTCACCGACAGCACGGCCGCCTCTCCGGCGTTGAGGCGGTCGGGCTCCAGCCGGGCGGAGATGGAGTACCGTCCGACGGCGCCGGTGAAGTCCGCCGGCCGGCCGGCGGCCGGGACCGGCAGCACCAGGATGTGGAGCGTATCGCTCAGGAGATCGCGCGTCTCGGGCGCGTTCATCAAGCCGCGGCGCACCTCGTAGGAGAGGCGGGCCGGCGGAATGACCTGGCGGCCGGCGGACACGGCGAAGAGCGCCCGCTGGAACGTCTGGACCTGGTAGATGCTGGCGCCGATGACGCGGGAGCTGGAGGTGGGCGAACCGGGCAGCTCCTGGACCCAGAACCCGGAAGGGTTGGGCGCGAAGTACTCCGGCGCGCGCCGCAGCCGCAGCCGCACCTGGTCGCCGAAGGTGGCCTCGGCGCGGAACGTCACCTGCTGGCCGACGTACGCGGTGTCGGTGTTGAGCCAGGCGCGCAGCGTGACCTCGTCGTCGGGGGCGGGGCCGCCACTGCCCTCCTCCACGGTCAGCAGCAGCGGATTGGTGCGGTACCGGTGCTCTCCCACGACGACGGACAGCGGCGGGATGCGGTAGCGTCCGGGCCGCCGGGCCAGCAACACATAGTCCCGGCTCACGAACCGGGTCGTGCCGCCGGGCAAGGAAAACTGGCGCTGGTCCGAGCTGCTGGTCTTCACCACCTCGAGGCCGTCCGGAAGGCCGTTGACGGGTTCGATCTGGGGCCGGAGCCCGCCCGTGCGGATGCGGAGCTGGAGCACCACGGTGGACCCGGCCGCGATGGTCGTCTCGGCGAGCGACGATTCCACCGCGACGCTCACCTGGCGCAGCGCCGGCGCGCGCTCGGCCGGGCGGGCATGGCCCGGCGCTCCCACGAGGAGGGCAAGGAGCAGGGCGGTCATCACCAGTCGCGGGCTACCCTGGTTTCCCGGTGCTCGCGGAGCTTCCGGCGCACCAGGTCGCGCTCGTTCTGCTCCACGGCCGCCAGCAGCCGTTCGGCCTGTTCCCGGGTGAGTGGCATGACCTGTTGCGTCTGCGAGCGGCTTTGCTGCGCGCCAGACTGCTCGCCGGGGCGCGGCTGGCCCTGGGGCCGCTGCCGCTCCTCACCACCCTTCCCCGTCTGCGGCAACGACGGCATCTGGTTCCGTTCGCTCAGCGCCATCTCGTAGTTCCACTTCGCGTCGGTGGAGCCCGGATCCTGACGCAGGGCGCGGCGGTAGGCGTCCACCGCTCCCTGCAGCAGGCGGCGTCGCGCCTGCGGGTCCTTCTCCGAGCGGCCCGCCTCGAGGAACCGACTGCCCAGGTTGAACAGCGCCGGTTCCCGTACCCGGGCGTCGGCCGCGTCCAACGCGGCCCGCAGCTGCGGCTCCGCTTCCGCGTAACGTCCGAGTCGCAGCAGCGCCGTCCCCAGGTTGAACCGGACCACCGGGCCGTCGTCGCCGTCCGCCAGCGCCTGGCGGTAAGCCGCCACGGCCTCCGCGTACCGGCCTTCCCGGTACAGGCGGTTGCCGCGCTCCCGGTCCCCGATGCCGAAGCCGGTGGCGATGATCAGGATCAAAAGCAAAGAGGCGCTACGATACCGCACGCGACTCCTCCTCCCGCGCATTCGGTTCCCCACGCTCAATGTCCGGCGTCTCCGCCCGCCGGGCCAGCACCGCGTCCAGCACCAGGAAGACCAGCGCCAGTGCCGCGAACCACTCGTAGCGCGTGTGACGCTCCACCCGCCGGTTCGTCGTGCCCTCGTCCCGGTCGAGCCCCTTCAGCAAGGAGACCAGGCGATCACTGGCGCCGGCACGCCCGAGCTGGAAGTACCGGCCCCCCGTCCGGGCGGCCACCTCGCGCAGCAGGTCGCCGTTCAGGTGCGACACGACGATCTGGCCGTCCGGGCCGCGTTTGTACCCCGTCATCGCGCCCGTCTCCGGATCCAGGTCCGGCACCGGCGCGCCTTCCGTGGTGCCCACGCCCACCGTGTTCACCACCACGCCCTGCTCCGCCGCGCGCCGGGCGGCCGACAGCACTTCGCTCTCATCCTCCAACGCCTCGCCGTCGCTGACCAGCACGACGACGCCCGGCCGGGTTTCCGGCGCGCGGGCCACGTCCGTCGCCTGGCGCAGTGCCGCGGACATGGACGAGCCGCCGTAGCTCACGATGCCGGGATCCAGGGCGTCCAGGTACAGCTCCAGGGCGCCGTGGTCCACCGTCATGGGCGAAAGGGTGTAGGCGCGCCCCGCGAACGCCACCAACCCCACCCGGTCCGACGGCAGCTCCCGCAGGAGCCGCCGGGCCAGCGTGCGTTCCCGCTCGAGCCGCGACGGGTCCGCGTCGCGAGCCAGCATGGACTTGGACACGTCCAGGGCGAACACCAGGTTGAGCGACGGCGACCGGTCGTCCACGGAGATGACGCCCCAGCGTGGACCCGCCGCGGCGACGCCCAGCCCGGCGGCGGCAAGGAGCAGCAGGACGAAGCGCCGGGTGGGGAAGGACTGGAGATCGCCGGCCCCGAGCCGGAGCATCATACGCGCATCGCCCAGGTTGCGGAGTGCGCGGCGCCGGCGCAGCGCGTACCCCACGACGCCGATCCCCACGAGGACCGGCAGCAACACGGCCAGCCAGAGCAGCGCGGGATGATCCAGCGTCACGGGATCCTCCCCCAGCGGCTGGACCGCAGGCCCCACTCGCCCACCAGGAGCAGGCCGGCGAGGAGCAGGAAGGGCAGGTAGTGGAAGGTGTAGTTCGTGTAGCGGAACACCTTCACGGGCGTCTTCTCCAGCCGGTCGATGCGGCCGTAGATGCTGTCCAGCGCCGCGCTGTTGGTGGCGCGGAAGTACTGGCCGTGGGTGATGTCCGCCACCTGCCGCAGCAGGTCCTCATCGATGTGAACGGGCAGGTTCGCATACTGGTAGCCGCCCAACACGCCGCGGGCGATGGGGGTGGGCGCCACGCCTTCGCTGCCCACGCCGATTGTGTAGATCTTGATGTCGAACGCCGCCGCCGCCTCGGCCGCCGTGATGGGGTCGATCTCACCCCGGTTGTTCACGCCGTCCGTCATCAGGATCATGACCCGGGACTTGCCGGGCGCGCGCCGCAGCCGGTTGGCGGCCGTGGCGATGGCCGTGCCGATGGCGGTGCCGTCCTGGAGCTGCCCGATCTGGAGGTCGTCCAGGGACTGGTACAGCACCGGGTAATCCACGGTCAACGGCACCTGGGTGAGCGCCTCGCTGGCGAAGGCCACCAGGCCGATGCGGTCGTAGCGCCGGCCCCGGATGAACCTGCCCACCACCTCCTTCGCCACCGCCAGCCGGTTCTTGGGGACGAAGTCCTCCGCCAGCATGGAGCTGGAGATGTCCACCGCCACCACGATGGCGATGCCTTCCGCCTCGATGTCGACCCGGGAGAAGCCGGTGCGCGGCCCCGCCAGCGCCACGATCAGCGCGGACACCGTGGCCAGCCGCAGCCAGCTGGGCATGCGGGCCAGCCAGCGGTGGCCGGCCGGGGCGATGCGGCCCACCAGGGACGCACGGGCGAAGGACAGGGCGCGTTGCCGCCAGCGCCGCTCCAGCAGGATGGCTGCCGGCACCATCAGCAACAGGCCGAGGGCCCACGGGTGCGCGAAGGACACGTTCATGCCGCCCGCTCCGGGGATGGGGCCGGCGGCCCGAAACGCGCCACCCACGTCCGCAGCCGCGTCCACTCCGCCTCCGCCTCCGTCACCGCGGGCCGGCGCCGGGCGAACTTCACCAGGTCCGCCGCCTCCAGCAGATCACCCAGCTCGCGCACTTCCGCGGACCACGACCGGCGCGCCATGCGCACCAGCACCTCGCGCGTGGTCAGGTCCTCGCCCCACCGCTCGTCCAGCTCCGCCAGGTACCGGCGCACCGCTTCCGTCAGCAGGGAATAGAACGCCTTCGCCTCGCCCGCATCCAACAGACCCAACTCGCGGGCGCGGTCCAGCGCCGCCAGGGCCCGCTGGCGGGGAGACAGCGCCGGCAACGGCACCGGCGCGGCGCCGGGCCGGCGCACGCGCCACCACCAGTAGAGGCCCGCCAGCACCAGCACGATCCCGGCGGCGATGAGCAGCGGCGGCCACCACAGGCGGCTCGGCCCCAGGACGTCCCGGGGCGGCTTCGGCTCCACGCCCGCCGTGTCCGCCGGCAGCACCGAGCCCACGGCCAGCTTCGGTAGCGCCACCGAAAGGGACCGGCTTCCTCCGCCGGGATCCACTACGCGCGCCGCGACCTCGGGCAGCACCGCTTCGCCCGGACGCCACGGCGTGATGGAGTAGACCGCCGTCACGCGCGCCGCCCCGTCCACCGAGTCCTGGCGCATCCGCAGCCGCGCGGCGTTCTCCATGCCGTTCTCGAGGTCCAGCGTGTCCGGCAGCTCTACGCGGGCGCCGGCGTTGAGTCCGGAGACCTGGATGATGACGCGCACCACGTCGCCCACCGTGGCCGTATCCGGCATCAGGGCCGTGCTCACCTGCTGGGCTCGCGCCGACGCGGGCACGGCCGCGCCGCAAACGGCGAGCGCGGCCAGCGCCAGGCATGTCGGAAGGATGCGGACGGCGCTCCGGACCGGGCGCACAGCGGGGGCCACGGACACAGCGGGGGGCGCGGGCACGCCGGCGGCGAGGGGCGGCGTCCGGCGGCTCATCGATGCAGCTTCCGCTCGCGAGCCCGGAAGAAGGCCATGAGCGGTCCGATGTAGGAGTGTTCCGTGGAGATGTCGATCTCGTCGATGGCCAGGCGCCGGAACACACCGCGCAGCGCCCGCTCCTCCGCGGCCACCTGCCGGGCGTATCGTTCCCTCAGCTCGTTCCGGCTCGCATCGACGACCACTTCTCCCCCCGTTTCCGGGTCCCGCAGCACCAGCAGGCCGGCGGGCGGAAGGACCGAGTCGGCCGGATCCGACACCCGGATGGCCACCAGGTCGTGGCGCCGGGACACCAGGCGCAGTGTGCGCGCGAGGGACGTGCGAGGCGCCGTCGCGACGGCGCCGTTGTCCCCGCCGTTGAACCCGGGTTCCTCGGGCGAGACCTGGAAGTCACTCAGCATGAACAGGATCGATCGGTGCGGCAGCATGCGGCCCGCGTAGTCCAGGGCCGCGGCGATGTTGGTGCCGCGGCCCTGGGGCCGGAACGCCAGCACATCCCGGATGAGCCGCAGCACGTGGCGGCGGCCCTTCGACGGCGGCACCACGTGCTCCACCTCGTCCGTGAAGATCAGCAGGCCCACCCGGTCGTTGTTCCGCACGGCCGACAACGCCAGCACCGCCGCCACCTCCGCCACCACCTCCGCCTTGAAGCGGCCCCGGGTCCCGAACTGCTCGGACCCCGACAGATCCACCGCCAGCAGCACCGTCAGCTCCCGCTCCTCCACGTGCTTCTTCACATACGGCCGGCCCATGCGCGCCGTCACGTTCCAGTCGATGGTGCGGATGTCGTCCCCCACCTCGTACTCGCGTACTTCCGCGAACTCCATCCCCTGGCCCTTGAACACCGAATGGTATTCCCCGCCGAACAACGAGTTCACCCAGCCGCGGGTGCGGAGCTCGATGAGCTTGACCTGGCGCAGGACGGCCCGGGGCACGCCGAGCCCTTCCCGGCCCTTCCACCCCGACGGGGAGTACCCCTCCCCATCACCCGGCCTCCCCGGGGCGACGGGGTGAGCCCCACCGTTTCCCTTCCACCACGCCATGGGGCGCCGCGGGCCTGGGTTGCCGGCGGGGCCGGCGGGGACCTGATCCGACCGGGCGCCCAGCCGGGCGAGCAAGGCCCGCGCCCACCGGACGGGGCGGCGGGGCAGCGGGATCATGGGACTTCGATGGTCTCGAAGAGGCGGGTGACGATGTGGTCGGAGGTGACCTCTTCGGCTTCGGCCTCGTAGGAGGTGATGATGCGGTGGCGCAGGACATCGGCGCCGATGGCCTTCACGTCGTCGGGCAGCACGTAGCTGCGGCCGCGCAGGTAGGCGTGGGCCCGTGCGCACACGGCCAGGAAGATGGAGGCGCGAGGCGAGGCCCCGTACTCGATGAGCGGTTCGAGGTCCGCCAACCCGTGCTCGGCCGGGTGCCGGCTGGCGTGCACGAGCTCGACGATGTAGTCGGAGATCTTGTCGTCCATGTAGAGCTGGGCGATCTCCGCCCGGGCGCCCAGCACGTCCTTCGGCCTGGCCATCACGGCCAGCTTCTCCAGCGGTTGGCCGGCCATGCGGCGCATGATCTCCTTCTCCTGCGCCCGGTCGGGGTAGTCGACGTGCAGCTTGAGCATGAAGCGGTCGACCTGCGCTTCCGGCAGCGGATAGGTGCCCTCCTGCTCGATGGGGTTCTGCGTGGCCAGCACCAGGAACGGCTCCTCCAGCGGGAACGTCTCGCCGCCGATGGTCACCTGCTTCTCCTGCATGGCCTCCAGCAGCGCCGACTGCACTTTGGGCGGGGCGCGGTTGATCTCGTCCGCCAGTACGACGTTGGCGAACACGGGCCCTTTCTTGGCCGTGAAGCCGCCCGTCTCCTGGCTGTAGACCATGGTCCCGACGACGTCGGCAGGCAGCAGGTCCGGCGTGAACTGGATGCGCTGGAACGCCGCGTCGATGGTCTCCGCCAGCGACTGGACGGTGAGCGTCTTGGCCAGGCCCGGCACGCCTTCCAGCAGCACGTGGCCGCCCGTGAGCAGGCCCACCAGCAGCCGCTCGATCATGGCGTCCTGTCCCACGATGCGTTTGTGCACCTCGCGGGTGATGCGCTGCACCAGCTCACTCGCGGGTCGGGTCTCCGGGGTCGTCTTGCTGTCCAACCCCTACCTCCGTGTCATGGGAAATCGCGTACAGGGGCGGCCGGCGTCCCTTCTGGTACGCCGGCCACCGGCGTGAGGATCCGTCCTGGCGCCGGGGATCTTCCCGATGCCGCCGAGAAGCCCGCCGTGCCGGCGTCTCCCGCCTCAGCGTTTGATGCGCTCGCCGTCGTCTTCGTGGCGGAAGATCCAGGCAGCCAGCCGGCCGGGCCGGATTTCGGAGCCCGGCGCGCCCACTTCCACGTCCGTCTGCGAGCCCAGGTCCGGGCCGGGCCGGGTCGCCAGCTCGCGGGCCATGACCGCCAGGCGTTCCCGCCAGTGGGCCCAGTTCGACGGCCGCAGGTCCACCCAGCCGTTGTCCGCCAGCTTGGGGTCATCCGGGGACTGGCCGTCCTCCGGCGCCACCTTCGGGTTCGGGCCCCGCATCACGCGCCCGTCGGGCAGCAGGATGGGCAGACCGATGGACAGGACGCGGATGCGCAGGTCGTCGTCCTTCGCCACCATGGCCGCCGTGCGTTCCGCGACATCGTCCGGGTCCAGCCGGGAGGCGGCCTCGATGTCGTCGAACAGCCGCGCCAGCATGGCGCCCTCGAACAGCAGCTTGGACAGGCGGGGCGGGCCGAGCATCTCGTAGGCGACGGCCTGCACCCCGTGCTGGGCTTCCAGCGTGCGCATGCGCTCCACGGCCACCTCCCGCAGCACGCCCGCCCTGTACGTGGGTCCGGCCGTGGACGCGTCCAGCGCCGCGATGACGTCCCGGCCCGTGGGCGCGCCGCGGATCTCGCGCACCGCGTCGGCGGCGATCTCCTCGGGCGTGATGAACTCCATGAGGCCCAGGGCCGTCAGCGTCTCGAACTCGCCCAGGCTGAACAGCCCGTTCTCGCCCGCGTCCAGGTAGACGCCCTCCAGCGGGCCGTCCGTTTCCCGGAACGAGGCGGACCCCGCTTCGCCGAACGCATCGGCCAGCGGCACCGGCTCCGCGTCGTAGCGCATGAGCGTGCGGCCGCCCTTGCGCACGGGCCCGAAGCCGATGTGCTTCCAGCTGATAGCGGCCGTCGGCTTGATCTCCTTCACCGACGGCGCGCCAGGCGTACGCGCCATCAGGTAGAGCAGCAGCGTCTGGGCACCGGCGATGCTGGACTTGGCCAGCAGCATGCGGCTGGGCCGCTCCTCCGAGTGGGTGAAGGGGATGTTCAGCCCCATGCCGCCGGTGCCCGCCGTGCCGATCTTCAGGTAGAACGCCGTGCCCGCCCGCTTCATCGCCTCCAGCACGATCTGCACGTGCCGGATCAGCTGCGGCAGGTAGAGCACCAGCAGGTGCCGCTCCACCGCCTCGCGGTCCGGGGCACCGACCTCGGACCGCGCCAGCAGCTGCGATGCGCTGGCGAACACGTTCTGGTAGGCAAACGCCGTCGCCGTGTTCACCGCGTCGATGATGATGTCCGGCCGATGCCGATCGATCATCGCGCCCAGCGCCGAGCCTTGGATCGCGTCGTCCGTCAGGTCGCCGTAAAGGGCGTCCAGCATCTGCCGCCGCGCCTCCGCGTCGGCCAGCAGGTCGGCCCGCGGGCGATCCTTGAGGGAGCCGGGCATGAACATGTCGCCCCACTCCGCTTCCACCACGCACTCGCCGCGAGCCGGGTCGGCGAGCAGGGCCGCCACGCCGTCCTCCGCTTCAGCCCGGGTCAGAGCGCTGATCACGATCTTCTTCGGCCGGTGCTCCAGAAAGGCGCGGCCCACCGCCTGCCCCACCAACCCCGATCCGCCCAGCATCAGAACGGTCCTGCCCTGTATGTCCATGGTTCACGAACCTTGTCGCTGTGTGTGGTCGGGATCCTGCCCTGCCGGCCGCCGGCCCGTGAAACGGCGCAACTCCGCTCGCTCCGCGTCGTCCAGCATCCGCCACGCGCCTAACGCCAGATCGCCCAGCTCCACCGGCCCCAGCCGGAGCCGCACCAGGCGCCGCACCGGATGGCCCAGCGCCTCCAGCATCCGCCGCACTTCCCGTTTCCGGCCCTCGCGCATCGTCAGCCGCAGCCGGCTCCAGTTTGCCCGGGCTTCCGACACCTGCGCATGATGCGCTCGCGCCGGCCCGTCTTCCAGCTCCACGCCGGCCAGCAGGCGACGCACCGTCGTCTGCGTCGCCCGCCCCTTCACCTCCACCTCGTACAGGCGGTCCACCTCATAGCGCGGGTGGAGCAGCCGATTCGCCACGGCGCCCTGGTTCGTCAACAACACCAGGCCCTCACTCTCCAGGTCCAGCCGCCCCACGTGGAACAGCCCGCGGTACTCCCGCGGGACCAGGTCGTAGATGGTGCGCCGGCCGTGGCGGTCACCCCGGGTGCAAACGTAGCCCGCCGGCTTGTGCAGCACGAGCCACACCGGCGCCGACGTCTCCACAGCCTGCCCATCCACATCCACCGCATCCACGGCCGGGTCCACCTTCGCGCCCAGCTCCGTGACGACGACCCCGTTCACCCGCACCCGCCCGGCCTGGATCAGCGCCTCCGAAGCCCGCCGCGACGCGATACCCGCCCCGGACAGGAACTTCTGCAGCCGCACCTTCGCTTCCCCGCCCTGCCCCTTTCCACCCCCCTTGTCGCTCATTCCTCGTCCGGGTCGTCGGAGACGTCATCGAGGATGTCCGGCCGCGTCGCCGCCGCGCCGTCCACACCCTCTTCCCCACCCCCTTCCACCCCCGCCGACGGGGAGACGGGGTGACGGGGTGACAGGGAGCGCGTGTCCGCGGGCTCCGTTTCATCCGCCGTTTCCCCGGCGGACGCCGACTCACCGCGCTCGAGCCCGGCCCCACCCGGCCGGTCCTCATCGCCCGCAAGCCCGTCCTCGCCCGGCCGTTCTCCCAGTCCCCCCGTCTCCCCTTCAGCGTCCATGGTCTGCCCGGCTGCCTCGCCACCGCCCTCCAGGCTCTGCCCGGTGGCCTCACGATCATGCAGCACGACCGGCAGGTCTTCCGGCCGGGGCAGGTCCTCGAGGCTGCGGAACCCGAAGTGGTCGAGGAAGCGCGCCGTCGTGCCGTAGAGGAGAGGGCGGCCGAGGCCCTCGGCGCGGCCCACCACCTCCACGAGGTCGCGTTCCTGGAGGGTGCGCAGCACGGCGGCGGAGCCCACGCCCCGGATGTGCTCCACTTCCGCCCGGCCGATGGGCTGGCGGTACGCCACGATGGCCAGCACCTCCAGCGCGGGCCCCGACAGGCGCGACGGCTGCGACACCGTCTCGAAGCGCTCCAGGTACGGCGCCAGCTCCGGGCGGGTCAGGATCTGGTAGCCCCCGGCGATCTCGTAGATCTGGAATGCGCGGCCCTCGCGCTCGTACGCCTGGCGGAGCTGCTCGATGGCCTCTTCCACGGCCACCACGTCCAGCTCCTCGTCCCCGCGGGCGAGGTCTCCCGCGGCCAGCGGCGCGTCGCTCGCGAAGAGCAGCGCCTCAACGATCTGCGTCGCCTGCATCCGTCTTCCGGGCCCCGGGCTTCAGGTTCTTGTAAAGCCAGAGCGGCGCGAACGGCTCGCTCTGACGCAGCCCCAGCTCGCGACGCCGCGCCAGCTCCAGGCCTGCCAACAGCGTCACCACCCCGTGGAGCCGGTCGCCGTACGGACGGACCAGCTGTGCGAACTCGATGCGCTTCCGCCGCGCCAGCGTCTCCAGGATGAGCGTCACCTTCTCCTCGAGGGCGACGGTGCGCGTCGCCACAATGTGATCCGACGGCGACACGTGTCGCTCCATCAGCTCCAGCACGGCCGCCCACAGGTCCGACCAGTCCACCTCCAGCGCGGCGTCCGCCGGGTCGGGCCCGGGCCGCGGCGGCACGTAGCCCCGCACGAAATGACGCGCCCGATCCGACTCCGACGCCTCCAGCAGCCGCGCCGCATCACGGAAGTGTTCGTACTCCAACAGGCGTCGAACCAGCTCTGCCCGCGGATCCTCCAGATCGCCCCCCTCGTCCGCCCGCCGCGGCAGCAGCATCTGGATCTTGATGCGCAGCAGCGTGGACGCCATCTCCAGGAACTCGCCGGCCCGGTCCAGCCCCAGGACTTCAACGCCCTCGATGGCCTTCAGGAACTGCTCGGTGATCCGCGCGATGGGAATATCGAAGATGTCGATGTCCTGTTCGCGGATCAGGTGCAGCAGCAGGTCCAGCGGGCCCTGGAACTGCTCCAGCTCCACGACGAAGCCCGCGTCGTCGTCCCGCACGACTGCCGGCATCAGGCCACCAGCTGGATGAAGGACACCGCCAGCCGGTCCAGCGCCAGGGCCGGCCACAGCAACACGTCCCACACCCCGGCCGGCGCCAGGAACAGCACCGCCATGAGAATCAGCAGCCCGTATCCGCCCAGGCGCCGGTACGGCATCCGCAGGCGCACCGGCAGCAGCTGCGCCAGCACGTGGGAGCCGTCCAGCGGCGGCAGTGGGATCAGGTTGAAGAAGGCCAGGATCAGGTTCAGCAGGATGCCGATCCTCGCCATGCCCGCCGCCACCGTCAGGAACGACCTCAACGGTGGCAACAGCCCCGCCAGGTACACCAGGAGCATGGCCAGGAGCGTGAATCCGACCGCCAGCAGGAGATTGGTGGCGATGCCCGCCAGCGACACCAGGATGTCGCCTCTCCGGAGGTTCCGGTACAACCGCGGGTCCACGGGCACCGGCTTCGCCCAGCCGAACAGCACGTGGCCCGGCGCCAGCCAGAGCAACGCCGGCACAATGATGCTGCCGAACAGGTCGATGTGGGGGACCGGGTTCAGCGTCAGCCGGCCCGCCCGCAGGGCCGTGTCGTCGCCCTGTTTCAGCGCCACCCACCCGTGCGCCACCTCATGCAGCACGACCGAGAACACCAGGACCGGCAGAAACAGAAGAAGATCAAGCTTGTCCATGGCTGCGGAAGCTAATGTAGAAGCGCCAATGCCGACAAGCGCAGGCTTGGCCGAGGACGGCCGCAGGCTGCCGAACGCGGTCGCGGGACGTTCGGGATTGTCCGGCCGTTGTCATCCGGATGACAGATCCCCAGATTCAACAACGCGGCCACGTCACCGCGCCTTGCCTCGACCCTTTACCCTGGCCCACAGAGTGCGCCATGCAATGGCCCGTCACGCGTATCCTGCTATACGCATTCTGGGCTGCCGTCATCCTGGCCATTCTCATCATCGACTTCGCGCCCGGTGGCGGCGCCATCCGGCCGACGTTGAATGTGCTCGTGGTATCCCTGGCCATCATCGGCATCTACCGCGCCTACCAGCGGAACCGCGGCAACCCGTGACCCTGCCTGCGCCTGCGGATGCGTGCCGGCGTCCCACAGGTCCCGGAGCCACATTCCCGCCTTGACGGCATCTCGCCTGTCTCCTATGTTTTGAGGCTTTCGGACGCAATACGCACCAGAACACGGCAGGAGAGGGTCGCTTGGCCAACACGAAGAGCGCGAAGAAGCGGATCCGGCAGGCGGAAAAGCACACCGCCCACAACCGCTCCCAGAAATCGCGGCTCAAGACCGGGATCAAGAGCGTCGTGAATGCGCCGGACGGCGAGACGGCCGAAAAGGCGTTCCGCGAAACCAGCGCCATGCTGGACCGCTATGCGACGCGCAACCTGATCCACCGGAACAAAGCGCAGCGCAAGAAGTCGCAGCTCGCGAAGATCGTCAAGGAAAAGGGCGGCACGCCCTGACCGGCAGCTCTGGCGCGCCCTGTTGTTGAGAAGGCCCCGGCCACCCGGCCGGGGTTTTTGTTTCTCCCCCCCCCACCACCAACCTGACGATCGATGTTTCGGCCGCTCCTTCGTGGCCCTCGTACCTTTTTGCGACCGAAGCTGTTCCTTCGCGGCCTTCGTGTCTTCGTGTGACCCGATGCTGTTCGCTTCGTGTGACCCTACTCCTCGAACAGGCTCAGCGTGTCGGGATCCGGCCGCCCGGTGGGATCGGCCGGCGGTGCGTCGTCGTTCTCGCCGTTGCCGTCGTGGCGCAGGAAGTCGCGGCCGAAGCTGCGATCGTAGGGGGTCCAGCCGGCCTCCACCTCCCGGACCAGGGCCATGGCCTGGAACATCTTGGCGTCGGTGTCATCGACGTGGTGGAGCAGGAGCGCTTCCAGGGTGCGCGGCTCCCGGGGGCTCTGCCATTCGTAGCGCCCCTGGTGGCTGGCGATGAGGTGGAGCACCAGGCGGAGCCGTTCGGGGCTCAGGTCCCTCACCTGGCGGCCCGTGTCCTCCACCATGCGGAGCCCGAGGAGGATGTGGCCGAGCAGCCGGCCGGCGTCCGTGTAGGGGAAGCCGGCATCCAGTGCGATCTCCTCGATCTTGCCGATGTCGTGCAGCAGGGCGCCGGTGATGAGCAGGTTCCGGTCCACCAGCTCGCCGTAGTGGCCTGCCAGGAAGTCGCAGATTGTGGTGATGGACAGCGTATGCTCCAGCAGTCCGCCCACGTAGGCGTGGTGGTGCATCTTCGCGGCGGGTGCCTTGCGGAACCACCGGCCCGTGTCCGTGTCCGCGCCCAGCAGCCTCCGCAGGAGGGTCCGCAGCGGGGCATCCTGCACCGACCGGATGAGAGCCACCAGTTCGGTGTTCATGACGTCGGAGTCACGGGGTGAGCGGGGCATGAACAGCTCCAGGTCCTCCGGCTCGACGCGCACCGCCTCCAACCGGTCCACGTTGATCTGGCGGCTGCCCTGGTAGCTCTCCACCCGTCCCCGGACGCCAATGAACGCGCCGGGCCGCGCCACGCCCTCGAGGCGTTCCGCGTCATCCCATACCCGGGCTTCGATCACGCCGTGGGAATTGCTCAGCCGGAGACGGAGATACGGCTTGTCCTGGCGCGTGTATGCCGTCTGGGCGGCCTGGACGGCGAAACAGGCGACGATGGCGGCGCCGTCGTCCAGCGAGGCCGTCGATGGCCAGGGGAACGGGGCGTCCCCGAGCCAGTCCCGCAGACCCGGCTGCCGGGCGACCGGCTCAGCCATCCCGGCGCGGCAGGAGGTTCTTGAGCGACTCCACGCCGCGGACCCGGTCCCACACGATCCTGCCCCCCACGATGGTGAGCGTGGCCTGACCGCGCAGCTTCCGGCCGGCGAACGGCGTGTTCCGGCTCTTGGACACGAACGCGGCCGGATCGACGGTCCATTCCGCCGCCGGGTCGAATACGGTGACGTCCGCCACGGCTCCGGGGGCCAGCGTGCCCGCGTCCAGGTGGAATGCTCCCGCAGGCGCCCGGCTCATGTGGTCGATGAGCTGGGGCAGCGTCAGCACGCCGCCGTCCACCAACTCCGTCAGGCCCAGGCCCAGAGCCGTCTCCAGGCCCACCAACCCGAACGGCGCATCTTCGAACGCCTGCTCTTTCTCGTCGTAGTGGTGCGGCGCGTGGTCGGTGGCGATGCAGTCCAGCGTACCGTCGGCCAGGCCTTCCCGCACCGCGGCGACGTCGTCGGCCGTGCGCAGCGGCGGGTTCACCTTCGCCTCGGTGCGGTACCCATCCACCGCGTCCTCGGTCAGCGTGAAGTGGTGCGGCGTGCCTTCCGCCGTGACGCGCACCCCGCGCTCCTTGGCCTGCCGGATCAGCTCCACGCCGCGGCGCGTGGACACGTGCTGGATATGGATGTGGCCGCCGGTCATCTCGGCCAGGATCAGGTCCCGGGCGATCATGACCTCCTCGGCCGCCTTCGGGATGCCCGTGATGCCCAGGCGCGTGGAGACGACGCCTTCGTTCATGGAACCGTTACGGGACAGCGTACGGTCCTCGCAGTGGTCGGCCACGGGAATGTCGAAGGACTGGGTGTACTCGAGGGCCAGGCGCATGAGCCCGCTGTCGGACACGGGGCGTCCATCGTCGGTGATGGCCACAGCGCCTTCCTCGACCATCTCGCCGATGAGCGCGAGCCGCTCGCCCTCCAGGCCCACGGACACCGCGCCCACGGGATAGACCCGTGCGGCGCCGGCGCGCATGCCTTCGGCCCGGACGAATCCCACGGCCGCCGGGTCGTCAATGGGCGGGTCGGTGTTGGGCATGGCGCACACCGACGTGAAACCGCCCACGATCGCGGCCCTGGCCCCGGTGGCGATGGTCTCCTTGTGCTCGCCGCCCGGCTCACGCAGGTGCACGTGCACATCCACGAGCCCCGGAACGACGACCTGGCCGGACACATCCCGGACGACGGCGCCGTCGGGGGTGCCCGGTTGGCCCACGTCCTGGACCCGGCCATCGACGAGGAGCACGTCGGCGACCTCGTCGAGTCCGCGGCCCGGGTCGATGACCCGGCCACCGCGCAGCAAGATCGGCTCAGGCTTCTCCGGCATGTTTCGCAGCTTCCGCTTTCTCGGGCGCGCCGCCCGCCAGCAGATACAGGACGGCCATGCGGACGGCGACGCCGTTGGTCACCTGGTTCAGGATTACCGAATGGGGCCCATCGGCCACGTCGCTGTCGATCTCCACGCCGCGGTTCATGGGCCCCGGGTGCAGGATGAGCAGATCGCGCGGCGCCTGCTCCACCCGTTCGAGGGTCAAGCCGAACACGCGGTTGTACTCCCGCAGGCTGGGGATATAGCCACCGTGCATGCGCTCGAGCTGGAGGCGCAGCACGTTGAGCACGTCCGCCCATTCGATGGCCGCTTCCACCCGGGGAAACACCTGGACGCCCAACTCTTCGATGCCTGGCGGAAGCAGCGTCTTGGGCCCGCACACCGCCACCTGCGCGCCCAGCTTGGTGAGGCCCCAGATGTTGGAGCGAGCCACGCGCGAATGCAGGATGTCGCCCACGATGCAGACCTTGAGGCCCTCGATGCGGCCCATGTGGTCCCGGATCGTGAGCATGTCCAGCAGGCCCTGGGTGGGATGCTCGTGCCGGCCGTCGCCCGCGTTGATCACGTTGGACGGGATGCGCTCCGCCAGGAATCGGGCGGCGCCGGAGGAGCCGTGGCGCATGACCACCATGTCGATGCGCATGGCTTCCAGGTTCCGCGCCGTGTCCACCAGCGTCTCACCCTTCACCACGCTGGAGCCGCTGCTGGAGATGTTGACGGTGTCTGCGGAGAGGCGCTTCTCGGCGAACTCGAACGAAACGCGCGTGCGGGTGGACGGCTCGAAGAACAGGTTGACGATGGTCTTGCCGCGCAGCACCGGGACCTTCTTGATGGCCCGCTCGCTGATCTCCTTGAAGGGCTCCGCGGTGTCCAGGATGGCGGCGATCTGTTCCGGCTCCAGATGTTCCAGTCCGACCAGATCCTTGCCCAGATAGGCCGCCGCGGGCATCTACCCCTCCTTGGATTCCGTGACCAGCTCGACGGCTGTTCGCCCGTCCTCCTCTTCGACCAGCACCTCCACCCTCTCGCCGTGCAGCACCTCCACGTGCCGGCCCACCACGTCCGGCTGGATGGGCAGCTCCCGCCCGCCCCGGTCCACCAGCACGCACAGGTAGATGCGCGCCGGCCGGCCGAAATCCGCCAGCTCGTCCATGGCCGCACGGGCCGTCCGTCCGGTGAAAAGCACGTCGTCAACGATGACCAGCACCCGCCCATCAATCCCTTCCTTGGGCAGGCGCGTCTCCCCCACGACCGGCCGCGGGCCGATCGCCATCAGGTCATCGCGATAGAGGGTGATGTCCAGGGTGCCGACAGGGGGCCGCTGGCCTTCCGACGTTTCGATTTCCGCCGCGATCCGTTCCGCCAGCTCGACGCCGCGGCGGTAGATGCCGATCAGGGACAGGCCTTCCGTGCCGTCGTTTCGCTCGACGATCTCACGCGCCATCCGCTCCAGCGTCCGCTGGATGGCCCGCCCGTCCATGATCTGCTCTCGCCGCTCGGCCATGCCGCTCCCGCACCCGCGTGGTAGGTCGCGGCAAGCTAAGCCGCGCCGCCGCACGCTGTCAACGGCGGATCGGGACGTTCTCATGGCTCGATGCGCCGTACCCCGTCAGTTCCACGTACCCGCGGCCCACCACCTCGCCGCCAACCCACCGGCGCACGTCCACCGCGCCTTCCCAGTACCGGAACGTCAGGTTCAGCTCCTGCTGCGCCAACCACGGCGTCACCTCCAGGTCCAGTCCCGCCGCCGGCACGCGCAACCGCCACCGGGACGGGTAGCGCACACCCGTCGTCGGGCTGGTCCACGTGTCCAGGACCTGGAGGTCCACCTCGTCCGCCGACAGCCGGCGCGCCCGCCCGTCCGCTTGCACCAGCACTCCGGCACTGTACGGATCCACCGCCCCGTCCTTCCGGCGCAGCCGGTAGACCATGAGGTCCCGTCCGTCGTCCAGGCGCAGGCCGAACCAGTCCCACCCGGCCAGGGCACCGCCCAACGCGCTGGTGCTCCATTCCCGGTCCAGCCAGCCGGTCCCGGCCACCGCCACGGTGTCGCCGCCCACCACCACCCGGCCCCGCACGGGCATGCGCGGCACGGAGTAGTAGTACGACGCGTTGCCGGGCTCGGGGCCCTTCCGGCTCAGGCCGGCGTCACCCTGGAGCACGAGGCTGCTTCCCGACCCGATCCGGAGATCCACCGCCACCGTCCCCGCCCTGCCTCGCTCCCCGGCGCGCAGCCGTAGTGGAAACGCGGACCGCCAGGGCGCCGCGGCTTCGCTCGATTGTGCCGCTTCGGCGCTTTCGAGGGTCCAGTCCCGCACCCAGACCTTGAACGGGTCCGCCCGCGCGCCCGCCAGGCCCAGTGCGCCGCGCTCGAACCGGTCGAACGCGTAGAACCGCTTCCCGGCCTCGTCCGTCACGGCCAGGTGCGCCATGTACACCTGGTTCGTCGCCCACGGCGAGCGCAGGTCCGGCCGCTCCGGCGATATCGCCGTCCGGAAGAACGTGAGCTCTACGCCGAGCCGCCGTCCCGACGTCCCCATCAGCGTTCCCGTGAAGTACCACCATTCGTTCCGGAACCGGGGGTGTGCCCCCCAATCCCCGGGAAACACGAACGGCCGGGGCTGGTAGGCTCGCGCGTACCCGGCGGTGTCCGCGCCGCTCAGCGTTTCGGCGACGGACAGCGCCGCCCGCACCGGCGGCCGTTTTCCCGGCCACCACAGCCCCGCTACCAGCGCCGCGATTCCCGCCGCCACGACGGCGCCGGCCAGCCAGCGGGCCATGTAGCCGCCCCGCCTCACGGCCCCTCCCGCAGCGCTTCGGCCGGCGGCGTGCGCGCCATGCGCCAGGACGGGTACAGTCCGGCGAGGAGGGCAGCCAGCACGGCGATGCCGAGGGCCTGGACGAGGATGCCGGGCGCGGGGGCCATGTCGATGGTCCAGCCGAAGGACCGGCGGTTGACCACGAAGATCATCAGGGCCGCCAGCAGCAGCCCGATGGGCAGAGCCAGCAGTCCGGCCGCCAGCCCCATCAGGCCGGACTGGGAGGACACGAGCTGCCAGACCTGGCCCGGCGTCAGCCCGTTGGCCCGCAGCACGCCCAGCTCGCGTGCCTTTTCGAGCTGGAGCGCCATCAGCGCGCTCACCACGCCCACGAAGGCCACGATCAGGGCCAGCAGGCGCAGCACGGCAGTGATGGCGAAGGTCCGGTCGAACACCTGGAGGGACGCATCACGGAGCCCGCGATTGGACCGCACGAAGAGGCGCTGCGTGGGTGCCGTAGCCCGGCGGATGGCGTCCACGACGTCGTTCACCGACCGCCCGGAGCGCACGAACACGCCCACCGACGTCACCACCGGGTCGTGCCACAACCGGAGATACTCCGACCGGGCGATCATGAGGCGGCCCTGGTCGGAGCCGTATTCCCGGTACACGAGGCCCACGGGGAAGGCGTGCGGCCCCCCGGGCGTCCAGACGCGCGCCGTGTCCCCCGGCTCCAGCCGATGGCGATACGCGAACGGCTCCGACACGGCGACGACGCGGCCCGACCGGAACGCCGGCCAGAACGTCGACAGATCGCCCTTCACCACCTCGAACGCGTCCCGTACGAGCGAGTCCGGATCGATGGCCATGATGCCCGCCAGCTCCCGGTCGTCACCGTACAGGACGGTGGTGGTCCGGTAGCGCCGGATGCGCTGGACGCCCGGCACATGTTCGATGGCCGCCACGGCCGCCGGCTCCAACGCGCCGCCAGGCCCGCCCCGGGCCGGGCCCGGCGCGGAGACGTAGATGTCCGCCAGCAGCGTGTGATCCAGCCAGCGCACTACGGTGCCGCGGAAGCTTTCGATCATCACGCCCACGCCCACGGCCACCGCCACGGCAATGGAGAGCGCGGCGATGGCCGGCGCCGTCCGGCTCAGGCCGCCGGCCACGCCCCCCGCCGCCATCCGCCCCAGAATACCGAACAGGCCGCCGGCGAGCGGCCGGAACAGGCGCATCAGCCACAGCGTGGCCGCGGGAATCAGCAGGGCGCAGCCGAAGATGATGCCGAACAGGCCGGCGAAGCTTCCCGTCAGGTCCCGCCCCGACAACCACAACACCGCCGCGCCCAGCCCGCCGAGGACCAGCCCGCCGGCCGACAGCCATGGAAGCGCCCGGCGCAGCCGTCCTTCCAGCTCGGAACGGAGGAGCGCGCCCCGCGGCCGCGCCTGGGTCGCCTCCAGGGCGGCCGGCATCCCGGCCACGAGCGTGCCGCCCACGCCCAGCAACACCGCCTTCGCCAGGGCCGGCGCAGGCAGCGTCAGCTCCCGGACCTGCACCGCGAAATAGAGGTCGTTGATGGTCCGCGCGACCATCCGCAACAGCAGATCGGCCAGGCCCAGGCCCAAAAGGAGCCCCGCCGCCGTCCCCACCACACCCAGCACCGCCGCCTCGCCCGCCACCATGCGGAACACCTCGCCGCGCGTAGCGCCCAGCACCCGAAGCGTCCCGATGAGCCCGCGCCGCTGCACCACCGAGAAGGTCATGCTGTTGTAGATCAGGAACACGCCGAACACCAGCGCCAGCAGACCCAGCGCCCGCAGGTTCAGGTCGAACGCGCTGGTCATCTCCCGCATCGAGGCCGTGCCCGACCCGGCCGGCCGGAGCTCCAGCCCCGGCCCCAACACCGACCGCACGCGCGCCTCCACGGCCCCACCCTGCGTCTCCCCCAGCTCAAGCTCGATGCGATCCAGCAGCGTCGTGCCCACGAGATCCTGGGCCGTGGCGATGTCGGTGACCAGCAGGCCGTCGAGGGCCTGCCGGCTGAGGGCGTCTTCCGGGTCCAGGATGCCGGCGATCCACACCGTCCCGCGCCGGCCGCCGGCGTCCAGCCGCAAGGAGTCGCCCGCCGTCACGCCGAGCCGCCGCGCGGTGGTCTGGCTGACGAGGGCGGCGCCGGGCAGCAGGAGCGGCGCCTGCGCGGCACCGCCCGGCGTTCGGGCGAGGTACGGGCGGAACGGAGCCTCGGAGAATGGATCGACGCCGAGCAGGCGCAGGGCCGCGCTGTCCGCGGCGACATCGGCCGTGACGATGGGCGCCGCCGCAATCACGCCGGGCAGGGACAACACCCGCGTGAACACAGTGTCCGGCACGCCGCCGGACCCGCCCACGATCTCGTGCGTCGCGCGGCCGGCCACGGCTTCCGACGACAGCGTGAACGCCCGGCGAGCGCTGCCGATGGCCAGGTCCACGGCCAGCACCACCGCCACCCCCAGGGCCACGCCCAGCGCGGAAAGACCGATCTGCCACGGGTGGCGCAGGACCCAGCGTCGGCTGGCCCGGCCCATCACACGGCTCACGACGGGCGCTCCTCCAGCCGTCCAGCCCGCAGGTCGAACACCCGGTCCGCGAGGGTCACCAGCTCCGGGCTGTGCGTCACGACGAGCATGGTGCGCCCGCCGCCCCGCACCAGCTCGTCCATCAACGCCAGCACCTGACGCCCGGTGTCCGCGTCCAGGTTGCCCGTGGGCTCGTCCGCCAGCACGATGGGCGGTTCGTGCACCAGCGCCCGCGCGATGGCCACGCGCTGCTGCTCCCCACCCGACAGGCGGTCCGGGTACGTGTCCGCCCGGTCCGCCAGGCCGACGCGCGCCAGCAGCGCGCCTGCGCGCGCATGCTCCGACCCGCCGACCCGCCCGTTGAGCTCCAGCGGCAGCAGGAGGTTCTCCTCGACGGTGAGTGTCGGGATCAGGTTGAAGAACTGGAAGACGAAGCCGATGTTGTGGCGGCGGAAGAGGGTGCGGTCCCGCTCGGACAGCGCGGTGGTGGACGTGCCGTTCACGCGCACGTCCCCGGACGTGGGCAGGTCGATGCCGCTCACCAGGTTGAGGAGCGTCGACTTGCCCGTCCCGCTGGGCCCCATCAGCACCACCACCTCGCCCGCGTCGATCCGGCAGGTCACGTCCCGGAACACCACCCGGTCCCGGTCGCCCTCCCGGTACACCTTCGTGAGATCTCGTAGTTCGATCATGGGCGCGAAATCTCGCCCAAACGCATCGGAGTTTCCAGGGCGGATGCGGAACCGCCCCGGATCCGCAGACGCCGCGGGTCCGGGGCGGTTCAGGGCCGGCTGCGGGCGCGGCCTACCAGCCGGACGGTACCGGAGACATGGCCGACAGGTCCACCCAGCTCCGGACACTCAGCGGGATGGGGCGCAGCATCTTCTTGAGCGGCGCCTCCGACCGGCAGCTCGAGTACTGGATGAGCGAGTTACCCGTCGTCGTGCTGGTCGAGTCCAGGTCACCACCGCCCGCCACCAGCGCCGTGCCCTCGATGTGGTTGCCGTTGCCGGCGGTGAACAGCGTTCCCTTCACGATGACGATGCCGTAGAACTCCATGTTGCCCGTCAGCCGCAGATCGCCGTCCACGATGAGAATGCCCTGCCCGAACCCTGTCGTCAGCCGCGCGTCGCCCGTGATGTGGATGATGGGCATGTAGTCGCCGCACGCCGTGTTGTTGTACGGGTCGCCCCAGTTCATGTTGTTGCTGGTGTTGCAGACCAGGTGGCCGTCCTGCGTCACCTGCTCGGGCCCCATGCCGTTGTACAGGCTCCCGCCGGGCAGCGTGATGTCGGCCATGGCCGCCAGCTGGTCGAAGCTCATGCTGCCCAGGCTCAGCAGCTTCGCCGTGTCCAGCGTGGCATCCTGCGCCACCTTCGGCGAACCGTAGATGTGGTCCTTGTTGCCTTCGTCGATGAGCGTCGTGTCACGCCCGACGACGCCCGCCACGCTGTCGCCCGGCGTGCAGCCCGGGCCGCCGCTGTCCGAGCCGTTGATCTGCGAGTTGCCGCCCGTGTTCAGACCGCCGTAGATCGCCAGCGCGGCCTTGGCCGGGAGCTCGGCGGAGGGCAGGCGCACCACGGCGCTCACCTTGCGCGTGGCCACGTTGTCCCGCCCGCGGTTCACCAGGCGGCCTTCCGATTCGATGAGGTAGAGCCGGCTGTTCAGGCGACGGAAGGTGATCTGGTACTGGCCGACCGTCTCGCCCCCGATCTGCACCGGCTGCGCCGCCAGGGTGTGCGCCGTCGGCACCGTGTCATCCACGGTGCTGTCCTGGAAGAACCCCGCCTTCTTCGTGCCGAGGACGTCCTGGAGCCCGGTATCGGCGATGAACAGCGCTTCCGTGCCCGTGGACAGGCTGCGGCTCATCCGGTCTTCGTGATCGGCCGTCATGAAGCTGCCCGTCACGAGGGCCGCCGCGAACACGAGCACGAACAGCGTCGCGACCAGCACGAAGCCTTCCCGGTTGGTGTTGGACGTGGACATTCGTCGTCACCTCGTCAGTTGTTGCGCAGGTAGAGCCGCGTCGAGAGCGTCTCCGGGGCGACGCCCACGCCGTTGTTGCCCGGGGTGCGCAGCGTGATCTGGATCTGCGCCACCGCGTGCGGATCCGTGGTGGCCGAGCCGGTGTTGTCGTAGTACCGGAAAAGGGGGACGGAGTTGGATGGAGCGGCCAGGCCATCCGCGATCACCGCGACCCCGTCGCTCCCACGCCGCACGATGACCCACTGTCCGTTGGACTGGGTGAGCCCGTATCCGATCCATTCGAATCCCCGAACCGGCTCACCATCCTCCACGCCGGCCATGTCGATGCCGGGCGTCGCGATGCCCTGCGCCGTCGTGCCCGGCCAGCTTGTCGTGCAGGCTGTTTTGACCACGGAACCAACGTTGCCCACGACGTCCGTCTGCCACTGGTCGTCGGCGGGATCCTGCACCGTGTCGTGCTCCGCATAGGCCATGACATTGTCGCCCTTGGCGAACGTCTCGCCCAGCACCCACAGGTCCAGCCACTTGGCGCCCTTATCCACATTGCAGATGACCCCGAACTGGCGCAGGGCCCGGAAGCGGACCGAGTCGCTCGAGATCATGGCCACATCGCTGCCTGCGTTGGCGCTGCCGCTGAAAGACGCCACTTCCCGCAGCTCGGTCTCGAGCACTGCGGAAGCCGTGCGCAGCGAGGAGCGCGCCGCCGCCTGGAGCGTCTGGGCCTCCGCGCTACGCTGCTGGACGAACAGGACCTGGTACGCCGCGCCCATGACCAGGCCGGCCAGCACCAGCACGATCAGCAGCTCGACAATCGTGAATCCATCGCGTCGTTTCATTGCACCGGCTCCGCGATGCGGATGACGAACGTATCCACCACGCTGGCCTGGACCCGGCCGTTGCGCAGGCCCGGCCCGTCGCTGACCAGATACACGGCCTTCAGGTCGTTCCCGACCTGCGTCACCCGGCAATTCACCGTGTAGCGCCCGGTCACCAGCGACCCGCTGCTGCACTTGCTGGACAGGGTCGCGTAGTCCGTCGCGCGGACCTGTTCCGCCGCGTTCTGGATCGCCGCGATGCGAGCCGTGCGGGCGTCCGCCAGGCTCATCTGTGTCAGCATGTGGCCCGTGCCACCCGCCACCGCCAGCAAACCGGCCGTCAGCAGCACCAGCGCGATGACGACTTCCACCAGCGTGAATCCGTCTCTCGCCTCGTTCATTTCGGCCTCACCGCCCCGGTCGCCGACAGGCTGCTCCACAGGGTATGGCCACCCACCGCCACGCCGATGCTGTCCGAGGTGTCGCTGCACGAAGGATGGGCAAACCCCATGGGCGAATAGCACACGTGCAGCGTGCCGCCCTCGATGAGCAGGTCGGCGTCGTCCTGGTCCCGCATGTCGAACACTTCGACCGTGTCGCCGGACGCCGCCAGGATCGTCAGCACGTCCGTCGACGGGTCCATGCTCAAACGCACCATCTCGCCCCGTTCCACCGCCGCCATCTGGGCTCGCGACGCGACGTACACGAGGTCGTTGCGCGCATTCTGGGCGCGCCGGTTCGTTACCGCATCACCCAGCGACGGGAAAGCGACCACGGCCATCACGCCCATGATCACCAGGGCGATGATGACCTCGATGATCGTGAAGCCGTCACGCGCGGGCCCATCCGTTCGCTCGTGCTGCGCTCCTGTCATGGACCGGCCTCGGCTACGTGGGTGATGAACGGGCGGACAAGCAAGAACTCCCGCCCTCCACGGACAGGAGCGCCGCCGGGTTCAGAAGGGGAGACGTGCATGCGTTATCTCTCGGTCGGGCCGCCCCCGTTCCCGCGCTGTACCGTTTCAAGATACGGGCCGGCTACCGATGTCGCGTAACAACGGCCATATGCGGCCGCCGCCCCGCCGTCGCGAACGAAAAAAATGTCCGGGATGCGTACAAATTGTGCCAGTGGGAACGGTCCGCCTCCGGACCGCTCAGAAGCCCCAGGCACCGCGCGTGATGAGCTCGATGCTGTTGCCGGACGGGTCGCGGAAATACAGGGACCGGCCGCCCGCCGGCCAGGCCAGCTCCGCTTCCACCGGGACGCCCGCCACCTCCAGGAAGGAAAGCCACCGGTCCAGCGCGGTTTCGTCCGGCACGTCGAAGGCCACATGCCCCGGCCCTTCCGCGCCGTGAGGCGGCACGCGCCCGCCCTCGCGCGTCGCCGCCGCGTTGAAGCACAGTAACAGGTCGGCGCCGATGCGGAAGAAGACGTGGCGGCCCTCGGCACGCGTGACCAGCTGGAAGCCCAGACGGCGCCAGAAACGCTCCGCCACCACGAGATCGTCCACGTACAGGGCAGCTTCGTGGATGCCATTCACGTCCGGATGGATCTGCGCCATCAGTCGGCTCCCACCGGTGTCAACAGCGGCTCACCGCGCAAGCCGCGCAGCAGGTTGTCCCACGCCAGCCGCCACATGCCCAACCTCGCTTCGTCCGTCGCACTGCCCAGGTGAGGCAGCAGCACCACGTTCTCCAGCCGCCGCAGGCGTTCGGGAATGTCCGGCTCGCGCTCATACACGTCCAGCCCCACCGCCCGCAGATGACCTCGCTCCAGCGCCGCGATGAGCGCCGCTTCCTCCACGATCGGCCCACGGGCCGTGTTGACCAGCACCGACCCGGGTTTCATCCGCGCAAGGGCCGGCCCGTCCAGCAGATGCTCGGTTTCCGGCGTCAGCGGCACATGGATGGAGACCACGTCCGACTCTTCCAGCAACCGCTCGAGCGCCACCGCCTCTGCGTCCGCCTGCGCCAGCCAGTCCGGGTCCGGTGCCCGATCCCAGCACAGGACGCGCATGCCGAACGCCGGCGCACGCAGGCCTACTTCCCGGCCGATCCGGCCGGCGCCGACCAGGCCCAGGACCTTGCCGTGCAGCTCCATGCCCAGAAGCTGCGTCGGACCCCAACCCGTCCACGAGCCGGACCGCGCCAGGGCTCCGCCCTCATGCACACGCCGCGATGCGGCCAGGATCAGGGCCCAGGTCAGCTCCGCCGTCGCCACGGTCAAGACGCCCGGCGTGTTGGACACCGCCACGCCCCGCGCCCGCGCCGCTCCGAGATCGATGTTGTCGTAGCCTACGGCGTAGTTCGCCACGACCCGGAGATCCGGCAGGCCGTCCAGCTCTTCCGCCCCCACCACGCGCGTCAACAAAGGCACCATGCCGGCGTAGTCGCCCGCCGGCGTCGGCGCATCAGACGCCAGCAGCTCCACCTCCAGGTCCGCCGGGACCTCCGTCGCACGCAGAAACGGCTCCAGCTGCGCATCCACAAGGACTCGAACCATCCGCACCTCCACCCCTCAGCGACGTTCCCAAAAAAAGGACCGGAGCCGCCTGCCGGCTTCCTCCGCCAGCACGCCTCCGGTCAACTCCAGCCGATGATTCAACCGCGGGTCCTGCACCAGGTTGCCCAACGAGCCGCACATGCCTGTCTTCGGGTCCGCCGCGCCGTACACCAGACGCTTCACCCGCGCCAGCACCATGGCGCCCGCGCACATGGCGCACGGCTCCAATGTCACGTACACCGTGGCCTCGGGCAGCCACCAGTGGCCCACCGCACGCGCCGCCGCGCGCAACGCCACCATCTCCGCGTGGGCCGTGGGGTCCGCATCGCCCCGCGTCCGGTTCCACCCTTCCGCCACACATTCCCCGCCCACCACTACGACGGCGCCAACAGGCACCTCGTCCGCCGCCTCCGCTTCCGCCGCCAGCTCCAGCGCCCGCTTCATCCAGCGCTCGTCCGACGGCAAGGCCTCCGCCGCGCTCACTCCCCCATCACGTCAACGCGCCCTCGCCGGCATCCAGCGGGTCTTCGTCCGACACATGACGCACCGCGCCCGGGACCCGAAGACGGCGCAGCACGCTGATCACACGCCCCACCACGGCCACCTGGTCCGGCTCCACCGGAAGAGGCGCATGGCTGGGATTCGCCGGCTCCAGCACCACTCGATCATTGCGCCGGAAGTAGCGCCTCACCGTCGCGTCGCCTTGCACGCGCGCCACCACGATGTCGCCTTCCTCCAGGTCCTCCCACGTGGCCGGCTCCACGAGCAGCAGGTCCCGGTCGCGGATGCCCGCGCCCGTCATGCTGTCCCCCGACATGGTCACGAAAAATGTCCCGCTCGAGCCCGCCAGACGGCGATCCAGCGAGTACCCAACATCCGCGCTGGCCGCGCGTTCCCAGTGCGGTACGGCCACGGTGTCGGGCCCGAGATCCACGCCGATGAGCCGCACCCCGCGCGATCGCGCCGGGTCACGCTCGATCCAACCCTTGTCGGCCAGCGATTGCAGATACTCCGACACCGTTTTCGTGCTCTTGATGTCGAAGCGCCGACCGATCTCCCGGATGGATGGCTGGTAGGTGTGTTGACGCAGGTACTCGACCAGGTAGTCGAGGATGCGACGTTCCAGTTTCGTGAGCGGCTCGGGCATGGTCTCTTCTCGCTAGGCCCGATCGGACCGGACGGTCCGGGTGAGGCGATCGAAGACGCTGCTGCAAGGAAACCAAGTGGCACGGTTTGGACGGTCCATGATAGGCGGGAAAGCTAGCAGTGTCAAGCATGTTGTCCCGCCTACAGGTGTTTGGAAAATACGAAAACAGGAGTTTCAGGGAAGGAACCAGACCCCCGCCTCCACCCCGGTGACGCCGGGCTACGGAGCCCGGAATGGCCGGTCCGCGTCCACGGAGCGAACCGGGGGGCCGGCGGGCCGGCGGGCTTTCGTGAGTCGGGGTCCGGGACGCGGTCTACAGGCCAGGGGATCTACCTCGTCCCACGGCACCGGGGCGTGGGGGGACCGGACCCAGGGTTGGTGCGAACGGCCCATGAAGACGACGTCTTTGCGGGACCGTGGGCGGGCAAGCCGGATCCGGTCGACCCCGCCGTCGCGAAGGTCCAGAGCGATGTCGTAACGGATCTCCGGACCGATGGAATCGACGGTCACGCGGGCGATGTGGAAGTCGGCGAACCCCTGGGTGCGCTCCAGCAACATTGACATGCAGCGGACCTCGAACGCGAGGCCGTCGTGGAGTCCTCCGCGTGCGGCCCACCGGCCCACGAGCTCGGGCGGGATGCCGGAGTTCGGGGCGCTGCAGGCCCCGAGGGCCATGCTCAGGGCGAGGAGGCGGACGGGGAAGGCGGCGGCGTGGCTCACGATGTCTCCTGCCGCTGCCGTTGCACCGTGATGTGAAGGACGGCCTGCAAGGCTTCGGCGGATCGCGGCTCGAAGGCGCGGCCGGCACCGTCCTGGATGACGGACAGGGCGGCATCGCTGGGCAACCGTTCGCGGTCGGGCCGCTGCGACGTCAGGTTGTCGAACGCGTCGGCCACCGCGACGATGCGGGCCATGGGGTGGATGGTGTCGCCGGAGAGACCGGCGGGATAGCCGGTGCCATCCCAGCGCTCGTGGTGCTGGGCGACGACGGGCACGATGTCGGCGAAGGCGGCGAGAGGGGCCAGCACGCGCGCTCCCAGCGCGGGGTGATCCCGCCACTTGTCGGTCTCCTGGGGAGTGAGGTGAGCGGAACGCTCGATCACACCGGGCGGCACGCCGAACATGCCGATGTCGTGGAGCAATGCCGCTCTCTGAAGGCGCTCCAGCTCACCCGGCGCCATCCCCAGATGCCGGCCCATGGCCACGGAGAGAGTCGCGACTCGTTCAGCGTGGCCTGCGGTCCAGGGAGACACCAGGTCCATGGAGCGGCTGAGCGCACCCAGCGACCCCGCGTTCGCCTGGGCGAGCCGTTCCACGAGTTGGACGGTGGAGACCGCCAGCGCCACCTGTTCTGCGAGCTGAAGGGCCGCAGGGCGAATCTCCGGCCCGAAGGCCGCCGCATCATACGAGGCGAGCAGCACGATCGCTTCCTGCCGGCCCGCATCGGCGGTGACCGTAAGGAATCGGCGGAAGTGCTCCGTGCAGAACGGCGGCAGCCTGCCCGCCCACCGCGGCGCCGTTTCGGAAACGGCCAGCTCGCCGGCCGGTGGACCCAACCGCCCCCGGGGCATGGGCGCGCGTCGTTTGCCGCCGGAATTGCCGGCCATCGCGGAATGAACGGCCCCGTCGTCGCCGGTGCCCGCCCCCAGCCAGACGGCCACGGCATCTGCAGAAACGGTGTCCGCGCCGAAGTCCAGGACGGCGTTCGCCAGGGTCTCCCGCGAAGGGTCGCCCAGAACGGCCCGGTCGAGACGGCGCAACGCTTCCAGGGAACGCATCTGCCGGCCGACGTGCGCGGCCATGCGGTTGAACGCGCCGGCGACCGCACTGAACTCGTCGTGCGCCTGCACGTCCACGCGGGCTTCCAGATCCCCTTCCTCGATCCGCCTGGAGGCCGCGCTCAGGGCTTCGAGCGGCTCCAGGCTCCGCTGGATCTGGTGGTGGCTCACAAGCAGCACCAGGGCGATGACGACCAGGAGCACCCGGGGAAACGACCAGTGGAAATCGGACGCCGGCGCCAGCAAAGCGGCCTGGTCGAAGGCCGTCACGACGACCCACGGCCGGGCGGAATAGCGGCCCTTCAGGAAGAGCGTGCGATAGCCCAGCCAGACGGCCGGCGCGTCGGGACGATCCTTGATGATGAGCCCGGCCGGCCGGCCCTTCGCCACACTGTCCACGGAAGCCGCAATGTCGGGCACGGAAAGGTCGGCATCGCAGGCAAGTCTCGACCCGTCCGGAAGCAGGAGGCAGATTCCGAGGGTGCCGGGCCCCTCGCTGTGGACGCGAGCCGTCGCGACCAGGGCTTGGGGGTTCAGCGTCGCCCAGATCCAGCCGTGTGGTGAAGCTGCCCGACCCAGCCACACGCGGAGTCCGCCCTCGTCCGGCGCCGCTACGATCCGCCAGGCGGCAGCGGCATCGTCCGCACCTCCGGACCGGCGCACGTTCGATTCGACGAGCGGAGCGATCGCACCCGGGCCGGGCCCGGCCACACGGACCCGATCCAGCACACGGAACGCCGGCGTCGGGCCATCGGCGCGGGCGTCGTCCTTCAGTCGCGCGGCCAGGTCCAGCTCGGTCTCCGCCAGACGAAGCCGGTCCATGATGGCCGTCGCCGTCGCCGCCGTGACCCAGTGAACCTGGTTGCGTGCCTGCTGCTTCAGCTGAGCGTCCACCTTGCGATAGGCTTCCAGCGACACCCAGCTCATGGGAAGCACGGACGCAAACAGGAACAACAGAGCCATGCGGCGTCCCGCCGCGGTGCGAAAGCCGCGCACCTCGATCCGGATGCCCACGTCAGTACTCTTCCGCCCGGCCGATGAAGGAGCCGTCATCGGCCCGGATGATGTCGTCCCGGCTCGCCTTCGCCGTGAGCGCGTTGGCGCTGGCCCCGTCCGCACCCGTGCTGTACAGGTCGAAGTCCGAGTTCAGCGGGACCAGGAACCGGTCCTTGCGCGCCTTTCCTTTCCAGTTTTTGCCGACGAACGGGAGATACACGTACGCGCGTCCCCAGGGATCCCGGGTGCTGGCGAACCCGATCTCGGCCAGCGAAGCCGGGAGCCGGCCTTCGGTGAGGCGGTACTGGCGAACGGAGATCTCCATGGCCTGGATGTCCCCGATGGCACGGGCTTCCCGTGCACGTTCCGCGGCGTCCTCCAAAGACCGGAGGGCGAGGGAGGCGAGGATGCCGATCACGGTCAGGGTTACCGCAAGCTCCAGCAGCGTGAACCCGGCACGTCTCATGACGGCACCGCTCCCGGATCCGTGACCTGCGCCTTTCCGAGGGCCCGCGCCACCGACCTCTGCAGTCCGTCCCGGGACCATGGCTTGGACAGAATGGACACGCGCCGCGTATCCACCTTCTCGCCCATCTCTGATTCCGTGTAGCCCGTCATGAACATGAACGGCACGTCGTAACCGTCTGCGCGGATCCGTTCCAGGAGTCGCGGCCCGTCCATCTTCGGCATCACGACATCGGAGATCACCAGGTCGATGGCGCCGGCCTGGCTGCGGAAGACCTCCAGACCCGCTTCGCCATCGGCCGCCAGCAACACCTGGTAGCCCACCCGTTCGAGGGACCGCCTGCACACGCGCCGGATGGGCGCCTCGTCCTCCACGACCAGGATGGTCTCCCCGTTTCCTTCAACGGGGGGCGGCGAGTCGGCGACCTCGATCCGGGCGGAGGCGCCCCGCGCGCGCGGAAACAGGAGCCGGAACGTCGTGCCCGCCCCGGGCTCGCTGTCCACCGTGATCTCGCCCCCCAGCTCCTGCACCAGGGCGTAGACCATGGCCAGGCCGAGGCCCGTTCCACGCCCGGGTGTTTTCGTGGTGTAGAACGGCTCGAAGATGCGCTCGAGCTGCGACGGGGCGATCCCGGTCCCCGTGTCCGACACGGAGAGCTGGACGGCCCGGGGGCGCGACGCGGAGGGCGCCGCTTCCTCCACCGCGATGGTGAGGACGCCGCCCTGTGGCATGGCGTCCCGGGCATTGGTGGCGAGATTGAGCAGGATCTGCTGGAGCGCGCCCGAGTCCGCCTGGATGACCGCGGCCGGAGCCTCGGAACGCCAACGCACGTTCACCGTTTCCGGAAGCAGGCGGCGAAGGGTCCGGACGTAGTCTTCGAGGTCGTCGAGGCAGTACGGCCGAACATCGAGGGTTTCCTTGCGGCTGAAGACCATGAGGCGGCGGACCAGGTCCCGGCCCCGTTTCGCCGCCGCTTCGATGTCGGCCAGGAGCAACGCCGGGTCGGTGGTCGGGTCACCATCCGCCAGCAGCGTGACGTTCGCCTGCACCACCGTGAGCAGGTTGTTGAAGTCGTGGGCGATACCGCCGCTGAGCTGGCCCACTGCTTCCAGCTTCTGCGCCTGCCGGAGCTGTTCTTCGACGGACCGCTGCTTCGAGATGTCCCGCGCCAGTACCGACAGATACGCCAGGTTGCCCTCGATGGAGCGGTGGCCGGAAACCACGACGGATGCCAGGAACCCGCCGTCGGGCCCGATCTTCAATTCGCCCGTCCACGCATCCCCCGACGCCACAACGGGCACGATCTCATCCCGCCAGCGCGTCCCCCATTCGGTGCCCATCATTGGTCCGTCCGCGCCGCCCCCCGTCGCGGCGAAGCGCGCCCGCGCGGCAGGGTTCTGGTACATGAGCGCGCCGTCCACGTCCAGGATCAGCACCAGCTCCGGGGTGGACCGGATGATCTCCGCGAATCGCCGCCGCTCGGCTTCGCTCCGGACGCGGTCGGTGACGTCTTGGAGAACCGCCACCGTGTGGCCGTGCACCCCCGAGATGGGCGCCGTGGTGATGCCGAGATCCACCGGTTCTCCGTCCCGGCGCCACCGGCGCACCTGCTGGGTGACCGCGGCCGGACCATCCGTCGTTCCCCCGGGGGCCGCCGCCGGCAGCAACGGCAACACCTCCCCACGAACCTCATCCGCCGCCCATCCCAGGATCGTTTCGGCGGCCCGGTTCCACACGCCGCCGACGCGGCCTTCCGCGTCGAACGTGGCGATCCCCACCGGTGCCGTCGCGATGATCTCACGCAGCACCATGGCCTCGCGCTCCAACGCGTCGACGGCCGCGGAGATCTCTCCCGACTCCGTGATGGCCCCTCTCAACCGCGGCTCGCCCTCCGCGTCGCTGGCCCGGCGGACGGTCAGCAGCGCCGCCAGAGCGTTGTCCCGGGCCGTCTTCAGGCGAGCGTGCAGCCGGAGCACCGGGTCGCCGCCTTCGAGCCATCGCCGCCATCGGACCCGGGCACCTTCCTCCATCAGGACGCGACCCAGGTCAAACCCGCAGGCTTCCGAGGCGGACAGCCCGAACATCTCCAGGCACGTCTCATCGCAGCCGCTGACCCGTCCGTCCGGCCCGGCTTCGAACAACGCGACGGCGCCTCGCCGCCCGTCGACGCCGGCGCGCGTCGTGCTCGCGGCGCGCGGGCGTGCCGCCGCTACGCGTATCCGCCACACGAGCCAGCCCGTGAGGCAGACCGCCGCCACTGCGGCCAGCACCGTCGCGTTCATCCGATCGCACCCTCCGTTGAACAGCACCCCAAAAGCAGTATCGACGCGGGGGGAGCGGACCTGAACGTGGTCGTGCACCGTGAGCTGGACGGTGGAAGACGGCTGGAGGATCCGACGAAAGGGGCGATCGGGGGGCTACTTCAACATCGGCGTCGAACGGGAGGTCGGCGCCCATCGGCGCCGAATTCGGCCGCGGTTCAGAGGCGCGCCAGCGCCTCCAGCGCTGCGTCGAGACGGGCGAGCGTCCGTTCACGGCCCATCACGACGACGACCTCGAAGATACCGGGAGACACCGCCTGCCCGGTGAGTGCGACGCGGAGCGGGTGGATCAGCTTGCCGGCGCCCACCTCCAGCGTCGCGGCCAGATCCCGCAACACGGCCTCGAGCGTCGCTTCGTCCCACGGCTCGGCGGACGCGTACGCGGTCCGCAACGCGCCCAGCCGTTCGCGCACTTCCCCGGGGTTCTTCCAGTGCTTCGCGACGGCCTCGGGATCGTATTCGACCGCCACCTGCAGATACGGCCGCGCCTGGGGCACGAAATCGGCGATGCGGCGCGCCCGGGCCTTGAGAAGCTCGATGAGGGCAAGGTACCAGTCACGGCGAGCCGCCAACGCGTCCCGCGTCGCGACGCCGGCTTCCACCAGCGCGTCCGTCACCAGCGGCTCCAGCTCCGACGGCGGCATCCGGTTGATGTGCTCGCCGTTCAGCCACTCCAGCTTCTGGACATCGAAGATGGCGCTCTTCTTGTTGATGCCGTCCAGCGAAAAGGCGTCGATGAGCTCCCGCTCGCCCATGACCTCCCGGTCGTCGCCGGGCGACCAGCCCAGCAGCGCCAGGAAGTTGACCATGGCCTGCGGCAGGATCCCCTGGTTGCGGTACTCGCCCACCGCCGTGGCGCCGTGCCGCTTGGACAGGCGCTTCCCGTCGGAGCCCAGGATCATGGGCACGTGGGCGAACCGGGGCAGCGGGAAGCCCAGCGCTTCGCACAGCAGGATCTGCTTGGGCGTGTTGGACAGGTGGTCGTCGCCGCGGATCACGTGGGTGATGCCCATGGCCGCGTCGTCGCTCACCACGGCCAGATTGTAGATGGGCGTGCCGTCGGAGCGCAGCACGATGAAGTCGTCGATGTCGCCGTTGTCGAACGACGTCTCCCCGTGCACCGCATCGTCCCACGACGTTCGGCCTTCCGGCACCCGGAACCGGATCGTGAACGGCTCGCCGGCCGCCGCCCTGCGATTCGACGCCTCCGGCGTCACTTCCAGCAGGCAGCGCCGGTCGTAGCGGTACGCGTCCGGCGAGGTGCCCGCCGCCGCCCGCCGGACTTCCAGCTCCTCCGGCGTGCAGAAGCAGCGGTACCCCTTCCCTTCCGCCAAAAGCCGCTCCGCGTCCGCTTGGTGACGGGCGAGCCCGTCCGCCTGGTGCACCGGGCCCTCGTCCCAGTCCAGGCCCAGCCAGGTCATGCCGTCCAGGATGGCCGCGACCATCTCCTCGCTGGAGCGGGCCCGGTCCGTGTCCTCGATGCGCAGCACGAACACGCCGCCCGTGCGCCGGGCCAGGAGCCAGTTGAACAGGGCGGTGCGGGCGCCGCCCACGTGGAGGTAACCCGTTGGAGAAGGGGCGAAGCGGACTCGGATCGTGTCAGTCATGGTGGCGGAAACTAACGGCCCGCCCGCCACCGCCACCACCCCACGCGATTCGCGACGCGGAGCGCGTCAGGCCAGCGCTCAACCTTCCGACGCCAGCCGTGCCAGCGCCCGCCTTGCCGCGTCCACTCGCGGCTTCAGCGCCACGTCCGCGTCCGACCAGAGGTCCATGAAGCGGGCGTAGTACCGGGCAGCTTTCGCTCTGTCACCCTGCCGCTCGCACAACTCGCCGAGCCGCTCCAGCGTCGGCGCCAGATCGGTTTCATCGAGCACGTGGCGCGTCGTGCTCTTCACGGCCAGATAGCGCTCGTACGCCGCGATGGCGGAGTCGGGGCGCCCCGCCTGCTCGTGCGCCCGGCCCTCCAGCGCCGCAAAGCACAGGTCGGGTCTGGTCCACTCGATGGGGGTGCACGGCAGGTTGTACGAGCGACGCAGCAGGTCCAGCGCGGCCTCATGGTCGCCGCTTCGCAGCATGAGCAGCGCCTTGGTGCGTACGATGCGGGAATGGTTGACGTCGCTGAAGCTGATTCCGATGTCGGGCTCGACGGAGTCGAAGGCGGCGATGGCGCGGCGCGCGTCCGCGTCGCGGTTGGCCACCGCGTAGGCTTCCGCCAGGATGCCGTACGGGTACGAAAGCGGATCGCTAACGCCGGCACGACGTTCGGCGATCACTGCTTCCAGGTGTGCCAGCGGCCCGGCCGGATCCAGTCCCGCCGCGGCGGTCACGAGCAGGGCCTCGGCGGCGTAGGCGATTTCGTACGTGGGGAACGACATGGTTCGCATCCCGTCCTCATGCTTCCTCAGCACCTGCCTGGCTAGGGCGATCCGGCCTCGCATGCCCGCAACGGCCGACTCCAGGTCCAGGGCATAATGGTTCGCCCATGTGAACTCGCCCGCCTGGCTGGCCCGCAACGTCGCGATCAACGAGTCGCCCCGTTCGAACTGGCCTTCCGCCACCGCGATCCTCGCCCTGGCACGCGCGAGCCAGTACGGATAACGGATCATGGAGTCGGGCTGGTTCAGCACGGCCCATGCTCCGGCAACGTTCCCTTGTGCGTACTTGATGCCGGCCACGTTCATGCGTTCGATGCCACCGGTCGGAATCAACCGGGCCCCCTTCGTGTACATGCTCTCGGCGGCGACGAAATCGCGCTCCATGCTCAGGGCCACAGCGAGCCACGTCGAGGCGATTCCGTCATCGGGAAACCGCGAAAGCACGCGCCAAAATGCGTCGACCGACGCGGCCCAGTTCCCCGTCACCGTGTAATGGTAGGCGCCTTCGATGAGCCCGCGTTCGTGGGCGTTCACCCGATCGCGCAACTGATACGCCCGCCTCATGGCGTCGACTTCCTTGCCCCGCAATAGACCATCGCGCCCGTACGCCACCGCGAGCGCGCTCCATGCCCAGGCGAAATCAGGATCCAGCTCCACCGCCTCCTCCGCCTGGCCCGCCGCATACGCCCGCAGCGCGTCCAGCGAGGACGTCGTCGCCTCCGGCAGCGGCTTCCCCGCCCGCACCGAACGCAGCGACTCCCCCACCTTCCTGCGGATCGCCCCCGACAGCCGGCCCACCGCCGGGATGATGTCGGCCTGGCCCGACGCCGACTCCCGGAAGGCCGCCAACACCTCGCCCGTGGCCGCATCCACCACGTCCATCGTCAGCACGTAGGTGTCACCCACGCGGGCCACCTTGCCCGCAAACACCGCGGGCCAGCCCTGGCGGATGGCCACCTCGCGGGCCACGTCCGCCGTGAGAGGCGCTCCGGCCCCGCGCTCCATGCGACCCAGCGCCTCACCCACGGCCGTGGGCGAGGCCAGGGCCAGGACCGGCGATTCGATGAGGTCGATGCGCAGGGCTTCGCGCACCGCCGGTCCCAGCGTCGCGTCGCCGGTCGCGTCCTCCAGGTCCGCCAACACGATGGTCGGGCTCTGTTGCAGCGCTCCACTGGACAGCAGCGTCGCCGCCGGGCCGAGGCCCAGAACGCGCATGCCCATGAACCCGGCCGAGGCCAGGCCCAGACCCGCGAATCCCAGCACCACCAACGTCACGGCGCGGCCCCAGGTGAAGAAGCGGGCGGCGCCAGCCGAAACCCCCGGCCCGGCTGCGCGCGGCAGACCCTGCGCGGGGTGGTGGTCCGGCGGCCCGCCCTCTCCCGGCGAACCGGCCTGTCCGCCCTGCACGACGGCCGTCGCCAGCACCAGCGGCAACCCGGCCATCAGCAGCACCAGGGAAGTCGCCGGCACCCAGTCCGGCAGGCCGATGCCATCGTAGAGGGAGAGCACCACCTGGTAGACCATCCAGGACACCACCAGATAGATGCCAAGCATCTGCCACAGGGACCGGCGGTGGATCTCGGCAAGCAGCTTCCGGAGCTTGGTCATGGTCACGGCGGGATCGGGAACGGAAGGATGCGCGTGGCAGCGCCAATATAGGGTGCGGCCAACAGGCGCCGGAAGGAGAATGCTCCCTGCCTCCGCAACGCGGTGCGCCGAACAGGCTCCCGCGCCCTGCGGCCAGGTCCTATCTTGATGAAGGGCCATCGGCCGGCAAAACTCTCAGCCTGACGAACCCCGGACCCTGCCAGGAAACGTCGTGAACCTCACCTTCTTCGCCACACCCCTCGACCTCCGCCGCTGGTTGGAGGCGCACCACGACGCCGAGGACGAGCTGGTGGTGGGCCTGTACAAGAAGGCCTCCGGCCGCCCCAGCATCACGTGGCCGCAGCTGGTGGACGAGCTGCTCTGTTTCGGCTGGATCGACGGCCTCCGCCGGTCCGTGGACGACGTCAGCTATTCCATCCGCGTCACGCCCCGCAAGCCCACCAGCATCTGGAGTGACAAGAACACGCGCCGGGTCCGCGAGCTCATCGACCTGGGTCGGATGACACCCGCCGGCCTCGCCGCGTTCGAGCACCGGGACCCGGAACGTTCCGGCATCTACTCCTTCGAGAACGAGACGCCGGAGCTGGGCGAGACCTACGAAGCGGAGCTGCGGGCGAATCCCGCGGCGTGGGAGTTCTTCCAGTCCCAACCGCCATCGTACCGGAAGATCACGACCCGCTGGGTCCTGAGCGCCAGGCGCGAGGAAACCCGGCGGCGGCGCCTGGCTACGCTCATCGAGGATTCGGCGAACGGGCTGCGGATCGGCCCGCTGCGGAGAACGACGGACGCCTCGTGAACGGGCGGGGGCGCAGAACCTGCCCAAAAAACGCGCCCGGGTACGCCGCCCACGCCCAGAACGTACGAACAGACGCCGCACGCGCGTTGTCATCCACGGGGGGTTGCACGCTCATCGAGGATGGCTGACATGGCGACATCCAGGATGGCTGACATGGCGACATCCAGGATGGCAGCGGCGCTGGTTCTCGTGGCTCTCGTTGCGGCGTGGATGGCCGCGTGCGACGTCTCCGGTCCCGACACGCTCCAGGAACGCCGTGCGCAACTAGTGCACGCGCGCGCCATCTGGGACGCCCGCGATATCCACGACTACGCGTTCACGCTGGGCAGGTCCTGCGGCGAATGCGTGTTCATGGACGGCCGGAACCCGTTCTCCGTGAAGGCCCTGGTCCGAGACGACACAATCCGGGCAGCGACGGTCGCCGGCAGCGATGAGCCGTTGCCGGACGAATACGCGAGCCTCCTGTACACCATCGACGGGTTCTTCGACATCGTCGCGGCGGACATCGAAAGCAAGCCCTACCGCTTCAGCGTCGCCTACGATTCCGTCTACGGGTACCCGCGACACTACTACGTCGACCCGTCGAAGAACGTCATCGACGATGAGCACGGCATGAGCGCAACCGGCCTGACCCCGTTTTCACCCTGAAACGCCCGCGCGGCTCACGCTCCCAGCGCCGCGGGGAACACACCGCCGCGGACACGGATTCTTCCGACGTCGCATCACGCATCCCCACCCCTTCAGCAACCCGGAGCCACGCATGCCATACCGACGCTTCGGCGCCGTGCTGGCGCTCGTCGTCCTGGTCCTCGCCGGCGCCGTCGCGCCCGCCGGCGCCCAGGAACCACCCGACTCGTTCAGGAACCTCAAGATCCTGCCGAAGGACATCTCCCGCGACTCGCTCATCACCGTCATGCGCGGGTTCGCGCTGGCGCTGGGCGTCCGTTGCGAGTTCTGCCACGTGGAAGGACCGCCGGACGCCAACGGCCGGCGCCGGTTGGAGCCGGCGAAGGACGACAAGGCGCCGAAGCGGGACGCCCGGGTCATGATGCGCATGGTGGCGCTGCTGAACGACTCCGTGCTGCCTACGTTGCCGAAGCGGGGCGATCCGAAGGTCAAGGTGCAGTGCGTCACGTGTCACGCGGGCAAGGCCAGGCCACGCACGTTGGTCGATGTCCTGGCGGAGGCGGTCCATGAGGCCGGCACCGACTCGGCCACGAGCCTGTACGCGTCCCTCCGCAAGGAGTACTACGGCACAGCGGCGTACGACTTCGGCCCCCGCAGCCTGGCGGACCTGGGGCGCATGCTTCTCCGTGAGCATCGCCCGCAGGATGCCGTGGTCATGCTGGAGCTGAACGCCCGCCAGTACCCCGACGACGCGGCCACGTACTTCGAGCTGGGCATGGCCCAGGAAACCCTGGGGCGCAAGGAAGCCGCCATCGCCGCGTACGAGAAGATGCTGCAATTGCAGCCGGGCAACGAGCGTGTGCGGGAACGGCTGGAGCGGTTGAGGAGTGGCGGGGCCGGCGGTCCGGGCGGCGGCGCGACGCCCACCCCACCCGGCGCATCAGGTCGGCAGGCCATGATCCACGAGATGGGCAGCCACGTGATGCCGTTTCCCCTGGACCGGACCACGCATGTGTTCCTCAAGACGAAGACGGGCGGGGTGCAGAAGGTGGTGGTGAAAGCCTCCGGCGACAGCGCGCAGGTCCCGTTGATCCGCCGGCATCTGCGGCACGAGGCGTCGCGCTTCGCGGCCGGCGACTTCTCCGACCCCATGGCGTTGCATGGCGCGGACATGCCCGGCGTGAAGGAGCTGGCCGCGGGGGCCGGCCGGCTGGACGTGCAGTACGTCGATCTGCCCGACGGAGGGCAGATCACGTACACGGCGAAAGACGCGTCCCTCGTCGACGCGATCCACCGGTGGTTCGACGCCCAGCTTTCCGACCACGGCGCCGACGCCAGGCCGGGCCGCTAGGGAAGCCGCGTTCTACTCCCCGTCCAGGCGGCGGCGCCGGCTTTCGAGGCGCTCCGCCTGGCGGTCGAGCCGCCGGGCGTGGCGCTCGAGACGCCGCTCCTCAAGCGCGAGCCGCCGCTCTTCCCGCGAAAGGGGGCGGCCGTTGTCGCCGCGGTTGCCGGGCCCCACCTCCTTCGGCTCTTTGAGCCGGACGCTCACCCCACCCATGAGAGCGAAGCCCGAGACGACGAGACGCGGCCCGTCGTCGCCGTCGTCTGCATGCACCGTCTCCCCCACCTGGTCGAAGCCACCCAGCAGGGCCACGCCGTTCGTCTCCACCGGCAGTCCCGGCGGAACGATGATGTCCACGCCACCCATGACGGCAAACGCCGAAATCTCGAACCGGCCGTCCGGCAGGATCGCGTCCCGCAGGTCCAGCTCTACACCGCCCCAGAACGCCACCGCGTGCATGTGCGGCGGCGGCCGCCAGCGGCCCACCTTCCGGCTGCCGGCCAGGATCGCCACCACCACCGAATCCGCGGCGGCCGCCCGGTCCCGGTCGGCGATGGGCGTCCGACGCCGCGGGGTTGGTTGGCCCGCCCGCGTTTCCGCCTCCCGCCCCACCACCTCCCCGCCCCGCCCCTCGACCTTCCGGACATCCGGCCGATTGCCCCCGCCCTCCGCCACCGGCACCGCCGCGCCCGGCGCCGTCTGCAGGTCGGCCACCAGATCGGCCAGCTCGGAGCGCGTGCGCGCCGTCGTCGCCCGGTCCAGCCGGCGCTCCAGCTCGCCCATCGAAAGCCGGTCCTCCGCGAAGTGCTGGCACAACGCGTCGATGGTCCGCTCCCGGAGGCTGGCAAGCGTAGGAGGAGAAGGTCGGTCGGGCATGGGCTGCGGTTCGGGTTCTTCGTTCAGGTTCTATGATCCGGGCCGCCTCAAGTATAGGCCTACGGGCAGACACTCACCAGCGGGATATGAACGAGGACCATGGGCCGACGGCCGTGGATCGGAGACTGCCGACCGTGGGCCGACGACCGAGACCGGCGACCGTGGACCGGCGCGAGGACCGGCGACCGTGGACCGGCGCGAGGACCGGCGACCGCGGAACGGCGACCGCGGGCCGTCAGGCCCGCCGCAACGGACGGTGCGCCCACACCCAGCGCGCGCCGGCCACCGTGGGCCGCACGGCCCATCCGACGTTCGGCCGCCGGAACACTGGCTTGCGCTCGAAGAGGTAGTAGAGCGCCGGAGTGACGGACAGCACCAGGATGGTGGAGCTGGAAAGGCCGCCGATGAGCGCCCAGGTCAGCGCGTTCCAGATGTTGGAGTCGGCGGACTCGCTGAAGAGCACGAGGGGCAGCAGGCCGAAGATGGTGGTCGCGCTCGTCATGAGGATGGGCCGCACCCGCTCCAGGGTGCCTCGCACGATGGCGGGCTGGAGGCTCAGGCCGCCTTCCCGCCTCAGTTGATTGATGTGGTCCACCAGCAGGATGGCGTTGTTCACCACGATGCCGGCCATCATGATCACACCCACGTACGCTTCCCGGGTGAACGTGGCCCCGGTGTAGAAGAAGATCAGGAACACGCCGATGAGGGCCATGGGCACCGTGAGCAGCACGCAGAACGGCTGGCGCAGTGATTCGAACAGCGCCGCCGTGACCATGAGGATGAGGGCGATGGCCATGCCCAGGACGGCCCAGATCTGGCGCTGCTCCTCCACGTCCCACTGCCACACGTTGCCCGTCTCCAGCGAGTAGCCGGGGGGTAGCCGGGTGGCGTTCACGATGGATTTCTCCACCTGGTCGCCCAGCTTCACCGGCCCGCGGAACTCGTACGCCACGTATCGCTGGTACTGCTGGTCCTCCCGCACGACCCGGCTCAGCACGTCCCGCTCCCCGAGCGTGGCCACATCGCCCAGCCGCACCGACCCGCCCGTCGGCGTCGGGATCAGGAGGTTCTGCAGCTTGAGCAGGTCCATGGTCCGGTTGCCCGCCAGCTTCACCGCGAATTGCACCTCATCACCACCCAGCCGGATGTCCGTGTTGCCCGCCGACTCCTGCACCGACGCTTGCACCTGCGCGACGGCGTCCCGCACCGTCAGGTCGTGCAATGCCAGCCTGGGCCGGTCGAACGTCAACACCAGCTCCGTGTCCTTCTCCCGGTAATAGGAACCCGACGAGTTCGTATCCACGTCCCGGATGCGCGGAAACCGCTTCAGCCGACGGCCCAGGTCATCCGCGATGGTGCGGACCTCCTCGTAGTTGTAGCCCAGGATCTTGATGGCGTAATTGGGCGGCGACGAGCCGCCGCCGTAGAACGACGGGCCGAACCCGTACACCCGCACGTCCGCGCCGCCGAACAGGTGGCTGTACGCCACCATCTGTTCCTTGATCGCCGGCGGGATGTCCGTCATCTCCAGCGAGTCCGGGAACGTCACGCGGATCTGCGCATACTCGGGCCGCACGTGGGCCACGAACCGGTCCACCTCCGGCATCTCCCTGAGCCTCGCCTCGAAATGCCGCGTCAGCTCGTCCATCCGCTCCAGCTCGGCGCCCCGCGGAAGCGTGATCAGGATACTCAGGTACGTGTCCTGCCCCCACCAACGCCCCCACAGGATCCCCCGCTGCACGTACTTGTCGAACAGGTGCCAGGAACCGAAGAGCGCCAGGCTGGCCAGGATAACCGTGATGATGGAGTGGCGGACGGTGAAGCCCACGAGGCCCGCATAGAGCCGTACGTACAACGGGTCACGCGCCCGTCGTGGCGCGGCCGAACCCTCTCCGTCATCCGCCGCTGAAGAGGAGACGGGGAGACGAGGAGACGGGGGGACGCCGGCATCCGAAGCTCCACCGGCATCGCCGCCCTCGGCGGAACCCGCGAATGCGGCCCCCCCCGGCACCGGATCGCCCGCCGGATTCCCGCCTCGCCCCGCAACTCGACGGTCGACGGTCGACGGTCGACGGTCATTCCCGCCTTCAGCCCCGCCGAGTATTCGGCTCGCCAGCGCGGGAATGAACGTGAACGCCACGAACAGGCTGGCCAGCAGGCTGAACCCCACCACGATGGCCAGGGGCACGTAGTAGACCTGGAGATCACCCTGGAGGTACACGAACGGCACCAGCACCACGATGGTCGTCATGGTCGCTGCCAGGATGGGCAGCACCACCTCCCGCGCCCCCCGCTCCGCTGCCCAGGCCGCCGGAGTCAATCCCTCCGGAATGTCGCCCCCGGAGGGGAACCCCGCCTCGCCGCCCGCCCCTGTCCCCTCTCGCGTCTGTTTGCGATGCCGGTAGATGTTCTCCAGCACCACGATGGCGTTGTCCACGATGAGCCCGAAGCCCATGGCCAGGCCCATGAGCGTCAGCACGTTGAGCGTGAAGCCGCCCCAGTAGATCAGGTTGAGGGTGATGAGGATGGAGAAGGCGATGGTGGCGAACACGATGCCCGCGGACCGGAGCGAGCGGAGGAACGCCAGCAGCACCAGGAAGATCACGCCGGCGGCGATGAGAGCGCGAAGCCGCAGATCCGACAGCTGCGTCTTGACGGCCTCCGACTCGTCGTTGTCGAGGATCACGCGGACGCCCGGCGGGTTGAGCGACGAGGCATCTTCCAGGCGCGCCTTCACCGCATCCGCCACCTGGACCACGTTGGTGCCCGGCTCCTTCATGATCACGAACGAGACCGCCGGCATCCCGTCGATCCGGTAGTAGTTCTGCGCGTCCTCGAAAGTGTCGTGCACCCGCGCCACGTCGGCGACCCGGACCAGCCGGCCGTGGTTGGTGAGCAGGGGCAGGTTCAGCACGTCCTGGGCGTTCTCGGGCCGGCTGCGGATGGCCACCGTGCGCATCGATCCGCCGGTCTCCACGATGCCGGCTTCCCGCACGTAGTCCAGGTCCCGGACCATCTGGGCGACCCGCTGCAGGCTGATGCCGAGGGCATGCACTTTGTCCTCGTCCAGCTCGATCTCCAGCAGCCGCTGCCGCCCGCCATAGGCCGCCACGGTGCCCACGCCGGGCACCTGCGTCAGCTCCGGCGCGATGACGTCGTCGACATGCGCGCGCAACGCCTCCGTCGTATACGGCCCCGTGACGGAGTACTGGAGGAACGGCTTGGTCTGGTCCTCGAATTCCCGCGGCACGTACGGCTGCACCTGCGTGCGCGCCCGCGGCGGCAGATCGCCCCGCAGGGCGGCCAGCCGCTCCGACAGGTCCATGCGCGCGAAATCCATGTCGGTGCCCTGGGAGAAGGACACCTCGATGCGCGACGTGTTGGCCTGCGACGTGGACGTCACCTTCTCGACGCCCCGCACCTGCTGCACGGCGGCCTCGATGGGCGCCGTGACGAAGGACTCCATGGTTTCCGGCGAGGAGCCGATCCACGTGCACTGGATGAGCAGGCGCGGCAGCTCGGTGTCCGGGAGCAGCTCGATGGGCACGTTGCGCCACGCCGCGACGCCCAGCAACGCGATGGCCAGGTAGGCCATCGACACCGCCACCGGCCGGCGGATGGCGAACCGGATCACCGCGGACCGCCCGTTAGCCGCGCCCGCGCCGACTCCACCAGGTCGTACGCCACGGGCACGACGATGAGGGTGAGCAGCGTCGCCGTGGTCAGGCCCCCGATCACCGCCACGGCCAGGGGCGCCCGCAGGTCCGCGCCCCGGCCCAGGCCCAGTGCCATGGGCAGCAGGCCCAGCACCGTCGTGATGGTGGTCATGAGAATGGGCCGCAGGCGAGCGCGGCCCGCTTCCAGGATGGCCTCACGCAGCGGAAGGCCCCGGGCCCGGGCCTGGTTGATGAAGTCCACCTTCACGATGGCATCGTTCACCACGATGCCCACCAGGATGACTACGCCGATGAGGCTCATCGTGTTGAGCCCCGAGCCCGTCACCCACAGGGCGGCCACCACGCCCACCAGCGCCAGCGGCACGCTCAGCATGATGGTGAAGGGGTGGACCAGGGACTCGAACTGGGCGGCCAGGATCATGTAGACCAGCAGCAGGGCCAGGCCGAACGCAAACGCCAGGTCCCGGAAGCTCTTGCGCAGCTCCTCGCTCTCGCCGCCCACCTCCACACGCAAGCCGCGGGGCGTCGGCGTGCTGGCCAGCACGCCCCGGATCGCCCCCAGCGCCCGGTCCAGTCCGCCGCCCGCCACGTCGGCGAAGACCGGTACCACACGGCTCTGGTCCTGCCGGTGGATCTCCGAAGGCCCCAGCGCCTCGTGCGTGCGCACCAGCTGCCGCAGCGGGACCCCCTGCACCGTCAGCGTCTGCAGCGTAGACAGGGATCGCCGGTCCACCTCCGGCAGGCGCACGACGATGGGGATCTTCCGGTCGAAGTCCACGAAGTCCGTGGCCGTCCGTCCGCGCATGTAGTCTTCCACCGTGCGGGCGATGAGCGTGGGATCGATCCCGTACGACGCCGCCCGTTCCCGGTCGATCTCCACCCGCACTTCCGGCTGGCCCAGCTCCGTGCCCAGCCGCACGTTCGTCAGCTCCGGCAGCGCCGCCAGCCGGTTCTCCAGCTCCAGCGCCAGGTTCAGCGCGCCGTCCAGGTCGTCACCGCGGATCCGCACCGCGATGTCCGCCTCCGTCCCGCCCAGCAGCCGGCCCAATGCCGTGGCCTGGCCCGTCTCCAGGGCCAGCGCCCCCGGCGGCAGCCCTGTCAGCTTGGGCCGGACCCGTGCCAGCACGGAGCGCGTCGACGCATGGGGGTGCAGCCGCACGTCCATGATGGCCGTGTTCAACCCGCTCTCCTCCAGATCCACACCCGCCACCGCCGCCTGCCGCCCCACCTGGCTGAAGACCGCGTCCACGCCCGGGTCGGCCCGGAACGCGCTTTCCAGCCGGCCCACCACCGCCTCCGTCTCGTCCAGCGGTGTGCCTTTCGGCAGCTCCAGCCGCGCGCGGAACGCGCCCTGGTCCACGTCCGGCAGCATGCTCCGGTTCAGAGCCAAGCCCAGGGCAATGGCGCCCACCAGCAACGCTGTCGTGATGCCGACCACCCGCGCCCGATGGTCCAGAGACCGTTCCAGCACCCGGTGGTACCAGTCCGCGAAGTCCTCGAACCGGCGGTCGAACGCCGCCAGCATGGGCCCGAACACGGGGTGAAGGACGCGGCCCAGGCCCGCGCCCACCGCGTGCAGCGCCCGCCGCCCCCAGCCCGACTCCGCCCCCGGCTCACCCCGCCAATGCGCGGCCATCATGGGCAGAAGCGTCAACGCCACCAGAAGGCTGGCCAGCAGCGAGAACGCCACCGCCAGCGACAGCGCCCCGAACAGCTCCCCGGCCACGCCCTTCACGTACACGATCGGCCCGAACACGCTGATGGTCGTCAGCGTCGATGCCGTGATGGCCCCCTGCACCTCCTCCGCCCCCACTGCCGCGCTCTCCAGCGGATCCGAGATGTCCCCCGCCCCCGCCCCCGCCTGCTTCTCCCGGTGCCTGAAGATGTTCTCCAGCACCACGATGGAGTTGTCCACCAGCATGCCGACCCCGAGCGCAAGGCCACCCAGGCTCATGATGTTGAGGGAGACGTGGAACGCCTGCATCAGCGCGAACGTGCCCACCACCGAGATGGGGATGGCCAACGCGATGGCGACCGGGTAGCGCGCGTCCCGCAGGAACAGGAAGAGCACCAGGAAGGCCAGGATGCCGCCCAGCACCAGCGCCTGCACCACGTTGGAAATCGCGTCGCCGATGAACCCGGCCTGGCTCATGGCCACGTCCACCGTCACCGCGGGGTACTCCTTGCGCAGCTGCACCAGCACGTCGTCCACCCGCCCGGCCACCCGCACCGTGTTCGCCGCAGACTCCTTGAACAGCAGGAGACCCACGGCTTCCCGGCCGTTGAAGCGCGCCACCGACTCCTGGTCCACGAACCCATCGTCGATCGTCGCCACATCCCGCAGTCGGATCAGCCCCTGCCCGACGCCCTGCCCCCTCGAATTCGAATTCGAATTCGAACTCGAATTCGAGGATGCCTGGCGCGCGATCACCACGTCGCCCACTTCCTGCACGCTCTGCAGCTCGCCCAGCGTCCGCAGCGTGTACCGGTAGCGGCCGCGGCGCACCGTGCCGCCCGGCATGCTCACGTTGGCGGCGTCCAGCGCGTCGGCGATCTGCTGGATGGTCAGCCCGTAAGACTCCAGCTGCTGCGGGTCCACTTCCACGTGGATCTCGCGGTCCAGACCGCCCGTCACCGACGCCTGCGCGATGCCGTCGATCTGCTCCAGGCGCCGCTTGAAGACGGATTCCGCCAGGTCCTTCAGGGAGGCCAGATCGCCGCCGGCCACGCTGATGGCCATGATCGGCTCGCTGCGCGGGTCGGTGCGCAGGATCACCGGACGCTCCGCCATCTCCGGCAGACGGTCGCCCAGGTTGTCCAGGCGCTCCCGCACGTTCAGCGCGGCGAAGTCCATGTCCGTGCCCCACACGAACCGGATCGTGACCAGCGACACGCCTTCCCGTGTGACGCTCTCCACGTTCTGCATGCCCGGCACGGCGGCCAGCTCCTGCTCGATGGGCGTCGTGACCAGCCGCTCCACCTCCGCCGGGCCCACGCCGGCGTACGTGGTGTACACGACCAGTTTCGGGTACGCCACGTCCGGCAGCAGGTCGATGGGCAGGCGGGAGAAGGAGATGAAGCCGAGGAAGACCACCGCCACGTAGAACATCGAGACGGCGACGGGCCGGCGGATCGAGCCGCGTGGCAAGGACATGGGTCAGTGCACCTCGTGCCCGATCTTCTCTTCCAGCGTGAGGCGGGCGACGAGGAAGCCGTACTGCGCATTCACCACGGCGCGCTCCGACTCGGCCGCCTGCTGGAACATGAGCTGAAGGTCGGTGAAGCTGATGTTGTTGAGCCGGTATAGCTCCTGGCCCTGCTCCAGGCGCTGCTGCGACAGGTCCAGCGCCCGCTGCGCCGTTTGCAGGGAGCCGTATGCGTTCTGGAGATCGATCAACGCACTCCTCACGTCCGTCTCCACCTGGAGGCGCGTCGCCCGCAGATCCTCCCGCGCGTTGTCCGCCGCCACCTTCGCCTGGCCGATCTGCGCGGACGTGCGCAGCCCGGAGAACAGCGGCAAACTGGCGGACAGCGAGAACGACAGAGAACGGTTCGGCGGATTGAACTCGCCCAGTGCCGAGTACCCCGATGCACTGGTGTTGCGGGACGCCTGAGCGCCCAGTCTCAGGTCCGGCAGCCGCGCCGCTCGCGCCGCGCCCACGCCGCGGTCTGCGGCCTCGACCTGGGCAAGGCCTTGCCGAACCTGCGGCGCGGACTTCTGTGCTTCCGCCACCAGGGCATCCGCGTCCAGCGCAGACGGGTCGAAGACCGGCGGGAAATCGCTGACCAGTGTGAACTGCGTATTCGCGCCGGCGCCCATCTGCTGTTGCAGCACCAGCATCGCTTTCCGCTCCTCGCCCACCGCCGCCTGCACCTGCTGCTCCTGCTGCGCCACCTGCACTTCCGCGCCCAGCACGTCCGTCGGCTGCTGCGCCGCCACCCTGAGCAGCTCCCGCGCCGCATCCAGCTGGGCCTGCACCGTGGCCAGCAGCCGCCGTTCCACCGCCAGGCCGCGGCGGCGCCGCACGACGTCGAAGTACGCGTTGCCCACCGTCGTCCGCAGCTGTGCCCGCTGCGATGCGACGACCGCCTGCTGCGCATTCGTGCGCGCCCGCGCCGCACGGGTCTGTTGGAGCGCGCCGACGTTGAGGATGGGCAGCGAGAGAGAAAGGTCCTGCGACGCCGAGCTGGACTCGAACGTCGTGTACGTCGTGCGGTCCACCGGTTGGCCGAAGTCGTTCTCGCCCGTCAGCGTTCGCCGCGAGTTACCGTAGAAGCTGAGCCCCAGGCTGGCGCTGGGCAGCATGTAGCTGCGCTGGATGGTCTCCACGTACCGGGCGTCGTTCACCCGGTTCACCGCTTGGAGGAACACCGGGTTGTGCTCGGCGGCGTACGCGAGCGCTGCTTCGAAGCTGAGCCCGTTCGCCCGGGTGCTGTCCTGGGCCGCCGCCCCGGTCGCTACGGCCAGGGCGGCCGCCAACATGGTCACGCGTCTCATGGCTCTCCGCTCGCCACGGGGATCAGTTGGGACGTCCGCCCGCCGCTTTCACGTCGTCCACCAGCCGGACGCGCGCGTCGTGGATCAGGGTGTAATGGCCATCCGTGAGCACGATCTCGCCCGGCTTCACCATCTCGGTGTCGGAGTTGGGCACGATCTCCACGTAATCCTCGTTCTCCAGGCCGGTCGTCACATAGCGCCACTTGGCGAACCCGTCTTCGTAGACGAACAGCATCGTACGCCGGTCCCGCTCCAGGATGGCGCTGCGTGGCACCAGGATGCGGTCCGGAAGACGTTGAGCGTCCAACGAGATGCGGGCATACATGCCCGGCAGGATACGGCCGCCGGGGTTGGGAACGGTCACCGTCACCTTGGACGTGCGCGTCTGCTCGTCCACCATGGGGTTGATCGTGGCGACCCGGCCCTCGAAAACCTCGTCGGGAAAAGCCGAGAACCGCACCTGGGCGCGCCGGCCGCGACTCAGGTAGCCGACCTCGCCCTCCAGCACCTGCACTTCCACCTTGATGGAGTCCAGGTCCACCACCGTGAGCAGGTTGGTGGCCGCGTCCGCCATCTGGCCCACCACCACGTTCACCGACGCCACCCGGCCCGCAAACGGCGCCCGGACCCGCGTCTGCTGCAGCTGGAACTGGGCACGCCGCAGAGCGACCTCGGCCGCGTCCAGACCGCTCTTGGCCCGCGCGTTCCGCTCCCGCTCCGCCCGCACCGCCGAGTCCTGGATGGCGCGGCTGTCGAACAGCGTCAGCGCCTGGTACTCCGCCTGCACCCGGCGGAGCTGCGCTGCCGCGTCTTCCACGTTCAACCCGTATTCCGTCGAGTCCAGCGCCACCAGAAGGGCCCCGGCACGGACACGTTGATTTTCCCGCACCGGGAGCCGTTCCACGCGGGCCTTCACCTGGGCGTTCAGCACCGCCTGCCGCCACGCCGTCGCCTCGCCGGACGCCGTTACCCGCAGCACCAGCGTGTCCCGGATCACCGGCGCCCCCGAGACCGGGATGGCCACGTCCGTCGCGAAGGCGCTCGACGCCGACACGTCCGGCGCGTCCCCCTTGGGCGTTTCCGCTTCCGCTGCATTGCCGTGGCCGCGGATGCGCAGGTACATGCCTGCGCCCAGCACCGCCACCAGGATCACGAAGATTCCGATACCCAACAGGCGCTTGCGTCTGGCCATCTCGTCGCCGAACCGGATTGAGGTGAGTCGCTTGCTGCGCTCTCTGCGATTGCTGCGCGGCGGGTCTTCGTCTTCGGCTGCAAGCTACCCCGGCAACGCCGGTCCTTCAATGGTCCCCGCCGACGCCGGAGTCGCTCCCTTAGACGCAGCTTTTGCCGGTTTCGTTGCCGCGGCTCTCCCCCGTTCCACCACCCCACCGGCCTGCCCTTCACCATACAATTGCCCGAGAGGCCCGGAACCTCACAGGCCGGTGGAAACACGGCGCCGTTGCGCGCTGTCTCCCGCCGCCGTACCGTAGGCGTGGCCCGCCACGACCCCGGCAATCAAACGGCCAGACCGGACAGGCGAGGATGCCTGCGCCAGGCGTACATCCCGCGGCCGCCGGCCCGGCCCGCATCCATCGGAACCGCCGTGAATCCGACCAGCGGCCCAGTGGCAAAACAGGTCCGAGAAGTCCTCTCCTTCGGCAGCGCCGACCAGCGCCACCTGGTCTATTCGCTGGTCATCATCCTGGGCCTCGTTCTGCTGCGCGCCCTCGCCATCCGCATCCTGCGCGGCCAGGTCGAGGATGTGCGCACACGCTACCGTTGGCGGAAAACCATCACGTACGTCGTCGTCGTCGTCGGTGTCCTGCTCATCGGTGGTGTCTGGTCCGAAAGCTTCAACAAGCTGAGCCTCTCCCTCGGCCTCATCTCCGCCGGCCTCGCCATCGCCCTGCGCGACCCCATCGTCAACCTCGGCGGCTGGGTCTTCATCATCTGGCGCAGACCCTTCGTCGTCGGAGACCGCATCCAGGTCGCCGGCCAGGCGGGCGACGTCATCGATCAGCGCCTCTTCGCCTTCACCCTCCTCGAGATCGGCAACTGGGTCAACGCCGACCAGAGCACCGGCCGCATCATCCACATCCCCAACGGGATCGTCTTCCGTGAGCCCCTCGCCAGCTACACCGGCGGCATGCAGCACATCTGGATCGAGGTCCCCGTGCTCCTCACGTTCGAGAGCAACTGGAAGAAGGCCAAGAACATCCTCAAGGATATCGGCGACCGGCTCGCCGGCGACATAGCAGCGCAGGCCGAAAAGAACATGGCGGAGGTCGTCCACAAATACATGATCCTCTATCCCAAGCTCAGCCCCATCGTCTACACCAGCGTCCAGGACAGCGGTGTCCTCCTCACGATCCGCTTCCTCTCACCGCCCCGCCACCGCCGCGGCATCACCGAAGGCATGTGGGAAGCCATCCTCGACGCCTTCGCACAGCACGACGACATCGATTTCGCCTACCCCACCCAGCGGTTCTACGACAACACCCACGAGGGCAAGCCCGGCGCTGGCGGCATGCCCGGGAACCAGGGCGCACCCCGCACCTAGTCCGGATTCCCGGGGCCGTGCCGCGAAACCCCGGAACGGGAACGAACCGCACGGCGCCGTCGCGGCCACCCGCTCCCGTGGCACCGTCGCCAGCACCGTCGTGTCGCCTCCGCCCACACGTGTATCATGTCTCCGTCAACCGTCCGTTTCCGGACACTTGCTTCCCGCGAACGCCGCCTCCTCCCGACTGGACGACACGGCGCATGGTACCTAACGCCTTGAAAGCAAAGGCGATTCGTAACAACCATCTGCCCGGCATGCTCCTTCCACACCCACGCCTCGCGTTCACGCGGATTGAATCCGCGGGATGCAACCCTCCGTACGGGGATGCGACACAGGCAGACGACGCCGTGGAGCCTGACGGGCAGGCCGCCGGCCACACCGCGGTCAACCAGCCCGAAACGAAGACGAAGACGATCGCAAACACGAAGACGAACCCCGGAGACACGCTCGTGAGCCAGTCCAAGAGACCCTTCTGGAACCACCGCGCCACCGCCCTCCTGTTGCTGGCGTTGTCCGTCGTGGCCCTGCCCCGACCGGTACAGGCGCAGCAACCGGCGGACACCGCCGGGGCGGCGCTGTCCCTCGAGGATGCCCTGCGCATCGCCCGGCAGAACAACCCGACCTTCCTGGCCTCACGCAACGACGAGGGCACGGCGGCGTGGGGCGTGCGCTCGGCCTACGGCAGCTTTCTGCCCACGGCTTCGATCGGCTCGAGCGGCGGGTGGGTGGCCAACGGCCCCGTGAATATCGGAAGCGTGACGCTGCAGCAGGCGCCTGCCTACTACTGGTCGTCGTATTCGGCGAACCTGAGCTACAGCCTGAGCGCCGCCAACTTCTTCGATATCGGGCGCGCTCGCGCGAATCGCCGGGCGGCCGCCGCCGGTGAGGGCGCGGCGTCCTCGGACCTGGAAGCGGCGGTGACGCGGCAGTACCTGGCGGCCATGCGTGCGCGGGACCAGGTGGATCTGACGCAGAAGCAGCTCCAGAGCGCACAGGAGAACCTGGACCTGGCCAACGCCCGGGTGGAGGTGGGAGCCGCCGCGCCGCTGGAGGGGAAGCAGGCGTCGGTGGAGGTGGGCCGGGCACGGGTCGCGCTGGTGCGTGCGCAGGGGGACCTGTCCACGCAGAAGCTGCGGCTGCTCCAGCAGATGGGTGTCGAGCTGGACCGCGACATCCGCCTGACGACGTCGTTCCAGGTGTTCGACCCGCAATGGACCCGGGCCAGTGTCATGGCCATGGCGCAGAAGCAGCAGCCGCGCGTGCGGGCCCTGGAGGCGCAGGCCGACGCCCAGACCGCGGCGGCCCGGGCCGCCAGCAGCCGGTACCTGCCGACCATTTCCTTCGGCGCCAGCTGGTCCGGCTTCACGCGCCAGATTGCGAACAACGGCGTCATCGTCGGCGCGCTCCAGAGCGACGTCGCGTCCCAGCAGAGCCAGTGCCAGTTCGAGAACGAGCTGAACAGCCGCCTGTCTTCGCCCCTTCCGGGCACCGGCGGCGACTGCTCGCAGATCCAGCTCACGGATTCGCTCAAGAACGCCGCCATCGCTCAGAACAACGTGTTCCCTTTCCAGTTCCAGCGGAACCCGTTCCAGCTCTCGCTATCGATCTCCCTGCCCATATTCCAGGGCCTCCAGCGGCAGCAGCAGGTGGCCACCGCCCGCGCCGCAGCCGATGACGCCCGCTATCAGGCCCGCGCCCAGTCTCTGTTGGCCCGCGCCGATGCCGACGCCGCCCTGCTGGCGCTGCGGACGGCCTACGCCGCCGCCCAGTTGGAGGACGAGAACCGGCAGGTCGCCGCGGAGCAGCTCGAACAGGCCCGGGAGCAGTACCGCGTCGGCATCTCGTCCTTCGTGGACCTCACACAGGCCGAGACGTTGAAGTTCCAGGCCGACCAGAGTTACCTGAGCGCCGTCTACGACTTCCAGTCCGCACTCACCGACCTGGAAGCCGCCGTCGGCCAGCCGCTGCGTCCGGAGACCGGAAAATGAGGCGGGCCGCCGGTGTCCGGTTCCGGGACGGTTCGTCCCGGCAACGACCGCCACGGCGCATCTGGCATGGACATACCCTGTTGTCCAAAAACACGTTACGCGGTTCGCAAAGGTGGCACGATTCCTTTATGGATGAAGCCGTGAAACGAATGCACGGCGCAACGTTTTTCGCACTCGAACAATCAAACCACATGTGCATGGCGCAAGCGGGAGGCTCGCATGGCTGAGAAAACGCCTTCCGGCGGGGAAGCCGGCAGCCGGCTCGGGATGGACATCCTGCGCGAGCAGAAGCGGAGCCGGAAGAAATACATCTACGGAGCCGTGGGCCTCCTCGCGCTCCTGGCAACGACGGTGGCGCTGGCCCGGCTGAAGCCGGCCGCTCCGTCGGTGGACCGGGCGACGGTGTGGACGGACACGGTGAAGCGAGGGGAGATGATCCGGGAGGTCCGCGGCCCCGGCACACTGGTGCCGGAACATATCCGCTACATCTCGGCGGTGACGGCGGGCCGCGTGGAGAAGCGGCTGGTGGACGCGGGCACGCTGGTGGAACCAGGCACCGAGCTGATGGACCTGGAGAACCCGGATGTGCGCCTGCAACTCCTGGAAGCGGAGCGTCAACTGGCGGCGGCCGAGGCATCGCTCGTCGAAGTGCGGACGAACCTGAACACCCAGCGCCTGAACCAGGAAGGCACCGTGGCCACGGTCCAGGCGCAGTACAACGACGCGGTGCGCCAGGCGAAGGCCAACGAGGAGCTGGCCAAGAAACAGCTCATCTCGGGCTTTGCCCTGGAACAGTCCAGGGAACAGGTGACGGAGCTGAGCACGCGCATCGACGTGGAGAAGAAGCGTCTGGATCTGATGACGCGAAACATTGGCGAGCAGCTCTCCGTACAGGAATCACAGATCAACCGCCTGAAGAGCATCGTGGAATTCCAGCGCGAGCGGCTCAACTCGCTGGTCGTGCGGTCTCCCACGAAGGGCGTCGTCCAGGAGCTGAACTTCGAGCCCGGCCAGTGGGTGCAGGCCGGCCAGGAGCTGGCCCGGGTGGTCCAACCGGAGAAGCTGAAGGCGGTGTTGCGGATTCCTGAAGTCCAGGCAAAGGATGTGGCGTTGGGACAACCCGCGAAGATCGACACGCGCAACGGCATCATCCCCGGCCACGTCATGCGCATCGACCCCGCCGCCACGGGCGGCACGGTCACGGTGGACGTGGCCCTGGACGTGGATTCGCTGCCGCCCGGCGCGCGCCCGGACCTTAGCGTGGATGGCACCATCGAGGTGCAGCGGCTGGACGATGTCCTCCACGTCGGCCGGCCCGCGTACGGGCAGGCCAACAGCTCCGTCGGCCTGTTCAAGCTCGTGGGCAACAACGAAGCGGAGCGCGTGACGGTCCAGCTCGGCGCCAGCTCCGTGAACGAGATCGAGATCAAGAATGGGCTCAAGGAGGGCGACATCGTGATCCTTTCGGACATGTCCGCCTGGGACGCCCATGATCGGGTACGCCTCAAGTGAGACGAGCCCTCCGGGTCACGCGGTCCCGAGGCCGCCAGACCCTCCGAGAGCGTGGAAGCGTGAAACGTGGAGCGTGGAG
>CAZUFP010000004.1:0-22267 GCA_964619835.1 uncultured Gemmatimonadaceae bacterium | reverse complement strand
CGTGGAGCGTGGAGTATGAAACGAAAAGGGAGCGGCGGAGCGTGAAGCTGTGAGCGGCAAATCCGGAAACCGGACGTAACACGACGGACGTGCCCCGTCACGGTTCACGATTTCCGTTTCACGCTTCGCGAGATCGATCATACGCGACACAGGTTCAGACGTCGCAATTCAAACGGACCCCAGGAACCAGGCCAGAAGGAGCAATCATGGCGACAGCGGTGGAGCCTCTGATCAAGCTGACGGACGTGGGCAAAGTCTTCTACACCGAGGAAGTGGAGACCCACGCGCTGTCCAGCGTGCACCTGGAGATCCAGCCGGGTGAGTACGTGGCGATCGCGGGCCCGTCGGGGGGCGGCAAGACGACGCTGCTGTCGATCCTCGGCCTGCTGGACTCGCCGACGGCGGGCGAGTACCTGCTCGACGGCAAGCCGGTGGCGAACCTGTCGGCGGCGCAGCGGGCGCATATCCGCAATCGTGCCATCGGCTTCATCTTCCAGGCGTTCAACCTGATCGGCGACCTGAACGTCTACGAGAACGTGGAGCTGCCGCTCACGTACCGGGGCATGCCCTCGAAGGAACGCAAGCAGCGGGTGGAGGAAGCGCTCGAGCGGGTGGGCATGGCGCACCGCATGAAGCACTACCCCTCGCAGCTGTCCGGCGGTCAGCAGCAGCGCGTGGCGGTGGCGCGGGCCATCGTCGGCCGGCCGCTGATCCTGCTGGCGGACGAGCCCACGGGAAACCTGGACTCACAGAACGGTGAAGCGGTGATGAACCTGCTGGACGAGCTGCACCAGGGCGGCGCCACCATCTGCATGGTCACGCACGACCCGCGTTACGCCCAGCACGCAAGCCGCTCGATTCACCTGTTCGACGGACGGGTGGTCGAGGACGAGGATCGGCGCGAAGCGCACGAGCTGGAAGAAGCCGGCTTCGATGTCTGACATCATCCGGACCCGAAGCCTGGAGCGGTTCTATGAGAACCGGGCCGGGCGGACCTATGTGCTGCGTCAGATCGACCTGAGCATCCGCGAAGGCGAGTTCGTGACGATCATGGGTCCGTCCGGCGCCGGCAAGTCCACGCTGCTCAGCATCCTGGGCATGCTGGACCACAGTTGGGGCGGCGAGTTCCACTTCCTGGACCACGCCGTCCACGAGATGAAGCCGAAGCGCCGCATCGAGCTGAACAAACGATACGTGGGGTTCGTGTTCCAGCAGTACCACCTCATCGACGACCTGACCGTGTACGAGAACCTCGAGATCCCGCTCTCCTACCGGAACGTGAAGAAGAGCGAGCGCCAGGCTCTCGTGGCGGACATCCTGGACCGGTTCAACATCGTCGGGAAGAAGGACCTCTTCCCCAGCCAGCTGTCTGGCGGCCAGCAGCAGATCGTGGGCGTGGCGCGCGCCGTCATCGCCAGCCCGAGCATCATTCTGGCCGACGAGCCCACCGGCAGCCTGCACCGCTCCCAGGGCCAGGTGATCATGGAGTTGTTCAAGCAGCTCAACGACCAGGGCACCACCATCGTCCAGGTCTCGCACGACGAGATCGTCGCTGGTTACGGCGACCGAATCGTCAACCTGCTGGACGGCTGGATCGTAGACGAACCGGAGCCGGCCTCACGCGCCTCGCGCTGACGGCCAGCCTCCGATTCCGCCCGCCGCGGGCGAGCGACCGTCCGGCGTGGAGCCATCCCGCCGGGCGGTTCGCGCATCCGGGCCCTGTTTCTCCGCCGCCTTCCCGCCGTCGCGGTGTCCGGCGGGGCGGCCCGACTGTCCGGAACCGGACGGTCCCACGGAGTCCGAGCGAACGGTCGTAGCGATGTATGTCATTGCCGGAAATTCACTTATGGCCGTGGAACGGCAGCGGCACGCTTCCTTCATTCCCTGCCCCGCATCGTACGATCCCGCTCACCAGAGAGTGTCATGAACTCGTTGGTACGCCCCGTTCGACAAGCCGCACGGCGCCTGCTGCGTGCGCCCGGATTCACCCTGGTCGCCGTGGCCACCCTGGCGCTGGGCATCGGCGCCAACACGGCCATCTTCAGCGTCGTCGAGTCTGTTCTGCTGCGGCCCCTGCCCTACCCCGAGCCGGATCGTCTGGTCATGCTGTGGGAGGACTTCAGCCGGCGAGGGGGCGATGCGAAGGACTGGTTCTCGCCCGGCAACTTCTACGACTGGCGCGAGCAGAACACGTCCTTCACAGGCATGTCGGCGTTCACAGACTACTCGCCAACGCTGGTGGACGACGCGGGCGCCGAGCGTCTCACGGCCGGCGCCGTGACGCATGGGTTCTTCAGGGTGCTGGGCGTGGCTCCACTCATGGGCCGGACGTTCACGGCCGACGAGGACGCGCCCGGGAGCAACCACGTCGCGGTTCTGTCCTACGGGTTCTGGCAGTCCCGATTGGGCGGGGCGCCCGACATCGTCGGCAGAACCATCTCCCTGGACGGCGAGCCCACGACGGTCGTCGGGGTGATGCCTCGCGGCTTCGCGTTCCCGGTCATGCCGCAGACCGCCCTGTGGACGCCCCTGGGCACCGACCTCGCCAACGGCCCCAGGGCCGAGATCTATCTGCGCGTGGTCGCCCGCACGAAATCCGGCGTGACGCTGGCCGCCGCCCGCTCGGACATCCGGTCCATCGCCGCGCGACTGGAGAAGGACTACCCCCGCGCCAACCAGGGGGTGGGGGCCGCGCTGACGCCTCTCCACGAGACGCTGGTCGGCGACATGCGGCCGGGCTTGCTCACCCTGCTGGGCGCCGTAGGGCTGGTGCTGCTCATCGCCTGCGTGAACCTCGCCAACCTGCTGCTCGTTCGCTCGGCATCCCGCCGCCGCGAGCGGGCGATCCGCACCGCGTTGGGCGCTGGACCTGGCCGCCTGGCGACCGACGTTCTGGTGGAGAGCTTCCTGCTGGCCGTCGTGGGCGCCGGCGCCGGCCTGATACTGGCCGCTTGGCTGCTGGACGCACTCGTCGCCCTGGCCCCTATCGCGGTGCCGTCCACCTTCGTGCCACGACTCGACCCGACCGTGCTCGCGTTCACCATCGGGTTGGCCGCGCTCACCGGCCTGGCGTTCGGCCTGCTCCCGGCCTTGCAGGGGCTGCAAGACCAGGTCACCGCCGGCCTCAAGGAGGGCGCCGCCGGCAGCGGCCTGGGCCGGGGTGGGCGGAGGCTCCGCAGTGGCCTGGTGGCAGGCCAGGTCGCCCTGGCCTTCGCGTTGCTGGTGGGCGCCGGGCTGCTGCTGCGCAGCTTCGTGGCCCTGCAGTCGGTGGACCCGGGCTTCCAGCCCCGGGGCCTGCTGACGTTCCAGGTCGGATTGCCGTCCGCAGAATACGCCGAAAACGCCCGGGTCACCACGTTCTTCGACGACTTCCTGGCGCGCATCCGGGCCCTTCCCGGGGTCGGTGAAGCGGGCATGGTGTCCGCCGTGCCCATGAGCGGGAACGACACCGACGCCTCCTTCGTCATCGAAGGCGAGCCGGCCCCCGCTCCGGGCCAGGGCAAGGTCATCTGGTACCGCCAGGTGGACCCGGACTACTTCCGGACTATGGGTATCCGGCTCGTCGAGGGCCGGGGCATCCAGCGCTCCGACGACCCCGACGCGCCCCGCGTCGCGGTCCTGAGTGAAACGGCCGCTCAGAAGTTCTTCCCGGGCCAGGATCCTGTCGGCAAGCGGTTCAAGCCCGGCTCCGACCCGGCCCGGGACATCCCCTGGTGGACCATCGTCGGGGTGGTGGGCAGCGTTCGTCACGTCGGCCTGGACGCGGCGCCCAGGGCGGAGATGTACATCTCGCAGGCGCAGGCGCCGCGACGTTCCATGACGCTCGTGGTGCGGGCGCGGCGTGGCGACCCGCTGACACTGATGCCGTCCGTGCGGGCGGCGCTGCGCGACATCGATCCGCGCCTGGCCATCTCACAGGTCCACACCGAAGACGCCATCATCGGCAGAACCATCGCCCTGCCGCGCTTCCTGACTCTCTGCCTCATCGCGTTCGGCATCATGGCCCTGGTCCTGGCCGGCATCGGCATCTACGGCGTCATCGCCTACGCCGTGGGGCAGCGCACGCGGGAGATGGGCATTCGTATGGCGCTGGGCGCCGGCCGCGGCGACGTCGTCCGTCTGGTCATGGCACAGGGCATCGTCATCATCGTCGCCGGCCTGGCTACCGGCCTGCTGGCCGCCCTGGCGCTCGGCCGGGCGATTCGCGGTCTTCTCTTCCACGTGCAGTCGGCGGACACCGTCACGCTCATCGCTGCCCCCCTCGTTCTCGCCGGCGTCGCGCTCCTCGCCATCTACATCCCGGCACGCCGCGCCACGCGCGTGGACCCGCTGGACGCACTCCGAGCGGAATGAGGTTGGCATGTCGATTCTCCCCTTGAGCATCCGCCACGCGCTTCGTCGTCTGGCGCGGAGTCCCCTGTTCCTCTTCGCCACGGTGGCCACGCTCGCCCTGGGCATCGGCGCCAACACGGCCATCTTCAGCGTCGTGAACGCCGTGCTGCTCCAGCCGCTGCCTTATCCTCAGCCGGACCGGCTGGTGCACGTCTGGGAAGGCACATCGGGACGTGGCACGGTGTCGCCGCCCAACTTCGCGGACTTCCGCTCCCTGACCGGGGTCTTCCAGGATGCAGCGGCACACTACAACACGGGCCTCACCCTGACGGGCGTGGGCAGCGCGGAACAGCTGTCGGGGGTAGCCGCGACGCCGGCTCTCTTCTCCATCCTCGGAGCACGGCCCGAGATCGGCCGGGTGTTCCAGGCCGACGAGGCGACGCCCGGCAACGAACACGTCGCGATCCTGAGTGACGCTCTCTGGCGGCGCCGTTTCGGCGGTGACCGTGCCGTGCTGGGACGCACCATCGACCTGAATGGGGAGGGTTACAGGATCGTGGGCGTCATGCCGGCCGATTTCGATTATCCCGACGGGGCGGAGCTGTGGATACCGGCCGCATTCACGACGCGAGAGATGGCGACGCAGCGGGGAGCCCATTACCTGACGGTGCTGGCGCGCCTCCGCCCGGGTGTCACCCTGGAGCAGGCGAACGCGCAGGCGCGAACGCTTGCGGCGCGTCTCGAAACGGAATACCCGGACACCAACACCGGCATGCGGGCCCGGGTCGTGGGATTGCGTGATGACATGGTGGGAGAGTACCGGCGGGCCCTCTTCGTGCTGGCGGGCGCGGTGGGGTTGGTGCTGCTCATCGCGTGCGCCAACGTCGCGAACCTGTTCCTGGTCCGGGCGGTGGGCAGGGATCGTGAGCTGGCGGTGCGCACCGCGCTGGGCGCGCGCCGCTGGCACCTGGTGCGCGAGCTGTTCGCCGAAAGCCTGATGCTGGCCTTCGCCGGTGGCCTGCTGGGCCTCGTCGTAGCCACCTGGATCACGGGAGGCCTGGTCGCCCTTCAGTCCCGCAACGTGCCACGGCTCGGGCAGGTGCATCTGGACGCCACCGTGCTCGCCTTCACCGCCGGCGTCACCCTGCTGACCGGCTTCCTCTTCGGAACGCTGCCCGCATGGCAGGCCTCCCGCCACCGCGACCTCGGCGAGCGGCTGAAGGCAGGGCGTGGTCAGTCCGAAACACACGGCGGGAACCGGTTGCGGGGCGCGTTCATCGTCGGTGAGCTCGCCCTGGCCCTGCTTCTGCTCGCGGGCGCCGGCCTGCTGGCCCGAAGCTTCCTGAATCTGCACCGTGTGGATCTCGGCTTCCGCACGGACCACGTCCTCACCTTCTCCGTGTCCCTTCCGGACAACACGTACTCGGAGCCGGCACGACGGCGTCAGTTCGGGCGCCAGCTGGTGCAGGCCATGGACGGGGTGCCCGGCGTGCAGCAGGCCGGACTCGGGTTCGGGCTGCCCCTCAGCGGCCGCAACTACTGGATCAGCGTCGAGCGTATTGACGGCCAGCCCGGGTACCGGACGCCGGACGAGGAGAAGGACGTGCAGGTGCGCGTCGTCACGCCGGGCTACCTGCGTGTCCTGGGCATTCCCCTTCGTTCCGGCCGGCTGTTCACGGAAGCCGACCGCGACGGCACCAAGCCGGTGGTGCTGGTGAACGAGGCGGCGGCGAAGCTGCTGTTTCCCGACCAGGACCCGTTGGGGCACACGTTCGAGATCGGCACCCGCCTGCACAATCCCGAGCGTCTCCACGGCGAGGTGGTGGGCGTGATTGCCGACACGAAGTATTATGGGCCGGCGGCCCCACCCCGCGCTGAGGCGTATTTCCTGTTCGACCAGTTCCCCGTCGATGCCATGAGCGCCACCCTGCGAACGGACGGCGATCCGGCCTCCGTCGTTGGGGCGGCGCGCCAGCGTCTGTCGGAGATCGACTCCGACGTACCCATGTTCCGTGTCCGCACCATGGATCAGCTTCTCGGCGACGAGCTGACGCAACCGCGGTTCTACACCCTGTTGCTCCTTCTCTTCGGTGGGCTGGCGCTGCTACTGGCCGGCGTCGGCGTGTACGGCGTCATCGCCTATGCCGTCGGCCGGCGCACCCGGGAGATCGGGATCCGCATGGCCCTGGGGGCCGACAGGGGCGCGGTCGTCGCCATGATCGTACGCCAGGTGGGCTGGCTGGCCGCCGCCGGGACGGTGCTGGGCTTCGGCGCGGCCCTGGGCCTCACGCGCTTCCTGCGCGACATGCTCTTCGACCTCAGCCCCACCGATCCGGTGTCACTGGCCGCCGCAACCGTGTTCCTTGCGGCAGTGGCCCTCCTGGCCGGCTGGCTACCTGCCCGGCGCGCCGCGCGGGTGGATCCGGTGAGCGCGCTCCGCAGGGAGTAGCGCCGGTGAGCAGCCCGGGAAGCGGGCGCGCTCAACAGTTGAGCGCCCGTATGCCGACCCGCTAACTTGCCGGGACCGGCCCGCCGTGGAGCGGCGCCGTTCCGGTGCGAACCAGACACGCCATGGCCAACATCCCGACCATACTCGTAGCCGACGACCAACCGGACGTCATCGCAGCGCTCCGCCTGCTGCTGAAGGGCGAAGGGTTCCAGCTGGTGACGGCCCGCTCGCCGGAAGAGGTCCGCGCGGCCGCCGAAGAGCGGGACCTGGACGCGGTGCTGATGGACCTGAATTACGCGCGCGACACCACATCCGGGAAGGAAGGCCTGGACCTGCTGTCCCACCTCCAGGCCCTGGACAGCACCCTGCCCGTCGTGGTCATGACGGCCTGGGGCAGCGTGGAGGGCGCCGTGGAGGCCATACGCCGGGGCGCCAAAGACTACATCGAGAAGCCCTGGGACAACCAGCGGCTGGTCACGACGCTGCGCACGCAGATCGAGCTGGCCAAGGCCATGCGCCGCACGGAGAAGCTGGAGTCCGAGAACCGCATGTTGCGCCAGGACGACCTGCCGCAGTTCATCGCCCGCTCCTCCGTCATGCAGCCCGTCCTGAAGCTGATGGAGCGCGTGGGCCCGTCGGACGCCAACGTGCTCATCACGGGCGAGCACGGCACCGGCAAGGAAGTGGTGGCCCGCTGGCTCCACGCGGCGTCGCGGCGCGCACCGAAGCCGCTCATCACCGTCAATGCCGGCGGCTTCTCCTCCGGCGTCTTCGAGAGCGAGCTGTTCGGGCACGTGAAGGGCGCGTTCACCGACGCCAAGACGGACCGGGTCGGCTGCTTCGAGCTGGCCGACGGCGGCACGCTGATGCTGGACGAGATCGCCAACGTGCCCATGCCGCAGCAGGCGAAGCTGCTGCGCGTGCTGGAGACGGGCGAGATCCAGCGGGTGGGCTCGTCCAAGACGCGGCACGTGGACGTGCGCGTGCTCTCGGCCACCAACGCCGACATCGACAAGGCGGTGGCGGAGGGCCAGTTCCGGGAGGACCTGCTCTACCGGCTGAACACCGTCGAGATCCGGCTGCCGGCGCTCCGGGACCGGCGGGAGGACATCTCCGTCCTCGCCGCCCATTTCCTGCGCAAGGAAGCGGAGCACTACGGCAAGGACATCACGGGCTTCGACACCGAGGCCATCGACGCCCTCATGGAGCACCCCTGGCCCGGCAACGTGCGGGAGCTGGAGCACGTCGTGGAGCGGGCCGTCCTGCTGGCACGGGACAACCAGGTGCGCGCCGACGAACTGCGACTCCGGCCGCCACCCGAGACCGACGGGCGCCTCGACAAGATGACCCTCGATGATGCCGAGCGCCTGCTCATCAAGAAGGCCCTGACCCGCTTCGACGGCAACGTCAGCCGGGCGGCCGACGCCCTGGGCCTCAGCCGCAGCGCCCTCTACCGGCGCCTCCAACGCTACGGCCTGTGAACGACGAGCCCGGCAAGCGGCGCGTGCGGCACGAACAACGTGTCCTCGCCCTGGCCATCTTCGTCGGCCTGCCGGGCTCCCTCGTCGCGCTCATCCTGCTCTGGACCGGCGCTTTCACGCCGCGCCTCCAGTGGACCCTGACCCTCCTCATCGTCGGCGCCTGGCTCGGCTCCGCCGCCGTGCTGCGGGAGTGGGTCGTTCGCCCGCTCCAGACCCTGTCCAACCTCCTGGGCGCCCTGCGGGAAGGGGACTTCTCCATCCGCGCCCGGGACGCCCGCGTCGATGACGCGCTGGGCCTCGCCATGCTCGAGGTCAATTCCCTGGGCGCCACCCTGCGGGAGCAGCGCCTCGGCGCCGTCGAAGCCAGCACACTGCTGCGCAAGGTCATGGAGGAGATCGACGTCGCCGTGTTCGCCTTCGACGGCGATGGCCGCCTCCAGCTGGTGAACCGGGCCGGTGAGCGCCTGCTGGGCCGGACCGGCGATCGCATGCTGGGCCGGAGCGCAGCGGAGCTGAACGTCGCCGGGTGGCTGGACGGCCCGACGCCGAGGACCATGGATGCCCCCGTGGCGGGCGGTGGGCGCTGGGAGCTGCGTCGCACCACGTTCCGCCAGGAAGGTACGCGGCACCACCTCGTCGTGTTGTCCGACCTGAGCCGCGCGCTGCGCGAGGAGGAGCGCCAGGCGTGGAAGCGCCTGATCCGCGTGCTCGGCCACGAGATCAACAACTCGCTGGCGCCCATCATGTCCCTCGCCGGCAGCCTCAAACAGCTCCTCGCCCGCGAGCCCCGGGCCCCGGACTCCGACGAGGATCTGCGCCAGGGTCTGCGCATCATCTCCACCCGGGCGGAGGCGCTCAGCCGCTTCATGACCTCGTACGCCCGGCTGGCGCGTCTGCCTCCGCCCGAGCTGGAGCCCGTCGAGGTGCGCACCTGGGTGCGCCGCATCGCCGAGCTGGAAACACGCATGCCGGTCGCCGTGCGTGAGGGTCCGGCCCTCGTAGTGCAGGCGGACGGCGATCAGCTCGAGCAGCTGCTCATCAACCTCGTGACGAACGCGGTGGACGCCGCCCTGGAGACGGGGGGTGGGGTCGAGGTGAGCTGGCGGGCCCGCAACGGCGCCCTCGAAGTCCTCGTCGAGGACGAAGGGCCCGGCGTGGAGAGCCCCGCCAACCTGTTCGTGCCGTTCTACACCACGAAACCCCACGGCACCGGCATCGGCCTCGCCCTCAGTCGCCAGATCGCCGAGGCCCACGGCGGCACCCTGTCGCTGGAGAACCGGCGCCGCACCACCGGTTGCCGCGCCCGGCTGCTCATCCCCACCGGCCACGTCACGTCGCCATGACCCCCAGGATGGCCGCGCAACCCAACGCCGCGTAGATCCCCAGAATGTAGCCCGCCACCGCCATGAGCAGGCCCACCGGCGCCAGCGCCGGGTGGTAGACGCCCGCCACGATGGGCGCGGATGCGGCCCCGCCGATGTTGGCCATGCTGCCCGTGGCGAAGAAGAACAGCGGGGCACGCAGCAGGCGCGCCACGATGAGCAGGACGGTGACGTGCACCGCGATCCAGAGGGCGCCAGCGGCAAGGAACAGGGGCGCGCTCAACGTGGCCCGCAGGTCCGCCTGCGCGCCGATGGCCGTGAGCAGGAGGTAGAGCGCCGCGTAACCCAGGCGTGAGGCCCCGTACTCTTCCAGGCGGCGCAGCGGCGTGAAGGACAGCGCAAGCCCGCCGGTCACCACCAGCAGCACGGCCCAGGTGGTGTGGCTGATGATGGTGGGATCGCCCAGGTTCGGCAGCCGGTCGCCGAGATTGACGGCCAACACGGCCCCCCCGAACGCGATGGCCAGGATCATGGCGAGGCGCCGCAGGTCCAGCGGATGCCGCTCCTCGTCCATGGCTTCCAGACGCCGGTTCGTCTCCTCCAATGCCTCCGTGCGCGCGCCCATCCATCGGTCGAAGCGCGCCTGCCACCCGCTCAGGAAGAGGAGGACCCCCATCCAGCCATAACCGACCACCGTGTCCACCACGATGATGGGCCCGAAAATGGAGCTGGGCGTGCCCACGCTCTCGGCAATGGCCACCATGTTGGCCGTGCCGCCGATCCAGCTTCCCGACAGCGCCGCCAGGCCTTTCCACGCGTCGGGCGGCAGGTAGGGGCCAAACACCAGGTACGCGACGGGGCCGCCCACCACGATACCGGCCGCCCCGGCGACCACCATGGCCAGGGCCATGGGCCCCAGACGCACGATGGTCCGGAGGTCGATGGTGATCATGAGGAGGAGGAGCGCCACCGGGAGCAGGAAGCGCACCATCCATTCGTACGCGGGCGACGCGGCCGGGGTGATGCCCAGCGTGGTGGAGAGGGTGGGCAGGAAGTACGCGTAGATGACCGGCGGCGTGATCTCGAACAGCTTCCTGAGGCGCGGCAGGCCGCTCAGCCAGAATACCGCTCCGAGCACGCCGATCAGGTAGGCGAACACCGCCATGGGGTCCTGCAGCAACGCCGGGCTGGCCTCCATGTGCATCCCTTCCACGTCAGGGGGTCGGCTCGAAACGAGGGCCCAACATATGGGCCACCTCGCTCCATCACCACCCCGGATGCGTGGCCGTGCCCGGGGCCTGTGTCACCGATGCCCCCGCGTATTTCGCCGACTCCGGATCGTTGAGCAACGGCCTGCTACCTGCTACCTTTCCGCCATGGCAGGAAAGCTCAGCCCACAGGCGCAGATCAAGCTCGCCACGCTCCGTGACATGGAGAAGAAGGTGGACCATGTGCGGAGTCTGGTGGAGCAGTACGCGGTGGCCCGCGGCAAGAACGCGGACCTGCTGGCCATTCCCATCAAGCGCGCCTTCGGCCGCCTCAAGCTGGAGCTCATGGGCGTGGGCCTGGACAGCCTCTCCCAGCTGGCCGGCAGCATGGAGATGGCCGCCCGCCGGAGCGGCAACCAGCAGAAGAAGGCCCGCATCCTGCGCGAGGGCGTCGGCACCATCGTCTTCCAGGTGGAGCTGGAACAGCGCACGGTGGTCGCCGAAGACCAGCGTGGCCAGCAGCAGGACGCGTCGGAAGACCCGGGCTGACCTGCACCCGGCCCCTCCATGAACCATCCCCCCGGACGAGGCGTCGTCGAGCGTTCCCAGGCCCGGCTCCGAACTGCCCTCTCCGAGCCCGTCCATCAGCTGCAGCTCTCCCTCGCGCTGCTGGCCGGCCTCGTCGTCATCGGCACCGGCGGCTACATGCTCCTCGCCCCACCGGACATGCACGTGCGCGTCGTCGATGCGCTCTACATGACCGTCATCACACTGACGACGGTGGGATTCCAGGAAGTCTTTCCGCTGGGTACCGCGGGCCGCGTGTTCACCATCGTGCTGGTGGTGGGCGGCGTGGGCACGGCGGCCTGGGCCGTGCGCAACGCCGCGGAGGTCACCCTCAATCAGACGTTCTGGCTCTCGATGCAGCGCCGCCGCATGAAGGAGACGGTCATGGACCTCCGGGACCACTATATCGTGTGCGGATTCGGTCGGCTCGGCCGGCAGATCGTGCGGGACCTCGCGGCGCGCGGCGAACGCTTCGTCGTCCTGGACTGGTCCAGCGGCGTGGAGCAGGAGCTGCTGGAGGCGCGCATCCCGCACCTGATCGCGGATGCCACGCTGGAGGAAAGCCTCCAGCAGGCGGGTGTGGCCCGCGCCCGCGGCCTCGTCTCCGCGCTGGACTCGGACGCGAACAACGTGCTGGCCGTGCTCACCGCGCGGGAGCTGAATCCCGACCTGCTCATCGTCTCACGGGCCAACGCCGAGTCCCTGGAAAGCAAGCTGCGGCGCGCCGGCGCCGACCGGGTCGTCACGCCCGAGTCCATCGGCGGTCACCGCCTGTCCCTGGCCCTGCTCCGGCCGGATGTCCACGACTTCTTCGGCCGCGTGTTCAACGTGGGCGTCCAGCCCGACGTCGACGTCGGCCAGATCGCCGTTCCCGCCTCGTCCCCGTTCGCCGGCCAGACCATCGCCAACTGCGACCTGCGGCGTGTCCGCAACGTCTCCATCCTGGCCGTCCGCCGCGGTGACGGCGTGTTCGATCTGAACCCGGAGCCGGGACGCACCATCCAGGCAGGGGAAACCCTCATCGTCATCGGTCCGGCCGAGGCGATCTACGAGATGGAGGCCCTGTACGGCGACGAGACGTAGCTAGGGCTGCATGGCGGCGGCCCGGAAGAGCGGGTCCGCCGACTGCAGGATCTTGCCGCGCAGCCGTGCCGGGTAGTGCGGATGCTCGTCCAGGAACCGCCGCACGATGGCCGCAGCCGCCGGGCTGCGATGCCCGCCCAGCAGCGCGCCGAGCCAGCGTTGCGGGAAGAAGATGTCCCCCGTGCGCTGGATCTCTTCCAGCAGGTCCAGGCCCGGCCGGATGTAGCGTTCCGAGCGAGGCGCTCGTAGCGGGTGGTTGAGGTAGCCGAGGGCCGCCAGCGCCCACGGCTCCCGACGCCGGTTCTCCAGCTTCGCCAGGCTCGCGAACACCGAGTCCCGCACCGCGGGGTCCGCGGACAGCGACGGAGCCACGAAATCGAACCGGGCCCGCCGGTCCGGATTGCCGATCCGCTCACGCTGTTGTGCCAGAATCTCCTGCTGGTCCGGCACGCCGCGCACGGCCAGCGCGAAGGCCAGGTCCGTGTAGTCCTCCTCCGACAGCGGGAGGCCCGGAATCGAGTCCTGGCGCGCCCAGATCCGCCGCAGGCGCGCCACGCCCGCGTCCGTCTGCACGATGCTGCGCCAGGCGTTGAAATACGCGGCCTTGGTGCGCGGCTGGTCCGCCCGCTCCGCGTGCCGCCACAGGAACCGCTCCAGCCGCGGCGCCCAGCGCAACCGATCCGGCTGCCCGACATACTGCCAGTAGACATCCGAGAGGTCCGAGAGCACGCGCTGCGCGTTCAGCTCGTTCGGCGTGCCCGACAGCATTTCCAGAGCCAGCGCCAGGACCGTGTCCGGCGATACGTGCCGCTCCAGCATGGCGTCCCACACGGTAAGCCAGGCCACCGCCCGCAGCCGTGGGCTCGGCAGGCGTGCGGCCGCTGTCTCGAGATACGACAGCGTCGCGGAGTCCGGCTGGAACAGGCCGTAGCCCCAGGTGCCGCCGTTGGCCAGGACCCAGCGCGGCGCGGGCCGGCCGCGGGCGCCGGACACGTCCAGCCGCGACGTGGCCAGCTGCACCGGCATCGCCGACACGGAGTCGTCGTAGCCCAGCGCCAGCGTAAGATGCTGGTTCCACACCAGGTGGCGGTCCGGCCATGGATCGGTCTGGGTCAACGCCAGGTCGGCGATCCGCCCTTCCCCGGTGTCCAGCGTCGTCGTGATGGTCGGCCGGCCCGGCTGTTCCACCCACGCACGGCTCCACGCCGCCAGGTCCTGGGCGCTGCGCCGGTCCAGCACACGAATCAGGTCCGGCCAGGTCGCGTTGCCGTACTCGTGCCCTTTCAGGTACTCGCGCAGGCCGTCCCGGAAGGCATCGGCCCCCACCAGCGCTTCCAGCTGCCGCATCACGATGGGTGCCTTCTGATAGATGATGGCGCCGTAAAGCGAGCCGGCCTCGTCCAGGTTGTCCAGCTCCTGCCGGATGGGGTTGGCGCCCGCCGTTCGGTCCACGGCGTACGCCGCCGGATAGTAGGCCAGCAGGAAGCGCAGCTCGTGGTCGATGGCCGGGAACGACGGGTTCACGATCTTCGCCGCCATGAAGTTCGCGAACACCTCCTTCATCCACACGTCGTTGAACCAACGCATCGTTACCAGGTCGCCGAACCACATGTGCGACGTCTCGTGGGAGATGACGCTGGCACGGCCCAGCTCCTGGTTCAGCGTCGCCGATTCGTCCAGCATCAGGCTGTTCGCCCGGTAATAGATGGCACCGGGGTGCTCCATGCCGCCGTACTGGAACGACGGGATCAGTACGAAGTCGAACTTGCCGAACGGGTACGGGATGCCGGTGTAGTCCTCGAGCCAGCGCAGCGCCCGGTCGTGCAGATCGAAGATGGCTCCGGCGTTCCGGGCCACTTTCGCGCTGTCGCTCTCGCGGTGGTACATGTGCATGACGCGCCCATGGCGCGTCGCCGTCTCCACCCTGAAGTCGCCGGCGGCAAACGCGAACAGGTAGGTGGGCAGCGGCTGCGTCTGGGCGAACCGGTGCACGGTGCGGTCCCCGTTCACCGCCGGGTCCTCCTGGGCGCCGTTGGCCACGGCCTTCCAGGCGGACGGAAGGTCGAGATGGAGCGTGAAGCGCGCCTTCAGATCCGGCTGATCGAAACAGGGAAACGCCTCGTGGGCCCGATCGGGCACGAACAACGTGTACATGAAGTCGTCGTTGCGGTTGAGCGGGCCGTCACCCGCCACGAACGTGACTTCCACCTCGTCGTGCCCGTGTTTCAGCAGGTTCCCCGGAATCACGATGTGGCCGTCCAGCAACGCGAAACCCACGGGGTTCCCATCCACGAGCACACCCTGCACATGGTCTCGCGGCGCGGCGAAGTCCAGGACCAGCGGACCGTCACCCGACCAGTCGAACCCCACGATCACATGGCCGTGGATCGCCGCCGACCGGGTCTCGGGAACGCGGAAGGACACGTCGTACGTCACGTGGGAAAGGTCTCGTGCGCGCGCCTGTGCCAGGGTCCGGGAGATACCGGGACCCGCGGCTTCCTGCCCCGACGCCCCGCTCGCCACCAGCGCCGCCATCACCACCAGCTCCGTTGCTCGCACCCCATCCTCCAGTTCATGATCCCGCATTCTCTGCCCGCCGGCCACAGGGCGCAAGAAAGGCCGTGAGGACACGCCTCCCCACGGCTTCAGCCCGCACCGCCGGATCGGGATCATTCTCCCCCGCCGGCGCCATTGCCCGCTACGCCGGATGCACCCCTTCCGGGGGTAGCTCGATGGGCGCATCGGCCGGCACTTCGTCCACGGGTCGGCCCGCTACCACCACCATCCGCTCCACCGACCGGTGCATCGCCCGCTTCGTCTCTTCCAGCATCCGCTTCGCGGCGGCCGAATCCTCGAACCGCAACGCGACGGCCGCCGCGTTCAGCTGCCGCACCATGGCAATGAACCGGTTGCTTTCCGCGCGGAGCGCCAGATACCGGCGCTCGCTGGGCAGCGCGGCACCCGCCAACCGCCACACGCCCCCCTCCACCAGCAGCAACCCGACCACCACGAGCCCAAGCTCCACACGGGGCGACCCGACCACCAGTACCGCGGCCAGCACGATGACCATGCCGGCAACCGGGATCACGAACGAGACGACGTTCCGCAGTTTTCTCATCTGGCTGGTCGCTCCACAGATGGGCGGTCTGAGGCCGACTTCGGCCTGGGCGGGAACCCAGCATTTCGTCGGGCGGGTCCCGTCACTATTACGCCTGAGACCCCACGCCCGCAAGGGATTCGCGACCCCTGCCGGGCCAACGCCGGCACCGGGCAAGATCCGTTTGTGAGGTTTTTGGCCCGGGAGGCAATTACCTTATGGACGTGGCAAACAGGAACCGGTTTTCAAACGCGTACCGATGAAGGCACGGCCGTTGGGTGCCGCGCTGGTCGACAAAGCGCGTGCGGGCGACCCGGAAGCGCTCGCCGCGTTGTATGACGAGTATGGCCAGCGCTTGTTCGGCGTCGCCTATCGGGTGACTCGCTCGCCCGAGGACGCCGCGGACATCGTCCAGGATGTCTTCGTCGGTTTACCGGAAGCGCTGCGCAACTACCGCGAGCTGGGCAACCTCGAATGGTGGCTGACGCGCGTGACCACGTTGACCGCCCTGTTGGCCGAAAGGCGCATGAAGCGCATGAGAGAAGTGCACGCGATGGCCGTCCGGAACTCGAGGGCCGTGCAGAAGCCCCGGGCCGTGGTCGACCGGATCTCGCTCGACAACGCCTTGAAGGAGATCCCGTCCGAGCTCCGTACCGTCTTCCTCCTGAAGGAAGTCGACGGCTACTCCCACGCCGAGATCGCCGATCTGCTGGGCATCACCTGCGGCGCCTCGCAGATGCGCCTGTACCGTGCGCGGCAGATGCTCATCGAACGTCTGGAGGACGACTGATGTTCATGAGCCTGCGGCACCCGAGCTTCCACGAGCTGAACCGGTACGTGGACGATGACCTGCCGGAGCACCGGCGCCGGCGCGTCGCCACGCACCTCGCCCGCTGCAAGCGGTGCCGGGAAACGGTCACCCGGCTGCGCGCCATCGGGACCGCCGCCCGGGATCTGCCCGTGCCGGCCCCACCCGCGAACCTGCTCGAGCTTACCCTTCAACGCAGGGCGGCCGGCGACCGCGTGATCCTCCCGCTCACGCCGCCGGGAGCGCCGCGCCGGCGCCGTCTCGCGTGGCCGATCGCCGCGGCCATGGCCGCGCTGGTCGTGGCGGCCATCCTGACTCTCGTCCCGCCGGCGCTGCAGGCCGCTCGCGGCGGCCTGACCATAACGCCCGCCCGGCCGGAGGCCGGCACACGCCTCTCGTTCGATTACACGGACACGGGGCGATTCCAGGGGCAGCAACGGCTGGTGGTTCGCGCACGCTACCGTACGAAGGACCAGCGGTTCGTGACGACGGCCGCCATCCTGGACCGGGCGGCCGACGGCCACTTCCAGGGCACCGCCCGGTTGCCCGATTCCGTCGTCTACGCCGCCTTCGCCGTCGAAGACCCGGCCGGGCGCACGGTCGACAGCAACGGCCGCCGGTACTGGGACGTCATGGTGCACGGCCCCGACGGGCGCCCGACCTTCTATGCCATCGCGGCGCGCCTGGACGACCTGTACGCGTGGGACTGGGAAGGCGCGTTCGATGTCGCCCGGCAGATGACGCGGCTCTATCCGGAACGCCCGGCGTCATGGGCGGCTCTGGCCACGTTCGAAAGAGCCGTGGAGGACGACGTCACCATCCTGCCGCGGCTCGAGAAACGTCTGGATGCGATCCGGCAGACGATTCTGGCGGAGGACGATCCCGACCCGGAAACGCTCGCGGAGCTGGCCTTCGTATACGCCTTCCCGTTGGGCCGACTGGACGAAAGCCGGCGGATCGTCGGGAGGATCCGTGCTGACCACGCTTGGCTCCAGTTGCGGGCGCGGTATCGGGTCAGCCTGTCGTGGATTGCCGCGGACGGGAACCGGACCCGTTACCTGGCCAACCTGGACAGTCTCTGGAACCAGGGAGTGGGCGATGCACGCATGGCGCAGGCGGGCCTGAGATCCAGCGTGCTCGATGGCAACCCGGACCTCGCCTGGAGGTGGTATCAGCGTCTGGCCGTCGTCGACCCGGGCGGCACCGTGGGAGCTCTGACGGAAGAACTGCTGCCTGTGCCTTCCCTCCGGGCCCGGGCTGTCGATGCTCTCGAACGCGCGGTGAGCGACAGCACCGCACGGACTCCGAACACCCGCTATCTGTACCTGTCCGTGCCGGAATACGAGCGCATGGCGAGGCGCAGAATGGGCCGGGCAAAGGTCGCCGTGGGCACCGCGTTGGCGACCTACGGCAGGACGGCCGAAGCGCTGAAGCTGCTCCGCGCGGGAATCGACGACGTCTGGACGCCGGCCATGCTGCACCAGGCGGGCCGGATCCTCCTGGCACACGGGGACACGGCCGGGGCCATCGACGCATACGCGCGCATGGCAGCCGACCCGGCCCTTTCGCCTGACCTGCACCGCGCCATCAACGAGGATCTCGGCGCGATCACGCGCTCGCAGCACTGGAACGCACGGGTCGCATCCGCCCGTGCGGCGCTCCGTGAGGCCATCTTCGCCGAACGGATCACTACGCCCGTCGACACAGCGATGGTGCTGGGCGACCCTTCTGGCAAACCTGTTGCGCTGTCGCGCCTCATGAGCCCGGGCGCCACGGCCGTCGTGTTCTGGTCCAGCCAGTCCCTCCCGGCCCTGGACTCCTCCCAACGCATGGAAACGGTCCGGCAACGCCTGGCGGCCTTCCACATCCGCACGATCGTGATCGACACATCGCCGCGGCGCGCCGAGCGGGGGCAAGCGTCGAAGCGCCAGCAGATGCCCTTCCCTGTCTATACGGATCTGCACGGCCAGGCAGCTCGCGACTTCGGGCCGCCCGGCACGCCGAGCTACTACGTCCTGGATGGCGAGGGCCGGATCCGGTTCGCCCATTCAAGCCTTGACCGGCTGGTCGAACAGGCGGTGATGCTGCGGGACGATTCCATGGGGCCGGTGAGCGCCGCCGAGTAGCAAGGAGAACAGCATGCGTGGATTCACGGTTACGAAGACGGCGACGGGCGCGTCGCTGGTCCTGGCCGCGGCCGCCCTGCTCATCCCGGTGAACGTGGGCCACGACGCCCGCCTGGAGCTGAACGACGCGTGTGCCGCCGGCCAGTGCTGCCCGGAGCCGGGGGCCATCTGCGAAGGGGTCGGGCCCGAACCCGTCTTCAACGCGTACTACTCCACCGATCCCTGCCCGCCTCCTCCGCAGCAGACCCCGTGACGCCTGGCGCGGTCGAACGGAGAGGAACCCTCATGTCAGGCAAGGGTCCTTGCCTGGTCCTGTTGCTCCCGGCCGTTGTCGCCTGTGGCGACCCGTCGGCCCACGCGGCATCGGCGGACGGTCCACCCAGCTTCGACCATGCGGCCTTCCATCCAGCACACCTCACGGGGCGCGTGCTGAATGCCGATGACGCGCTGGCCGTGCCGACCCGCGTTGCGGTGGTGGGCGGCCACCTGATCGTCCTGGATCCCGTCGCGGACTCCATGGTCAAGGAGATCGATCGCGACGACGGCAGGCTGGTGCGGCAGTTCGGCCGGCGCGGCCAGGGGCCCGGGGAGTTCGAAGGCCCCTGGTCCATAGACCCCGTTCCCGGGTCGAGCAGCCGGTTCTGGGTGTACGACCTGATGCTGGACCGATCCACGCTCGTGGACCTGGACGCCGATTTCGATGGCCGGGCGCGGTTGGGCGACCGGATCCTGCGGCTGCGCGGCACGGCGACCCTGCTGGACCCGATCCGCGTCGCCGGCCACATTGTCAGCCCCGGCCTGTTCCAGAGCGGCCGGCTGGCCATCCTCGACGGCCGCGGCACCCTGCTCCGCAAGACCGGCCCGACGCCCCTCCCGCAACTGCCCGACATCCCGGCCTCCGTCCGGCAGCACGCCTACCAGTCACGCATGGAGCCGAACCCGTCCAGAACGCGCCTCGCCCTCGCGACCCGCCACGCCGACCGCATCGACATCTACCGCGCGGACGGCACACCCATCACCGCGGCCCAACGCTTGTTCCGGTTCGAGCCGGCGTTCGAAGTGGGGGAACACGACGGCAGACCCGTGTTCGCCACGGGCGGCGACCTCCGCTTCGGGTACATCGACCTGGCCACGACGGAACGGCGAATCTACGCCTTGTTCTCCGGCCGTACCCGCGCCGGCTTCCCGGGTAGGGCGAATTACGGCCGCTTTGTCCACGTCTTCGACTGGTCCGGCAGGTTGGTGCGAGTGCTGGAGCTGGATACGCCCGCCATCGCCGTGGCGGTGGATGCGGCGGGTCGAACGCTGTACACGATCCGCCACGATCCGAAACCCGCGATCCTGGCGTACGACCTGGCCGGCTTGGCCGCCGGACAACCCTGAAGGGGGGACGGCCCGGGCGCCCACGGCGGGCACCCGGGACCTTCGTCCACTAGAGCAGCGCTGCGTTCAGCCGGATCTCCACGCCCGCGAGGGCACGAGAAACGGGACAGCCCTTCTTCGCCTGCTCCGCGTGCACCAGGAACGTCGCCTCATCGATCCCCGGCACTTCCGCGCGCGTCGTCAACTCGATCACCTCGATGCTGAACCCCGCGTCCCCCTTGTTCAGGTGGACCTCAGCCGTCGTCTGGATCCGCTTCGGCTCGATGCCCGCCTTCGTCAACTCGGCGGACAGAGCCATGGAGAAGCAGCCGGCGTGCGCCGCGGCGATCAGCTCCTCGGGGTTCGTTCCCGTGCCTTCTTCGAAACGCGACGCGAACGAATACTGACCCTCGTACGCCCCGCTCTCCATCTTCATCGTTCCGTTGCCGTCCCGCAGCGTGCCGTTCCACACCGCGTCCGCACTCCGTATTGGCATCGCTCGCTCCTCCGTCACGGTTCCTGGTTGACCACCGTCGTACTTCGTGAATCGCACCTGCAACTCTCAAACCCCTGGACCACTGCTGGCGCGCGCATTAACTTGCACCCACGACGGTCGGAGCGCCAACACAGGTCGGCGCGCCGAGACCGATCACCGCTCGGGATTCGGGCTCCCCTCGAATCCCGTTGTCGTCTCCCCTCCGTACAGGGACTTGGCCATGCCGCGTTCCACCGGTACCGTGAAGTGGTTCTCCCGTGAAAAGGGCTATGGCTTCATCCGCCAGGCCGACGGACCCGACGTCTTCGTCCATTACAGCGCCATCCAGGCCAAGGGGTTCCGCACCCTTGAAGAAGGCGAGCAGGTCGAGTTCGAGATCATCGAGGAACCCAAAGGCTTGCGCGCCCAGAACGTCGTTCGCCTCGAGGAGTCGCAGGAATCGGCGGACGCAGAGGTCGCACCGGGCAACGGCGCGACGCCCGGAAACGGAGCATCCGCCGTCGACATGGACCTGGACGCTGCCACGGAACTCGACCCCGACTTGCTGGATGCCGCCGAATCGCTGGAGCCGGATTCGCGAGCGGACATCTGACGGAAGACGTATGAACAATGCGCCGCCCCTTACCCACGGGCAGCGCATTCACCCCAGCGGGTCCCCCGGCCAGACACGGCGATGTCAGAACTTGACGTCGCCCTGGAGCAGCCCGCCCAACAGGTCTCCGCCGATGCCTCCCACACCCCGTTTCTCGCCCCGCTGCTGGAACCGGGCCGCGGCGTAGATACGGTCGGCCAGGCGCGAGAACGGCAGGCTCTGCAGGTACACCCTGCCCGGCCCCGTGAGCGTGGCAAGGAACAGCCCTTCGCCCCCGAACAACGCGTTCTTGAACCCCCCTACGAACTGGATGTCGTAGTCGACCGTCGGCGCGAACGCCACCAGACAACCCGTGTCCACCTTCAAGGACTCGCCGTCCATCAGGTCGTAGCGGATGATGGTGCCCCCCGCGTGCACGAACGCCAGGCCCTCGCCCTGCAGCCGCTGCAGAATGAAACCTTCCCCCCCGAACAGGCCCGCGCCCAGACGCTTCGTGAACGCCACCTCGATTTCCACGCCGCGGGCCGCGCACAGGAACCCGTCCTTCTGCACGATGAACTCGCCACCCAGCTCCGTCAGGTCCAGAGGGATGATCTTGCCGGGGTACGGCGCCGCGAACGCCACACGCTGTTTGCCAGGGCCCGGGTTCAGGAATGTCGTGATGAAGAAGCTCTCCCCCGTGATCATCCGCTTGAAGCCCCGGAACATCCCGCCGCCCGTCGACGTCTGCATCTCCACCCGGCTCCCCATGTACAGCATGGCGCCCGCTTCCGCACGCACGCCCTCCTGCGGATCCAGCTCCACCTCCACCAGCTGCATGTCGTCCCCTACGATCCGATAGTCGATCTCGTCCGCCATCCCTACTCCTTCCAGTTCGTGAGCTTCCGTACGTTCCTGCAGTCAGCAGCTTAGGATTCCGGGACCGGGAATGCCAGCGGATGGATGTACGAAGCCCCCAGGTGCGACACGCCGCCGCCTGGGGGCTTCATTCCGCTGGCGAGATTCGGACCACTTTCCGTTTCGTTCCACCACGTGCGGTGGCTGGATCCGATTCCTCTTCCCCTCGTCTCGCGGTCGGAGATTCAGGGCCCCCGAAAGCTTTTCGGGGATCGGTTGCGACCAGCGACCCCGCAACCGGTTCACCGATCACGAACCTCTCGGCGAACTCCCTCACCCGCGGCGTCCCGCCGGTTCGGGCGAAACCTCGAGGCTTGGGACCGCCTCCCTCGAAGTTCCACACCATAGATGCGATGACCGGAAAAAGGGGTCAAGTCTTTCGCGCTCCGTTCGGGATTCTGTCCACATTTCCACAACCTCGCCCGCCCCTCCGCCGCTGCCTCCGCC
>CAZUFP010000003.1:103784-138402 GCA_964619835.1 uncultured Gemmatimonadaceae bacterium | reverse complement strand
ATCGACGGCCGGGTGGACGTGCGCGTGCTCGAGCCGGGTGAGATGATGGCGCCGGGGATGCCCGTCGTGGTGGTGTCGGACACGTCCACGTCGTGGGCGAGGTTCAGCATCCCGGAGACCTACATGCCCCAGGTCCGGGTGGGGAAGGCGTTCACGATCACGACGGGCGTCGACACCCTGCGGGTCCGCGCGCGGGTCGTCCAGATCCTGCCGCTGGCCGATTTCGCGACGAAGGTGCCGACCAACCTGCAGGACCAGCGGGATGTACGGGCGTTCTCCGTGAGGTTGAAGCTGCTCGATCACGCGAGGGAATTGCCGCCGGGCGTCTACGTGTACCTGTCCCTCGAGCCGCCCGCCCAACCCGGCGACCTGCGAGCCGAGCCATGAAAACGCTCAGAGGAATTCTCCAGGTCTCGGGGCGTACACTCCTGATTGCCGTCGTGCTGACGTTCTTCTTCAGCATGATGGCCGGGATGTACTACAACAGCTCGCCCCTGCACATCCGCACGGCGATCGTGGACGAAGACCACACGCCGCTCAGTCGCTCGATCGTCTACGGCATCAACGCCTCCGACATCTTCCGCGTGGTTTACACGCCGGTGGATTATCTGGCGCTTCAGCGGTTGATGGACGCGGGGAAGATCGACGCCGGTGTGGTCCTGCCCCACGATCTGTATCGCAACGTCCTGAACGGTCGGGCGCAGCGCGTGCTGGCGGTGGTCAACGGAACCGCGAACCCCATCGTGCCCAAGCTGGCGATCGGGAATCTGAACATGATCATGATGACCTTCGCCAACCAGCTGCGGGTCCGGCTGCCGGTGGAGGACCTGGGGGCCATCCCCAATTACCGCCACCCGATGCAGCCGTTGCTTGCGGTCAGTCCGAGGGTGTTCTACTCGCCGACCGTGAACATGGAGTCCTCCATGCTCCCGGCCTTCATGGGGCTTGCCATACAAGTGGTGTCACTGGTGATCATCGTTCTCCTGCTCAACACGAAGTTCACGGAGATGCGGCGCGTGCGTCCGTACATGACCCACGCGAGACAGCTTCCGCCGCGGGCCGTGGCCGGGCCGGTCGTCGTTTCCTGGGTCATGGTCACCACGGCGATCTCCATGGCGTTCTACGCGGTCATGCGGATGTTTGGCGTGCCTTTGCCGCATTCGTTCTGGAACGTGGTCGCGGTGATCGCTCTGATGGTCCTGGCCATGGAGAGCATTTCCCTGTTCTTCTCCCTCAACATCCGGAGCGGCGTCCTGTTGGTGGCCCTGTACACGCTCATCGTGCTGCCCGCCTTCATGTATTCCGGGTTCCTCGTGCCGCTGGAACAGATGCCCTCGTTCACACGGATGGCTGGAAGCTGGTTCCCGCTCCGGTACTATCTGGAGGCCCTGTACGGCGTCTTCAACCGGGGGTCCAGCCTTGGGGGTGTCGCGACCTATCTGAATGCCCTGTTTTACTTTACGGGTGGCTTCCTGACGCTTTCCCTCATCTCCGTCGCGTTCGGCAACTCCCGGCGAAACGGCCCGGCCATCCCGGCTGGTGGGGAAGCCGTCACCGTGGCTCCCTCCGAGGTTGTCGAACCATGAAACGCATAATAGGAACACTCGTAGCCGTCGCGTTGATGGCACCATCGTTGGCTCGAGCGCAGGACAGCGTCGCCGTCGGGCGGTCGCCGGACCTGCAACTGACCCTGGCGCAGGCCATCGACATGGCCGTGGCCAACAGCCCCGCCATGAAAGCGGGTGCAGAAGCCGTTCACGCTGCCGAATCGCGCATGGAGCAGGCCCACTCCTACAAGGTGCCTTCCGTGAGTGTGACGGGCCGGTACTTCTACTCCAACAACCTGCCCGGGATGTTTCTGCAGAGTCCGAACCAGGTTCCCGTCATGTCTTCCACCGGCCCGGTGCCGGGCGAGTTTGTCACGATCCGACCGATGGCGCCGTTCCCGGCCCAGGCCAGAGACGTGTTCACGACGGATCTCAACGTGGCCTACCCCATCTACACGGGGGGGAGGATCACCAAGGCCAACGAGAATGCGAAGAAGGCGACCGAGGCGGCGACATCGGACCTGCAGCAGCAGACGAGCGAGCTGGTTCTGAACGTGACGACGGCGTTCGACAACGTCCTGTTGCTGGAGAAGGTGATCGCGGTCAACCAGCAGGCGTTGGACCAGTTCAAGGCGCACTACGCCCTGGCGGAAACGGCCTATGAGAACGGGGTGCGGTCGGAGTTCGATGTGCTCACGTTCCAGAGCAAGGTACAGGAGTTCGTCGCCAGGCTGGTCGACCTCCAGGGCAAGCTCGAGCTGGCCGAGTCGGGCTTGAAGGCGCTTCTCGCATTGCCGTCCGACGCGACCCTCGGTTGCGTGGGAGAGCTGGCGCCCGCAGACACGTTGAGCCCGGGCGACAGCGTGGCCGTCTACTCGGCGGCGCTGGCGCAGAACCACGAGATGCAGAGTCTGCGCATCCGGCGGAAGATGCTCGAGAACGCGAAGACGATCACGGCCGCCGAACGGAAGCCGGCGCTCTTCCTGTTCGGCAACTACCACGTCTATCACGGCATGGACTTCCCGCCCTACGACAACGCCTGGCGGCACGGCCTCGCCTTCGGCGTGGGCCTGTCGATGCAGGTGTTTGACGGGAACCTGACCGCCGGCAAGATCGACGAAGTCGATGCCACCGAGCACATGCTCGACGACCATTTGCAGGGCTTGCGGATCAAGCTGAGGACCGAAATCAGCAAGGTTCTGATCACTCTCCACAACCTGCGCGCCAAGCTCGCTGCGGAGCAGGTGCACCTCGCCGTCGCGGAGAAAGCCCACGACATCGCGAAGGTGAGCTACGAGAACGGCATCATCACGGTTGTCGAGCTGAACGACTCACAGGTGGAGGTCACGGCGGTCCGGACCTCGATCCTGAACTACGAGAAGGATATGGCGTTGGCATACGCCCGGCTCGCGGATCTCGAAGGGGGGGACGGCCTCGGGCAGCCGACTCGATGAACGCGGATGCACTGCGGACGAATTCCACGGGTGAGCGCGTGTATTCTGCCGTCACACGCGCTCGCTCGAAGCCCGACAGTGCTCCCTGTCCACTGGCCGGCCCTCAAGCCGGCCGCCGCCCCATCAGCAGAAAGAGCGGGTACTCCTTGATCCCGTCCGGTCGCTGCTTGCGCACCACGAAGGCCGTCACGGCTCGCGCCCGGAGGAACCCCAGTTCCTGGAGCCGCGTCACCAGCAGGTCCCGATCGAACCCAAGGTGTACGCCGGGGAGGGGATGGTCATGGAACGTGCCGTCCTCTGTGTCCAGATCCGATACGGCCAGCCATCCCCCGGGCTCGATGTGGGACGCCAGAAAGCGCAGGACGGCGATAGGATCATCGACGTGATGCAGCGTCATCGCGGAGACGATGACGTCGTAGCGCCCCGGAAGCACCGGCGCAGCCGGATCGAACCGAACGATGTGTCCGTTCGTGCGTCCTTCCTCACGGAGCTTTCGTTCCACCTGTTGGAGCATAGCCCCGGATGGGTCGGCGAAGGTCACCGAGGCTACGTGGGATATGAGGTGGAACCCCAGGAGCCCGGTGCCGCTTCCGAAGTCAAGGACATGGGTGTCGGGGCTCAGAGGTACTTCCTCCCGGATGCGGCGGGCCACCGCCGCGGCCCTTGCCGTGCGGATGGGATCGTCATCCCACGTCGTGGCCTTGTCCTGGAACTCGTCGTATACGCTTCCCATCCAGCCCCTCCGCATCTCTGCCGTTCAACGTCGTAACGATCGCCCGTTCGGTCCCGCGTGCCGCCTGGGTGCCGACCGGGCCTGCGCCAGACTGGACTGCACATTCGTTGCCGTGGAGCCAACGTGGACCGCGCCTCGCCAGCCCGGGTGGAGTGACGGGGCGAGCGTCGCGGAACAGGGGAACGGGGAGCCGTCGCCGGAGCAGAATGGCGGAGGGCGCGGCGCGCGGGCCGGGCCGGGCCCGCCGGCTCAGGTCCTCGCAGTCCTCTTCCGGCGGGCGATCTTCTCGTCGAAAGCCACCAGCTCGAAGTCGTCCTCGTACGCGATGCTGTCCACCGGCGGGAGGTAGCCGGTCAGGGGCTCCTCTGGCGCGGCGCTGTCGGCGGGCGTTGCGCCCAGCTGCCGGTCGAAGGCGGCCAGGTCACGGCGGCTCTCGGCAATGTCGTCGTCTCCGGTCGAATAGACGATGTCGCCCATCTCCCGCTTATCCAGCTGGAGCTTGCCGCGGACGGCCTCGCCTTCGGCGACCTGGTTGCGGAGCGTCCCGAAGTGGAAGACGAGCTGGCCGTCGGCGTCCGGCGAAACATCGGCTTCCAGTTCGGCAGCCAGGCGGTGCAGCTCTTTCTCCACCATCCCTGCGGGCACGCCCTCGAGCAGCGACGCCACGTGCCCGGTGGCCTCATCCAGGCGCACGCCCCGGTCCTCCTCCAGCGTCGCCCGGTAGACGTAGCCCAGGAGGACGCGCCGCACGTTGCGGCGGCGACGGCGACGGTTCTCCCGCTTGACACCCAGCATGCGCAGGCCGGGCACCGCGAAGAAGGAGAAGCTGAAGATCACGGGGACGAAAACCAGGAAGATCCATGCGAGCTCCCCCCCGATATGCAGCCGGGGGAAGATGAACCACGGCGCCGAGGCCGCTGCCGCCAGATTGAACGCGTTGATCCCCACCACGGCGGCGTTGGCGCCGGAGCTGTTTCCGGTGAGCTCCCGCGGGTATTCGAGGCGCATCCACGTCGGGTTGGGCGCCCTGTCACCCACGTGGCCATGGGCGCTCATCATCAGCTCCGGGAATGCGTATGCCAGCTCTCCCCGTGGCGACACCATGGGCTCGCCGCCGTAGGCGCCCACGAGGCGGCCCATCTCGTCCTCGGCCTCGGGCCAGGAAAGGCCGGTGTGCTCCACCAGGTCGGCGGTGGTGATCACCCCTCTGCGCGCGCGGATGAGCCGGATGATGCTGCGGTCGAGCTGCTGACGGGTGGGCTCCGGCCGATCGGGGCCGAAGCAGAAGGCAAACACCTTCTTGTAGAACGGGACCCTGTCCTCTTTGTCCAGCGTGCGCTCCCAGCGATGGCCGTAGTAGGGCCGCCCGACGTACCAGCGAGGGCCCCAGATCCAGTACCAGAGCCACAGGTCCGGAATGGGCAGGACACCGCCTCGACCGCCGCCCCGCCGGCGCCCGCGGCCTCCCCATCCGCCCCGATCGTTCCGGTTGGCGAAGAGGGCCAGCAGGACCAGGACCACGAAGAGGACGAAGTAGACCACCAGCATGATCACGATCCACGCCTTGAACGCCCTGGAGAAGAGCGACCATGCCTTCCGCTTGAGGCGGGCCAGGAACGGCTCGGTTCCTCGCTCCATGAGCTTGGGATCGAACTCATAGAGGAGCTCCCCGGAGTCGGACACGGCCAGGTGTCCGTGGCGGCTCTCCAGCAAGGCCTTGAGCGCCTGGTCCACTTCGGCGGTGGCGAGGCCGGTGGCCGCCACCACATCCCCGGTCGTGGCCCTGCCTTCGAGGTCTTTGAGTGCGGCGAGGATTTCGTGCTGCTGATCTGCGACGGCGATGTGGGTCACGCTGCGTTCCGTGCGAAGTCCATTTCCAGTGTTGTGGTACCACGCCCGCGTGTCCGGGATCCTTTCCCGAAGGAGTGTTCTTCCCGGACTTCATCGCCGAACGTGAGTGCCCCGGGATCTTCGCGCAGATTCCGAGCCAGATCCCGACTCGACGCTCGCCCGCTCCACGTCCGCGCACCCGCCAGGGCGCACCGGACCGGGCCGGCCGCGGCGCCGGCCTCACACCCGGGGCGGCGCACACGGTGGACGGTGCGCGGTTGTCTTCCTATGAGCAGGACAGGGCGAACGTGCCCAGGTCCACGGTGCACGAGATGTTCGTCGTCGTGCCCCCGGCCGTGTACTGCCCCGTCAGGCTCATGGACTGCGTCGTAGCAGACGGGTCGTACCCGTAGATCATGCTGCCACTCACTTCATCGACCACGCCATCGGATGTCATCCGGAAGGTCACCAGGGCGGAGATCAGCTGCGGATCGCCGAACGGGTGCACGATCATGTCGAGACCCGTGACCTCCAGCCTGCACCCGTCCCCGGTCTCCATCCACGTGTTCTCGCGGGTGATGGTGACCCGATAGCTGGGGGTCGAGTACGGCGCTCCGGCGTTTCCCAGGCCGATGATGCTGAAGGTGCCTTCGCCCGTGCGGGCACCGGTTTGAATGTGGAACATGTCCCATTCGGCGATGCACACATCGCCTTTGACCATGCCGTCCTTACAGCTACTGAGGGGTGAGATCGTCCCTCGGAACTGAATCTCGTTTCCCGACCGGCCGTCCATGTCCAGGTCGAACCCGAAGGCGCCGGTCCGCAGGTTGAGAGACCGGTCGGCAACCGCGGTGTCCGTTCCGCTGGCCAGCCACATCATGATGTCGTCGAAGCCGTCGATCATGGTCACGAATCCGCCGACGCACGTGCCGGAACAGCCCGTCAGCAGATCGAAGACCTCGGTGTCGGGTTCGACGGGGGAGCCACCGTCCCCTCCACACGACACGGCGGCGGCGAGGGCGCCCGCGAGGGCGCAGGTCAGGAGTCGGTCGAGGCGAGTCATCGTAACCTCCAGCGGGAGTCGTCCAGCCCACCGTTCCCGGGGGAGGCGAGGGTCCGTTGTCTCCCCCTTCAATTCAGCAGACAGGAAAGCGGAGCGAACCGGCTCACGCGGCGGACGACACACTAGAACGCCGTCGTTGACCGGGGATCGAGAGCCTCTCAACTTGTCGGTGATGGCCACTCCCCAGGAGATCACGCGACGATTACGCCTCGCCCGGGAAGGGAACCGGGATGCGTTCGACGAGGTCTTCTCGCTCGTCTACGGGGAATTGCATCGCCTGGCGCAGGCTCAGCGGAGGCGGTGGGACGGCGACACGACCCTGGACACCACTTCCCTCGTCCACGAGGTCTACCTGAAGCTGGTCCGCGGTGAGGGTTCCACGTGGGAGGACCGGGGCCATTTCCTCGCCGTGGCGGCCAAAGCCATGCGGCACCTCCTGGTCAACTACTCCGAACGCCAGCGTGCCGCCAAGAGGGGTGGAGGTGCCCGCCCTCTGCCCATCGATGAGTTCAACCCGGTGAGCGAGGAAGTGGCGGACGACGTGGTGGCCCTCCACGAGTCCCTGGAACGGTTGGAAGAGATGAGTCCCCGACAGGTGAGCGTGGTGGAACACCGGTTCTTCCTGGGCCTTTCCGTGGAGGAAACCGGCATGGCGCTCGGGATCTCCCCGGCCACGGTCAAGCGGGACTGGTCCATGGCGAGCGCGTGGCTGTACCAGGACATCCGGACGACCCTCCGATGAAGAACGCGGGGTTGGACCCGGAACGCTGGAGGCGGGCCGAGAGCATCTTCGGAAAGGCCCTGGAAGCGCCTTCGGAGGCCCGGGAGCGTCTGGTGGCCGAAGCTTGCGGGGAGGACGAAACGCTCCGGCAGGAGGTGCTCTCACTCCTGGCATCCGCAGACACGGCCAGCGAGTACCTGTCTCGCGTGGCGATCCAGGCTGGAATCCGGGCTCCGGCGCAGGCCGGCGTTGAGGGCCTCGTGGGCCGGACCGTGGGGCCGTACCGCCTGGTCCGCCTTCTGGGCCGAGGGGGGATGGGCGCGGTCTTCCTGGCCAACCGTGCGGACCATCAATACGAGAAGGAAGTGGCCCTGAAGATCCTCCCCCTGGGGATGACCTCACCGGAAGCCGTCCGGCGCTTTCACGAGGAGCGCCGAATCGTGGCTCGGCTGGAGGACCCCCGTATCGCCCGTCTCCTGGACGGAGGCGTGGCCGAGGACGGGACTCCGTACTTCATCATGGAGTACGTCGAGGGCGTTCCCATCGATGAATACTGCGACACCCATCGCCTCTCCATTGCCCGTCGCCTGACCCTCTTCCTGGACGTATGCGACGCGGTCGAGCATGCCCACCGGCATTTCGTCGTTCACCGGGATCTGAAGCCCGGGAACATCCTGGTGACGGGGGAAGGAGCGGTGAAGCTCCTGGACTTCGGCATCGCTCGGGTCCTGGATTCGGAGGATGACGCGGGTGAGCTCACGCGGACGGGACTTGCCCATCCGATGACCCTCTCCTACGCCAGCCCGGAGCAGGTACGGGGAGCGCCCATCACCACCGCCAGCGACGTCTACGCGCTGGGGATCCTCCTCTACAAGCTCCTCACCGGTCTGCATCCGTACCGCCGCGAGTTCACTTCGCCCTCCGACGCCGAGCGCGTCATCTGCGGAGAAACTCCGACGGTGCCCAGCCGGCGCCTGGCTACCGGCAGGGTCGACGGGAGCCGCGAGATCGCTGAAGCCCGCGACGTTTCCCTCTCCAGGCTCCGGAGGGAGCTTTCCGGCGACCTGGACGCCATCGTGCTGACGGCCATGCGAAAGGAGCCGAACCGGCGCTACCCCTCGGTGCACCAACTCTCCGAAGACCTCCGACGGCACCTGGAGGGATACCCGGTCCGGGCTCGGAAGGACTCGGTCGCGTACCGGTTCTCTCGCTTCGTCGGACGCCACCGCATCGGGGTTGCGGCCGGCATCGTCGTGGTCGCCCTGGCATCGGCTCTTCTGACGGTCTCCGTGCGCCACACGCTTACCACCGCTGCCCTGGGCAGGGCACTGAGCCGCGAAGTGGAGACCACGCAGCAGGTCTCCGAGTTCCTGGTGGACCTCTTTCGGACTTCCGATCCGATGGAAGGCTTTGGCGACACGGTCCGGGTCCGCACGCTCCTGGACCAGGGTCTGGAGAATCTTGCCCAGGATAAGGGTGGGACACCGGAGGTCCGTGCCCGCACGCTCCTGGTCATGGGGCGTGTCTACGGCAACCTGGGGCTGTACGACGAGGCCGTCGTCCTCCAGGAGGAAGCGCTCAAGATACGGCGTGGGCTTTACGGGGATATCCACCCCGAAGTCGCCGAGGCCCTGGAGGCTCTCGCCAATTCCTATGACCGGGCGAGAAAGCCCGTCATCGCGTTGGGCTATTTCGAAGAAGCGTTGGCCACACGAAGAGCCGTAGGGGGTGCACCGCTGTCCGAGGCGGCCTCGCTCCAGGGCATGGGCCGCCTCCTACGCGACCGGGGCAACCCGGACTCTGCGGAGATCCTGATCCGGGAGGCGTTGAGGATCCGTATCGCGACGTCGGGTGACGAGGATTTCCAGACCGTCCTCACGGTCCTGGACCTTGCCTTCGTGCTCCGTGGGAAGGGCGAGGCAGACTCGGCGCGGGCCCTGTACGAGCGAGCGATCCGGGGGCTGGAGGCCCATGGGGACTCCGGAGCCGTAATCCTGCCTGCGGCCCTGAACAACCTGGCCTACCTCCTCCGGACGCGGGGGGAGAACGCCGAGGCGGAGGCCCTGTACCGCAGGGCGGTGGCGCTGGAGCGGCAGTGGGGAACGGTGCCCAACCTGCTCCTCCTGATGAACAACCTCGCCGCCGTCCTCGACGAAGAAGGCGAGCAGGCCGAGGCGGACCAGGTCCTGGCGGAAGCGATTCAGGTCTCGGAGAGACACTGGCCCGACGGCCATTGGCGGGTGGGCTCAGCGTACGGCGCGAGAGGCGGCTTTCGGTTGCTCCAGGAAGATCCCGCCGGAGCGGAGCCGTTTCTGCGCAAGGCTCTGGAGATCGCGCAGCAGGAGCTGACCGAAGACAATCCCCGCACCGCCTTCGCCCACATGCAGTACGGGGTCTGCCTGCGCGATCTGAAGCGCTTCGAGGAGGCCGAATCCCAACTGCTGACTGCGTTCGACTGGCTCTCGGAGCACAATGGTGTGGCGAGCCCGTACACCCAGCCGACCATCGCCCATCTCGTCACCCTCTACGAGGCCTGGGGCAAACCCGACGCGGCCCAAAGGTTCCGGGATCTATTGGCGTCGGGCAATGCCGGCGCGCCCGGCGGTGAGTCCTAGCCGGGGAAGAAGACGGGCCCCAGAGGATGTCGGTCGTCGCCAGACGCCAGGGATGGTGGCCCCGGAATCAGGAGCGCTCAAGGCCTGGCCTGCCGCAGCCAATCCTCGCCCAACGGCTCCCCGTCGCGGACCTTTTCCACGTTGATGGCGCAGGCCTTGTATTCGGCCGTCTCGGTGAGCGGGTCGAACGCGTCGATCGTAAGCACATTGCCGGAGGCTTCCCAGAAGTGGAAGCTCGTCCAGAACAGCCCCGGCGCAGAACGCTCGCTGACCCACGCCCGCAGCGTGATCTCGCCGCGCCGGCTGGTCGCCCTGACGTAATCCCCGCTCCTGATGCCGAGCCTCTCGGCGTCGGACGGGTGCATCTCGATGAGCTCTTCGGGGAAGAGGTTCTCCAGTCCGACGGAGTTCCGGGTCTGGGTACCGGTGTGATAGTGCCACAGCCGCCGACCGGTGGACAGCACGAACGGATACTGGTCGTCGGGCGGCTCGATGGGCGGAATCCACTCGGTCCGGGAGAACAGCCCCTTGCCGCGGCTGAAGTTGCCGCCCTCGTGCAGGAACTTCGTTCCGGGGTGATCGAGGGTAGGGCAGGGCCATTGCAGGCCGACCTTCTCGATCCGGTCGTAGGTGATGCCGGCGTAGCTGGTGGCGGTGCGGCGCATGTCCTCCCAGATGGCCTCGGGCGAGGTGAAGCCGAGGTCGTAGCCGAGCCGCTTGCCGAGCTCCTGGAGCACCCACCAGTTGGGCCGGCAGCCAGAGGGCGGGGTCAGTGCCCGGCGCACCCGCTGGACGCGCCGCTCCGTGTTGGTGAACGTCCCCTCCGCCTCGCCCCAGGCGTAGTCGGGCAGGACCACGTCGGCGAGGGCCGTGGTGGGGTTGGGGAAGATGTCGCTGACGATGAGCAGCTCGAGGGCCTGCAGCTCCTTCACCGTGTGCGCCTCGTTCGGCTCGCTCTGCACGGTGTTGTCGCCCACGCAGAACAGGACCTTGGTGCCTCCGTCCAGCGCCTTGCGTAGCATGGTGGGCATCTTGTACCCGGGCCGGTCCGACATGCCCGTGACGCCCCAGGCTTTCTCCATCCTGGCGATCACCGCCGGGTCGGTGACGGACTGGTAGTTGTGGAACACGTCGGGGAGCGCCCCCATGTCGCAGGCGCCCTGCACGTTGTTCTGGCCGCGTAGCGGGTTCAGCCCGGCGGATGGCTTGCCGATGTTGCCCAGCACCATCTGCAGGTTGGCCAGCGTCTTGACGTTGTCGGTGCCGCAGACGTGCTGCGTGATGCCCAGCGTGTAGCAGACAGCCGTGGACGGGGCGGTGCCCAGAAGCCGTGCGATCTCCCGGATCCGCTCGGCCGGCACGCCACAGATCTCGCCGGCGCGCTCCGCCGTGTACGGCTCGACCCAGGCGCGGATGTCATCCGGGTTCTCGGTGTGTTCCCGCAGGAAGTCCTCATCGGCCCAGCCGCCCTCGAAGATCTCGTGGATGAGGCCGTTGATGTAGGCGATGTCCGAGCCGGGCTTGATCTGCACGAATTCCGTGGCCCAACGGACGAGGTCGGTCCGCCGGGGGTCGTTCACGATGAGCGTCGCGCCCTTCTTCACCGCGCGCTTGACGTAGTAGGAGATGACGGGATGCGCCTCCGTCATGTTGGACCCGATGACGAAGATGGTCGAGGCGTCCTCGAGCTCGCGAACGCTGTTGGTCATCGCGCCCGAACCAAAGCTTGTCGCCAGACCGGCGACCGTGGGAGCGTGTCAGGTTCGAGCGCAGTGATCGACGTTGTTCGTCTTGATCACCGCGCGGGTAAACTTGGAGATGGCGTAGTTGTTCTCGTTGGTGACGCGGCCGGAGCCGAAGGCCGAGAAGGAGTCGGGGCCGTGCCGGTCGACGATCTCGCCGATGCGGGCCGCGGTGTAGTCGAGCGCTTCGTCCCAGGACACCGGCTCGAGCTCGCCGTTCCTGCGGATCATGGGCCCGGTGAGCCGGTTCTCGCTGGACGGGAACTCGTAGCCGTAGCGCCCTTTCACGCACAGCATGCCGTCGTTGGGCTCGGTCTCGCGGCCGGTGACCCGGACGATGCGGTTGGCGGCCCGGTCCACGTGCAGCGTGACCTGGCAGCCGACGCCGCAGTAGGCGCACGTCGTGTCGACCTTCTCCATCTGCCACGTCCTGCCCTTGCCGATGGCCTTCTTATCGATGATGGCGCCCACCGGACAGAGCTGGACGCACTCGCCGCACTGGACGCAGTTGGATCCACCCATGGACCGGTCGAAGTCGAAGCCGATCCTGCTGCTGCCGCCGCGCCCGCTCATGCCCAGCACTTCGTTCACCACGACGTCGTTGCAGGCGGCGACGCAGCGGCCGCAGAGGATGCACTTGCGCCGATCCACCAGGATCATCTCACCGGAATCGTCCACCTCGACGGAGAGGTCGGGTCCCGCGATGGCGGGGCCCGCGACGTCGGCTTGCGCGGGGTCGGCTGCCGCGAAGGCGGGCGTCGGGAAGGCGACGCCAGGGAAGGCGGGCGTTTCGATGCCGAGCTCGTAGGCGGCGTCCTGGAGCTCGCAGGCCCCGTTCTGCTCGCAGGAAAGACAGTTGTGCTCGCCGTTTGCGAGCATCAGGCGGACGACTGTACGCCGGGCGGCCAGGACCCGTTCGGTGTTGCTGTGGACCACCATTCCCGCCCGGGCCGGAAGTTCGCAGGAAGTGGTCAACCGGCGCTGGCCTTCGACCTCCACCACACAGGCCCGGCATCGGCCGGCCGTCCCGGTCTTGCGGTGGTAGCAAAGGGTCGGAATGCGGATGCCGTGCTCCCGCGCGGCTTCCAGCACCGTCTGCCCTTCGCGGAAGAACACCTTCCTGCCATCGACGATCAAATGCTCGGTCATCCGTTTCTTCTCCCCGGCGTCGCGCCTGGCGATCCTCCACCAACGGGCGACGGCTCGAATTGCTTGGTCAGAATAGGTCCGGTTCTGGCCCAATTCAAGACGGCGGCTGCTTCGCTCGCTGCCATGGCGACGCCCCCGGGGCCCCGGGGCCGCGGGCGGCACCCGGGGTCAGGGCAGGCGGCCAGCGTTGCGGGTGTCCGAATCCACCCGGCCGTCCACCATGTGCACCACCCGGTCGCATCGGCTGGCGATGTGGTCGTCGTGGGTGACGATGAGGAAAGCCGTGCCCCGGCGTTCGTTGAAGGAGCGCATGAGCCGGAGCACCTGGCGGCCGGCCTCCGTGTCCAGGTTCCCGGTGGGCTCGTCGGCGAGGATGAGCGGCGGGTCCATGACGAGGGCGCGGGCCACCGCCACGCGCTGCTGCTGCCCTCCCGAAAGGTCGATGACCCGGTAATCGGCCCGGTCCGCGAGGCCGACGTCCTCCAGCAGCTCCAGCGCCCTGGTGCGCATCCATGGCTTCCTGCGCCCGTGCCGGGACAGGAGCGGCATCACGACGTTCTCCGCGGCGGTGAACGCCGGCAGGAGATGATGGAACTGGAACACGAAGCCGAGGAACCGGGCGCGGAGGCGGGTACGGGCGTCGTCGTCCATGTCCCTGGTGACGTGGCCGTCCAGGAGGATCTGTCCGGCGGTCGGCCGGGCCAGCAGGCCGATGAGGTTGAGGAGGGTGGTCTTGCCGGAGCCCGATGGTCCGGTGAGGGCGCAGAACTCGCCGGCACGGAGGTCCAGGTCGATGCCCTTGAGGACGGGGGTGACGATGCGCTCGCCGTAGGTCTTGACGACGTCGCGGGCCCGGAGCAGGGGGAGTGCCGGGTCAGCCATTGCGGATGACCGTGGCGGGGTCCATGCGTGCGGCCCGGCGTGCCGGGAGGACGGCGGCGAGGAGGCCAACCGTGACCGCCACCAGCATGGAGCGGCTGAACAGAACGAGGTTCAGGTCCACCGGGAAGCGAGGCGAGCCGTCGGGGTTGGTGGCGAGGCTGGCGAAGAAGAGGGCCAGGGCGGTGCCGACGGCGATTCCGAGGAGGGATCCGGCCGTCCCGAGGATGGCGCCCTGCAGCAGGAAGATGCGCGTGACCGAGGCCGTGCGCGTGCCCGTGGCTTTCAGGATCCCGATCTCCCTGGATTTCTGCACCACAGAGACCGCCAGGACGCTGGCGATGCCCAGGGCAACGGCCAGCATGACGAAGACCTGGATCATGATGCTGGACTGGCTCTGGGAGCGAAGGCCCACCAGCAGGTCGCTGTTGCGCGTCATCCAGCTCTCGGCGTCCAATCCCGTACGGTCACGGATACGCGCGGCGAGATTGTCGGCCTGGAAGATGTCCGTGCCCGTCACCTCCAGCGTGGAAACGCCGCCTTCCAGGCCGAACATGGTCTGGGCGCCGCGGAGAGAAATGAAGACCCACCGCTCGTTGAGGTCCTTGCTGCCCAGGTCGAAGATGCCCGCCACGGTATAGACCCCGCCGCGATCCCCGGCCGCCTGCAGGTGTACACGGCTTCCCACCTCGATTCCGAGTGTCCGGGCCAGCTCGGTGCCGACCACCGCGTTGAACCCCGCAAGGTCGAACGCGCCGTCGACCAGCTTGCCTTCCAGGTCGACGATGGGCTCGTAGCTCTCGATGTCGATGCCGCGCACCGTCACCGACGTGGCGCCCAGCCCGCGCACGGCCATGGCGGGCCCGGCCACGGTGGGCGCCACCGCCACCACGTCGGGGATCCGCCGGATGACGCTCTGTACGCGCTGCCATTCCACGATGGAGCGCACGCGCTGGGGCGGCCGCTGCACCACGGTGGCACGCAACGCCGAGTCAGGTCGTTGAAGGACGCGGGGCATCTCCTCCGGCGGGCGCACCACCACGTGGGCCTGGCTTCCCAGGGTGCGGTCCACGAGGCTCTGTTGCAGACCGTTGATGAGGGCGGACACGAAGATGATGGCGCCGATCCCCACGCCGATGCCCGCGAGGATGAGCCAGGTCTGGAGCCGGCCGTCCCTCAGGTAGCGGAGGGCGACGAAGAGCTCGAAGGGCACGTCAATTCTCCGGCGAACGCACGCGGACGCGTGTGCCCAGATCCGGAGAACCGTTCGGGGGAACGACGAGCTCGGCAGGCGTCAGGCCCGACAGGATCTCCACGTATCGATCGGCGCGGAGTCCCACCGCCACCGGTTGGCGAGCGAGCCGGCCGTCGCGGCCGACCGCGACCCAGGGCGTGTCGGTGCCGAGGCCCCGCACCGCCTCCTCGGGCAGGACCCACGCCCCCGGGCTCCGGCCCGCCTCGATGTTCACCGAGACGGTCATGTCCGGGCGGAGGTAGGCGGGCGGCGCGTCCACCGCGAGGCGGACCTCGACGGTCCCCTGCGTCGGATCCACGGCGGGCGCAATGAGGGAAACCCGGGCCGGGAACGTCGAGTCGGGATATGCGTCCGCCGACGCCGTCGCGGGAGCGCCGACGCGGAGCCGGCCGAGGTTGTCTTCCGAGGGAAACACCACCAGCTCCGCGGGGCCGTCCAGAGCCAGGTCCAACAAGGCACGTCCGGGCTGAACGGCGTCTCCGGGCTCGACGTCGCGGTTGAGCACCACCCCGTCCGCCGGGGCCACGACCCGGGTGAGGTTCAGGCGGGCCTTTGCCACATCCAGGGCCGCCCGGGCGCGGGCCACGGAGGCGTTGGCCCCGGGACCGGTGCGGGCACGCGCGGCTTCCAGGCGGCTGCGGGCGTCATCGGCACGCTGGCGGGCCTGCTCCAACTGCTGCTGGGTCAGAGCGCCAGCCTTGAAGACGGTCTCGAAGCGGTCAAGGTCGCGTTTTGCCTGCCGGGCCTCGTTTTCGGCCTGCTCCACGGCGGCCCGGGTCTGGGCGGTGACTTCGGCCAGCGTGGCTTCGGCCTGGGCCACCGCAGCCCGGGCTTCACGGTCGTCCAGTGTCACCAGGAGCTCGTTCCGGTGGACCCGGTCGCCCTCGCGTACCAGGACACGCTGTACGGTGCCGCTGATCGTGGCACCCGCCTGTACCCGCGACGGCGAGCGCACCCGGCCGGCCAGGACCAGGGTGCTCACCAGGTCGCGCTTCTGCATCGCGATGCCCGCGACGGCGGCGGGGGTCAACGTGCGGACGGCCAGCCATCCTGCGCCGAGGACCACGGCAATGGCCAGCGCCCACCCCACCGGGTGGTGCCGGATTCCCCACCGGTGAGTTCCGCGTACCGTGGATCGGTCCTCGCCGCCATCCATTGAGCCTCCTCAGCGCAGCGCAGTGCGGCGTAAGTCCCCGCCGTCCCTGGCCCGGGAAGCTCGCGCGTGACGGGAAACCCGTCAATGCCGCGGGCCGGCTGGGCACCGCGTGGTTGCAGTAGATCTTGTCATCGATTCCGTGGCTGTGGACCCACTGGACGGTGGGCACGTGGGGCGCGCCGCCGTCGCACTTGCCGGGAACGCTGACCGGAGGGACGCCTGCGTGTGTATCGCAGCCGCACGGGCGGCGATGACTGGGAGCCGCTGACGAAGGGGCTGCCGCAGGAGCACTGCTACGGCAGCGTGCTGCGGGACGCCATGTCGGCCGACGCGCTGGATCCGTGCGGCGTGTACTTCGGCACGACTGGCGGCCAGGTCTACGCGTCGCCCGACGGCGGCGATTCCTGGACGGCCATTGCGCGCGACCTGCCGGCGGTGACGTCCATCGAAGCGCAGACGCTGCCGTGAGCGTGCGCGTGGTGCTGCCGACGCACCTGCGCTCGCTGGCGCAGGTGGACTCGGAGGTGGAGCTGGAGGTGAACGGCCCCGTCACGGTTGCCGCGGTCCTGGTGGTGAACGACCGCGTGGCCCTGCCGCGCCAGACGCGCCGGATGCTGCGGGCAGAGGGCACGGCCGTGGCCGGAGCGACGCCGGGCGCGGCCACCGGAGCCGGCGGGGCGAGGCGGGTCTTTCGCAGGGCGGTATTCGGCGCCAAACTGGACGCTTCCGAAGCGCCGCTGACCCGTGGAGATGCCATGGATCGTCGCATCAGGCTGACGCTTGCGGCCCTGCTTTTTCCGGCTGCGCTGCTGGTGCAGGCGGGCGTGGCGGCCGGGCAGGACGCGGACACCAGCGTCGACGCCAGTGCCGACGCACACCGCACGCTCCCGCCCGCCGCCGACCAGGCCCCGGAAGTCGGGGCGGGCGTGTCGTTGCTGGCGTATCAGTCCGTGTTCGCGGTGGGGGCGGGGCCGGCCTTCCAGGTGACGTTGCGCGGCGCTGCGGGTGGGAGCTTCGACTGGCTGGTGGGGGCCCGTTTCGGGTCGGGCCCGGCGCTGCCGGAGGTGTTTGGCCGCCTGGTGACGGTGAAGGGTGAGGGTGCGTGGCGGCCCGGGGTGGGGGTGGAGCTGGGGGTGACGTCGGTGGTCGGCTTCGAGCCGGGCGCCGAGCTTCTGCGGGAGGCCCGTGGGGCCACGACGCGCGGGATCTCGCGGGTCTACGTCGCGGGATACGCCGCACCGCTGGACTTCCGGCGGGGCCGTTGGCGGGTCGGGGTCGCGGAGCTGCTGGTGGGGACGCACGTGGGGCATACGGGTCGGACGCTCCGGGTGCAGGTGGGCCTCTTCACCGTGAGCCGGAGCTTATGACGTGCGGAGACGATGCGTGAGGCGAGCGGCCGGGCCTGCGACGGCGTTGCTGGCGGGCGTCGTCGTTGCATGCTCCCCCACGGAGCCGAGCAGCACGGGGTTTGACGCGGCAGGTGCCGTCGGCGCAGAGGTGGCGGCGGACAGCGTGATGCCGTGGGTGGAGCGGTTGGCGGCGGCGCACCTGGCGGATACGCCCCTGTCCTGCGAAGGGCTCGAGCCCCGGGACCTGTTCCCTGCGTGTGACCTGACGCGGGATTCTGCGGTGGCGCTGGTAGCGGCCGCGTTCGCGTCCATGGGATACGTGCCGGACACGGTGGCGCTGCCGGGCGGTGGACGGACGGCGTACAATGTGGTGGCGGAATGGCCCGGCAGCACGCGGCCGGATGAGGTGGTGCTGGTGGCGTCGCACCTGGACGCGTTCTTTGCCGGCGCAGACGACAACGGCTCGGCGGTGGCGGCCATGCTGGAGGCGGCGAGAGCGGTGCGGGGCCATGCCTTCGCGCGCACCATCCGGTTCGTGGCGTTCGACCTGGAAGAGCTGGGCGCGGTGGGCAGCACGCGCTACGTGGAGGCCGGGTACGCCAACGACGTGGTGGCGGCGGTGGTCATGGACCTGGTGGGGTACGCGTCGCACCAGCCAGGCAGCCAGGATCCCGTGCTGGGCCTCGGCCTCCCGGACACGGGCGACTTCCTCCTGGTGATCGGCAACGAGGACTCTGCCGAGCTGACGCAGCAGGCCGTGGCGCTGGGGAACGGCACGGGCCTGGCGCGGTTGGTGGGAATCCTGGCCCCGGGCGATGGCGCGTACTTTCTCTCCTCCATGTTCATGCGCAGCGACCACGGGCTCCTCTGGTACCGGGGCATTCCCACCATCTTCCTCACCGACACCGCCAATTTCCGGAACCCGTTCTACCACACGCGAGACGATGTGCCGGAAACCCTCGACGCCGCCTTCCTGGTGGCCAGCACGCGTGCCGCCACCGCGGCGGCTGCGTTGTTCGCGGAGGTGTCGCCTTGATCGGCCCGTTCCTGGTGGTGGGTTGGCTGGGCATGGTGTCCGGCAGCTTTGCGTGCGGCGTGCCTGCCACCGGGGCGGTCCTGGCCGGCGGAGCGGTGCCCGGCGACACCGCGGTTTCGACTTCCGCCACGCAGCATCGGAGTGCCACGGGGACGGAGACGAGCGTGACGCCCATCCTGAAAGAGGCCGGCGTCTATTTCACGTCCGACCGGGTCACGGTGGCCGGCATGGGGCCGGGTGCCGGCGTCGTGGTGTGGCTGGGGCGCCGCGTGGTCGCAGAAGGGGGTGCCACCGTGCTCTGGGCGAACGGCAACGCCGTGGCTACGCGCGCCGGCATCGGGCTGCAGCGTGACGGTCGATGGGCGCCGGCCGCGTTCCTGGAAGGGGGCCTCCTGTGGGGGCAGCGGACGGAGCTGCTGTCGTCGTCGGGCGCGCGGCCGGCGTCGCCGGTGTGGATTGCGGGCGCCCGGGTGGCGCCCCTCCGCTTCCGTGGCACCCGCGGCTACGTGTCGGCGCTCGAGCTGGCGTGGGGCGTCGGTGCGTACGGTGGCCGGAGCATCGGGGTCACGGTCCTGGCCGCCGGGATAAGACTCTGAAGCGCCACGGCCGGCGGACAGGGCGTCACGCCGGCCGGTGGGCCGTCCTCGCCGGGATCTGCCGCTGCCCTCAGCGCTGGTCCAGCGTCCGTCCCGCGTTCAGGTGGTCCCAGTTCAGGACGGTGTTGAACACCAGGAAGTAGGACCCGATGGTCTCGCCCCTCCACATGGGGTTGTTGGCGAACATCACCACGTGGCCTTTCTGCATGGGGACATCCACGACCACGGGGCGCCGGGCGATGTCGTTGCCGCCGCCGCCCAGCAGGCCGGAGACGAGCAGGCCGCGGCTGTCGCCGAAGCGGATCGCGACGCGGGGCCGCTGATCGGGCGGAATGATGTTGAGGGGGTTGCGCATCATGTCGTCCGTGACCGGCGCGGCCTGCCACGGTTGCACCACGGGGGCGGGCGGGGCCTCGAACTTGGGGTCCAGCAGCGGACGACCCTGGGGCACGTCGGCGTCGCCGGGCCGGCCGCGGCCGGTGGGGCGGCTCGCTTCACCCCGGCCGAACCCGCGGAAGCCGCGGCCGCCGCTGGTGTTGGTGATGCTGAAGCTGGCGCCGTCGTCGCTGTAGATGGCCAGGCTGTCGGGGATGCCGTAGACGATGGGGCTCGTCTCATCGACGATGCGGGAGCGGAGCAGGCTGCCCACCACGCGGCTGCTGGGATTGTTCCCGCTCACGCCATTCGTGAGCCCGTAGTCCATGGCGAAGCTGGAAGTGTTGGTGCTTGTGATGAGCACGCCGCCGCGCTCGACGAAGCTCTGCAGGTGCTCCAGCCCGCTCCACCCCAGCCCCGGCCGCACGTCGTCGGTCTGTGCCCACGTGCCGATGTTCGGCGTCTCCTTGGTGTGCTTCCAGGGCATGGGGTTCCGCCACATGGGCATCCCCTGGATGATGGACAGCCCGTCACGGTCCGACGGCGGGAAGATGATGACGTCATACTTCCCGTTGAGGTCCGGCTCCTTGGCCACGTCCTGTACGGAGATGTAGGTGTAGGGCACGTCCAGCTTGTCGAACGCCATGCGCCACCAGCCCTCCGTCTGCGTGCTGGCCCAGGTGTGCAGGATGGCCACGCGGGCGGCGCGGAGCGGGTGGATGGAGACGCCGGGCGCGGCGGCGACGGCGTAGGCTTTCAGCCCCAGCTGTTTCGTGGCCGCATCCAGGTCGCCGCGGGAGACGCCGCGGATGATGAAGCTGCCCCGGCCGAAGTGGGTGCCGGCGGCGTCGAACGGCTGCTCCGCCGCCTGGAAATCGGCCTTCCCGAAGCGGTAGCGGAGCGTGGCGAGGGCGTTGTCGCCGTCGTGGTTGATGAGGAAGACCGGGCCGTTGCCCAGGACGCCGCCGGCCGGGGTGAGGGAGCCCACCTTCTCCATGGGCGCGTCCAGCACCTTGGTGTCCACCACGCGGACGGATTTCACGCCGAACGCCTCCGGGAACGTCCAGCCGGTGTCGTCGTAGGGACGGCGCTGCGGGTCGTCGGGCGCCCAGTACTGGTAGTCCAGCAACGCGTCAGCGATGCGCGAGTACGGCTGGTCCATGCGGATGATGTAGCTGCCCGCCGGGAACGTGCGTGGCTCGGTGCGCTGGGCTTGGGGCGCAGCCGCACTGTCCGCGTTGGCCCCGCCGGGTGCGGGCCGGCCCGCGACGCCGGCGGCGGTACGCCCGCTGCGGCTGCCGCGGCCGGCAGGGTCCGCGGGCACGTCCACGGTGAAGGGCGCGGTGGCCCGTGAGATCTCGACATGCTGGAGCCGGAGCACGCCCAGCAGGTCCGCCTGCGCGCCGGGCCGGGGATCGTCGCCGGGCAGCACGTAGGCCGCGGGGCCCTCGGTATGCGCCTTCAGGATTGAGCGCTTGCTCTTGTCGTAGAAGTTCTTGAGGAAGAGCTGCCGGTTCTGCGCCACGTAGCTGAGGGAGACGAGCAGCCCGGTCTCCTCGTAGTTGTTGTTGTTCCTGAGCGACCACGGCACCCGTGGCAACGGCGGGTTCTGCCTGTACCAGGTGCGCGCGGTCTGGCCCGGTGACACGGTGCGCTCCATGGTCTCCGCGGTGCCGCCGTTGCCGAACGTCTCGTACAGGCGGCTGATGCCGTTGTGCGAAGCGGCCATGGACATGAGGTAGCCCAGGGACCAGGTGTCGAACGTGCCGAAGGCGAACACGCCGGGCATGCCCATGCGCGTCATCTCCTGGACGTTGTTCCAGCCGATCATCTGCCACTCGTTGGTGAGCAGCGGGTCCAGCCAGGCGTTGTAGGGCCCGTCCCCGATGGTGTTGTCGTACAGGTAGGCCACCGACTCGTGCAGGTCGTGCAGCACCTGGGCGTTCCAGTCCACGTAGGTGTTCAGCACGTTCTGGGACAGTTTCAGGCCGAGGTCCATGGCGTCCCGGTTGTTGTCGTGCGCCACGTAGTGGCCCCAGTAGATCACGCGCGGGGGCACCTGGTCCGGGTGGTGCTTGTGCCACTCGTAGATGTCCACCATGCGGTCGCGGCCGTCCACCTCGGTGACCGGGGTGATGAGCGTGATGACGTGGTCCCGGATGTTCCGGATGTAGGGGCTCTCGTCCACCGCCAGGCGGTAGGCCAGCTCCATGAGCGCCGTGGGCGCGCCCGCCTCGGTGGAGTGGATGGTCCCCGTGATGTAGTAGACGGGTGCCGCGCGGGCCTCGATGGCCGCAGCCTCCGCGTCGTTCATGCCAATGGTGCGCGGGTCCGCCAGCTTCGCCAGGTCCGCCCGATTCTCGTCCAGGCGGCTCATCAGCGAGTCCGACGCCACGGCCACCGCGATCATCTCGCGGCCCTCCTCCGTCGTGCCGATGGAGAAGACTTTCACGCGGGGCGTCGCGGCCGCCAGCATGCGCATGTACGCGTAGACTTCCCTGGAGTACGGCAGCTTCCCCGGCGCGCCCGCGATGTCGCCCAGCACCTTCGCCGGCGTGGGCACCGTGCTGGACGCGGGCAGGTAGTCCACGAGCGGAGACAGGAAGAACGGCTCCGTGGTGTACTCGTGGATCTTCCGCGTGTAGGCCGAGTCGATGGGCTGCGCCGGGTTCCGCCCCGGCTGCGTGGCCGACGGGGGCGGCTCCTGGGCCGACGGCTGCTGCGCGGTGGCAGGGTTGTGTGGGAGGGTGGTGAGCGCGACGGCAACGGCCAGGAGGAACCCCAAGTTGCGACGGCGCATGATCAGACTCCGGGACGGTGTGATGGCAATGCGGGCCAGCGGCGTGTCGGGGAGAGAATGTGCGAAGCCGCCGCTGCGCGCACAAGCGCACGCCGGATAGCCGTCGGGGCCTCGCTGCCGGAGGAACGCCCTGCGCGTGGATTTGCGGAGGGGAGGCGGTTACCCTGGGGAGGCGGGGGGGCGCCCCGGGCAGCCGGCCGACTTGGGCCGGCTGCCCGCTCGCGCGCCGGTTCAGGTGCCGACCGCCACCTCTGCGGTCACAGGCTCGATCATGCGGTGCACCCGGGCCACGACGTCCGCGGGGAAGCCGCCTTCCCGGGCGTGCTTCAGGACCATCGCCTCACTGGGCGCCACATAGACACAGTAGATCTTGTCATCGGTTACGTAGCTGTGGACCCACTGGATGGTGGGACCGAGCTCGTTCAGCACGGCGCACGAGCGCTGGGCGATGGCCGTGAGCTGTTCCGCCGTCAGCTGGCCGGCACCGGGGAGGTCGCGCTCGATGATGTACTTGGGCATCAGGTCCTTCTCCTGTCTCGGGTTGACGGTTCACGGCGTGGCGCCGAGATGCGTGGCGTCACTGCCGGCGTAGGCGCAGGTGACCCTGGGGTTCCAGTCGGCGAACATGCCGTCCGGGTTTTCCTTCCAGACCCAGGCGTGCAGGGCCCAGATGCCGAAGCCGTCGTTGTGATGGAAGGGAAGACCGAAGAGTGACGGCGCGGGCTTCGTGTCGGCGGGCACCAGCGTGTAGGGGATGATGTACTCCACGGCCACCAGCCGCTTGCGCCCGTTCCGCTGCGGCTCGTAGATGAGCAGCTCCGGCTTGCGCACGTGCGGCACGGGGTCGTTGATGTAGCCGGGGTTGCCATAGTGGTAGCCCATTGCGCCGGCGGGCAGGCTGTCCATGCAGTTCGTGACCTCCACGTTCCAGCCTGCGTTCTTGGCCGCCTGGATGTCGTGGAACCGGGCCGTGGCCCGGCGGAGGGCCGCCAGCTCGCGTTCGACGGATGGCGAACGTCGGCCGTGTTCCCAGTCGTCGCTGCGTCCACGGTCGAGGAGCGACGGCTGGCCGCCCGGCACCTGGGCGGCGCTCGGCGCGCCCACCGGCGCGGCGATCTGCTGGTCGCATGCCGCCAGGACCAGCAGTGCCACCGCGCCGGCCGTGGCGAGCCACCCGACACGCGTGGCAACCCGACGAACCTCCGGCGAGCCTGCGTCTGGCGGGGCCGTGGTAGCCGCCCGTTCGTCCCGTCCGTTCTGGTCTGTCATGGGACTTCCTCCTGCATCTGGTGGTTGGGGAGCACTTGCCGTATTTCAACGTCGCGCTGCACATTGCTACCGCGGCCTCGCCCAACGGTCGCCTCGTGTTCGCCACTCTATCGTCTGACATTTTGTTTCGGCTCAAGCTCTTCGGCGGCGCATCCATCGACGGCCCCGACGGTCCCCTGAGCGGCCGCGCCGTGCAGCGGCGGCGGCTGGCGTTGCTGGCGCTGCTCGCTGTGGCGCGGCAGCGGGGACTGACGCGGGAGAAGCTGATCGGTTACCTGTGGCCGGATTCCGACGCGGAGCGGGCGCGGCATCTGTTGTCGGATTCCATCTACCGCATCAACCAGGCGGTTGGAGGCGAAGCCATCGTGGCGGTGGGGGAGGAGCTGCGGCTGGACCCGGCGCGGCTGCCGAGCGATGCGTGGGAGTATGCGGAGGCGCTGGAACGGCGGGACTGGAAGCGGGCGGTCGAGCTGCATGGCGCACCGTTCCTGGACGGCTTCTTCCTGACGGGTGCGGACGAGCTGGAGCGTTGGGTGGATGCGGAGCGGGAGACGCTGTTGCGGGAGCGGGCCCGGGCGCTGGAAGCGCTGGCCGAGACGGAAGAGCAGGCGGGAACGCCGGCGGAGGCGGTCCGGTGGTGGCGGATGCTGGCGGCGCAGGACCCGTACAGCTCGCGCGTCTCGCTCCGGCTGATGCGGGCGTTGGAGCGAAACGGCGAGGGGGCGGCGGCGTTGCGTCACGCTCGCGTGCACGCGGTGCTGCTGAAGGAGGAGCTGGGGCTGGAGCCGGACGCAGAGCTGCTGGCGTTCGTCGAAGAGTTGCATACGCGGCCGCGAACGGTGGAGACCTCGGCCGGGGAGCGTGCTGCGAAAGACGCCTCCACCGCTCCTGCCTCGCCTCAGGACGGGACGCGGGACGACGCGGCTTCACGGGGCCGGGCGGGCGGCCCCGCCCTGACGGCCCCCGGCACCGCCGGGCCCATGCCCCGGTCGGTGGCGGTGCTGCCATTCGTGAACCTCAGCTCCGATCCGGAGAACGACTACTTCGCGGACGGCATCACGGAAGACGTCATCGCGCAACTGTCGAAGATCGGCGCCCTCAGCGTCATCGCTCGCGCCTCCATGATGCGCTTCAAGGACCGGGCACAGAGCCCGCGCGAGATCGGCGAGGCCCTGGGTGCCGCCACACTGCTGGGCGGCAGCGTGCGCCGCGCGGGGGAGCGGGTCCGCGTCGTGGCCCGGCTCGTCGACGCGGGCACGAGTGAATGCCTGTGGGCGGAGACGTACGACCGGCGCCTGACGGATGTCTTCGCCATCCAGACGGACGTCGCCCTCCAGATCGGCGCGGCGCTGCACGCCCAACTCTCGCCGGAGGAACGGTCGCGCATCGGCAAGGAGCCCACGCAGGACCTCCGGGCCTACCAGCTGTATCTCCGGGGGCGCAGTTGCTTCGTGCGCTTCACGTCGGAGGGGCTGGAGAAGGCGATCGACTACTTCGCGCATGCGGCCGAGTTGGACCCGCGTTATGCCCTGGCCCACGTCGGTATGGCCATGGCCTATGCGGAGCTGGGGGAGACCGGCGCGCTGGAGCCGGAGAGAGCGTATCGCCAGGCCAGGGAGGCCGCGGCCACAGCCCTCTCCGTGGATGAAGACCTGGCCGAGACGCACTCCATTCTCGGGCAGCTGGCCGTGGCCGCCGACTTCGACTGGGAGGCGGCCGAACGTGAGTTCCGGCGCGCCCTCGCGTTGAGCCCCAGCAGTGCGGACACCTACGACCTGTACGGCCGGATGTGCTCCTCCCTCGGCCGCTACGACGAGGCCGTGGCCATGGACCGGCGGGCCCAGGAGCTGGATCCACTGGCCCATCGGGCAGACTTCGCCACGGCCCTCATCCGCGCCGGGCGCTACGACGAGGCCCTGGAAGAGGCGGCGCGCGCCGTCGAGTTCGACCGGGGCTACGACCGGGCACACACCACGCTCGGCTGGGTCTACATCCTGACCGGCCGGCATGCAGAAGGGCTGGCTGAGCTGGAGGCGGCCGTGGCCCTCTCTCCGGACAGCACGGCCTGGCTCGCCCAGCTCGGCCAGGCCTACGCCATGGCCGGGAGGACCGAGGAGGCGCGTGACGTGCTACGCCGCCTGGAGGCGTTGGCGCGGGTACGCTACGTCTCGCCCTACCATCTGGCCTACGTCTTCACAGGGCTGGGCGAGGTGGACCGGGCCATCGACTGCCTGGAGCGCGCCCGCGAGGAGAGGGCGGGCGCCGTCTACGGCATCAAAGGCTCCTTCCTTTTCACCAGCCTGCGCCCGCACCCTCGGTTCCAGGCCCTGCTCCGGAGCATGAACGTGCCCGGCGAGGCTGTCACACTCCCGGGTCGGATTCCGTCATCCCGCTGACGAGGCCACGCCGCCGGATGTGGCAAACGGACGGTGCCCTGCGTGGCGCCTGCGTTCCGGCCGGGCCTTCGCACGAATCCCACATTGCGCAGAGGAGGAGCAGAATGAGCCGTACGATCCGCGCCCTGGTGGTCCCCGTTTCCGACCTGGATGCCGCGAAGGGGATATACACCGCCCTGTTCGGCGAACCGCACACCGACCAGCCCTATTACGTGGGGTACGCCGCCGACGGCTTCGAGGTGAGCCTGGATCCGCATGGCGACACCGGCGTCGGACCGGTTGCGTTCGCCGACGTCGAGGATCTCGACAACGTGCGCGCCAGCCTTCTGGCCGCGGGCGCGACCGAGCGCAGCGCGCCCCGCGAAGTGGCTCCGGGCGTCCGGGTGTGCGTGTTGGAGGACGCGGATGGCAATCCGGTCGGTCTGAGAGGGAAATAGAACGTCCTCCGTGCGGCCGGCGCGCCCTTCGTCTCGTCGCGCGCTGCTTCCGCATGCAGCGCGGCCGTCGCCGGACCTGAACGCTGACATTGTCAGTGCGCCGGCGTATATTGTCGATTCCTGACCGTCAGGTCGTGTATGGGCGGACTCTGAACTCGGAGACCTCATGAGCGGCGTACGGGTGCTGGTCGGCACGCGGAAGGGCGCGTTCCTGCTGACGTCGGACGGCAAGCGCGAGAACTGGACGGTGGAAGGCCCCCATTTCGGAGGGTGGGAGATCTACCACATGAAGGCTTCGCCGGCGGAGCCGAACCGGATCTGGGCGTCGCAGTCCACGGGCTGGTTCGGTCAGCTGATCCAGCGGAGCGAGGATGGGGGCCGGACGTGGGAGCCGGTGGGGAACGAGTTCGGGTACCGGGGGGAGGTAGGACCACACAAGTGGTACGATGACACGCCGCACCCGTGGGAGTTCAAGCGGGTCTGGCATCTGGAGCCATCGCCCGACGACCCCGACACGATCTACGCGGGCGTGGAGGACGCGGGGCTCTTCCGCAGCGACGACGGTGGCAAGAGCTGGCGGGAGCTGGACGGGCTTCGTCGCCAGAAGTCGGCCTCAGAGTGGCACCCGGGTGCCGGCGGCCTGTGCCTGCACACGATCCTGCTGGACCCGCGGGGCAACGGGCGCATGTACGTGGCCATCTCGGCGGCGGGCGCATTCCGGAGCGACGATGCGGGGGAGAACTGGCGCGCCATCAATCGCGGGCTGCGTTCGGAGTACATCCCCGACCCGGACGCCGAGGTGGGCCACTGTGTGCACCGCATCGCCCTGCACCCGGCGCGGCCGGACGTGCTGTACATGCAGAAGCACTGGGACGTCATGCGCAGCGACGACGGCGGCGAGAACTGGCACGAGGTGAGCGGCAACCTTCCCAGCGACTTCGGCTTCCCGGTCCAGGTCCACAGTCACGAGCCGGAGACGGTGTACGTGGTTCCCATCAAGAGCGACTCGGAACACTATCCGCCGGACGGCAAGCTACGCGTCTATCGCAGCCGTACGGGCGGCGATGACTGGGAGGCGCTCACGAAGGGGCTGCCGCAGGAGCACTGCTACGTCAACGTGCTGCGGGACGCCATGTCCGCAGACGGTCTGGATCCGTGCGGGGTCTACTTCGGCACCACGGGGGGCCAGGTCTACGCGTCGTCGGACGCCGGCGACTCGTGGAGCGCCATCGTGCGGGACCTGCCGGCGGTGGTCTCCATCGAAGCGCAGACGCTGCCGTGAGCGTGCGCGTCGTGCTCCCGCCCCACCTGTGCACGCTGGCGCGGGTGGGCTCGGAGGTGGATGTGGACGTGGAGGGACCGGTCACGGTGGCCACCGTCCTGGACGCGCTCGAGGCCCGGTTCCCGGTGTTACGGGGCACCATCCGCGACCACGGGACGAAGCAGCGGCGCGACTTCGTCCGCTACTTCGCCTGCGCGGAGGACCTGTCGCTGAACCCGCCGGACGCACCGCTTCCGCCCGCCGTCGCGGCGGGCGTCGAGCCGTTCCTGGTGGTTGGGGCGGTGGCGGGCGGTTAGCCTGGTTGGCGGCGCTCGCCGCCCGGTCACTCCCGGCGCGGCATGTCCGGCGGCGAGCGAGCGGCCGTTCCTCTGCCGCTGCGCGGTGGACCGCGGCTGAGGGGAACGTCCATCGTCCGCTTCGGCCGGACGTGGAGCCGCGGGCTAGCCGCGGGCGGCCTGCACGGCCGCCTGCCACTGGAGGAGCTCCGGATACTTCTGCAAGGTGGCCGGACGCCTCTGATCGAGCAGCTGCGTAGCCGCGTTCTCCAGGGACCGTTGCATGTCGCTGTGTGGCGCCTCCGCGATGGACTGCCCGAGCGCGCTCACCACCGGGATCGGCGTGGCCGGGGCGGCGGGCGTGTCGGCGCGTGCCGTATCCCGCGTGATCGCGCGCAAAACGCTGGACACACCGTGGTTCGCCCGCTCCTGCACGCTGGCGGAATAGGGCTGGCCGGGCGTGAACAACTCGGCCAGAAGCTGCAATACGGAGGTGTGGTCCAGTATTTCGTTCGAGACGGAGCCTGCCTCCACCAGCGGCGAGACGATAATGGCCGGGATGCGGGGGCCAAGGGACGTGAACCGGTGCGGGTTGGAGGCCGTGGTGGTGTAGGGGACCGGTGGCGGCGGCACGTGGTCCCAGAAGCCTCCGTGTTCATCGTAGTAGATGATCATCACCGTGCTGGCCCACCGATCGGGCCGTGCGGTCACCGCCTCGTAGGTGCGGCGCAGGAAGTCCTCGCCCCAGCCGACGGCGAGCGGGGCATGGTTGTCGTTGGGATGATCCGGTCCGATGTGGGGCGCATCATGGTAGGACGGCTCCACGATGATCACCTGGGGATCGGTGTCCGCCGGGGCCCTGGACAGATCGGCGTACAGGTACTCGTAGTCGCGGAAGCCATCGCCGAGCAGCTCGTCCCAGACCTGCGGGTAGAGGGCGAAGAACGACAGCCCGTCGTGGTACACCTTCCAGCGCACGCCATTGTGCTTCATCCACTCGAAGATGGTGCCCTTGGTGGGAATCAGCTGCAGGCCGGTGCGGTGGATGGCACTGTCGCCGGTGAACGCGATGGTCCGATTGGGTTGAGTGCTGGTGGGCAATGCGGAGAACCAGCGGTCGCACGTGCAGTAGTTGCGGGCAAGGAAGCTGGTGATGGGCACCGCGGAGGATGGCAGCATGCCCATGGGCGTGGGTCGCGCCCCGGGATCATGGCCCAGCGCCTCGGCGAACGCGTCGATGAACCCGCCCATGTAGAAGCGGTTCGAGGCTTCATTCCACATCAGCTGTGTGGCCACCGCATCGTACTCGTGCGGCGGATCTGAGGGCAGGGTGCCGTCCTTCATGCGGAAGACCGGGATGGGCTTGCCCTTGTGGATGTTGGTGTACTGTTTGAGCGGCTTCCGGAGTCCGTCCACCTCGGGGTTGATCCCTTCGTAGCTCAGGTGGCCGAGCATGTGGTCGAAGGAACGGTTCTCCATCATCACCAGCACGATGGTGTCGATCATGATTTCCCCGGTGTGCAGGTCATGGTGATGTCGGCGCCGAGTTGATTGGGCGTCGTGGCGGCGCCGCTGCGCTCCGCGGCGGTCTTGAGGGAGCGGAATTCCCAGGCGCCGTCGACGGGCGTGCCACGGAACTCGGCCGTGGCAGCGCCCGGCGCCAACTGCGCGACTCGCTGGGCGTGCCGCACCTCGAGACCGCGCGCCAGGGGGTTCGCGACGAGCGCGATCCTGAAGCGACCGCCGGCCGCCGTGGTCCTGGCGCCCGCCGCCACCAGCGTGTCGCCGTGCGGAGACTGATAGAACGCGACCTGGTCGCGGCCGCTGTCCGGGTACGCCAGCACGAGGGTGGTGCGGAGGGCCTCCCTGGGGCCTGGATCGGCCACGAGCGTGACTTCGAACGTGTCGGGCGCGAGGGGATCGGCCGCCGCAGCGGGGTCTTCGCTCCCGGCGTATCGTGGGCTTCCGAGGCGGAGGACCATGGCCGGTTTGCCCTTCAGTTTCCACGTGGCCTGCACGCCTTCGCCGGCACAGATCTCGATCCCGCCGCTCGATGAGCTGGCCGCGGAGGGCCGGCCACCAGGAACAGGTTGCACCTCGAAAGTCTTGATGACGGGCTTGCCGCACCCGGCGAGAAATATCAGCAGCCAGAGTCCTGACTTCATGCATCCTCCCGGTTTGCGGCGCATCCCTGTCCCGCGGCCGCCGTGTGCCCGACATCGTGCGGCGACCGCGGCAGATTCGTGCGCGGTCCTCGCGGCGAACATTCGGGAACGGACGTGGGAAGTTCGGGAAACGGTGCACTACCGCGACTTGCCGTCCGACATCGTCCGGCTTCGGACGTTGGGGAGTCGGACCGGGCCCATCGGGCAGCGAAGGGCCAGTATAGGGCGGCTTCCGGGGATTGTCACGCGTTTTCTTGGCGGCCGGTCGCTCGTTCCCGGCCGTCGGTCACATCTTCGCGTTCGGTTCCGTCAAGAGGATGACAGGCATACCCGAATGAGGAGGTTTCCATGAGCCTCAAGAAAGGCACGCAGAAGTCCACCAGGAACGCCAGAGGGAAGGGGAGTCCCTCCACGGGATTCACGGACGAGGAGCGTGCCGCGATGAAGGAACGCGCCAGGGAGCTGAAGTCGGCGGGGCGCCGCGGCACGGGGCCGAAGGGAACGGACGGCGAACGCGACGTGCTCGCCAGGATCGCCGAGATGCAGGAACCGGATCGCGTGATGGCGGAGCGGCTCCACGCCATCATCAAAGCCAGCGCGCCGTCCCTGTCCCCGAGAACCTGGTACGGAATGCCCGCCTACGCCAGGAACGACAAGGTCGTCTGTTTCTTCCAGAACGCGCAGAAATTCAAAACCAGGTATGCAACGTTGGGATTCAGCGACAAAGCGAATCTCGATGATGGCGCCATGTGGCCGACCGCCTTCGCGCTGAAGGAGCTGACTCCCGCCGTCGAGGAACGGATCCAGGCGCTGGTGAAGAAAGCCGTGAGCTGAGGGCTACCCGGTCGCCTCGCCGCCTGGCCCTGGGTCGGCGTCCGGATCCGCCGGCTCGGTGCCGAGGTCGGCCGCCACGTCGCCGTTGGGCTCCTCCAACGCCAGCGACGCGAGCGCGGCGCGGTCGGCCACGGCATGGAGGCTGGTGATCCGCCCGCCACCGAACGTGAGGTTCAGCACCAGGAGCATCCGCTCCTTCACGGGCACCAGGATGCCCACCTCGCCGTCGATGAGGCCGGCCACCGCCGCGTCCGCGCGGCCCTTGAAGAACCCGGCCACCGCGGCGGGGCCGTGGACCTCGGCCGGGCCGCCCATGCGGATCGCCTGGGCGTCGCACCGGAAGACGACATCGGGATCGAGAACCGCCACCAGCGCTTCGAAATCTCCGGACTTGGCGGCCGCGATGAACGCGTCGACGATCTTCCGTTGCCGGCTGAGATCGGCGTCGGACCCCTCGGCGCCCCGCACGCGCCGCCGCGCCCGGCTCGCCAGCTGCCGCGTGGCGACGGGGGTCCGTCCTACGATCGGCGCGATCTCGTCGAACGGCAGATCGAACATGTCGTGCAGGACGAACGCCACGCGCTCCGCCGGCTTCAGCGTCTCCAGCACCACCAGCAGCGCCATTCCCACCGCGTCGGCAAGTTCAGCCTCCGCTTCAGGGGTGCGATCGTGGCGGCGCCCGGCGGCGGCCGGCCCCGGTTGTTGCACGTCCAGGCTCTCCTCCCGCCGTGCCCGGCGCGCACGAAGCATGTCGAGGCACACCCGCCCCACGATGGTCGTCATCCAGCCGCCGAGATTGTCGACGCCTTCGGCGCCGGCACGGCTCATCCGCAGCCAGGCCTCCTGCACCGCGTCCTCCGCCTCCGCGGTTGAGCCGAGCATGCGATACGCCACCGCCTGCAGGTGAATACGCTGTGTTTCGAATCGCCGGGCCAGCAGCTCGCGTTCATCCATCGGTCTCACTCTCCCGTCGGGTTCCTCCTTCGCATTGACGAAGACGGCGGACCCGATGTGACAAGGAGAGAACGATGGCCAACCTATCGCAAGCCCCACGGCCGGCGCCCCGGCCGGATCACCGGGGGGCTCAGCAAGGCCGCCACGGCGACCGACGTACTCACCAGTATTGTCAGCGGCGGAAATCTTGACCGTTCGCGCGAAGTCTGGCCACGATCACACCCGCAAAACGTTGGTATGCGTGGCATGTGACCGACGCACTGGCGCATCAGGCGAGAATACTCTACGGTACGTACACGGCCGTGCGTCGATGGTTGTGCCGGGCATTGCAGCCTGGTGGAGGCGCACGGGGGGGGCGCCGGGCCCGCCCTCCGCGGATTGCGTGGGAACGAGGAACGCGGGGGTGCGCGTGAAACGGATTCGCATAGACCAGCCCTGGATGAGAGAGGTCCTGCCCCGCGGCTGGCCGGTGGGTACGTCGACGGTGATCACGGGCGCCGACGGCACGGGGAAGTCGTTTGTCGGCCGGATGCTGGCGGACAGCTGGCTTCGACAGGGTGGCAGCGTCGTGTTCGTGTCGCTCCAGCATCCGAGCCACGAATCGTTCGTGGCGGGATTTCGCCGTGTCCCGGGGACCGATCTGGATGCGTGCGCGGACAGAGTCGCCTCCATCGTGCTGGACACCGGGATGGATGGGCTGGTCGTGGAATCGCCGGGCCGGATTCGGGCCAATCTCGGGAAGCCGGCGGTCTGGGATCAGGCGATCCAACAGGCAGCCCTGCACGTACCCGCCTGGGGGCCGGGAATCCTCCTGTTCGCATCGGCCCTGAACCTGCTCCTCTTTTCGCCGACGTATGGCGCCGCCATCCTGGACAGGATGAAGCGGACTCTCGCATCACACGGGGACAAAACGGTCGTCTTCGCCGTGAGCACGTCGGCCCGGTCGGCGCAGGTGGCGGAGCTGGAGGACCTGGCGGACAACGTGCTCATCTGTTCGAGCGAGCGGGATCCGTTTCGTCTCCTGGCTCGCGTGGAGCGGATGAGGGGTGGCAGATTCGGGGCCGTCCCGGTGGAGATTCCAGTCTCCGAAGAAATCCTGGCAGAGGCGAAGGACCTGGCCGAGCGTAATCGACGCCGGGTGATGCCCATGATGGGCGAGATCTGACTGCGGGGCCTCCGCGGGACGTCGAACGAACTCGAGGGAAGCGCCGTTGCCACAAGCATCCGGGGGGCAGAACGAGCCCCGCGTTCCCAGGCGGAGCACGTACGCCATCTTCGTTTGGCACGGCTTCTTTCTGGCCCTGACCAGGACCACGCTGGACCCGAACACCGTCTTTCCGGCGCTGGTCAGCTCGCTGGTGGCGTCCAAGACGCTGTTCGGCCTCCTCTACGCCATCATGCTCGGGGGTCCGTTCGTCTTCAACGTGGCCTTCGGCCACTACCTTCACGGCAAGCCCCGGGGCAAGCCGTATCTCCTGCTCGGCATCTATCTCCGCGCCCTGTCGTTTCTCGGCATGGCCCTGTTCACGTATTTCTTCGCGGTGAAGGCGCCTGGGCTGGTGGCTGCGAGCCTGGTAGGCTGGATCCTGCTGTTCTCATTGAGCGGCGGGTTCGCCGGCATCAGCTACGCGAACATCATTGGCGCGCTGGCCCCGAAGGGCACGCGTGGCCGCCTGTACGCGGCCAAGCAGTTCGCGGCCAGCGTGGCGATGCTGCTGGGTGCCGTAATCGTGGCGGGTGCCTTCAGCCTGGCATCACTGGCGTATCCGGCGAACTACGCCTTCGTGCTCGGGATCGGCGCCGCCGGTCTCGTCGTCGCGTCCCTGGGCTTCTGGTTCATCCGGGAGGAACCACGCTACGGTGAAGCCGGCGCCCCCGAGACCCTGCGCGCCTTCCTCGCGCGGGTTCCGGCCATCGTCACGGGCGACCGCAGATTCCTGAAGTTCATCCTGTCCAGCAACATGGCCAGCTTCAGCCTTATGCTGCTGCCGTTCTACATGCTGTTCGCCAAGGGCGTGCTGCACGTCGGGACGGAATGGGTGGGGCGCTATCTCTTTCTCCAGATGGGCGGCGCCATCGCGTCCAATCTGATCTGGGGATCCCTCAGCGGCCGGAAGGGATCCAAGGCAGTGGTCCAGACCTGCATCGCCCTGGGGGGCGTGATCCCTCTTATGGCCCTGGCCCTGAAGCCTTTCGGCCCGTGGGCGTTCGGCCTGGTGTTCGTGCTGGTGGGCTTCGTCGTCAGCGGACGCAGTGTCGGGTTCGAGCCCTATCTGCTGGATCTGGCGCCCGAAGACCAGCGGACCGTTTACGTGGGCATCAACGGAACGCTGAACTTCTCCCGGGTGATCCTCCCCATCCTGGGTGGGGCCATCATCGACCTGTTCGGCTTCACGGCGGCATTCATCGTGACCGCCGGAGCCATGGCGGCGGCGTGGCTGCTGCTGGGGGGCGCAACCCGAACGCCCGCCGGGCCCGGATCGTTGACCGGCGGAGCCGGGCAGCGCTAGGTCCGGAGCTCTTCGAGACCTGCACCCGGGGATCGAGTGTCCAACGGGATTGCGAACCGTCCATTCAACGGGATCTCGGTGATGGATTGGGGCCGACAACTCCAGTACGTCGTCGGCGGGTCCGCCCGCACCCCCCTCTCCACGGGCTTGGCTCTCCTCGGCGGCGCTTGAATCGCGCTCCGCGGCGAGTGCGTCG
>CAZUFP010000003.1:58644-103684 GCA_964619835.1 uncultured Gemmatimonadaceae bacterium | reverse complement strand
GCAGCGTCGCGGTCGGCTCCACTTCGAATGAGCGCCCGGGAGCACGAGGATGCCGATAGAGGCTTGGAACCCCGGCGCCACCTGCGTAACTTTCGGACGTCTCGCCCGGCCGCGCTGGCCGATCCGCCAGGTCCCGCGGAACAGGAGCCGACGCATGACCGCGAGCTCTCGCTTCGTCATCGCAGCTCTCGCCACGGTCTTCGCGATCCGTGGTTCGCCCCTCGCCGCCCAGTGCTCCCGCAACCCCTCCATGACGGTGTCCGCCGCGGGCCCCGACGTGCAGCGGCCCCGTGTCGGCCTGGTGCTGGGCGGTGGTGGAGCCCGGGGCGCGGCCCACGTGGGGGTGCTCCAGGTGCTGGAGGAACTCAGCGTGCCCGTGGATTTCTTGGTCGGTACGAGCATGGGCGCCGTCGTGGGCGGGCTTTACGCCGCGGGCGTGTCGCCGGACTCCATGGAGGGTTGGCTGCGGCGCGCGGACTGGGACGACCTGTTCCGGGACGAGCCCCGATACTCCGAGCTTTCCTTCCGCCGGAAGGCGGATGCCCGGGCGTTTCCCATGCCATTGGTGGTGGGCGCGGGGGCGAATGGTCTCCAGCTGCCGACGGGGCTCGTCGCCGGGCAGAAGCTGAATCTCGCTCTGCGCTCTCTGACGTTCCGCGCTGCACGCGTGTCGGATTTCGACTCGCTGGCGGTCCCGTTTCGTGCCGTGGCGACGGACCTGGAGACCGGCACGCTGGCGGTCTTTGCCCGGGGCGACCTGGTGGACGCCATGCGGGCCAGCATGTCCGTGCCGGGCGTATTCACGCCCTACCCGGTGGAGGAGCGGTTGTATGTGGACGGCGGGCTCCTGCAGAACCTGCCGGTGGAGGTGGCGTGCGCCCTCGGTGCGGATGTGATCATCGCGGTGGACGTGGGGTCCCGGCTGGTCGACCGGTCCGAGCTACGCAGCGTCCTGGACATCACGTCGCAGGTTACGCGCGTCGTGACGCGGTCGGGGTCGGACGTGGAGCTGGGGCGGCTTGGCCCCTCCGACATTGTCATCCAACCGGATCTGGGCGACATCTCGTCCACCGACTTCGGCCGGTCGCTGGACGCTGTGGCGGCGGGACGAGCGGCCGCCCGTGCGGCGGGCGAAAAGCTCGCCGGCCTCGCCCCGGACACCGAAGCCTTCCGCCGGGCCCGGGAGCGCCGTGTGACGTTCGGCAAGCCCCCGGGGAATGTGGACTTCGTGGTGGTCGGACGATACTCGGGTCGTTCTCCCGGCAACCTGGCACGGCGTCTGGCCACGCGCCCCGGTCCGCTGGACACGGCGGCGGTGAACAGGGACATCGAGCACCTGTACAACCTGGGGATCTACGAGCGGGTCGATTACCGCATCGTCGAGACCGAGGAAGGCGATGCGCTGATGCTCCGGGTGCGCGAGAAGCCGTGGGGACCCTGGTACATGCGGTTCCGGCTGAGCATCAGCGATCGGATCGGCAGTGAGGGCACGTACAGTCTGGCAACGCAGCTCCTGATCCCGCAGGTGAACGACTGGGGCGCCGAGCTGGTCACCGGCCTGGAGATCGGGGCACGGGGAAGCCTGGCCGCGGAGTTCTACCAGCCGCTGGGCACGGGGTCGCGCTTCTTCCTCGCGCCCTGGTTCTGGTTCCAATCGACACCGGTTGACATCGTGGTTGGCGAGCGGCCGGTGGCTCGATATCGGACGGCGTTCACCGCCGTGGGGCTCAGGGCCGGAATCCATCCTGGTTCGGACACCGAGATCGCCGTGGGGATCGAGCGTGGCGACCTGAACGGGAAGCCCGCCATCGGGACCACGTCGTTGGAGGGGTTCACGGCCCGGACCGGCATCGTGCGTCTCACGGTGGACGTGGACGGCCTGGACGACCCGTTGTTTCCGCGGAGAGGCGTGGGCCTGGCGTTCGACGTTCTGGCGGCGCGGCGGGCCCTGGGCAGCACGGACACATACGATCGCGCGGACGCGATGCTGGTGGGCGCGGCTTCGTTCGGCCGAACCACGGTCCTCGGGACCGTGTTGGCCGCGTCCTCGCTGAACTCCACACTGCCCGGCCACGCCATGTTGGGGCTGGGTGGGTTCCTGCTGATGTCCGGGTACCGGCCCGGTGAGCTCTCCGGAAATCACCTCGCCTTCGGGCGCCTGAGCGTGTCACGCGAGCTGGGCACCGACCAGGTGCAGGTCGGGTTGAGCTACGAGGTGGGCAACGTCTGGCAGGATCGCTCCGCGATCGACCTGGCCGACCTGCGCACCAGTCTTGCCACGACGCTCGGACTGCGTACCCTCCTGGGGCCCGTGTACCTCGGCGTTGGCACTCGCGGGGCCGGCCGGCCGTATTTCTATCTGGAGGTCGGCCGGGCACTCTGATTCGCCGCGCCAGGCGATGTGCGCCGCGCAAATTGCCCACCCTGGAACGTTGGACGGCACCACGGGGAGACGGAGACGTTGAAGAGATTTCTTGAAGACGCGCCGCGTCCCCCTTTCGCCGCCGGCGTGGTGCTGGTGCTGGCCGCGCTGAATTTCGGCCTTCACATGATCGTGCTCGCCGTGACGCCGTATGGCATCCAGCGCGACGCGTTCCTCTACTTCGCCATGGGCGACCACCTGCGCCTCTGGCACATGGACTTCCCGCCGCTCATCGCGATCATGGGCAACCTGCAGACCGCGATCTTCGGGCACACGCTGGCGGCGGCCCGCGTCTTCCCGGCCCTGGAAGGATGCGCCATCCTGATCACGGCGGCCCTCATCGCCCGCGAGTTGGGGGGCGGCCGGTTCGCCCAGGGGCTCGCCACCTTGCCGATGTTCACCGCCGGCATCTTCCTCCGCCCCGCGAACCTGTTCCAGCCGGTGGTCCTGGACCAGCTCTGGTGGACGCTGGCCCTCCTCTTCCTCGCCCGCGCGGCCCGGGCCGACGCCGGGGGCGACCCGCGCGCGGAGCGCAATGCGTGGCTCGCGTTCGGCCTGGCGATGGGCCTGGGCCTGCTGACCAAGTTCAGCATCCTGTTCATCGGCCTGGCGATCCTGTGCGCGCTGCTCGTCACGAGGCTCCGGCGGTCGTTCGCCACGCCCTGGCCCTGGGTCGCCGCTGCCATGGCCTTCGCCATTGGCAGCCCCAGCATCGTGGGGCAGATCAACCTCGGCTTCCCGGTCGCCGGCCAGATGGACTCGCTGAAGGCGTCGCAGCTGATTCACGTGAGCTACGCGTCGTTCGTGCTCGGCCAGCCGATGATGACGGGCCTGATCGTGTGGCTGGTCTCCATCGCCGGCGCCGCCGCACTCCTGGCCTGGAAACCCCTGCGGCCCTATCGAGTGGTGGGCCTGGCCTGCATCTTCGCGTTCGCTCTGCTCATGGTGCTCCACGGCAAGGCCTACTACATCGGGCCCATCTATCCCACCCTGTTCGCCGCGGGAGCGGTCTGGCTCGACGGAGCCGCCCTCGCCTCCATGCCGTCCGTGCCGCGCGTGTTCCGATGGGGCGTCGTCGCCGGCATGATCGCCGAAGGCGCCATCGGCCTGCCCATAGCGCTGCCCCTCCTCTCTCCGGAGCGCACCGCTGTGTATATCGCCCGCCTCGGTGCCGAAGGCGCGAACGCCACCAATTGGGGCGGGACCGACCTCATTCCACAGGACTTCGCCGACCAGCTGGGTTGGGAGCGCCAGGTGGAGACCGTCGCCCGCGTGTACCGCTCGTTGTCGCCGGCCGAGCAGAGCCAGACGGTGATCGGCGCCGACAACTACGGGGAGGCGGGAGCGCTCGACTTCTTCGGTCCTCGATACCACCTGCCGCCCGCCGTCTGCGGTTGCGGCTCGTACTGGTACTTCGGCCCTGGGAAGCGGCCGGGCAACGTACTCATCGACGTAGGCACGGATTCGGCCGCACTCGCGACGATCTGGCGGGACGTCCGGCTCGCCGCGCGCATCCGCAGCCCCTGGTCCGTCCGGGAAGAGCGCGACGTCCCCGTCTGGATTGCGCGCGATCCGAGGATGACGCTGCAGCAGGCGTGGCCCACCATCCGGGGCGAGTGAGCCCTCGCCGGCCTTCTTCTCCAGGCAGGCAGGCCAACGGTTTCGGCGGCTACGTGTCCTGATACCCTTTCTGGAAGGTGTAGCCCACACCGCGCACCGTGTGGATGAGCGGGTCGCGGTCGCCTTTGCGCAGTTTGCGGCGCAGGTTGGCGACGTGTACGTCCACGACGTTGCTCATGGGGTCGAAGTGGAGGTCCCACACCTTTTCCAGCAGCTCCGTGCGGCGCACGACCGTTTCCGTGTGAAGCAGTAGATACTCCAGCAGCTGGAACTCCTTGGGGGTCAGGTCCAGCGCATCGCCGCCTCGGGTGGCCGTGTGCTTGAGCCGGTCCAGCTCGACGTCGTCGTAGATCAGACGTTCCTCCCGCGCCCCGCCACCCCTGCGCAGCAGCGCCCGCACGCGGGCCAGCAGCTCGTCGAAGCTGAACGGCTTCGTCAGGTAGTCGTCGGCGCCGGCGTCCAACCCCCGCACGATGTCCTCTTTCGCATCGCGAGCGGTGAGCAGCAGCACGGGCACGGACCTTCCTTCCCGGCGCAACCCGCGGACGATCTCGAAGCCCGTCTTGCCGGGCAGCATGACATCGAGCATCAGCAGGTCGTAGTCGTAGACGTGGGCCTTCATGCTGCCGTCGACGCCGTCCTGTGCCACGTCCACGGCGTAACCCTCCTCCCGTAAGCCTCGCTCCAGGAAGCTCGCCACCTTGCGATCATCCTCGACCACCAGGATCCGCATGCCGTTTCCGTATCGTCCGGTGAATTGTGCAGGGGCGTCGCATCGTGCGCGGCCGGCGCGAGGGAACGATGCGATGAACCTGGATCATACTGCCCCCGGTGCTGCGCGTCACGGTCCGGCCTGGCGGACGAACGTGGTCTGCCGGACCCCGTGACGCAGCGTTGGCGGACGGAGCATCGACCCTGTTGCGTGAAGCGTTCTTCATGCGGGCTTCACCGCGACCTCATCGGCGGCCCGGTATCCTTGGCGCGTCACCCAGTGACGGCCCGGCGCCGGGCGGCCCATCCACTGCACGGCCGCCGACCCGGTCCGGGTGGGTGCGCGCGGGAGACACGCGCAGCATTGGATCAATCGGAGGGAATGGACATGAGGATGTGGACGAACGCGGGACTGGCCCTCGTCGCCGGTCTGGCCATCGGCGCGACGGCGTGCGCCAAAGACACGACGGCACCGGTGCAGGCGCCGACCCAGCTGTTGAGCGTCGTACCGCAGGGCGGGGCGACGAACGTGGACCCGACGCAGCCGGTGACGGTGACGTTCAATCATCCCCTCGCCGAACAGATGGCGGAGTATGCGTCCCTGCATGAAGGGGACGTGACGGGCCCCGAGGTGTCGGGGATGTGGGCGTTGCAGCAGGGCGATTCGGTGCTGGTGTTCACGCCGGATCAGGCGCTGAAACGGGCGACGCAGTACACAATCCACCTCGGCGGGGGCATGATGGACGCCACGGGCAACGATGTGGGCTTCGACTTGTACGGGTCCATGATGGGCGGCGAATGGGCGACGGATGGAATGATGATGGGAGGCAGCGGCATGGGTGGCATGATGGGCGGTGGCGGCCAGAATCCTGAGATGGGCGACGGTTGGCAGGGCTCCAACGGCATGTACGGGATGGTGTTCTCCTTCACCACGGCTCCGTGAGGAGGGGGCCCTGGCATAGGGAACTTCGACGTTGGCCCCGGTTTTTAAGGGAGCCATGATCCAATCGTTTCGGTGGCGGCTCGCGGCGCGATTCACGGCCGTCATGGCCGCCGTGTTGAGCGTCGTCGCCGTGTTGAGTTGGCTGGCGATCCGGGAGACGTTGGACCGGGAGCTGAACGCCAATCTGCTGAACGTGGCGTCCATCCAGGCGTCGTCGGTGACCGACGCGCCCTCGGGCGCCATGCACTTCCACGAGTGGGAGCTGACTCCGGAAGAAGCCGCGCAGATTCGCGACCTCAACCGATACGCCGAGATCTGGGACGCCGAGGGGCAGAGCCTCCTGCGCAGCCGGTATATCACGCACGATCTGCCGCTTGACACGGCGGCGCTGCGCCGCGCCGTGGACGGGGGGCAGGTTGTGCGGACGGAGCAGCGGTTCCAGGGCCTCCCCATCCGGTCGCTCTACTATCCCCTGGGCCGACTCGGCCCGCTTCACGCCCAGCACGTGCTCCAGGTATCGGCGCCGTTGGGGGCCCGCGATCGGCTGCTCCGCCGCCTGGCCCTCCTGCTGGCCCTTCTCGTCATCGGCGCCACTCTGGCGACGTTCGCCGGCAGCTGGTGGCTGGCGGACCGTGCGGTGCGGCCCGTTCACCAGATCATCGACCAGGCCGAAGAGATCGAGGCCGGATCCCTCGATCGGGGAATTCGTGCGGCGGCCGACTCCCGGGAGTACCATCGGCTGGTCGCCGTGCTCAACGGCATGCTGGGCCGGCTGAGATCGGCGTTCGACGCGCAACGCCGGTTCACGGCCGACGCCAGCCACGAGCTGCGCTCTCCGCTCACCGCGCTGCGCGGCGAGCTCGAGCTGGCGCGCCGCCGGGAACGCTCACCGGAGGAGTACCGCCGGGTCATCGACAGCTCCCTCGAGGAAGTGGAGCGGCTCTCGCGAATGGCCGAGGACCTGCTGACCCTGGCCCGGTCCGATGCCGGCGTCATGCAGCCGCGGTTCGACCAGGGTGACCTGGCGGCGTGCGTGACCCACGCCCTGGAGCGCCTGCGGGCCGCGGCGAACACGGGTCACGTCGACCTGGCAGTGCATGTGGACGGCGATACCCGGGGCTGCTTCGACGCGGACCTCATGAAGCGCCTGGCGTGGAACCTCGTGGACAACGCCGTACGCATGACGCCTGCGGGCGGGCGGGTGGACGTGCGCGTGGGGCGCTCCGGCGGACAGCTGACCCTGGAGGTGCTCGACACCGGGCCCGGCATCCCGGACGACCAGAAAGAGCGCATCTTCGACCGCTTCGTGCGGTTGGACGAGTCTCGAACGCCCGAGCCGGTGGCAGGGACCGGCCTGGGCCTGGCTATCGTGCGGTCCATTGCCCAGGCGCATGGCGGGGCGGTCCAGGCGGAGAACCGGCCGGACCGGGGGGGCCGCTTCCACGTCCATCTGCCGGCGGGTGGTTGTGTCAGGGATGGAGAGTAGCCGGCACGCATCGAGCATGGCGGCGACCTTCGCACGCGGGGCGCGGCGGCACCTGACTCTTGTCGGGCTGAGCGCCGTGACGGCCGCGAAGGTGCTGGCCCCCCGGATCCACAGGGCCCAGGTGAACCGGGGAGAGTGCTGTCGGTTCTTTGCTTGCGGCGGCGGCGCTGCTGGTCGCGCTCGCGTGGCGGCCGTTCTGAACGCGGACCATCGCGGACGCGGCGTCGGGCGAAGACTGCTGGACGCCCACAGTGCCGGCGGACCGGCCGGACGTGAACCGCGACGGAGGTCGCTATCGCTGGCTTTCCGTCTGGTTTCCTTCGATCTGGACAAAGGCGTCGCCGCCCCGCGCATGGTCCACCTGGAGGGTCGTGTGCTGGATCCCGAAACGCTCATCCAGCAAGCGCTCCAGCTCGCGGCGGATGCCGTGGCAGTCCTCGTGCTGGCCGACGAGAACGTGCGCCGAGAGGGAAGGGAATCCCGCACTGATCTGCCAGACGTGCAGATCGTGGATGTTCTCCACGTGGGGATGGGCGGCCAGGGCACGGCCGATGTCCTCGACGTCGAGCCCCTCCGGGGCGGCTTCCAGGAGTACCCGGCCGGAGTCGCGGAGCAGTCGGAACGCGGCCCGCAACATGATGGCCGCGATGATGAGCGCGGCGATGCCGTCGGCCCGCAGCCAACCGGTGGCGAGGATCACGGCGCCGGCCGCCGCGGTCATGATGAAGCCGACCAGATCGGTGAGGATGTGCTGGAAGCTCCCCTCGATGTTCATCGACTGGCGGTTCGCCTTCGAGAGCTGCCAGGTCGCGAGCATGTTCACGGCCACGCCGACCAGGGCGATGACAAGCATCGGCAGCCCTTCCGCCGGCGGGGGCCAGATCAGCCGGTGAATGCCCTCGTAGACGATCAACCCGCCGAGGACCAGCAGGGTGCCGCCGTTCACCTGCGCCGACAGGATCTCGGCACGCTTCAACCCGAAGGTCAGATTGCCGCCGGCCGGCCGCCTCATGAGCCGGATCACCCACAGGCTGATGAGGAGGGCTCCGGCATCCGTGAGCATGTGGGCGGCGTCAGAGAGGAGGGCCAGCGAATGGGCCAGGATGCCGACCACAACCTCCACGACCATGAAAGCGACGATCAAGGCGAGCGCGATGGTGAGGCGCCTGGTGTCTGCGCTCTCGCTTACCCCGTGCACGTGGCCGTGCGCGGCGGCCCCATGAGTGTGCCCGGCCGGCCCATGGACGGGCCGGGCATCGTGGTTGTGCGGGGTGGCGACGTCGCCGGCGTCGTCCTTCATCGGATGGCGTCTCAACCGTTGCGGATGCGTGTGTTGACCGTCGCTCGCTTGGCCAGCACGTCCCGTACCAGCCGCGACGGTGTTGGACATCGTACTGGCCGTGGGGCCTGCCATTCCACGGCGATAATGCGTATTGTCGTTGGGGCGGAACGCGTTTGACCGGCCGACTGTCCGGATCTACCTTGGGCGGGCAGCGTGTGATGGACGGTCCATCCAAAGGAGCATCGTATGCGGGTGTCACGGAACGCGCGTGGATACGTGCGGCTGACCGAGCCCCTGGTGCGCGAGGGCGGGGAGCTCCGTCCTGCATCGTGGGACGAGGCGTTGGACCGGGCGGCCGAAGGCTTTGCACGGATCCGGGAGACGCACGGTGGAGATGCGCTGGGCATCTTCAGCTGTTCCAAGTCCACGAACGAGATGAACTACATCGCGGGCAAGCTGGCCCGCGTCGCGTTCGGGTCGCCCAACGTCGATAGTTGTAACCGAACGTGACACGCACCTAGCGTCGTCGGTCTGGCGACGGTGTTTGGTGCGGGTGGCGGGACCACTTCGTACCGTGAGCTGGAAGAGACGGATGTGCTGTTCCTGTGGGGGGCGAACCCGCGGGAGAACCACCCGATCATCTATCATCACATCCTGAAGGGCGTCCGCAACGGCGCGAAGCTGTACGCCGTGGATCCCCGGCGTACGCCGTCCGCGCAGTGGGCGGATGTGTGGCTGGGCGTGAACGTGGGCACGGACATCGCGCTGGCCAACGCCATGGGTCGTGTGATCATCGAAGAAGGCCTGGTGAACGAGCATTTCGTGAGCTCCGCGACCTCAGGCTTCGAGGCCTATCGCAGCGCGGTGGAGCCGTACACGCTGGAGCATGCCGAGCGCGTGACGGGCGTTCCGGCCGAGGTCATCCGTGAGGCGGCGATCACGTACGCCAGCGCGGAGCGGGCCGTCATCGGCTGGACGCTGGGCATCACGGAGCACCACAACGCCGCAGACAACGTCTTCGCCCTCATCAACCTCTCGCTGCTCACCGGCCACGTGGGGCGCTACGGCTCCGGCCTGAGCCCGTTCCGCGGGCAGAACAACGTGCAGGGCGGCGGTGACATGGGGGCGCTCCCCAACAAGCTCGTGGGCTTCCAGGACCCGCTGGACCCGGCCACGAAGGCACGCTTCGAAGCGGAGTGGGGCGCCACGCTGCCGGACCACTACGGCTGGCACGTGACGGACATGTTCGAGGCCATGGACCGGGGCGACCTGAAGGGCCTGTTCGTGATCGGCGAGAACCCGGTGCAGTCGGAGGCCGACCAGCATCACGCGACGCGTTGCCTGGAAGGCCTCGAACACATGGTGGTGCAGGACATCTTCCTGACGCCCACGGCGGAGCTCGCCGACGTGGTCCTGCCGGCCGTAGCGAGCTGGAGCGAGGCCGAAGGCACGGTGACCAACAGCGAGCGGAGGGTTCAGCGTGTGCGCGCGGCGCTGACGCCGCCGGGCGACGCCCGGGATGAGCTCTGGATCCTGTCCCAGCTCGCGAAGCGCCTGGGCGTGGACTGGGGCGAGCTGGATGCGGAAGCGGTGTGGAACGAGGTGCGGCACATGGCGCCGGCCATGTTCGGGGGAATGTCGTACGAACGCCTGGAAGAGCTCAACGGCATTCAGTGGCCCTGTCCCGACGAATCGCACCCCGGCGAGCTGTTCCTGCACGGCCGGTTGTGGGCGGACCCGCCCACCGGTCCACGAGCACCGTTCACGCCGGTGGAGTACGAGCCGCCGGTGGAGATGCCGGACGGGGAGTACCCGCTCCAGCTCACCACGGGCAGGCGGCTGGACTCGTACAACACGGGGGTGCAGACCGGCGGATACACGTCGCCGCTGCGCAGGCGGGAGGCGCTGGACATGGCCCCCGAGGATGCCGAACGCCTGGGCCTCGCCGAAGGCGACATGGTGCGGATCAGCTCCCGCCGTGGCAGCGTCGAGGCGCCCGTGCACGTGGAGCCGAACATGAGGGCCGGCGTTGTGTTCATGACGTTGCACAACCAGGACGACGTCCGGGTGAATACGCTGACCATCGATGCGACCGACCCCAAATCCGGTACGGCGGAGTTCAAGGCGTGCGCCGTTCGGGTCGAACCGTTGAAGCCGTCCGCTGTGGCCAGCGGGGCCTGAGGAGGAAAGTCCGTGGATCTCCACTTCAGCGATGCACAGCCCACGGCCGCTGAGCGCCGTGCGGTCGATGCCCTGCTCGGGCCACCCGCGTCGTCGTGGGACGGCGCGGAGGAACGGAGCGAGCGGGATGGACACGTGTCCTTCGCGGGCCGGGCGGCCCGGGAGCGGCGGCACCTGTTGCTGCCGGCTCTGCACGCGTTGCAGTCGGCGGAAGGATGGATCAGCGAAGGCGGCCTGATGTACGCATGCCGCCGTCTCGCCGTGCCGCCGGCGGACGCGTGGGGCGTGGCGACGTTCTACGGCATGTTGAGCGTCACGCCGCGACCGCGCCGGGTGCTGCATGTCTGCGACGACGTCGCGTGCCGCACGCGTGGCGCCGGCGCGGTCATGGACGCGCTCGATGAGGCACTGGGCCCGGCACTGCCGGCCGGAGACGAGGGGGCAGGCGCCGTTGGGTGGACGCGCTCGCCCTGCCTGGGCATGTGCGATCACGCGCCGGCGGCGCTGTTCGTGGAAGCCGGCGAAGCGCCGGTAGAGCGGCTCGCCGGGAATCTGACGCCGGACGAAGCGGTGCGTGCCGTGAAGGATGGGGTGCTTCCCGAGCGGTCGCGCGCGCCCATTCCCCAGCAAGGGGACCCGTCGCTGGTCTTGCTGCGGCGCATGGGTGTGTCGGATCCCACGGATCTGGCGGCCTACGAAGCCTCGGGCGGCTACGACGCCCTGCGGAAGGCGCTGGAGATGGGGCCCGCGGGCGTGATCGGGGAAGTCACCGCTTCGGGTCTCCGGGGGCGGGGTGGCGCCGCGTTCCCCACGGGGCGGAAATGGCAGGCGGTTGCGGATCAACCCGAAACAGAACGGTTCGTGGTCTGCAACGCGGACGAGTCGGAGCCCGGCACGTTCAAGGACCGGGTCCTGCTGGAGGGCGACCCGTTCGCGCTGGTGGAGTCCATGACCATCGCGGCCTTCGCCGTGGGCGCGAAGCAGGGGTACGTGTACATCCGCGGGGAGTACCCCCTGGCCATCGAACGGATGCAGAACGCGATCGCGCAGGCACGCGCGAAGGGGTGGTTGGGCGACGACGTGGGCGGCGCGGGATTCCGCTTCGACATCGAGGTGCGGAAGGGCGCCGGCGCCTACATATGCGGGGAAGAGACGGCGCTGTTCAACTCCATCGAAGGGTACCGCGGGGAGCCGCGCAACAAGCCGCCGTTCCCGGTGGAGGCGGGCCTGTTCGGCAAGCCGACGGTCGTGAACAACGTGGAAACGCTGGCCAACGTGCCGTGGATCGTGCTTCACGGTGGCGCCGCGTTCGCCGCCGTCGGCACGGATCAATCCACGGGACCCAAGCTGTTCAGCATCTGTGGTGCGGTGGAACGGCCCGGCGTGTATGAGGTTCCGTTCGGCACCACGTTGGGCGACATCCTCGATGCGGCCGGCGCCGTCGATGAAGCGCGGACGGCTGCCGTGCTCCTGGGCGGCGCGGCCGGCGTATTCGTGCGCGGGGACGAGAGGGACATCCCCCTCACCTTCGAGGGCGCGGGCGCGGCCGGCGCCACCATCGGGTCGGGCGCCATTGTGGTGTTCGACGAACGCACGGACATGGTGGACACGGTATTGCGGATCGCGGAATTCTTCCGCAACGAGTCCTGCGGACAGTGCGTTCCGTGCCGCGTGGGCACGGTCCGTCAGGAAGAGGCGCTGGTCCGGCTCTCCAACGGTCCCTCCCGCGGCGCCAGGCAGGCGGACGTTCAGCTGCTGGGCGAGGTCGGCATGGCGATGAAGGATGCGTCGATCTGCGGATTGGGTCAGACCGCATACAGCGCGGTCGAATCCGCGATGAAGCACCTGGGTCTGTTCCAGGAGGCCCGGCCATGAGCGAACCCGCGCGGAAGCCGACCGTTGAGCTGGCGGTGGATGGGGAGACGGTGACCGTGCCGGAAGGCGCCACCGTGCTGGACGCGTGCCGGGCCGCGGGCCGCGAAATTCCGACGCTTTGTTTCCTGGAGACGCTGCACCCGGTGAACGCCTGCCGGGTCTGCGTGGTGGAGCTGGAAGGCGCGCGCACGCTGGTTCCGTCCTGCTCCAGGCGTGCCGAAACCGGGATGCAGGTTAGGACCGATACGCCCCGGGTGCGCCACAGCCGCAAGATGGTGCTGGAATTCCTGGCCTCGTCGGTGGATCTGTCCACCGCGCCCGACGTCGCGCGATGGCTCGACGACTACGGTTGCGAGCCCGAACGGTTCGGGCCGGCGGCGGCGCCGGCCGGCGCCGGCGTCCGTGACGCGGCCATCGCCGGGCACCACGGCCGGCCGGCCGGCGACAAGGCCGCGACGGTGCGCCAACCCGTGAAGGTGGACAACGACCTCTACGTGCGGGACTACTCGAAGTGCATCCTGTGCTACAAATGCGTGGAGGCGTGCGGGGTCGACCATCAGAACACGTTCGCCATTGCCGTGGCCGGCCGCGGGTTCGACGCGCGCATCTCCACGGAACTCGCGGTGCCGCTGCCTGATTCAGCATGTGTCTACTGTGGCAATTGCATCGAGGTGTGCCCGACGGGCGCCTTGATGTTCAAGGTCGAGCGGGACCTGCGGGACGCTGACGACTGGGATGAGTCGCGCCAGCACGTGACGGACACCATCTGCCCGTACTGCGGCGTCGGCTGCACGCTGCAGCTGCGTGTGCAGGACAACCAGGTGGTGGGAGTCACCTCGCCGCTGGATCACGACATCTCGCTGGGCAACCTCTGCATCAAGGGCAGGTTCGGTTGGCAGTTCTTGGAAAACCATGAGGAAGCTCCCCAACACACCGAATGACCGGCAGGACGTCGTACCGCCGGCGCTCCGCGCCGGCCATCCGCTCGTGGGGCTCGGGTACTCCGACCCCACGATGCGTCGTCCGCTGACCAGGCTGGAAAACGCCGAACGCACGGAAGACGACGCGGTGGTGGCGGAGGAGGTGCCGGTCGCCCTGACCTACAATGGCCGGCCGCACGCCGTCATGATGGCCACGCCCGCTGACCTGGAAGACTTCGCCGTCGGCTTCACGTTGACGGAAGAGATCGTCGAGTCGGCGGAGCAGATCCAGCGCCTGGAGGTCACGCGGCACGCCCAGGGCGTGGAGATCGACCTCACCATCCGCTACCAGGACGCGCAGCGTCTCGCCGACCGGAACCGGACGCTGGTCGGCCGGGTAGGCTGTGGACTTTGCGGCGTCGAGACCATACAGGAAGCTCTGCGCGAGCCCCGGCCCGTCGGGCCCGGACCGACGTTTCCGGTGGAAGCCCTCTGGCGGGCCGAACGGGAGCTGCCGGCGCTCCAGGTCCTGAACGGTGAGACGCGCGCCGTGCACGCTGCGGCCTGGGTCATGAAAGACGGCAGGCCGGACATCGTGCGGGAAGACGTGGGACGGCACAACGCCCTGGACAAGGTGTTCGGCGCACTGGCGCGCGCCGGCCGGGACCCCGCCGACGGGTTCGCCCTGGTGACCAGTCGTGCCAGCTACGAGCTGGTGCAGAAGGCTGGCGTCATGGGCGTGCGCATGCTCGCCGCCGTGTCCCGGCCCACGGGCCTCGCCATCCGGCTTGCGGAAGCCAGTGGCCTGACGCTGGTCGGACTGCTGCGGGGCCGCCAGGCCTGTGTGTACGCCCACGGCGAACGCCTGGCCGAAGGCACCGGGGCCGGCTGATCCCGGCCGCGCTTCCGATGACGAGAATGCACGGAGGTCGATTGATATATCAGCAAGCGTTCGACGCGGGCGTTCCCTTCGAACGGTTTCTCGCTTCAGTGGCGGAGAACCGGGACATGTGGCATGCCATGGCGGCCCGCGCGTCTGTTTCGCGTGATGTCGTCGAGCAGGTGCGTGGCGCGCCCGGGCATTGGCGGCTCCTGGTCATCGCCGAGGACTGGTGCGGCGATGCCGTGAACATCCTCCCGGTCGTGGCGCGGCTTGCCGAGGAATCGGGACGGCTCGACCTTCGCATCGTCGGCCGGGAGGCGGAGCCCGGGCTGATGGACCACCACCTGACCAACGGGAGCCGTTCGATTCCGGTGGTCATCCTGCTGGATGAAGCCGGCGTTTGCCGCGGCTGGTGGGGGCCACGCCCGGCGGAGCTGCAGGACCTGTTCGAAAAGGAAATCCGGCCCCTTCCCAAGGAGGCCCGGTACCCGGAGCTACGGCGCTGGTATGCCCGGGACGGTGGACGGGCCATCGCGCTGGAGATCGCGGAGCTGGTCCTGTGCGCGGCCACGCGCGCCGCGGGTCAATGCACGAACGTGCGTCCCTGCCGGGAGCTGAAAGCGGCCTGATCCGGCCGCCAACGGTTCTCGTCGCTGGGCGTTCTACTCCACACCAGACCGCGAAGCAGTCGCCCGGCGAAGAACGCGCCCACCAGGCCGAGTCCCATGCCGGCCCCGGCCAGGGCCAGCCCGCGGCCCAGCACGGAAGCCAACCGCTGCCTTCTTCCCGCCCCGAGCGCGATGCGGACACGGGCAATCGGCGTCGACCTCGTGGATCACTCGCCGGAGCCCGGGAACCATCGCCGCTGGTCTGCCGGTCGTGCGCACCACCAGCATCCCGCGTTTGGGCTCGACCTGCAGGGATGGCAGATAGAAGGTGGGGCTGGCATCGTTCTCCATACTGCCCAGCGCGCTCATGCTGGCGGAGCAACGGTCGGGCCGCCCCCGCGGCGGATCGCACTGTATTGTGAACGCGGCACTTCCCGACGATCGGGCGGGGGCGCGAAACCAGGAGAGCGTCCGCTCCTGGGACCCGGGCGTGCCAGAACCGCGCACGGGAACGCACCATGCATCGCTGCACGGCGCGCATCGGTCGCGTCGACACCCTTCCTGGAGGCACGCATGGATGATCCGCTCCGCCAGTTCCTGGCGAAAACACTCGATTGGCAGGAGGCGCACGCACGCTTCGACTCCGCGATCGCGGACCTGCCGCCCGCGCTCCGCGGGAAACGGCCCGCCGGCTCCCCGCACTCGGTCTGGGAGCTCACGGAACACATCCGGCTGACGCAGCGCGACATCCTGGATTTCTGCCGGGACGAGCACTACCAGGAACGGAAATGGCCCGACGACTACTGGCCGGCATCGCCCGCGCCCGCGTCCGCGTCGGCGTGGGATGAGAGCGTGCGGACGTACCACGCCGACCTGGATGCGTTCAAGGCCCTGGTGCTGGACCCCGACTTCGACCTGTTCGCCAGGGTGCCCTGGGGCTCGGGCCAGACGAACATCCGGGAGGTGGTGCTGGTGGTGGACCACACGGCCTATCACGTGGGCCAGATCGTGCTGGTGCGGCGGCTGCTCGGAGCCTGGGGCTGACGCCGTGTTCAGGTCCCGAGCCGCTCGGCGAGGAATTTGAACACGAATCGATAGGCCTGGACCCAGACGTCCTCGGCGAAATCGCCGTGGCCTCGGCCGGCCACGGTGAACAGGCGGTTCGGCACGGAGGCCTCATCCAGGGCCTCATGCAGGCGAACAGACTGGTCGTACGGCACGGTGGGGTCCTTGTCGCCGTGAATGCTCACGACCGGCGGCGTGTCGGGTCCGACCCGGTACAGAGGCGACAGGGCCCTGGCCAGGGGAAGGGCGCCGGGCCCGTCGCCGATCCATCGGCGGGCGTAGGCGCGGGGCCGATCACCCTGCAACAGTGCCGCGACATCGCTGATGCCGAACCAGCTCACGATGGCGGCGGCGCGAACTGGCGGCACCGGGGCCGTGTCGCCGTCCGGAACGGGCGGCAGATGGGCGCCCATGCCCGTCAGCAGGGCCAGGTGGCCGCCTGAGGACATGCCGCCCACCACGATCCGGTTCCTGTCCAGGCCGCGGTCGCCTGCGTGATCGAAGACCCAGCGGACCGCCCGCCGTGCATCCCACGCGGCAGCGGGCGCCGGCGCTTCCGGGGCTAGCCGGTACTCCACATTGGCCACCGCCCAGCCTGTCTCGAGCCATGGAAGGGCGTGGAGGGATACGGCTTCCCTGGAGCCGGTCACCCAACCGCCGCCGTGGAAGAACACGAAGACGGGGACCGGGCCGCGGCCCACCGGCACGTACAGGTCGAGAGCCAGTGGCCGGCCCGCCCCGGCATGGTACACGGAGCCCGCGAACACCCGGCACCGCACTGCCAGCCGGACGCCCGCACTGCCGTCGGGCGCGGATGAGTGGGCGCTCATGAGAACACCAGATCCCATCGGCATGCCTCCCGGCGGCCACCCTCCCGGGAGCCCCTCACTTCAAACGGAATCGGCATGGCGTCATCCGCCTCGCGACCAAACGGAGAACTCGGACGCCTTCCTGCGGGACGACCGGTAGGCGAGCCCATCCATGGAAGCCACCATGTGGGAAGGGGAATCCAGGCGTTTTGCCGACGGTTGGCGCAAGATGATCCCGCCGGGAAGGGTAGGTCAAGCGCCGGGCTGGGCGGGCCACCGGAGCGGGCGGATCCCGCCGGGGCGGGGATTCAAGTCACCCCTCGTCGAAGCCGATCCTTTGTGCAGCAAACAAGTGCAAACGGGGGGTGAAAGGATTGTTGCAGTGTCGAAAGCTTCATTGGTGATCGTCTGGCTGGCTGCCGTGCCGGCAGCCACGCTGGCGCAGCAGGCGGCTCCCTCCGCGGAGCCCTTCCAGATGGCGTCCGCGGCGCCAGACACCAGCCGTGGCGGCAGAGCGGCGGCCCCGGCGGCCGCCGCACCGGTGGTGCAGGTCGGGTCCGGCGGTGGACTGCGGGTTTCGTCACCGGACGGCGGCTTCGAGATCCACTTCTCGGCCAAACTGCAGGGACTCTATCAGCGGACGGCGGCGCCGGACAACGGCGTCGACCTGCCCGCGGGTGGCGTGGTGGTGGTCCAGCCGCTGCCGGAAACGCAGAGTCTGTTCCGCATGCGTCGCGGCCGGCTGGCGTTCGACGGCCACGTGTTCGACGCGCGCTACCAGTACAAGGTGCAGCTGGAGATGGTGGGTGCGTCCCTGGCACTCAAGGATGCGTACGTGAACTGGCGGATGTCGGGACAGGCGTTCCAGGTGGAAGCGGGCCAGTTCAAGGTTCCGTTCGGGCGGCAGGAGCTGACGTCCATCTTCAAACAGCGGCTGGTGGACCGGTCGTTGGTTTCGGCGGCCTTCACCCATAGCTGGGACACCGGCGTGATGGTGTGGGGCCGGCCGGCGGACGGACGGCTGGAGTACTACCTCGGCGTATTCAACGGCGAAGGCATCAATCGTTCGGGCCAACAGGATGCCACCGACCAGTGGGCCGGCCGGCTCGTGTGGGCACCGCTGGGCGCCATGGGTTACGACGGCCGGGCAAGGCCGGGGGCGAAGCCCTCGTTGGCACTGGGCGTGAATGCCAACGTGAACGGCGGATGGCTCTACGACGTGAACGGGCAGCCCGGCGTTACGGGGCCCACGGAAACCTGCACGGCACAGGGCTGCGTGGTCGATCATGGGGACGACGCCCGGATCGTGACACGCGGTGCCGACATCGCCGTTCGCTGGGGTCGCTTCGCCGGCACGGCGGAAGCCTTTGCGCGCACTATCGACCCCCGTGAACCGGGGCTCCACAATGTGAGCTCCCGGGGCTGGTTCGCCGAGGCAGGCGGTCTCGCCACGGAGCGCCTGGAAGCCGGCTTCCGCGTTGGACGGCTGACCCCGGACGCGGCGGCCGCTGCGTCCCTGGTCGAAGAGATCGCCCCCTATGTGGACGCATACGTCCGCGGTGACGCCCTGAAGCTTCAGGCCGACTACACGCTGACCCGAACCCACATGCGTGCGGATCCCGGCGAAGCAGGAAGTCTCACGAGCAGCAGGCGGCTGCGCGTGCAGCTCGTCTTCGCGTTCTGACCCCGACAAACCTCTGCTCATTTCGACGGACGATCCATCGATGAAGAAGAACAACCGGGTCCTGAGCGGTCTGCGCGGCCGTCTTCTCGCGGCACTCCTGTTGAGCGCGCTGCTGCCCATCGGCCTTGCCACGGTCGTCGCGGCCGCCAAGGCTCGCTCGGCCATGGCCAACGCCCTCGGAGGTGACCGGGTCCAGATTGCCGCCGGCGCCGCATCCACGTTGGACCGGGTCGTGCTGGAACGGGCGCTTCTGCTCCAGATCATGGGCACGAACACGGACCTCGCCGCGGCATTGGAGAAGCCGTCTCCGGACCGGCTGGCCACCGCGCGCGCCGTTCTCGCGGACGCGGTGAGCCGGGCGGACTTCGTCACCGGGATGCTGGTGTACGACTCCACGGGCCATGTGCTGGTGGGGAGCAGTCCGGAGGTGGAAGGGAACGCGGAGAACGGCGTGGCGGACCGTGAGTGGTTCCGGGAAGGGATCGGCGACGGCAAGCCCACCTACATCGACTCCGTGGAGCGGACGGGGACCGGTCAGAGGGTCCTCATGGCCGACGCGGTGCGGGCTCTTCCGCCGAGCGACCTGAACGTGGGGGCGCTCGTGGTGCTGGTGGACTGGGCCAGGTTGACGGCCAACGTGCTGGGCCCGGTGGAGGCGCAGCTGCGTAGGGAGGGGGAGGCCGTGCGCGCGCTGGTGTTGGATCCGAAAGGATTGGTGGTGGGGTCGACGGACCCGACTCTGGTGCTGTCCAGTTCCATGGACGCCGCGGCGACGCGGAAGCTGGACGCCGGGAACCGCGGGTACGCCATCGTCGCCCCCTTCGGCCAGGCGATGTCCCTGGTGAGCCAGGGCTTCCTGGACAACGGTGGTCAGCAGGACGGCTGGTTCAAAGGCTTCATGGGTGGTCGGGGCCGTGTGATCATCACAGAGCCGACGGCTGAAGCGTTCCGGGCCGCAGGGTCGCTGCGAACGGGGCTGATCCTGATGGCCCTGATCGTGGCCGTTGCCGTGGGTGTGTTCGCGTGGTTCTTCTCGGCCCGCTTCACAGGCCCGATGACGCTGGCCACGGAAGTGGCGGAGCGTCTGGCCGTGGGCGACACCTCCAGAGAGATCGCGGTGGTGAGCACCAACGACGAGGCCGGGCGCTTGAACACCGCGCTGCGCGGGCTCCTGGATCACATGCGTGGGCTGACGGATGCGGCGGAACGCGTGGCCCGGGGCGAGACCGATATCACGCTGGAACCGAAGGGCGGCTCGGACCGCCTGGCCCACGCCTTCCGCACGGTCACCGCGGTGACGGGCGACCTGATCGCCGAGACGCGTCAACTCACCGACGCGGCACGGGAAGGGCGGCTGGGCGAGCGGGGCGACGCGGGCCGATTCCGGGGCGGGTTCCGGGAGATCGTCGAGGGGGTGAACGTTACCCTGGACGCCGTCCTGCAGCCGGTGAACGAGGCGCAGGCCGTCCTTGACCGGGTGGCGGAGCGCGACCTCGTGGCCCGGGTGGAGGGCGAGTACCTGGGGGACCATGCGCGTCTCAAGGATTCCCTGAACGGTGCCCTGGACAACCTGCAAGCCGCGATGTCCGAAGTGGAGGCGGCGACGGACCAGGTGGCGAGGGCGGCAGAGCAGGTGAACGAGGGAAGCCAGAAACTCGCCGAAGGCGCCAGCCAGCAGGCATCGTCGCTGGAGGAGGTGTCCAGCAGTCTCCAGGAGCTGAGCTCCATGGCATCACAGAACGCCGGCAATTCCCAGGAAGCCAAGGGACTGGCCGAAGCGACGGCGCAGAGTGCGGAACAAGGATCTGCCGCCATGGCACGCCTGACGGACGCCATCGGCCGCACCAAGGCGTCCAGCGACGCCACGGCCCGCATCGTGAAAACCATCGACGAGATCGCGTTCCAGACGAACCTGTTGGCTCTGAACGCCGCCGTGGAAGCGGCCCGTGCCGGAGAGGCGGGGAAGGGGTTCGCGGTGGTCGCCGAGGAGGTCCGTGCGCTCGCGATCCGGAGCGCAGACGCCGCCAAAGAGACGGCAGAGCTGATCGAGCAAAGTGTCGCCAGCTCGCAGGAGAGCGTCGGCGTGCAGGGCGAAGTGAGTGAACGGTTGAACGAGATCATCGCCAACGCCGGCCGCGTGCGGGAGGTGATGGGGGAAATCGCCGCCGCTTCGGAACAGCAGACGGACGGAGTGGCCCAGATCAGCACGACGGTGGAGCAGATCAATGCCGTCACACAATCTACCGCGGCAGGAGCCGAAGAAAGCGCCAGCGCGGCGGAGGAGTTGACCGGGCAATCGGAACGCGTTCGGGAGCTGGTGGGACGCTTCAGGTTGGAGGCGGCAGGGGGGGCACAGGGAAGGTCACGTGGTCCCGAGGGACCGGGGGCGCGCCGTGGGGAGCAAGCTCGCGTGGCGGGCCGCCCGTCGTGGACGGGGGCCGCAACCAGGGTGGTGGGCTGGGAACCCTCGCTCGCGGAGTTCTGACGATCCGCGTCCGGGTTACTGGGCCTCCGGCGGTGTGAACGTGCGGATGAACACGTAACCGATGTCGAGCTCCGGCACGAAGCTGAGCACGACGTGAACATGGCGTTCCTCGCCGGCGATGCGGACGTCGATCGTTTCCGCGAATCGGGTCTCGAACGCGCCACGCGCGATCGTGCGGTAGCGTCTGCCGAGGCAGTTGGCCTCGAAGGCAGGCGCTACTTCCCGGAACAGGTCGTAGCCTTCCACGGCGTCGCGGAGGTTCTGGGAGGTATGGTCATGTCCATAGAACCGGAGAACCCGGCCGTCACGGTCCAGTTCGGCGAAACCGGACAATGCCCACTTCATGTCGATGGGAGCGGAGCCCGGCCCGCCGACGGCCGGACCACAGGTTTCGGCCATGATCGCAGCCTCCTTCGCACGGGCTATTTCGCGGTGCGGGCGCAAACTCTCAACCAGCATCTGTATTGACTGAACCATCCCGGGCTCCCAGGTTTCATTCGGACTCATGCAAGAACCGACGACTCGTGACAGACGCTGACGTCTCAGGCGATCTTCCGCTGCGCATACCGGAGCGCGGGAGCGTAGTCGGGATCAATGAGCGCGGCGCGGACGTCGTTTCGCGAGTGGATCTCGATCTTCGCGAGCACGCGCTCGCTGTGACGACGGACCGTGTGCACGCTGATTCCGAGACGCCGTGCGATCTCGAAGTTCGAGAGCCGGTCGGCCATGAGGCGGGCCACCTCGCTCTCGCGTGGCGTCAATTCGAAGCGGTGCCGGAGCTCGTCGTCGTCCGGCAGCGAACGGCGCTCCACGACGACCACCATCACCGGTTCGGGGCGGTTGGCGTCGTGGAGCATCCATGCGCCCTTGTACCGGGCCGAGCCGCCGATGGCGGCATCGATGCGCGCCCAGAGGCCGTCATCGATGTGGCGGGCGGACCGCGGTTCGGTCAGGATAGCGTCGGCCGTTTGGGTATACATGATGGTGTCGAGTTGTGTGATTTTCCCGCTGCGCGGGCCGTGTGAGAGATAAGATGGATTCCTGCGGTGATGGGCCAGTTACTCACAGATAATTAGCGCCATGCCTAGCAGAATCAGCGTTCTCGGCAATTCGGATCTCCGGCGGGAAGACGGCGCGCTAGCGCAATCCGTCCTCCATCAACCGCGCCGGTTTGCTTTGCTCGTCTACCTTGCCCTCGCGTCCCGACAGGGGCCCGTGCGGCGGGACCGCGTGATGGCGGTCTTCTGGGCGGACAAACCCCAGGACAAGGCGCGAGGTGCGCTCAACCAGGCCGTCCATTACCTCCGCCGCTCCCTCGGGCAGGACGCCATCGTGACCACGGCGGACACGATCGAGCTGGACCGCACGCTTGTCACGTGCGATGCAGCCGAGTTCATGGACGCCATCGACGCGGAGCAGTGGAAAGGGGCGGTCGATCTGTACGCGGGCGACCTTTTGCCTGGCTTTTTCGATAGCCTCGAGGCCATCGACTTCGAGCGTTGGCTGGAGGGCGAACGCGACCGGCTGCAGCGTGCGGCGAGCAACGCGGCGTGGCATTTGGCGAAGGAAGCGGAAGCGAGCGGCGCGATGGCTGACGCCGTGGTCTGGGCGCGGCGTGCTTGCGAATGGTCGGCGAACGATGAGACGGAAGTCCGCCGGCTCATGACGTTCATGGCGGCTCTGGGCGACCGGACCGGTGTGCTCGATGCCTATGACGGCCTCAAGGCGGTGCTCCGGCCGCTGGAGCTGGAGCCCGCACCCGAGACGACGGAGCTCATCCGATCGCTGCGGAGGACGTGGGAGGAAGAGGACGCGGCGGTGCCGGCCGACGAGCCGGTCGTGGTGAAGAAGTCATCGATGTCCGCGGTGCCCGGGGGAAAGCCGGGCAAACGGGCATCCGGCCGGTGGGGCGGGTTGCGGCGCCTGCAGTCCGCGGCCGTCACACTGGTGCTGACTTTCGCGCTCATTTCGTTGTGGGGTTTGCGGCGGAGCGCCCGCCCCGCGGAGAACGCGCAACCGAGCATCCTGGTGGAGTCCCTGAAAGCGGAAGCGGATGCGCCGGTGGCCACGGGTGCCCTCAGCGACCAGGTCGTGACGCACCTCCAGTCGATGACCGCGCTCAACGTTGTCGACGGCACGGCTGGAAATGCGTCCCGCGGGGGGGAGGCCGACTTCGTGTTGCGGGGGGGAGTGGTGCGGATGGGTGGCCAGATGCAGGTGAACATGCACCTGGTCGACGCGAAGACGGGGCGCGCCGTCGCGAGCGAACAGTTCGACCGCAATCAGCCGGACCAACTGGCCACGCTGGATGAGTTGAGCGCGGCCATCGCCAATTTTGCCCGGCGCTCCATCGGCACCATCGAGGAAGAGCGCAGGATTGCCGGCGCCGATGCGTCGCCGGAGGCCATCACGTTGGTGCAGCTTGGCCGCGGGGACCTGCGTCTGGCTGATTCGCTTCGCAACGCCGGAGTGGAAGAAGCGGCCTCCGCCAGCTACGAAAAGGCCGATTCCACGTTTTTGGAAGCCGCGGACCGTGCGGATTCGTGGGCGCAGCCATGGATCGAACGGGCCCGGGTCGCACAGGGGGAGATGTGGCTGGAGATCCTGAACCCCGGGTCTTCCACCAGCGAAGCGGCGGGGGTGGCCGCCCTCAAGGGTGTGGAGTACGCCGCGAAGGCCGTGAAGCTATCCGGCAATTCCGTCGAAGCCCTGGAGGTCCGGGCCAACCTGGAATGGTGGGCCTGGCGTCTGCGGAAGCCGAACGCGGATGAAAAGGTGGCGAACCTGCTGGACCGGGCTGAACAGGATGCCCGGGAAGTGACGGTGGAGGCTCCCCGCCGGGCGGGCGCCTGGAACCTCCTGGGCGGCATTGCCCTGCTGCGCGGGGAATGGGGCGACGCATACTGGGCGTTGACGCGTGCGATTACCGCCGACGCCTACCTGAAGAACAACATGGAGATCGTGCTGCGACTCTTCACCGCCGCGTGGGAAACGAACAACGTGGACGCGGCCCGGTCCTGGTGCGATCTGATCTCGGGACGCTTGGGCCCCACGTGGCCGACGGCGTATTGCCAGCTTCACCTGGACGCTCTCCGAACCACGGTGGACACGGCTCTGGTGGACAGCCTTCGGACGGGCCTTCAGGAGACCCTCGACTGGACGCGTGTCCAGCCATCGTTCGATGCGTTGGCCGCCGTCATCTTCGCTCGGAGCGGCAACGCGGCGCGGGCGGAAAGGCTCCTCGAGGAGGCGGACCCAACCGCACAACGGGCCGGTGACGCGACCATGCTGGCGGCGTGGGCCTGGCTGGAGCTGGGAAATCAACATACCGCTCGATCACTGCTCGAGCGGTATGTCGACGCCTCCCCTGCATCACGGAGCGGTGTACTCCGCAGCCGCCGATTCAGGGCGTTGGCTGCACCGGCCGAGAACTGACTGTTCGCCGGGGGGGTGGCAAAAAGCCAATGACGTAGGTCAGCCCTGGCCGGTGCAGTTCCATACGTTGTTGATCAACACGCAACGCTCGCGAGAAGACCCGTCCGCGGCCACGGTGGTGCAGACGGTGTTGCCGTCGATGGTCTGGCACGTATCCGTTGCGCTGACGGCCGTTTCCGTCGGAACGGCGCTGTCGTCGACGCTGGGGGCCAACGGGTCCGTGGAGCAGGCGCCGAAGGACCCGATCGTTATGAACACAATGGCGCCCAGGAGCGCGTGTCGGATGTTGTGAGCCTTGATCATCGTTCTCCCCCAGATGGAGTTCACGTGGCGATTGCTGCTCCCACCATAGGGGGTGCGGACGGGGGCCGCATGGGTCACGGCGCCCTATATGGAAAATGGGTTGTGCGGTGCGGCGAAATGGCCGTCGAGGCTAGTCCAGGGCCTCGTTGGGCGGCGGAGCGGGGGCTCGTGACGTGCCGGACCCGGCCAGGGTTCTCGCGACCCGGTCCACCAGCTCGGCGACCTCGAACGGCTTGGGCAGGATATCGGGCGTTTCCCCGAGGAGGGCCGGTTCCAGATCGTCCTCCTCCGCGTAGCCCGTCATGAAGATCACGGGGATGCCGGGCCGGGTCTCCCGGATCCGACTGGCTGCTGTGGGTCCGTTCATGGCGTGCATCCGGACGTCCGTCAACAGCAGGTCGATGGGGCCGGCGTGCCGTGCCGCGAGGTCCACCGCTTCCTGACCGTCGTCCGCGCTGAGAACCTGATGGCCGTGCCGTTCCAGGGCGCGGATGATGAGGCGCCGGAGAGGCGCCTCATCGTCGACCACGAGAATGGTCCGCGGCGGTCCGGACCCGGCTGAAGAAGCGGCCGCGGCGTCAACGGCCGCAACGTTTTCCACGGGTCGGCGCCGGGTGACGGGCAACCGCATGGTGAACGTGGTACCGCGTCCTTCGGAGCTGCGCACATCGATGGTGCCGCCGGCGCCGGTAATGGTGGCATAGGCCGTGGCGAGTCCGAGACCCGTTCCCCGGTCGTCTCCCTTGGTGGTGAAGAACGGCTCGAAGATCCGTTGCCGGACCTCGGCGCTCATGCCGGCGCCATCGTCTGACACCCGGATCTCGACGAACTCGGCGTCGGCACCGGAGCCCGGAGGAAAGCTGTGGGTCTCCATCACGAACCGGCCACGCTGCTCCATGGCGTCGCGAGCGTTGATGGCGAGGTTCAGCAGCGCCTGCCGGAACGTGGACGGGTCGAGGAAGACGGTGGGCCAGCCGTCGTCGAGGATGAGGTCGAAGGCCACGCCTTCACCCAGGGAGGAGCGGATCATGCGCTCCGAGGACGTGAGAAGCTCGTTCAGGTCCACCGGGCGCAGCTTCTCCGAGCCGCGCCGCCCGATGGCCAGGAGCTGTTTGACGATCTGGGCGGCGTCGCGGGCGCTGTTCCGGATCTCACGCAAACCGTCCTCCGCCGTCGCATCCCCCGCCACGGCATCTTCGAGGAAATCCGTGTGAGCCAGGATGACGGCGAGCACGTTGTTGAAGTCGTGGGCGACGCTGCCGGCCAAGCGCCCCATGACTTCGAGGCGCGCGATGCGCTCCAGGCGTTCCCGTTCTGCGATGACCTCGCTGAGGTCGGCGAACGCGACGACGCAGAGATCCCGCCCGAGGGGGTGGAGCCGCACGGCGACCCGAAGCTCTCCGCCGTCCCGCTTGTGAGCGGCCAGGTCCAGCATGCGTCCGCCGCCTCGAGAACGCAGCGGCGGCAGCGCTTCGCGGAGAGGCGACCGGTCGAGGATCGCATCGCGGTCCCAGGCTTCCAGTACCTCGGCCGGCGTTTCGTACCCCAGGAGCTCGACGACCGCCTGATTCGCGTGCAGGGCCCGAAGCGTGTCATCGAGCACGAGGTTCGGCACAGCGCGGTTCTGGACTTCCGTGAGCCAGTCCACCCGCCGCTGAAGAGAACCAATCGTGGACCTGCGGGACCGGTCGACACGCCAGGCGATGAAGGCAAGCGACAGCAGAACGGCGCCCGCCAACACCCGGAGGAGGCCAGGCGCCCCGGCAAGTGAGGCGGGGACCGCGAACAGGGCGACGGCGAACGCCGCGGGTTGAAGACCTGGCTGCATCAATGCGTCATCCGTGGAAGCCTGTGAACGGGACAGACTATCGGACACGCCCCGGAACCGAAAGCTCACGCGGCGAGTCCACGGCAAAACGTCCGGGTCTCCGGGGAGACACCGGACGCTTCCGGATTGTTGCCCTGCGCCTCGGGGCACGTGCACCGGGACCGGGCGGTCGCGCGCCGCCCGTCAAGGGCGGCTGGATGCCGGCGCGGCAACTCCGAGTTTGCCGTGCAATGACGCCCCCTCCGCCACCACCATCCGGGGCGCCCGGATGTCGCCGTCCACTGATCCCGTTTCGCCGACCTCCACCTTCCGTTCTGCCATGATGGTACCGGTTACCTGGCCCTGGATGACCACCGTCTGCGCGACGACGTTGCCACGGATCTTGGCGTGGGGCGCGATGACGAGGGTGTGCTCCCGGACGGTGACATCGCCCTCCACCTCGCCCGCGATCGTGATGTCTTCCGAGCTCGTCAGATTCCCCTTGACCACGATGGACGCGCCGATCCAGGCCACGACACGTCTCTCCTCCAGCAATTGACCTCTCACCGTCTCTCCTCGACGAGGTTGTTTGCCATCTTCCGAGGCGCGAGCGTCCCTAGCGAACATGTCCGGCTCCGAACTCTTCCGGGCAAAGGCATGGGACCTCTCCGCCGAGATCCCCGGGGTCCGTTAACATGCGTTGCCCGGCCGGTTAAGTCGAGGGACCCGCCCGGCGAGGGGAGAGGACCCCCTGCACGTCCGGGTCGTCTGCGCCGTCCGGTAATCTCATGCACCGGGCGCGGCACCGCCACCGCGCGGTCACTGGTGCTCGCCGGAAACGTCGGCTATTCTGGCAGCGCGGCCACGGATTCGCCCCTGTGATCACGCTCCAGAGGCCCTGACATGCGCGCTCCTCCGCCACCCTCGTCCTGCTCTGCGCGGCGGCTTCACCCCCTCGTGGCCGGCCTCGCCATCTACGTGAACGCCACATCCGGAGGCGGTCCATCATGAACAAGCGCATCATGCGCGGGCTGGGGCTGAGCCTGGTCGGTCTTGCCATATTCGCCTGCACCGAGCCGGCGGTCGAAACGACTCCACCCGGTCCGCCGCCCGGAACGCATGCCTTCACGGCACAGACGGCGCTGTACGAGGTGTTCGTCCGGGACTTCTCGCCGGATGGCACGCTCCAGGGCGTGATCCAGGGGCTTGACCGCATCCAGGGGACGGGTGCGCAGGTGGTGTGGCTGATGCCCATCTACCCGGTGGGCGTCAAGAACCACAAAGGGCCGCTGGGATCGTCGTACGCCGTACGGGACTACTACGCCATCAACCCGGACTACGGCACGGAAGCGGACCTTCACGCCCTGGTGGACTCGGTGCACGCCCGGGGCATGAAGATCATCCTGGGATGGGTGCCCAACCACACGGCCTGGGACAACGTGTGGGTGACGGAGCATCCCGACTACTACGCCCACACGGCGGACGGGAAGATGACCGTTCCGCGCGACTTGAGCGGCAAGCTAACGGACTGGACGGATGTCGCCGAGCTGGACTACGAGAACCCGGCGTTGCGCCGGGCCATGATCGAGGCCATGAAGTACTGGCTGACCACGTTCGATGTGGACGGGTTCCGGATGGATGTGGCGGGCTTTGTCCCGGACACGTTCTGGCAGGAAGCGATCCCGCAGCTCCGGGCGGTGAAGCCCATCCTGCTGCTGGCTGAGTGGGACGACCCGAGGATGCTGGCGGACGGGTTCGACCTGACGTACCCGTGGTCGTCCTACGGCCGGCTGAAGGAGGTCTGGAAGGGCCGGCGGGCGGCAGACTTCGCCGAAAAGGAGGTCCAGGAGCTGGCGCAGTACCCGGACAGCGGCGGAATGCGCATGCGCATGACCACCAACCACGACGAGACGGCGTGGGACGCGCCACCGGTGACGCTGTTCGGTGGACCTGGCGGTGCCCGGGCCGCGTACGTCGCCATGGCGCTATTGCCCGGCCCACCGCTCCTCTACAACGGCCAGGCCGTGGAGAGCCCGCAGAAGCTCGGCCTGTTCGACAGGGAACCGGTGGACTGGAACCAACCCCACGCGCAGGAGGCGCGGGCGTTCTACCGGCAGGTGATCGAGTTGTCGCGCACGAACCCGTCGCTGGTGAACGGCGGGCTCGAGGTCGTGGCCACCGACGCGGAGCAGGACGTCATCGCGTACCGGCGAGGCCACGTGGTGGTCCTGGTGAATGCGCGCGCCAGGCCCGTGGAGGCGACGGTCGCGGAGCCGGACATCGAGGGGGCACGGGACCTGTTGGGCGGCGGTGTGCAGCACGGGCAGATGGTGGCACTGCCGGCATACGGAGCTGTGGTGTTGGCGGTAGCCGGCTGACGGCAGCCTGCCCTCGGGCAGAAGAGAAACCCCAGGGCGCCGGCCCTTTGTTTGCATACGTGCGGACTCCAGGGGCCGTTGCGGCCGCGGCCGGACACCGCGGCCGCCGGCGAGTGGCCGGGGCCTCCCGCACGACAACGCAAAGGGGAGGCACATGCCCGACGGTTTCTGGCTGGGCCCGCTGCATATTCGCTTCTACAGCCTTCTGATTCTCGCTGGTGCGCTGGCCGGCGGCTGGGTGGCCAGCCGGGAAGCGGCGCGTCGCGGCCACGACCCGGACGTCCTCTGGGATCTGTTGCTATGGCTGTTGGTGGGCGGCGTGGTGGGTGCGCGCTTGTGGCACATCTTCTCGCCCATGCCGTCGTCCATCGCCAGCGGCATCACGACGGAGTACTACCTGACGCATCCGTTGGAGGCGATCGCCGTCTGGCATGGCGGGCTGGGGATCCCGGGCGGCGTCATCGGTGGTCTGGCCGCGCTGTATCTCTACGCGCGCCGCCACCACCTGCGCTTCACCGAGTGGGTGGACATCACCGCGCCAGGGCTGGCGTTGGGCCAGGCCATCGGGCGCTGGGGCAACTTCTTCAACCAGGAGCTGTACGGCCCTCCCACGAACCTGCCCTGGAAGATCTACATCGATCCCCTGCACCGTCTTCCGCAGTTCGCAAACGACGCGTATTACCAGCCCCTCTTCCTGTACGAATGCATCTGGGACCTGGCGAACATGGCCCTGCTGTTGTGGCTGGCCCGCCGGCACGGCGCGGCGTTGAAAAACGGGGACGTGTTCCTGGTCTACCTGATCGTCTACCCGGTGGGGCGGTTCCTGTTGGAGTTCATTCGCGTGAACGCGTCCCGCGTGGAGGGCGTCAACTTCAATCAGACGGTGATGGCGGTGGTCGCCGTCAGTGCTGCGCTGGTGCTGGCCTGGCGGCACCGCGGGGGAGCCTCCGCCGGCACGGCCGACGCAACCGTCTGAACGGGCCGGGGTCACGGAGCGCCGGAGACGGATGGCTCCGGCGACGCGCATCCCCTACTGAAGACGCACGCCGGGAAAGACGGCGCCGAGGGCGAGGCCCAGGACATAGAGCCAGCCGAACGCTCGGTTGTGCACCAGGCAGACACGGTGGTACCAGAGGGGCCAACCCACGTACCCGGGCGGCGGTCCGGCCGGTGCCGGCGCCGACATGACGGACACGGCTTTCCACGCCCGAGGCAGAGCGAACACGACGACGAGAGCGAAGGGGGACAGGCCCCCTGCGGCGATGCCTGCACCCACCACGGCGTACATGCCCACCACGGCCCCGCGATTGAGGAGCCGGGCCCAGCGTTCGCCCAGGACCACGGGAAGCGTACGCTGGTGGTGGGTCTCGTCGAAGATGCGCTGGTCGATGTGCTTGCCGACGAGAATGGACATGACGCCCAGGCCGTACGGCACGGACGCGACCAGTGCCGCCGCGGACGGTTGTCCCGCGATCATCCAGTAGCCGCCCGCCACCATGAGGGGTCCCCACACGATGAACGCAGCCACCTCGCCCAGGCCCAACTCCTTCAGGGCACGCGGCGCGGCGTCGTATGCCAGCAGCAGCAGGGCGCCGGCGACGGCGAGGAACACCGCGGGCCGGCCGCGGAGCAGGATGAAATACACGCCGATGCCCGCGGCAACGCCCGTGAGCACCAGCAGGCCGGTGACCAGGAGGCGAGAGCTGACGGCACCGGAGAGGATCGGGTGCACCGTGTAACGGCGCCGGGGGGAATCGTCGGTGTCGTGCCCACGGCGGACGCCGAAGTAGTCGTTGGACAGGTTGCTGATGGCGTGAAGCACCAGGAATCCCACCAGGACCAGGGCGAACGGCACGGTCTCGAAACGATGCGCGGTCAGCGCCAGAAGCCCGGCCAGCAACGCGGCCTGGAACGAGATGACCAGGATTACGCTCCGGGCCGAGTACAGGAAACGAGCGATGGGGTCCAGCCGGCTCATGTCCTCCGCCGTGGGAGGGTAGAAGCCCGTGAACGCGCGGGCCCATTCGCGGGGGCCGCGGCTGACGGGACGAGCGGGGCGTGGCGCGTGGGAGGCGTTGGTGTTCGTATCGCTCATGAGGCCCGGAGTGAGGTGTGGATTTGGCGGCTGCCGTGCAGGAGCGGGAGTGCGGCGTCCGCACCATGATCTGTCTCGGCAGTGCTGCGCAAAGTCCGGACCGTGGGCGCACGGTGCAGCCTGGAAATCGGGAACGGTCCTTGCGGGACACCGGCGCGAAGGGCGGCGGCGCGATGATGTCAAAACGCCTCGCTCATTCTTCCCCAAGTCTTCCCAACGATCCGGTGTGCAACACAGGCGGGGCCCGCGGCAGTCGGCGGGTCCGGGATGGTGAACCCCGTCAACGGTAGAGGGACGATGCCAGGCTCGAGCGCGATTCCCGGCGACATGTCCGGGGATTCCCTGGGCGCGATTCTGGAAAGCATTACCGACGGGCTGGTCGTCGTGGACGGCGACTGGCGCTATCGGTACGTCAACCGTTCGGCAGAACGGCTGCTGGCCAGAAGCCGGGATGAGCTGTTGGGGCGCACCATCTGGGAAGCGTTTCCTCCTCTGTCGGACAGCGACGTCGAACGGGAATACCGGCGGGTGCTGCGGGACGGCGTGACCGTTCACTTCGAGCACTACTACGAGCCGCTGGCCTCGTGGTTTGACATCCGGGCGTACCCATCGGGGGACGGGCTGACGATCCACCTCCAGGTGATCAACGAGAGGAAGGCAGCGCAACAGGCCCTGGAAGCGCGGGCCCGCCAACAAGCGGCGGTGGCCCGGATGGGTCTCGAAATTCTGCGCAGTGGCCGGTTGGACCACGTGCTGGACGAGGTGGTGCGGTTGGTTGCGGAGACGCTGGACGTGGAGTATGCCAAGGTGTTGACCCTCCGGCCGGACACGGACGAACTGGTGCTTCACGCCGGGGTCGGGTGGAAGCCGGGCAGTGTGGGTCGGGAAGTGGTGCCGGGTGGCGAGAACTCACAGGCCGGTTTCACCCTCCGCCAACGGGAGCCGGTCATCGTGGCGGACCTGAACGCGGAGACGCGATTCCGGGGTCCGCAGCTACTGGTCGACCACGGAGTCGTGTCGGGGATGAGTGTCGTGATCGAAGGGCCGGGCCGGCCCTTTGGCATCCTGGGCGCGCACACGACCCGGGCCCGGACGTTCAGCCAGGATGATGTCCACTTCCTGCAGGCGATGGCGAACCTGCTGGCGGAGGTCGCCGAACGAAGGGAGATGGAAGCCGCCCTGGTCGCGAGCGAGGAGCGATTCCGGGAACTGGCGGAAAATATCCGGGACGTGCTCTGGATGACCGTACCGAACGGCGGTCTCCTGTACGTGAACCCTGCGTATGAGGACGTGTGGGGCCGGCCGAAGCAGAGCTTGTACGACGATCCCGACAGCTGGCAGAAGGCCGTTCACCCGGAGGATCGGGACCGTGTGGAGGCAGTGCTGCCCGGGCTTTCCCGAGGCGACTTCGACGTTGAATTCCGCGTGATCCGGCCGGATGGGTCCGAGCGCTGGATCCACGATCGAGCGTTCCCGGTCCGTGATGCGCAAGGCCGGATCGTGCGGGTCGTGGGGATCGCAGAAGACATCACGGAGCAGCGTCTCGCGACGGAGAACACGCTTCGATTGACGGAGGAGCGTGCTGCGCGGGCCGCGGCCCAGGCGGCCGTCGAGGCGCGCGATGAAACCCTGGCGGTGGTGTCCCACGACCTGCGGGCCCCGCTGCAGGCCATTCTCGGCGGCGTTTCGTTGCTCCAGCAGGTGCCTCTTGCGTTGTCGGAACAGGAGAGCCACCTGGCTGTGATCGAGCGGTCCGTGGAGCGTGCCCGACGGTTGTTGGACGACCTGCTGGAGGTTTCCAACATCCAGAGCGGGCACCTCAAACTGACCCGGCGGGCCCTGGACGTGACGCGGCTGTTGGAAGATGTCCAGGAGATGTTCCTGGACCTGGCGGCGCAGCGCCAGATCCGGTTGAGCTGCGATCGATGCTCGGGCGTTTTCGCATCGGCCGACGAGCACCGCCTGTTCGAAGTGCTGTCCAATCTACTCGACAACGCGTTGAAGCATACGCCTCCGCTGGGAGTCGTATCCCTCAGATGCGCCGTTCGCGACGGCATGGCCGAGGTATCGGTGACCGACACCGGGCCGGGCATCGCGCGGGACGAGCTGGCGCATGTATTCGAGTGGTACTGGCAGGCCAAACGGCAGAAAGCGGCGGGCGCCGGTCTGGGCCTGGCGGTAGCTCGCGGCATCGTGGAGGCGCACGGCGGAAGGATCTGGGTGGAGAGCGAGCCGGGGAAGGGAACGGCGTTCCGACTCACCATACCGCTGGCCAACCGGCCGGAGGCGGAACGTTCGCCACACCCTCCGCCGTCACGGGGTGGGGTCGGGCACGCCCGGAATCGTTCGCGTCGTTGACCCCCGTGCTTCGGGTGCTCCGGCTGAGTGTTCAGCCTGGGCCGGGTAGCTCGCAGCGTCCAGCGGTGTCCACCGGGGCGCGGCCCAGCAGTTGCTTCAACGCGGCGCAGGCACGGTCCGCGTCGATGGACGCCCACACGACGCGCGAGCCGCGCGTGTAAAGGAAATGAAGCTGGCCCTGGCCCCGCAACAGCCCGATCTCACGACCCGCGACGGCGAGTTGCCGCAGGTCGTGAAAAGGCGTCGGTCCGCCAGCCACTCGCCGCTCCATGTCCTCCATGAGGCCGCGCGCTCTCTCGGCGTCGGGAGCCACGCCGACGTACAACATGCCTGAGGCGCGTTCGTCCCCGTAACCCGCGACCCACGCGTGCTCGAGCCGGACAGCGCCGGTGCCGTGGAGCCGCTGGATCGCAGCGAGGGCGCGCGGCCCGGTGAACACGTGGTGGAGGGGCAGGCCCGCCAGGGTATCGGGAGCCGACCGCATGGAAGCGCCGGCAGAGCAGGCGGCCAGGGCGGTGGATAGGGCCAGGACCCACCTCCGGGCCCGGGTTCGGGATGCAAGCGTCATGCGCATGGCGACATGTTCGCGGTGCGAAGCGTCTGGCGCCAGGCGGGGTGGATCGGTCCGCCGGCCCATCACGCTGCGATGCCGAACGCCGCAAGCCGGTGTACAAGAACCGAGAGCGACGCCCGGGGTGTTCCGTGATCGTTGACCTGCACACGCACTACCCGATCCATCTGCTGGCGACGGGGCCCTACCAGAAACGCCGTATTCCGCTGCGGCACAAGAAATTGCGCGACTGGCTCCGCGGCCCCGTGCTGCGCATCGCGAACCGGATCGGGAACTACCCGGGCCGGGGCACCGCTCCGGCCGTAACCCTCGAAAACCTCGCCGCCAGCCGCATCCGGATTGCCCTGTCCGTTCTCTATGCGCCGTTCGACGAGATGGACCTCGGCGTGCCGTATGCGTCGCCGCCGGAACCCTGGTACATGGACGATCTGGTGCGGCAACTGGATGCCGTGGAGGCGAGTGTTGCGGGGCGTGGTGATGTGGTCGTCACCCGGGACCCGGTGGCCATGGAACGCGCCGTACAGGAAGACCGGGTGGCGCTGGTCCACGCCGTGGAAGGCGGGTTTCACCTGGGTGGGTCGCCGGCGGAATTAGCGGCGAACGTGGGCGAGTTGGCGCGGCGCGGCGTCGCCTACATCACTCTCGCCCACCTTTTCTGGCGGCAGGTCGCGACCAACACGCCGGCCCTGCCCTTCCTTCCGGACCGCCTGTACGACCTCATCTTTCCGCAACCGGCGGTGGGCCTGACAGAGCTCGGGCGGGCCGCCGTGGAGGCAATGTTGGACCACGGCGTGCTGGTCGATGTGACGCACATGAGCGAGCGGGCCTTCTCCGACACGATGGAGATGCTCGACGTGCTGGATCCCCATGGGCGCATTCCCGTTCTTGCATCCCACGGCGCATGCGATTTCGGCGGCCTGGGCTACAACCTGTCGGACGGGCAGGTGCGGGCCATCGCGCGCAGGGGCGGTGTCGTGGGCCTGATCGCGTGCGAACACTACATGGCACGCGGATTCCCGGCGCCAGGGACGTTCGGGGATTCCATGGACATCCTCTGCCGGCACATCGACCGGGTGCACGTTGTCACCGGGGGCTACGACACCGCCGCCATCGGCTCCGACCAGGATGGGTTCATCAAGCCGACGTTGCCGGGGCTGGAAACGCCCCCGGGCTACGATGCGGTGGCAGGCGTTCTGGCCGAACGCTACGGGGAAGACGTAGCGGATCAGATCTGCCAGGGGAATGCGCGCCGGGTGTTGGCGTGCTGGAAGGGTGGCGTTTGAGCCGGCGCCTGGCCGAGCCTTTGAAGAAACGAACGGCCCGGGCCTTTGCCGGCCGGGTCAAATCAAGGTTTCGGCGAATCACCGACGAAGCGGAGAAGCGCGTTGCGGGCGAACCCTTCTCCGTCCACCGCTTCTGCCACGGCGTACCGGTCTTCGACCTGTACGACGCGGATCGCGCCGATGTGCCGTTCCGGGGCGCCGAGGTTCTGCCCTGTGGCCGGGTCGATCAAGGGTTCCTCCTGCCGATACACGTCCAATTGCATGCCGACCCGGATCCCGCTTTCTGCGCCCGCGTTGATGTAGATCTTGTCGTCACGGACATCGATGATGCGACCCGTCCATTCCATCGCTCCCAGTTCGTCCACGAGGTCCGAGACGACCTGACTGATCGCCGCCCGGGATGCCCGGCCCAACGGTGTCGACTTGTTCAGCTCTGAGCTGAAGGAATGTTCGGCCACAGTCACATCCGCGGCCAGCATCTTTGCCGTGGCCTCGCCCTGGCCCCGATGGGACGCAACCACCTCGCCGGTGGCTGAATCCAGCACCCGGATGTCGATCCCGACGACGGCCTTCACCTGGCGCGCACTCACATTGGCTCCCTTGAGCAGGCTGATGGCGCCTCCCAACTTGGATGCCGTGTAGCTGTATTCCGTGATGGCCCCGCTGATCAGCGCCTGGGCCCCGATGGCCTGGCCGAGCTTCGGAGCCGTTTCGGGGTTGACCCGGCCCGAAGCGCCGAAATCCTGCTCGGCCAGCATCCGGTCGATGAGCGCCCGCTCCAGCACGACGAACCGCTCCGATTGGACCAGGGCCGTCGTGAGCATTTCCGTGAGGCCGAGGGCGAACCCCTCCGGCGGCGGGATGTCAACGGTGGTCTCGTCGCCGCCCGGGTACTGATCCGTTGTCACTTTGAGGGCGTCGTCGGACAGGGAAACGACGGCGACCCTGGGCTTCAGAACAGGATGATCGACCGCCTGGGCGACTGCGAAAGTGGGGAAAGGGGCCAGGCTGAGGGTCGCGTACATTAGCGACGTGGCGAAAACCGTCCTGGTGTTCATGATCCTGCCTCACGTCTCTGGGTGGAGATGTGGATGGCCAGTGGCGCCGTCTTTTCCGCCTGTATTACGGCGTGATCCGTTCCCGTCACGAACTGCACAGCGGCCTCTTCGAATCCTGCTTCGCCCAGCCAGTCGGCGTACGCTTCCACCGGGTACACCATCCCCCGGCCGGTTGCGATGGAAAGGAAGTAGAGAGAAAGCAGAGCCGAGCCCAGTGATGCCGGGCCGTCGGGAGGCTCGACACTGTTGACGATGATGACGCGGCCGCCCCACGGCAACGCGCCATGCGCCTTCTTCAACAGCGCGACGTTCGTTTCGGGGCTGTAGATGTTGAAGATGTGGCAGAACAGGATGGCGTCGTGACTCGACGGAAACGGATCCTCGAAGAAATTCCCGGGGATGACGTGTACCCTGTCGGACAAACCTTCGGCTGCCGCTTTCTGCGTGGCCAACCGGCACACGGAAGGGAGATCGAAGATCGAGACCTGGAGGTGGGGGTACAGGCGACAGAGCGCGATGGCGTTTGCGCCCGACCCTCCGCCCACGTCCAAAACCCGTTGGCAATCGGCGAGGTCAAATGCACCCAGGGCGGCATCCGTGAGCTCGGAGATACGCTCGATCCAACGGTGGAAGACAGGCTCGAACTCCGGTTGCGATTGCAGGCGTTCGTATATCGTGGCGCCGTGTCCGGGCAGTGTCTCAACACCACGATTTTCTCCCGCCTCAAGGGATTCAGAAAGGCGATCCATGCCGCCGTACATGATGCGATCGTAGCCTTCCACGACGGCCAGCACGTTGCCCGCCTTGCCGCGCACCAGGGCAGACTCCGCCACCGCCTCATTGTGGTAGCCGTCGCCGACGCGCTTCACCAGACCCAGCGTCACCAGCGTTTGCATGAGCACCTTCACGGAGTACCGCGGCAATCCCAGCCGTTGCGCCAGTTCCAGTTCCCCTTGTCCCGGCCGTCGCGACAGCGCGGAAAACACGTCGAACCGACACGCCGCTGCCAATGCCTTGAAGTAGCCGAATCCGCCCATGATCAACGCCAGCTCACGCCAGCCTTGACGATTCACTCCTTCCATCGGGGAGTCGTCCATGGATGATGACCTCGCTCCGGGATCTCATGCGTGACAACACGCCCGCGAAAAGCGCCCCGGAGGCCGACCGCGTTCCGGGGCGCTTCGCCGAGCTCGCGGCCCTGTCTTCATGTCCAACCGCTTCAGTACGAAACCTCTGCGCTGATGGTGTGGGTGGACGTATGGCCGCCGCCCGGGGTGTTGGAGGAGGTCGACGAGTATGTGATCTTCGCCGTGCCCTTGCTCGTGGCCTTCCCGGAGAACGTGAACATCATCGGGGACCAGTCCGCGGGAAGCGGCTCTTCGCGCTGGCCCGATCCAGCCACCAGCTTCGCCGACGCGTCAATGGCCTTGGTCAGCGTCGCCGTGTTTTCCTTGGTCAGGTGCCGGATGGAGTAGCTCTGGGCTTCTGTGAGGGTGAAGTTCTTGCTCAGGAACGCGTAAAGGTCCTTTTCCGCCATCCCTGCGTACTGCTGGTAGATTTTGGGATTCGCCCTGGCTTCCAGAATGAAACGGTTGAGGCTCGTATCGGTGAGGAGCGGTTTCCCGGTTTGCCGGGCCCTTGCCAGCGCTTCGCGGACTCCACCCAGCGCCAGGCATCCTAGACCTCCAGCGGTCACAACCAGGAAATCCCTTCTCCGCAGAGAACCTTCCCGGTGGTCACTCATTGAGTTTCCTCCAGATGACGAGACCGTGGTATGGACCCCCCGTTTCCCACCCAACCCCGAAATCTGCCGGATCCGAAGGCGGCGGGCTCCGAGCGTTCCGCCCCACGTGACCAGCTGTTGGTTTGCAGGGAGATGCTGGAAGGATAATGAGAACTGGAATCGCAAGCGGGTGGAGGACACATTTTGACACGACCGCTCGCAACGGGAACGAAGCGGGCCAGGAATGGCCAGTTCGTCTGGGTGCGTTCACAAGCCTCTCTCCGGGGCAGAGGCGTTACTTGCACCTACGTTTTCCCTTCCGTGCACAGTATGGCTATATGGGGCCATGCCACGCAAGAAGAACGGGGCTACCCACACGATGCCCACCGGGTCTGCCGTGCGGCAGGCCGGGCACCAGGACCCGGCGGACACGGATCCGGCCTGCTCGAAAATGCATCTCGCGCAGGCCGGATTCAATGTTGTTGCCCCGGGTTGAACGACTTGGAGGAATGGCCCTCAGTTCCTGCGGTAGTGGTCGAACACGTCGATCACCGGGCGGGCGTTGCAGTCCTCGTCGAAGAAGTCACTGTCGCAGCCCGTGGCGGGCTCCCACCAGAAGATCCCCTTGATCCTGCGGTCGGAAATGGCGAGCAGGGTCTGCGTAACGGACTCCAGGAACATCTTTCGTGGCCCGCCCGGCGCGTTCTCGGGGTACGGGGGCAGACTATCGGAATGCTCGTACACCCAGGGCCGGTAGCCCACTTCCACAAGGATGACGTCCTTGTCCGGGAAGTTGTGGAGGATGGACAGGAAGTTGTCCCTGAGCTGCAGCAGGTTGCCGTGCCACCACGGGTAGTAGGAGAAGCCAATGATGTCGTACGGCAGGTCGTAGCTGCTGAAGCGCTGGAAGAAGCGGAGCGCTCCTTCGGCATCGGCGCCGTTGTCGTAGTGCACCATGAGCAACGGGCGCGGGTTCGTGCCCCGGGCGTCGTCGATGCCATCGAGAGCCGCCTTGTAGAGCGCCATGAAGTTGTCCCAGTGGCCAGGCAGCTTGCCCAGCGGCCACATCATGCCGTTGCGGACCTCGTTGCCGATCTGGACCATGTCCGGGGTGACGCCGGAGTCCTGAAACGCCTTGAAGGTATCGCGGGTGTAGTTGTAGACCGAGTCGACGAGAACCTCGATGTCCATGGTGTCCCAGGCGATCGGCGTGATCTGGTGCTGCGGATCCGCCCATGTGTCGGAGAAGTGGTAATCCAGCAGGAACCGGTAGCCGCGGGCCTTGGCCTGCTTGGCCAGCGCGATGGTGTACGGAAGGCTGTTGGGCAGGCGCGTGGGCGCATGGAACACCCGCAGCCGGATCCAGTCGTAGCCGTGGTCCTTGAAGATGTCGAGGCCGGGCCGCACGACGCCGTTGTCCTTGAACTGGACGCCGCGGTCTTCGGCGGCCTTGAGAAACGACAGGTCTGCGCCCACGGCGAACGTGAACGGCTTGCCGCCGACGGAGTCCGCCGCCTGGGCACCGAGGCTGCCGGTGAACGTGAACAGCGCAAGGAGGACAATGGCAGAGAAGCGGATCGGGCGGTACACGTTCAACGCCTCCATCGTTCTGTTGGCCGGCTGTTGGCAGAATACGGCCGCGTCATAACCGCCGCAATTCCGGGGTTGGGCCGGGCCTGCCAGTGACCAATGGGGGGCGACAGCCGTCTATGGAGAGGAATCGTTTCATAGAACGGAAAGGGTTGCCGTGCTCCCCACGCCTCACCCCCGGGAGGCTCGTATGAGCGTCACCTGCAGCCCGGACCGCCCGAGCTGGACCGAGCAACCGGTCGAACAGCACGTGGCGGGCCGGGAGTTAGTGCGTTTCCTTTCAGGCCGTGTAAACGACATCACGACGCACTGGCAGTGGGAACTGGAGGAGCGCCATCGCGTACGGGGGCAGGGCGAGTTCCCGGGCGACGATCTCCGCGGCCACCTGCCTTTGGTGGTGTGGTGGATCGTCCGCTCCATCAGTGAGGATGACGCCCCCTGCGCAGGCTGTGCCGATGGACTGCGGCGGCTCGCGCACCGTTGGCGGGACAGCGGGCACGGCATCGAGGAAGTCCTTCTCCACCTGCGGATCCTGAGCCGCCTGCTGCATGAGGAGCTGCGACGGGCGCTCGCCGCTCTGCGCGTGCCCGTGGAAGTGGATGTGGGCGCCCGCATCGCGGAGCGCCTCAGCCACGGTGTCATGCTGGCGGAGGTCGTGGTCGCGGAGGCCTTCCGGGACGAAGATGAGGCCCGGTTTTCCTCATTCGGCAGCATGTTGGCCCACGAGATCCGCAGTCCGCTGGGTGCGGCGGTGGCCGCCCTGCAAACGCTGCAATTCCTGGAAGAACGCGGAAGCCCCGAGGAGGCGGCGCTCCGCCACGCGTCCATGGAGCGGGTGGAGCAGGCGTTGTGGGACGTGAACGCCATCGTCGGCGCGGTTCAGTCGTTGACGCGGACACAGGGTGGAGGCAAAGAAAAGAGAGAGCCCCTGTCCGCTATCATCGATCAGGTCCTGACGGATCTTGGGGACGAAGGCGCGCGTGTCGACGTTGCACGGGAAGGGAACATCCCGGCCGTGCTCGTGCCCTCCGCGCCGGTTCTGCTGGCCGTGCAGAACCTGGTCCGGAACGCCATCGCTTACGCAGACCCCGCGAAGCCGGCGCGCTGGGTCCGCATCGCCTGCGAAAAAGACGTTGAAGGCGCGCGTTGGCTGCTCCGCGTCCACGACAACGGCATCGGCATCCCGCGGAGCGACCAGAAGGCGGTGTTCGAGCGCTTCTGGCGGGGCCGCAATGCGCCCGGCAACGGGTTCGGCCTCGGGCTCAGCATCGTGCTCGCGGCTGCCCGCTCCATGTGTGGACAGGTCTTGCTGGAAAGCGAACCGGGGCAGGGCACGACCTTTACGCTGGTGATTCCGTGCGAACGGACGCAGACCATCCCGGCTTGACGCACGGTGGGCGCGGTCTCCGCCCGGGCCGTGCGCGGCGTCGACCGGTCACAGGGCGCGGGTCAGTATGATGAAATGGCACTCGGCGCCGCCGGCCAGCGGCCGCGTGGCGCGGAACGGCTCCGTGCCCGTCTCGGCGTACCCCAGCCTCCTGTAGAAGGGCAGCAGCTCCGGACGAAGGCTCAGGACCCGGATGTCCACGCGCTTGCAGCCGTATACTCGGCAACGGTCTTCCGCCGCCTGGACCATGGCGCGGCCGATGCCCTTGCCCTGCGCGTCCGGGTCGACGGCAAGCATGCCGAACCGGCCAACCGCACCGTCGCGCTCGACGCGCACGCACCCCGTGACCCGCCGTTCGTCGTCCTCGGCCACCAGGAACTCACCGGTCTGGACCGCCTCCGCCATCCGGGCTTCGTCCGTTCGTGGGCCTTCCAGGAACGTCTCTACGGCGAAGGCCGCGTTCACGATGGCGGTCATCTGCGCGACGTCGTCACCGGTTGCGTTGCGGATTCGCATGGAAATGCGTGGCTCGGGCTGCTCGAGTTGAGGGCAAGGGCCCACAGCAGGTGAACACGCCCAAGAATACGCCCGTGTTGGCGAAAGGCCAGCGGCGCCTCGTGCCACCCTGGCGGTTGCCACACTGGCCTTGCGGCGTTGCCTCCTTCATCTTGCCCTGTCCGTGAGAGCGCTGGGGAGCAGTCCTCCTCACCCCCTCGCCACCGCAGGTCCCACAACAGGAGGCGTTCGTGTCACGCAGGCACTCCGGGGCCGGCCCCGCCGACCGCGATTGTTCACCCGTCGATGATGGTTCGACCCCCTCGCAGCCCTTCACTCGCCGCGATTTCCTGGTCCGTGCGGGGCAGGCGGGCGGCGCGTTCCTCCTGGCCGGACCCGGGTTGTCCGAGTTGCTGCGGCCCGGAGGAATGGTGCGAACGGCGAACGCGCTTGCGATGGAAGCGTCGCCCGGTGCCGTCGCCGGCCCGGTGCCCGAAGGCCTGTTCTCGGGACTCCAGTGGCGGCTGCTGGGCCCGTTCCGGGGCGGCCGCACGGATGCCGTCACGGGCGTGCCGGGCCGGCCCAACGAGTTCTATTTCGGGCACGTGAACGGCGGCGTATGGAAGACCATCGACGGCGGCTGGGTGTGGCGCCCGGTGTTCGATGACCAGCCGGTGGCGTCCATTGGCGCCCTGGCGGTGGCACCATCGGCGCCGGACACGCTGTACGTGGGCACCGGCGAGTCGACGCTGCGGGACTCCACGGGCTTCGGCAACGGAGTGTACAAGACCACGGATGCCGGGGCGACATGGACGCACATCGGCCTGGACGACACGCAGCACATCGGCCGGGTGGCCGTGCACCCGCACGATCCGAACACGCTGTTCGTGGCGGCCATCGGCCACTACTACGCCGGCAACGAGCAGCGCGGCGTCTTCCGGTCGACGGACGGGGGGCAGACCTGGGAGAAGGTGCTCTACAAGGGCCCGGACGTGGGCGCCGTCGAGGTGGTGATCGACCCGACCAACCCGCAGGTGGTCTACGCCGGCCTGTGGAACACGCGGCGACCGCCGTGGTTCGTCTACCCGCCCAGCAACGGGCCAGGCGGCGGCATCTTCAAGTCCACCGACGGCGGCGACACATGGACGCAGCTCACCAAGGGGCTGCCGCCGGAGGGCATCGGCCGCACCGGCATCGCCGTGGCGGCCACCGATCCGAACCGGGTGTACGCCCTGGTGGACTGCTTGCTGCCGGAGCCCGGCGCCAAGCCGCCGGCCAACGCGCCGCCGAACCCGTACGGCACGAACCCGTCCGTCCCGCTCCAGGGCGGCTTCTTCCGCTCGGATGACGCAGGAGAGAGCTGGACGCGCCTGTCCGACGACATGGCCCTGTGGGGCCGCGGCTGGTACTTCGAGCACGTGGTCGTAGACCCCACCGACGCCGACGTGATCTACGTGTCCAACGTGTCCCTGTACCGGTCCGACGACGGCGGCCACAACTGGCAGCCGCTCAAGGGCTCGCCGGGCGGCGACGACTACCACCAGGCGTGGGTCTCGCCCGACGACCCCGACACCCTCATCACGTCCAGCGACCAGGGCACCGCCATCACCCGCAACGCCAAGGACGACCCCGCGAAGGTGGACTGGAGCTCGTGGTACAACCAGCCCACGGCCCAGATCTACCACGTGTCCGTGGACTACCGCTTCCCGTACTGGGTCCACGGCGCCCAGCAGGACAGCGGCGCTGTGGCCGTGCGCTCCCGCGGCAAGTTCGGCGAAATCTCCGAGCGCGACTGGGAGCCCATGGGCGCCGGCGGCGAGAGCGGCTACACGGCCGGCGACCCGCTGCACCCGGGCATCGTCTACGGCGGCACGGGCACCCGCTTCGACCTGGCGCAGAACCGGTTCGTGCCGGGCACGACGGCGCCCGAGTCCAAGGAGCCGGCGCGGCACGACTGGACGCAGCCGCTGGTGCTGTCGCCCGCCGACCCGCGCGCGCTGTACTACGCCGACCAGTTCGTGTTCAAGTCCCACGACGGCGCGAAGACGTGGACGCAGATCAGCCCCGACCTGACGCGCCCGAACCCCGGCATTCCGAAGAACCTGGACCGGGCGGCGGCCGACGACGTGGGCAACGACCGCCGCGGCGTCGTCTACACCATCTCGCCCTCGCCCCTGCTGGTGCCCATGGTCTGGATCGGCACCGACGATGGGCTGATCCAGGTCACCACCGACGACGGCAAGACCTGGAACGACGTCACGCCCAGGGCCATGACGGCCTGGAGCCGCGTGACCATGATCGAGGCGTCGCACTTCGACTTCCAGACCGCGTACGCCAGTGTGGACCGGCACCAGCTCGAGGACTTCGACCCCTACATCTACCGCACGCGGGACAGGGGCAGGAGCTGGCAGCGCATCACCGACGGCCTGCCCGAAGGCGTCTACGTGCACGTCGTCAAGGAGGACCCGGAGCGGGAAGGCCTGCTGTTCGCCGGCACCGAGCGCGGCGCCTTCGTCTCGTTCGACGATGGCGACCACTGGCAGCCGCTGCAGCTCAACCTGCCGGCCACGTCCGTGCGCGACTTCCAGGTCTACGACGGCGATCTCATCGTGGGCACGCACGGCCGCGGCTTCTGGGTCATCGACGACATCAGCACCCTGCGCCAGGCCGACCCGTCCATCGAGCAGGCCGACGCGTACCTGTTCAAGCCCGCCGATGCCATCGACGTGGACCAGGGCGGCGACGATGGCATGCGCATGCAGAAGGACGAGCCGCAGGCCGAGAACCCGCCCGATGGCGCGTACATCGACTACTGGTTGAAGGCGGATGCCAAGGGGCCGGTCACCCTCGAGATCCTCGACGGGGACGGGAAGGTGCTGCACACGTTCTCCAGCGAGGAAACGCCGGGCGCGGGTCGGCGAGGTGGGGGAGGCGGCGCCGAACGCGGCATCCCCAACACCGCCATCATCTGGCGCGAGCCGCCGGCGCCGTTCTCCGCCAAGGCCGGCATGCACCGGGCCGTGTGGAAGCCCAACACGGGCGGCCGGGGCGGCTTCCGGTATCGCCGCGGCCCGCAGGAGCCGGTGGTGACGCTGCCGGGCGAGTTCACCGCCAAGCTGACGGTGAACGGCAAGAGCTACCAGCAGACGTTCACCGTGAAGCCGGATCCGCGGCCCATCGACGGGTAGGGAACCGGGGGACAGGGAGGGCGGAGCGAGGGCGGCGACGTGCGTCCTCTGCGTTCTCCGGGCTCGCCGCGCTCCCGGGGCGCCCCGGTTCCCCTGTCCCCGGCCCCCCGGCCCCCCGGCGGGGCGGCGATGCGGGCCGATCCGTCCCGTGCCCGGCATCCCAGGCACCGAAAACCCTCAACCGATTGGCCCGCCCGGGAATTCGTCGAAGACTTTCGGCGCTATAGGCGGAGAATCGTCGTCGGCTGGATTCCCGCCCGCGATCGGATGCGTATTTGCCGCGCCTGGCGCGGCAAATTGCCGATGAATCCCCCGGGACCACGGATTCGTTGAGGGTTTTCGTGCCCCGCACCGGTACACCGGCCGTGCCCCGCACCGGTACACCGGCCGTGCCC
>CAZUFP010000003.1:0-58544 GCA_964619835.1 uncultured Gemmatimonadaceae bacterium | reverse complement strand
CGTGCCCCGCACCGGTACACCGGCCGTGCCCCGCACCGGTACACCGGCCGTGCCCCGCACCGGTACACCGGCCGTGCCCCGCACCCGGCACACCGGCCCGCACCGGGTGCAGTCTGTCTCAATCCGCGCGCAGCGTGACCATGGGGTCCACCCGCGTCGCGCCGGCAGGTAGCTGGCCAGCAGCGCCGTGAAAAGCACGACGATGCCCACGGCCGCGATCGTCGCGGGATCCATGCGCCCGATGCCGAACAACAGGGTGGTGAGCACCCGCGTTGCCGCGGCCGACAGGGCGATCCCGACCCCCAGCCCGATGACGACGGGCACCAGCACCTGCCGCACGACGTTGGCCCGTACGTCCCCGATGGATGCGCCCATTGCGACGCGCACCGCGATCTCGTGGCGGCGGCGCTGGCCGTTCAGCTCCGACGGCGGGGCAGACCCCGAGGCGCGCAGGGCGGGGTACAGCCCGAACAGGAGGGTGGTCAGCACCACAACGCCGGCCGTGAAGAGCAGTGCGCGATGGTCGATGGCCACGGCGTCCAGATTGGACCGGGCCATGCGTGGACCCGGTGTCGGGAAATCCCCAAAGCAGTCGGGCGACGGGTTGGTTGGGGATTTCACCGTCTTCAGGACGGTCAATTACCCTATTGAGCGACACTGGATGTTGTTCGCTGGGGATTACATCACCTTGGGAAGGGTGAATTCCCCAACGAACCCCGTGCCGCGATTCGTTGGGGAATTGCCGTCGCCCGTCGGGCCCTCGCCTGAACCCGTTGCGCTCCGGGCCCCCTCAGGGCCTCGCCACCAGCGGCAGCTCGATGAAGCTCGCCTCGCCCGGCGCGTGATAGATCCGCTGCGTCGCCTTCACGTAGTCGCCCGGCCTGGCCCAGAAGATGTTGGGCACGAAGGTCTGCGGGTTCCGGTCGTAGAGGGGGAACCAGCTGGACTGGATCTGGACCATGATGCGGTGCCCGGGCAGGAAGACGTGGTCCGCCGTGGGCAGCGCGAATTTGTAAAGCAACGGCTTGTTGGGCGTGATGGGCTTGGGGTCGGCCAGGCTCTCGCGGTAGCGGCCGCGGAAGATGTCGGCGGAGACCATGAGTTGGTAGCCGCCCATGGCCGGCTGGTCGGCGACCTCGTCGGGGTAGACGTCGATGAGCTTGACGACCCAGTCGGCGTCGGTGCCGGTGGTGGCGGCGATGATGTTGGCGATGGGCCGGCCGGCGATCTTCACGGGCTCGGTGAGCACGTCGGACGTGAAGGTCAGCACATCGGGCCGGCTGGCGAACTGGCGCTGGTCGGTGACCAGCCAGTTGCGCCAGATGTCGCCGCTGGCCGGGCGGTTGGGCCGGACCTGGTAGGGGACCGGCCTGGAGGGATCGGAGACGTACTCGTCATACGCGGCGTCGCCCTTTGCGGGTGCGTCGAACCCCACCTTGTGCCCGGCCTCCAGGTAGAGCGGCGTGGGCTTCACGGTGCAGCCTGACGGGCAACCGGACGGCCAGCTCTGCAGATGCTCCCAGTGGTTGGTTCCGCTGACGAACGCGGTGACGGGCGCGACGCTGTCGGCCGGCGCGTCGTCCTTGAGGTAGTGGGCCAGGAACGGCGCCAGGACGTGGGTCCGGAAGTAGAGCCCGGTGTCGCTGCCGAAGCGGAGGGCGCCCAGGGTGCTGCCGTCGCCGATCTCGCCGCCATGGTGCCAGGGGCCCATGACCAGGAAGACCATGTCGTTGTGGGTGTCCCTGGGCTCCATCTGGTCGTAGACGGCGGGCGCCCCGTAGATGTCCTCCTGGTCCCACAGGCTGTGGACCAGCATGGTGGGCACCTTGAGCGGCTGCGCACCCAGGATGCTGTCCATGGCCTGCTGCTGCCACCAGGCGTCATACGCCGGGTGCGCCAGGATCTTGCGCCAGAACCCCACCTGCTCCAGTCCGTGGCTCTTCCCCAGGGCGCCGGCGGAGCCCGCGGCGAGGTAGGCGTCGTAGTCGTCGTAGTAGCCGGTCCACCAGGCGTAGTCGTTGGTGCGCGACGCTTCCTGCTCGTAGATGTAGGGCATCATCTGCTGGCGGAACGCGCCGTTGTGGAACCAGTCATCCCCGCGCCAGCCGTCCACCATGGGGTTCATGGGCACCGCGACTTTCAATGCCGGGTGCGGGTTCACCAGGGCCATGAGCGGCAGGAACCCATCGTACGAGATGCCCAGGATGCCCACCTTCCCGTTGGTCTCCGGGATGTTGTGGATGAGCCAGTCGATGGTGTCCCAGGTGTCGGTGGACTCGTCCACCTTTGTGGGGTTGAGCGGTCCCACCAGCGGCCGGTTCATGACGTAGTCGCCCTGTGAGCCCCACTTGCCCCGGATGTCCTGCACGACGCGGATGTAGCCGCCGTCCACGGTGACGTCGGTGGCGTTGTCGTAGCCCTGGAGGATCGGCCCCAGGTGCGGGCTGGCCGCGTGGCTGGTCAGGGCCGTGGCGTTGTAGGGCGTGCGCGTGAGCAGGATCGGCGCGTGCTTCGCGCCTTTCGGGATCAGGATCACCGTATGCAGCTTCACGCCGTCTCGCATGGGGATCATGACGTCCCTGCGCACGTAGTCGAAGCTGGACGTGACCGGCGTGAAGTGGGCCGGCGTCTCGCTGGGCAGGCTGTCCTGTTGGGCGGTCGCAGGGGCTGACGCGAAGGCGCAGAGGACCAGACTGGCGGCGAGGACCGTGGGGAAACGGTGGGTCGTGCTCATGGGCGTTGGTCTCCGACGTGGGGGTCACGAGTCGGCGGTAGAATACGTGGGTTGAAGCGCCACCGACAGTCGGTGGGCGCAGGGACCGCCTCACGCGGAGGCGCGGGGACCGCGATCACGCAGAGGCGCTGAGGGCGCAGGGACAGCAAATCACGCAGAGGCGCCGGGGGCGCAGAGGGATTGTGGGGGGACCGATCAGCTCGTGCAACGTTTCCGGCCCGCCGCTGCGCCCTGCATTTCTTGAGATTATTCCGGCTATGCCGCGTCCGGGGACCCCGGGACCAACTGGCCGTTTCGGATACCGGATCGACGACCGGTTTTCCGACGCCTGCTTCGCCAAGAACGTGCGCCGCGCCGTCCACGTGCCCTGAAACTCAAAATACTCTCTGCGCCCTCTGCGACTCCGCGTGATTGCTGTCCCTGCGTGCACTGCGTGATGCGGTCGCTCCACGCGTCTTGACCCTCACGCAACGTCATGGCCTATCTTGACGCCATTGGACGGCAGACGAAGACGAACGCGGAATGGGGCGGGAGCATGATCGAGCCGGTCAGGTTGCATCACACGGAAGACCACCTGCTGCACTCGGAGCACGTGGGGGAGGACTTGCACCTGTGGCTCGGGCGGCCGGTCGCCGGTTTTGCGGCAACCAATGGTCCGCCGGTGCCGCTCTGGGTTCTGGACGGCGACCTGTTCTTCGGCACTGCCCTGGAAACGACACGGCTGATGCACCAGCTGTACGGGGAGCTCCCGCCGATCCTGGTCGTGGGCGTGGCTTACGGGACGGACGATCCGCGGGTCGAGGGCGAACTGCGCATCCGGGACTTCACGCCGACCTCGGACGAGGGGTGGATGGAGATGGGCCGCGCGGTGAATCCGTCGTGGCAGCCGGTGCTGCCGGAGGGGCGGCGGATGGGGGGCGCGGGGGCGTTCCTGCGATTCCTGCTGGACGAGGCGCGTCCGTACGTGGAGGCGCGTTTCGATGTGGCCGGCGGCGCGACCCTGTTCGGCTCCTCCATGGGCGGGCTGTTCGCGGTGTGGTCCGCGCTCACCGAGCCGGGCGCCTTTGCGCACACTATTGCAGTGAGTCCCGCGCTCTGGTGGGATGGTGCCGTTCTGCTGGACCTGGAAGCGAAATTGGCCGAGGAGCGCGATGATCTGGCGGGCAGGTTGTTTCTGGGCGTGGGTGGCTTGGAAGAGCCGGATCACCTGCCGTTCCTGTCGCGTTTCAGGCTGATCTCCAATGTGCGGCTCCTCGCCGAGAGGCTTCGAAGCCGGCGTTACCCGTCGCTGGAAGTCCGAGCGGAGGTGCTGGAGGGCGAGACGCACACATCGGTGGTGCCGGTGGGCATGACGCGGGGCCTCCGGGCGTTCCTGCGCGGGACGCCACCGGCAATGCCCGGCGGGGCGCCGGTGGCGGAAAGCGGGTAGGCGCTCTCTCCCGCACGCGCCAGGCCCGGGCGGATCGTCGAGGCCACGTTGTTTCCAGCAGGCCGCTGGCGCCGGGCTTCAATCCCCGGCGGAGCCGGCGAACGCGCAGGAGCGAAGGTGCGTGTCCGTGCGCACGATGTGGTTGCGCACCCAGTCGGCGAGTTGACGCTGGGCGTCGAGGACCAGAGTGACCGATGGCCCGTTTTCGTGGAGGCGCCTGCGGAACTCTGCGACGGTGAGCAGGAAGCGCTCGTGGGCCGTCTTGTTGGCGACGGCGACGGCGCAACGGTGGCGCGCCATGCACCCTTCCTCGTGCCGGAAATGCCGGGCGGTGTACTGGGCCAGGAAATCCAGCAACGGCAATAACTCCTCCTGCCCGTGGCCGGCCTTCATCCCCTCCAGGAGCGTGTTCAACCGGTCGATCAACTCCCGGTGCTGGGCGTCGATGTCGGGGAACCCGGTGCCCATTGTGGCTTCGTCGTATCTCATGACAGACATGTTAGCCGCCGTTGTTTGGCATGGTCCGGCACGTAGTCTTCGCCGTGGGAATGAGTATCGGTTCGGGTCGCCGCCAACGTGAGGCGTTCTCCGGGGAAAAGGAGGTCCCGGAAGCGGGGGCTAAAGTTCGGCGTGGCCGCTGCCGATAACATGGAACAGAGGAGTGTGTCCGTGGGTCGGGGAACGCGTACCCGGCGCATTCACGGAACGGAGGGACGATGATCGGACGCCACATGATACTGGCCGCAGTCGTGGTCGCCCTCGCGGTGACGCACGGAAGCGTGGCGGGGCAGACCCATGCAGATGAGCTGCGAACCCGCCAGGAAGAGAGGATTGCGCAGCAAGGCAGCCATGCGACCCTTCTGGAACGCCGCCGTATGCTCTACTGGCGGGCTGCGTTGCTGGCCAGGGGCCAGCGGGGCGATTCAGCGGTGTCGGGCGTCCCCGGAGAACCAGGATTCGGCTGGGGCTCCGGGTGGCGATATGGATACGGAAATCCCGGCCCGTACGGAGCCCCGCACGGGTACGGTGGCGACTACGGGTACGGAGGCGACTACGGGTACGGAGGCGACTACGGGTACGGTGGCGATTACGGTGCCCCGTACGGGTACGGCGGCCATTACGACCCGTACGGGGCGCCGTACGGGTACGGGCCTTCGGGCGGGTGGGGTGGGGGGTATGGCGCCGGGATCTACGGTTTGAACGGGGAGGCTGGCGGGTACGGCTACCCGGGCCCGGGATGGGGAGGCGCGGGCGGGTGGTGGTACGGGGGTCCGGCGGCGTATGGTCCGGCCGGAGCCTACGGGTACGGCTGTGCGGCGTGGCGCGGGGGCCCGGGGTGCCCGTGGGCGTATCCGGGAACGGGCCATCGTGGCGTTTTCCCGCCTTACGCCTGGCCGTACACGACCGACCCCGATGCGAGCTGGTGGTACAGGTACGGGACGGAACACGGCGTCCCACCGTACAATCGTTTCCTGGAGCGGTTCTTCCCGGGATCCACGGGAAGCGCCTGGTGGCCGGCGCCGGTGTCATGGTCACCGGGGCCGCCGCCGATGGCCGCCGACGCGGGGGCCGGAGGGGGGGTGGGGGTGGGCGTGGCCTCGGACGAGTGCGCACGCATCCATCTGAAGACGTTGGATTCGGGAGAAGGGACGATCGCGGTCCGACTGCCCAACCTGGGCGCGTCGACACCGCAGGATCTCCAGCTGATGATCGAGAAACAGCTCTCCCGGGGCTTGCCGGTGGTGTTGCGGGATGCGGCCGGGTACGTGGTGCGGCTGCCGCCGGCGTCGGCCGTGACAGAGCTGACGGTGGGGGCCTGCGGGGGTTGATGACGGGTCAGTAGCACGACGCGGCGGACGGGACAGGAATGCGGCGGCCCGGGGCGATGCCCCGGGCCGCCGTTCCTTTTCGGGGAAGGACGTCGAAGCTGCGTGATGCCTTCGGCGTTCAAGTCATGGCGCCCGCCTACCGAAATACAGCGTGTCGGCATACGCGGACCGTTCCCGGGGGACGGCATCGCATGTCCACTCTGCAACGACGACACGGGCGGGCCCCATGGGGCGCATGGAACAACTGATTCGGAAGCATGTCGAGCGCCTGGACGGCCTGAGCCCGGCGGACGCTGAAGCACGGGATGCCCTGGCGCGTTCGCTGGAGGGGGCGGCGACGAAGCTGCCGAAAGCGGACAAGGCGGCGGCACCGGTGCTGATGCGGGTTGCCGGCATGCTGCGGGATGACGTGACGCCGGCATCGGTGCAGGTGGCCCGGGCCGCGCTGGGCGGTGCACTCCGGTTCGCCGAGCGGAGGGGGGACCCGGATCGCCAGAACCTGCTGGACGGCATCGCCCGCGTCCTGGACACGTGCACGCCGGAACCGGCGTCGACGCGCGCATCGGGAGAAGAAACCCTCCCGGCTGGATTCGTCGGGGAGCTGCCGCCGGCGTCGACGCTGGATGATGCGGCGGCGCTGCTGGTCCAGCTCGAGCCAACGGACGGGGCGGGGATCGAAAGCCTGCGCCGGATGCTGCGGACCCTGGCGGATGCGGCCGACGAGACGGGCCGCGCGCTGCTCTGGGAAGCGGCGTCGATGTTGGACGTGCCCTCCGACGACGAACAGGCGGTTACGGAAGCGCTGGCCGCCGTCGGCTCCATTCTCGAGCCGATGATGGACGGCGCGGACATGGCGAAAGCGGAAGGGGCCCCACAGGGAGGCGAGGCGGGCATGCCGCTGCCGCCGGACATGGACACGGACCTCATGCGCGAGTTCCTGGCCGAAAGCCGCGACTACCTGCGGAACGCCGAAGCGGCCCTGCTGGTGCTGGAATCAGACCCGGAAGACAACGAGTCCATCAACGTGGTGTTCCGGGCGTTCCACACCATCAAAGGGACGTCGGCGTTTCTGGGGCTGGACCGGGTTACGAACCTGTGCCACCACGCGGAGTCGCTGCTGTCCCGGGTCCGCGACGGGGCGATCGCGTGCACCGGCGACACCGCCGACGTGGCGCTGCAGGCCGTGGACGTCCTGGACCGGCTCCTGGATGGCGTGCATGGCATGCTGGAGGGAACGGAAATCGAGCAGCCGGCGGGCCTGGACGAGCTGGTGGCGGACCTGGAAGCGGCCGGCCGGGGCGACGCGGTGAAATTCCGGCGGGGTTCGGCGCGCGCGGAGGCGGCGCCGGTGGCGTCCGTCCGGCAACCGGGCGCCGCACCTGCGGAAGCCGCCGGGGAGGCCGGCGAGGGGTCCGGGGCAGAGGTGGCGGGCAGCAAGGAAGCCTCGGCGGGCCCGGCGGCGGGCGGCAAGGGAGACCGTGCGCCGGCGATGCGCGTCAAGGACTCGTCGAACGCCGGCCACGGCGGCCGGTTCGACGCCGAAGCGACAATCCGGATCCGCACCGACCGGCTGGACCGGCTTGTGGACATGGTGGGCGAGCTGGTGATTGCGCACGCCATGATCGCTCAGGATCCCAACACGTCGTCGGCAATGCACCACGAACTGGCGAGGAAGGTGGGGCATGCGGGCAAGATCGTGCGGGAGCTGCAGGACCTGAGCATGAGCCTCCGCATGGTACCGCTGAAGGCGACGTTCGCGAAGATGCAGCGGCTGGTGCGGGACCTGGCGCGGAAGAGCGGGAAGCAGGTGGACCTGACGACGGAAGGGGAGGAGACGGAAATCGACCGGAACATGGTCGACGTGTTGGGCGATCCGTTGGTCCACATGATCCGGAACGCCGTGGATCACGGCCTGGAGCCACCGGAGGAGCGACTCGCGGCGGGCAAGCCCGCCCGGGGCTCGGTCCGACTCGTGGCCTACCATGCCGGCGGCAATGTCGTCGTGGAGCTGCACGACGACGGCCGCGGGTTGAGCCGGGAGCGGATCGTGGGGAAGGCCGTGGAGCGTGGTCTCATCGACGGCGCTGACGGCATGACCGACTCGGAGGTCTGGAACCTGATCTTCGCGCCGGGCTTCTCCACGGCGGAACGCGTGACGGACGTGTCGGGCCGGGGTGTGGGGATGGACGTGGTGCGGCGCCACATCGAATCCCTGCGCGGCCGCATCGAGATCGCTTCCCACTCCGGCCAGGGGACCACCATCACCCTCCGCCTGCCCCTCACGCTGGCCATTACGGAAGGCATGCTCGTGCGCGTGGGCTCGGAGCGCTACCTCCTGCCCACGGTGAACATCGAGCGGAACGTGCGGCCGGAGCCCGAGATGCTGTCCACCGTCGCAGGCCGCGGCGAGATGATCCTGCTGCGCGGCGAGCTGCTTCCCATCGCGCGGCTGCATCGGCTGTTCGACGTGCCGGATGCCGCCCTGGATCCGACGGAGGCCCTGCTCGTGGTCGTGGGCGTGGGCGAGCGCCGTTGCGCTCTGCAGGTGGATGAGCTTCTGGGCCAGCAACAGGTGGTGGTGAAGAGCCTGGGCGCGGGACTCGGCAAGGTCCCGGGCGTGACGGGCGGCGCGGTGCTGGGCGATGGCACGGTCGGGTTGATCCTGGACGCGGGCGAGCTGGTGAACCTGGCGTACGGGGATCCGGACGCGCGAGTGCGGCCGGCCGCCTGATGGGATGAACACGCGAATCACAGAGCGGGCAACGGACCGGGAGAGATGAGAATGGCACAGGGTCAGATGGCGGTGGCCGTCGCAGACGGCGCGGCGGATCGCGGAGGGAAGTTCCTGACCTTCTATCTGGGCGAAGAGGAATACGGCCTGGAGATCCTGAAGGTGCACGAGATCATCGGGCTGATGGCCATCACGCGCGTGCCGCGCACGCCGGATTTCGTGCGCGGAGTGATCAATCTGCGGGGCAAGGTGATCCCGATCGCGGACCTGCGGCGGAAATTCCGCATGGAAACCGTCGAGGACACCGAGCAGACCTGCATCATCGTGGTGCAGACGCAGGGCGTGCAGTTCGGTGTCGTGGTGGACCGGGTCTCGGAGGTCGTGGACCTGACGACGGAAGAGATCGAAGACTCGCCCGCATTCGGCGCGGAGATCGATACGAACTACATCCTGGGGATGGGCAAGACGGGAGACCGGGTGCGCATCCTCCTGGACATAGACCGGGTCCTGTCGCTGCAGGAGCTGAAGCAGCTCGAGGCGACGGGCGGTACGGCGGATTAACGACCAACTGGGCAGGCGGCGACCTGCTGCGAACAACGGGGGCACGAATGGTCCGGGTCAACGACATGAAACTCGGGACGAAGCTGATGGCGGCGTTCGGCGCGCTGCTGCTCTTCACCGTCGCCGGCACCGTCCTGGGCATCGCGCAGATGGACAGGCTTCGGAACGGCACGGAGGAGATCGTCAACGTCGAGTGGCGCCAGGCGGTGTTGGCCAATGACATGGTGGACCTGGCCAACGAAAAAGCACGGGCGACGTTCGAGCTTTTCTTCGTGACGGACCACGCCGCCATGGACGCGACGCTCAAGCGCATCGACGCCATCTCCGGCAGCATGTTGGCCAAGCTGGACAGCCTGGACGCGCTGGTCAACGACAGCCAGGAGCGGAAGCTGCTGAACGACGTGCGCGCCAGGCGCGATGTGTACGACGCAGCGTTCAGGGAAGCCGCCCGACAGCTGCGCCAGGACGGCGACGTGATCGCCGCCAACACGACGCTCACGTCCAAGGTGATGCCTGCGTTGCAGGATCTCATCGAGGCCAACCGTGCCCTGATCAGCTCTCAGGATGACTCCATGAAGGAAGCCGGGCAGACTGCGATGCACGCATTCCTGTCTGGCCGGACCCTCTTGTTGCTGTTCGTGCTGCTGGCCCTCGGACTGGGAGGCTTCCTGGCCTGGTGGATCTCCGGCGGCATCACCAAGGCGGTGAAGCAGATCGTGTGGATGATGAAGGAGATGGGCAGCGGCCATCTCAGCCACCGTCTCGACCTCGACCGGAAGGACGAGGTAGGCGTGCTGGCGGCGACCATGGACCAGTTCTCCTCCGATCTCAAGACCTATGTGATCGGCGTGCTGGACCGGCTGTCCCGGGGCGACCTGTCGGTGCAGCCCATCATCAAGGACGACGAGGACGAGATCGCGCCGGTGATGCAACGCATGAAGGTGTCGCTGGAGACGCTGGTGAACGAGTCCGGCAAGCTGGTGGTCGCGGGGCGGGAAGGGCGCCTGGAGGAACGGGCCGATCCGGGGAGCCTGGAAGGGAGCTACCGGAAGGTCGTGGATGAGATGAACCAGATGATCGAGGCGGTGTCCGTACCCATCACCGAAGCGTCCGACGTGCTGGAGCGGGTGGCGGAGCGCGATCTGAGGGCGCGGGTGGAAGGGGACTACCGCGGGGACTATGCCCGGATCAAGGAATCGCTGAACAAAGCGGTGGCGAACCTGGACGGCGCGTTGTCCGAGGTGGCGGCGGCCGCGGACCAGGTGGCCAGCGCGGCCGAGCAGATCAGCGGGTCGAGCCAGACGCTGGCCCAGGGCGCATCACAACAGGCGGGCTCGCTGGAGGAGGTGTCGTCGTCGTTGCAGGAGCTGACGTCCATGGCGCGGCAGAACGCGGGCAACGCGAAGGAAGCCCGCGGCATGAGCGAGACGGCACGCGGGAACACCCGGAACGGCCTCGAGGGCATGGAACGCCTTTCCCAGGCCATGGGACGGATCAAGGAATCGAGCGACGCCACGGCGAAGATCGTGAAGACCATCGATGAGATCGCGTTCCAGACGAACCTGCTGGCACTGAACGCCGCGGTGGAGGCGGCGCGGGCCGGGGAAGCGGGCAAGGGCTTCGCCGTGGTGGCGGAAGAAGTCCGCAATCTCGCGATGCGTAGCGCGGAGGCCGCCAAGGACACGGCCCGGCTGATCGAGGAAAGCGTGGGCAACGCGGAGCAGGGTGTGTCCATCAACGAAGAGGTGCTGGGGCAGCTGAAGGAGATCGACGCCGGGGTGAAACGGGTGCGGGAGGTGATGGAGGAGATCGCGGCGGCCAGCGAGCAGCAGACGGACGGGGTGGACGAGATCAACGGCGCCGTGGACGAGATGAACGAGGTGACGCAGACGACGGCGGCGAGCGCGGAAGAGAGCGCCAGCGCGGCCGAGGAGCTCACGGCGCAGGCCGAGCGCTTCCGCGCCCTCGTGGGCGGTTTCGAGTTGACCCGCGCCCTGGCCGCCGCGCCGCAACGGGACCCACGCCCGGTGCCGGTCAAGCCGCGGCGGGAGCTGAGTCTCGCGGGCGCCAGCCGCGCTGGGGCGAAAGGCCGCGAACACGGCAATGGCAAAGGGAACGGGAATGGGAACGGCAACGGCCATGGCCCGGACCGGCCGGCGCCGGAAGACCTGATCCCGTTCGATGACGACGAGATCCTGAAGGAATTCTAGGCGTACGTGGGGGAAGCCGTTCGGCGGCTTCCCCCTGCCTGGACCGGACCCTGGGGGGGCGACGATGCGGGTAACGATAAGCATGAAGCTCGTGGGTGGCGCCGTGGGAATGGCGCTGCTGATCCTGATGGGGGGGGCCGTGGGATACACGGGCGTCCGATCGGTCGACATGAGCTTCGCGAGAGTGCAGGCCGCCGACGCGGTGGAAGCACAACTGTACCGGAGCGAGCTGGCTCAGCTGCGTTGGGTCGATTCCGTCGCGGCAGCGGTGGCCGATCCCCGAGCCGCGAGGGCGGCGCTGGAGGTGGATCCCAAGCACTGTGCGTTCGGCGAATGGTTCGCCGGGGTGGGCGATTCCCTGGGTGCGGAAGCGACCGATCTGGTCAACGCGCTAGCCGGCTCCCATGCGGCGATGCACGCGGCGGCGCGGCACATCGACGAGCTGTTGCGGGCAGGGGAACGGGAACGCGCCCAGGCACTCCTCGCGGATTCCGTTCTACCGCATTCGGCCGAGATCGCAGCGCTGCTGGAGCGGACACGCGCCAGGCTGGCCGGAACCTCCCGGGCCGCGGAACAGGCCATGGCCGGCCGCCGACGTTGGGCCTTCCGGATGGTGGTGCTGGGCACGTTGGTGGGCATGGGCCTCGTCCTGACCGCCGGGCTACTCATGGGGCGGTCCATTCGGCATCCGCTGGAGCGCGTCCGATGGATGATCCAGGAGATGGGCCGGGGTCATCTCAGTCACCGGTTGGGTTTGGGGCGCCGGGATGAGCTGGGCGACGTCGCGGACGCCATGGACCAGTTCTGTGAAGATCTGCAGATGCACGTCGTGGGGGTGCTGGACCGTCTGTCCCGGGGTGACCTGTCCGTGGGCCCGACCAAACAGGAAGACGGTGGCGAGTTCTCACCGGCGTTGCTCCGCGTGAAGAACTCAATGCAGGCGCTGGTGGACGAAGCCAGCAAGCTCGTGGAAGCTGGCAATGCGGGAAAGCTCGATGTCCGGGCCGATGCAGGACGGTTGGAAGGCAGTTACCGCACCATCGTGCAGGAGATCAACCGGCTTCTGGACGCCATTGCCCGTCCCGTGAACGAGGCCTCCGACGTGCTGGACCGCGTGGCGGCGCGAGACATGACGGCGCGCATGGTGGGGGATTACCAGGGCCAGTATGCCCGGATCAAGCAATCCCTGAACCAGGCAGTGGAGAACCTGGAGGGGGCACTGTCCGAAGTGGTCGCCGCGGCGGACCAGGTGGCCAGCGCAGCGGAACAGATCAGCGACTCGAGCCAGACGCTGGCGCAAGGCGCTTCGGAACAGGCGGGCTCACTGGAGGAAACGTCGTCGTCGCTCCAGGAGCTCACATCCATGGCGCGCCAGAACGCGGATCACGCCCGGGAGGCGCACCGGCGCAGCACACAGGCGGAAGCCTTGACGAAGGAGGGCCTGGGTGACGTGGCGCAGCTGTCGGACGCCATGGGGCGGATCAAGGAGTCGAGCGACGCCACGGCGAGGATCGTGAAGACGATCGATGAGATCGCGTTCCAGACCAACCTGCTGGCCCTGAATGCGGCCGTGGAAGCGGCACGGGCCGGAGAGGCGGGGAAGGGGTTTGCCGTGGTGGCGGAGGAGGTTCGGAACCTGGCGATGCGCAGCGCGGAGGCCGCCAAGGACACGGCCCGGCTCATCGATGAGAACCTTTCCAAGATCGGCGAGGGCGTGAGCCTGGAATCCCGCCTGTCGGAGCGCCTGAATGCGGTTGCTTCGGAAGTGTTGGCGGCGCGCCAGGCGGCGTCGGGGATCGCGGCGGCGAGTGAGCAGCAGACGGAAGGGGTGGACCAGATCAACGGGGCCGTGGAGGAGATGAACGGGGTGACGCAGGCGACGGCGGCGAGCGCGGAGGAAAGCGCAAGCGCGGCGGAGGAGCTCTCCGCCCAGTCGGAGCGCTTCCGCGCGCTCGTAGCCGGATTCCGCATCAGCGACCGGTACGGGGATGGTTCCGGGCCCAGGCCCAGCGCCGGCCGGCCGGACCCGGACAATGGGCGGGCCGCGGCCCGTGCGGACGTGGATCTGCTGCTGGCCGGCGCGGCCTTCTAGCGAGCCGAATCTTTGGAGCCTGGAAGCATCATGACTCACCATCACTGGGCGCGCCGGATCCGCACGAAGTTGTCGAACCTCACGTTCGTGCAACGCATGGTGCTGATCCCGCTTGTGGCGGCGGCCGGTTACCTGCTCGTGCTGGGGGCGGTTCTGGGATTCGGGGCCGGCAACCTGCGCCGCATCGAACGGGCGCGGGATGGGCTCATGCCGTCGCTGGAGACGAGCCTGGGGCTCGCCTCGACGCTTGCCGACCTGCACCACGCCCTGGACGACGCCTCGCGAATCGGTGAAGCCGCCAACCTGAAGGCGACGGATTCCATCGCCGGCACCTTCCGCGCAGGCCTGGCGGCGGCCCGGAGCAACGCGGCCGTCCCGCAGGCGGACCTGTCGGTGATCGAGCATCGGTTCGCGGACTACTACGGCCGCGAGAGGGCCATCGCCGCCGGACTCCTTTCCGGCGAGCCGCAGGCAACGAGGCGTACGGCGCTTCGGGCCGCGGACGCCAGTTATTCCCTGCTGCGGGCCACCTTGCTCGACCGCGCCGGCACGGACCGGCAACGGCTGGCGGACGCCTACGCGAGGCTCGAGTCCTCGACGCGCACGGAGACCTGGCTGATCCCGGCCATTCTCGGTGTCTTCCTGCTGACCCTGGCGGGCCTGGTGGCCCTCACCACCCGCGGCACCAGGCGCGGCTTCCGGCAGCTGGAAGACGCCGCGTTCGCCATCGCACAAGGGGAACTGAACGGGGATTTCGAGTTCCGCTCCGTGCAGGACATCGAAGCCCTGGCCAAACCGTTCCGCGCCATCACGGACTATATCCGCGAGATTGCGGGCGCGGCGGACCACCTCGCGCGCGGGGATCGCACGTTCGTCGTGAAGCCGCGCTCGGAGCGGGACGTGCTTCTGCGCAACCTTCAGCGGGCCGTCGAGGAACGCCAGAAGGTGGAAGACGCGCTCCACCGCAGCGAAGAGCAGTTCCGGCAGGCGCAGAAGATGGAGGCGGTTGGGCGGCTGGCAGGCGGCATCGCACACGATTTCAACAACCTGCTCACGGCGATCCAGGGCCGCGTGTCACTGCTGGGAGACGCCATGGCGGCGGACGACCCGGGGCGGGAAGACATCACCGAGATCAGCGAGGCGGTGGAACGCGCCGCCACGCTGACGCAACAGCTCCTGGCATACAGCCGCAAGCAGTTGTTGCGTCCGCAGATCGTCGAGCCGAACCGCATCATCCGGGCTCTCGTCCAAATGACCCGGCCCATCATCGGCGAAGACGTGGACATCGCGCTCCACCTCCACCCGGCATTGTGGAACGTGCGTGTGGACCCGACCCAGTTCGAACAGGTCCTGCTGAATCTGCTGGTGAACTCGCGGGACGCCATGCCGGGCGGCGGCCGCATCTCCATCCGAACCTCGAACGTGGAGTTGGGCGACGAGTACGTGCAGAAACGGCCTCTGGCTCGGCCGGGGCCATACGTCCTCGTGGCCGTGTCGGACAACGGCGCGGGCATGACGGCCGACGTGCTGGAGCGGATCTTCGAACCGTTTTACACCACGAAGGAGCCGGGGCGGGGAACGGGCCTCGGCCTGTCTACGGCCTACGGCATCGTAAAGCAGAGTGACGGCGACATCTGGGTCTACAGCGAGCCGGGGCAGGGCACGACGTTCAAGATCTACCTGCCGCGCGTGGAGGCCGGCGTCGTGGAACGGGCTCCCGTGGCCGTGGCGGCGCCCCCCGTTCCCGCTGGCGACGGGACCATCCTGGTGGTGGAGGACTCGGCGCCCGTCCGGGCCCTGGTGCACAAGGTCCTGAACCGGGCCGGATACACCGTGCTGGCGGCCGTGGACGGCGAGGAAGCCATCCGGATGGCCGCGGACTGGCACCGGGACATCGATCTGCTGGTCACCGACATCGTCATGCCGGGTCGCGGCGGCCCTGAGCTGGCGGACGACCTTCTGGGCGCTCGGCCCGAGATGCGGGTGCTCTTCATGTCCGGCTACGCGGAGGACGCCATCCGCGGGGCGGGCCGCATCGATAGCCGGCACGCGTTCATCGAGAAACCTTTCAACCCCGGCGACCTCATGGTTCGCGTTCAGCAGGTGCTGGCCGACCAGGCGGCGCCGGTTCCTGTATCGTGATCGGCGCGGCGGAGAACCGGATGCCCATTGAGACGGATGCGTTCGTGCTCAGCGAAGCCCACTTCGAGACCATCCGCACTCTCGTGCGCGGAACGGCGGGGATCGATCTTCGGGATGGGAAGCAGGCCCTGGTGCGTTCCCGCGTGCAGAAGCGGTTGCGTGCCCTCGGGCTGTTCAGCTTCGACGCATACATGGAACGCCTCGACGCCGACGCCACCGGCCTCGAGCTTCGCGCGCTGGTCGACGTGCTCACCACGAACAAAACGAGCTTCTTCCGCGAGCCTGCGCACTACGACTACCTGCGGGACCAGGTCCTGCCGGAACTGGCGGCGGAAGGCCGGCCGCTCCGCCTCTGGAGCGCCGGTTGTTCGAGCGGTGAGGAGCCGTATACCATCGGCATGATCGTCCGGAATACGGTGCCTCACGGCGTCGCGGCCCGCACCCGGATCCTGGCCACGGACATCTCGGACACGATCCTGGACCGGGCGCGGTCGGGGGCGTATCCCATTTCCCTACTGCGTGATGTGCCTGCTGACTTCCGGCGATACTTCAAAAGGTTACGGTCGGATTTCGTTGAGGTGGATCCCGAAGTGCGCGGGATGGTGTCGTTCGCACACCTGAACCTGCTGGATGCGTGGCCGATGCGCGGGCCGTTCGACGCCATCTTCTGCAGGAACGTGATGATCTACTTCGAGCGCGAGACACAGGGCGAGCTCGTGCGGCGGTTCTGGAACTTGCTGCGTCCGGGTGGCCATCTGTTCGTGGGACATTCGGAGAGTTTGACGGGTTGGGAACACGGATTTCAGTACGTGCAGCCGGCGGTGTATCGAAGGTGATAGAGCTTCAAACCCGGTCGCTGACCGGACTGACGACGGTGGGCATCGCCGACATGGCGGTGGCCCGGAGCGGAGAAACCCTCGCCACGTATGCATTGGGCAGCTGTCTGGGGATTGCCGTGTACGACCCGGTGGCGCGCGCGGGAGGGCTGCTGCACGTGATGCTGCCGCTGTCGACCATCGACGCGGCCAAGGCGCAGAGCCGGCCGCTGATGTTCGTGGACACGGGGATCCCGATGCTGTTCCGGGAATGCTATCGCCACGGTGCGAAGAAGGAGCGGATGATCCTCAAGGTGGCTGGCGGGGCGTCGCTGACCCAGGGCGACCGGCCGGATACCTTCGAGATCGGCAAGCGCAACATCTTGATGTTGCGGAAGTTGCTATGGAAGAACGGATTGGTGATCCAGGGGCAGGACGTGGGTGGCAACACGAGCCGCGACCTGTTTCTGAACACCGCTACCGGTGAGTTCACCGTCCGTGTCGGGCGCCAGGCCCGGCCTTTGTGAGATCGAACCATGGCGGAGCCATGCCACTGAACGTGTTGGTAGTGGACGACAGCGCGGTGATGCGCGGGATGATCCGGAAGGCGCTGCACCAGAGCGGGCTTCCTCTGGAACAGCTGTTGGAGGCCGGCGACGGCGAGGCGGGTCTGCAGGTGATGCAGGAAACCCGGGTGGACGTGGCGCTGGTGGATCTGAACATGCCGGTCATGGACGGGGAGGAGATGATCGGACACATGCGCGAGGATGGCCGGTTGCGGGCGATTCCCATCCTGATCGTGTCCACGGACAGCAGTCCGGCGCGCATGTCGCGGCTGGCGGATGCGGTGACCGGGTTCATCCACAAGCCGTTCACCCCCGAGGCGCTGAGCGGGCGAATCATCGAGCTGATCGGAGCGAGTCATGGGTTCTGACCTTGAGACGGCGGCGCTGGCCGCTGCGGCGAATGCGTTCGAGCAGATGGGCTTCCTGTTCGTCGAAGCGGCCACGGACGGCGACGGCGATGCCGTGCCGTCGGCGACTGCGCGTGTGACGTTCGCGGGCCCGGTGAACGGATGCGTCCAGCTCACGGTGCCGGAAGGGATGCTGCCGGAGCTGGCGGCCAACATGCTGGGCCAGGACGATGTGCCGGCGCTACCGCTCCAGCGCGATGCCCTCGGCGAGATGGCCAACGTGATCTGCGGCAACGTGCTGCCGGCGCTCGCCGGGCCCGGGGCCGTGTTCCGGTTGGGTCGCCCGGCGCCCGTGGACGGGGCGGACCCGGACGGCAATTGCCTGGCGCGACTGTCCCTTCTGCTGGATGGTCAACCGGCCGCGCTGGCGGTGTGGGCCGCGGAGGACGCGTCGTGATCCGAGTGCTGGTAGTGGACGATTCCGCCGTCGTGCGGAAGATCCTGACGGACAACCTGTCCCGCTATCCGGACATCGAGGTGGTGGGTACGGCGGTGGACCCGTACGTGGCCCGGGACAAGATCGCGGAGCTGGACCCGGACGTGCTGACGCTGGATCTGGAGATGCCGCGCATGGACGGCCTGTCGTTCCTGGCCGCGCTGATGCGACACCATCCGTTGCCGGTGGTGGTGGTGAGCTCCGTGGCGCCGGAGCATAGCGAGGCGGCGATGCGCGCGCTCTCGCTGGGCGCCGTCGAGGTGATCAGCAAGCCCGGCTCGGCCCTGACGGCGCCGGACGTTTCGGATGGCCTCGTGCAGGCGATCCGGAGTGCCGCGCACGCCCGTCCCAGAGCCACGGTTCCGGCGCCCGGTCCTCAACCGGAGACGAGCCCGACGCTGTGGAGCACGCACCGGGTGATCGCCATCGGCGCGTCCACGGGTGGCCCGCAGGCAGTGGAAGGCGTGCTCCGTTCCTTGCCGGCGGATGGGCCCGGCATCGTGATCGTGCAACACATGCCGGAGCACTTCACGGCTTCGTTCGCCGCGCGGCTGAACAACGTCTGTGCCATGGAGGTGCAGGAGGCACGGGATGGGGCGGCAGTGGTGGCGGGCGTGGCTCTCGTGGCGCCGGGGGATCACCACATGGTGGTCCAGCGGAGTGGCGCCCGGTACCTGGTACGAGTCCGGGGCGGGCCGCCGGTGCACCACCAGCGGCCGAGTGTCGACGTGCTGTTCCAGTCGGTAGCCCGGGCCGCGGGTCCGAACGGCGTGGGGGCCATCCTCACCGGCATGGGCGCCGACGGCGCGGCCGGCCTTCTGGCCATGCGCAATGCGGGCGCACACACCATCGCCCAGGACCAGGCGAGCTGCGTCGTCTTCGGCATGCCCCGGGAAGCCATCCGGATGGATGCCGCCACGAAGATCCTGCCCCTCGAGCAGATTCCCCACGAGATCATGGCCACCGTCGCCCAGGAACCGGCGAACGTCGCCTGAAACGGGTCAAGTCCGGCGCCGTGCCGCCGATAATTCCTTGGGGACATTCCGTTCATCCGTACCCATGGAGGTTGGGATGCGCTTACATCTCGGGAAAAGCACGTGCGTCGCCGTGGGCGCGATGCTCATGATCGCGGCGTCCGGCATGAACGCCGGGCTTGCCGCACAGGACGCGGACGGCGTCTGGAACGTCAGCAGCCTCTCTTCACCACCGCGTGTCGCCTCACCGGCGTCCGCGCAACGGGCCATCCAGAACAGCTACACCCGGTTCCTGCAGGAGGCCGGCATCAGTGGCAAGGTGGTGCTGGAATTCGTCGTGGACACCAAGGGCACCGTCGAGCCGGCGACCATCCACGTCATCCAATCCGCCAACGACAAGTTGACGGATGCTGCGAAAATGGCGTTGGGGCAGATCAAATTCGTTCCCGGCATGGCGGACGGGCACAACGTACGCACGCGGGTCCAGTTTCCTATCGTATACGTGTCTCAGTAGGCGCGACGGCGGCTTGAAGAGAACGGGGCCCGCGACTGGATCGCGGGCCCCGTTCTTGTTGGGACGACGGCGCCGGCCTTCGGGCCGGCGCCGTTGTGCGCCTGGCCTACGCGGTGCGCCGGGCGGGCAGGTCCAGGTCGATGGCGCGGCGCACGGGGATCTCCGGGTCGCCGAGGACGATCTGGCGGCCGACTCCCCGGCCGAGATGGAGGGCGAGAGGCCCCTGCAGGTTGGCGGTGCAAGGGGTGGCTCCGTCGTTGGGCAGGGTCACGATGGCGAGGACGGCCACTTCGTCGGCATGGCGCGCCGCCAGCTCGCGTACTTCGGTGTCCGGCAGGTCCACCGTGTAGTCGTCGAAGAACATGAACGGGTCCACGACGAGGAAGGTCAGGGAGCCATGCTCCATCGACTGGAGCCAGTACATGCCGTCGCGCATGGCGGGCGCGAGGACGAACTGGCGGCATTCGGGGAACCCCAACAGGCCGCGCTCGAAGGTGATCATCTGGTCGGTCCCCACGGAAATCGGGCCCAGCAGGTCCGAGTGCACCGACACGAACTCCGGCATGATGTGCTGCTGTGCCGCGGCGCTCATCGGAGGTAATCCGCCAGCGTCGTGGACATGATGCGGGACGTGGCCGCCAGCGCTGCCTGGTATGCCACCTGCCGGTTCACAAGATTCGACATCGCTTCCTCCAGATCCGCATCCTGCAGGTCCGACTTGAAGGTCTGCAGATTCACGTTCAGGGCGTCCACGTTTGCGCCCGCGATCTGCAGGCTGCTGGAACGGGCGCCCACCTCACCCAGAAGCGCCTGTACGTTGTCGAACGCCGCGTCGACGCCCGGCAGAGCCGCCTGCACGCCCTGCTGGTCGTTGGCGTCCAACGCGTCCGACAGGTCCTTCAGCGCCGTGAAGACGTTGCTGTCCAGGAAGACCTGCGTTCCATCGTGGCTGGAGATGATGCGGTTCCCGGAACCCACCTCGGTCTGCGCCTGTCCCTCGGGCACGGCGTTCGCCGCCACGGTGCCGTCGTTCTCGAACGGTTTGATGTCCGCGGTGGCCCCGCCGAACAGGTAGCCGCTGCCCGACATGGTGTTGGCCAGGCCGACGGTGTTTTCGAACAGCCCGTCCACCTCCGCCTTCGCCGCCTGCCGCCCCTGGGCATCGACCGTCCCGTTGGCCATGGCGACGCCCAGCTCCTTCACCCGGCTCAGGATGTCCGTCATCTGGCTCAGGACGTTCTCTTCGCTGTTCAAGCGCGCCGTGGCCGCGTCGATGTTGCGGCCGTACTGGTCGAGAGCCCGCAGGCGGCTGCCGGTACGCAGGATGTCCTTGCCCGCCACCGGGTCGTCCGAGACCCTCTGCACGCGCAGCCCCGACGCCACCTGCGTCTGGGACTGCTCCATGCCCTGGAGGCTCCGCTGGATCGCTCCCAGCGCTTCCCGCTGGATGATCTGGTTGGTGATTCTCACGGTCTGCCGTCCCTGATCTGGCCTTTTAACCGCGTCGCCGTCACACGCCCACACTTTGCGCGCGCGAGACGTTCCATTATCATTTCCAACCTTCGGCACATTCGGTCTTAACCTTTAGCCCTTCGATCCTGGCAAGATGGCCACCATCCTGTGCGTCGATGACCAGCCGCCCGTTCTGGACATCATTCGCCGTGTGCTCGACCGCTCGGGCCACCGCATGGTGGGCGTCCACAACGTGGCAGCGGCGCTCAATGTCCTGGCGCGCGATCAGGTGGACCTGATCATCGCCGACTACCGCATGCCGGAGACGAACGGGCTCGAGTTCATCGCCCGGCTTGCCAGCGACGGCGTGGACATCCCGGTGATCATGGTGACGGGCTACGGCTCCATCGAACACGCGGTGTCGTCCATCAAGGCGGGCGCGGTGGACTACCTGACCAAGCCCGTCCGCCCGGCCCAGCTCGACCTGGCCGTCGAGCAGGCGCTGGAATTCGCCCGCCTGCGCAAGGAGAATGACCGGCTGCGGCGGGAAGTGAAGGAGCTGCGGGGCGAACGCGAGATCGTCGGCGACAGCGAGGCGCTGCAGAAGGTGCTGGAAACCGTGGCGCAGGTGGCGCCGACGCGGTCCACCGTGCTGGTGCAGGGCGAGTCGGGCACGGGAAAAGAGCTCGTCGCCCGGGCCATCCACGGACGCAGCGACCGCTCGGAGGGCCCTTTCGTCTCCGTGAACTGTGCCGCCCTGCCCGAGAACCTCATCGAGAGCACCCTGTTCGGCCACGAAAAGGGCGCCTTCACCGGCGCCACCCGCCAGGTGCGCGGCGCCTTCGAGCGGGCCCACCTGGGCACCCTGCTGTTGGACGAGGTCTCGGAGATGCGCATCGACCTCCAGGCCAAGCTGCTGCGCGTGCTTCAGGAACAGGAATTCGAGCGCGTGGGCGGGACCGCGCCCGTGCGCGTGGACGTGCGCGTGGTCGCTACCACCAACCGCGACATCGTGGAGGACGTGCGCGCCGGACGCTTCCGCGAGGACCTGTATTACCGATTGAGCGTCGTGCCCGTGCGTGTGCCTCCGCTGAGGGAGCGCCTCGAGGACGTCCCGCTCCTGGCCCACCGCTTCGCCACCATTACCGCCGCCCAGACGGGCAAGAAGATCTCGGGACTGTCACCGGAAGCCATCGAACGGCTGCAGGCGTACACCTGGCCCGGCAACGTACGCGAGCTCGCGCACGCCGTCGAGCGCGCCGTCGTGCTCAGCCGCGGGCCGGTCCTGGGACCCGATGACTTCCACCTGGACGCCGGCCTGGCTCCCAGCGGAGCGGCTCCGGCCGGCGACGGTTCCGCACCGGCAAACGGAACGGGGCAGGGCGTTGTCGTGCCGGGCGTGAATCTCGACGAAGCCGAGAAGGTCCTCATCCAGCGCGCCCTCGACGCGACGGATCAGAACCGCACGCGGGCGGCCGAGCTGCTGGGCATCAGCGTCCGCACCCTGCGCAACAAGCTCAACCGGCCGGACGAGGACTGACCCGGAAATCGCGTCCGCTCCTCCCGGCACATCCTTCCGCTTCGGCCCCCACGAGGCGGCGTCCCGATCCTCCCGCCCATTGCTCCCGCCGCTCTCTGCATAATCCCCTAAGCCCAAGCAATACACAACATTAGACGGTCCGTCCTCGGTCCGTATCGACCCCTTTGTGCCCCTCGCCCGGGGTGGAACAGCGCTTGCCCAGACCCCGGCGGCGGAACCACCGCGACGAGGAGTCGATGGGATGTTGAACCGACTGTTGGGGACCGGCACCACGCCGTCGATGCTGCGCGACGCGCTGGACGAGTCGAGCGCCCGGGTGCGGGCGACGGCGAATCGAGTGGCGAACGCGGCGACACCCGCGAACGGAAGCTTTGCGGGGGCGTTGAAGGCGGCGAGCGGAGCGGCCTCCGGCGTGGATCTCGAGCAGGAGATGGTGAATCTGGCGGACGAGCGGCTGCGCTACGAAGCGACGTCGACGCTTCTGCAGAAGATCTATGCTCAGATCCGATCGAGCGTGCGGGAGGGTTGACCATGGCACTGGGCGGTATCAACGGCGGGGGCGGCGGGCTGCGCACGATCTTCCGTCCGCTGGCCATTGCGGCGAGCGGCCTGCGGGCGCAACGCCTTCGCATTGAAACGGCTTCGGCGAACATCGCGAACGCGGAAACGACCCGCACGGCGGCAGGCGGGCCGTACCGGCGTCAGGTGGTCACGCTGGAAGCAGGGTCCGACCAGCCGACGCTTCCCCTGGCCATCACGCCGGGCGAACTGCCGGATCCCGACACGATGCCCGACAACGGGACGGGCGTGCGGGTGAGCGGCGTGATGGAAGACAACAGCCAGGGCCCACTGGTCTACGATCCCGGCCATCCGGATGCGGACGCCGCAGGCTACGTGCGCTATCCGAACGTGAGCGTCACGGACGAGATGGTGAACATGATGGAATCCCGGCGCATGTACGAGGCGAACGCCACGGTCTTCGACGCGGTGAAGTCCATGCTGCGCCGTGCCATCGACATCTAGGAGCCACGATGAGCGTATCCGGAATCAACGGTCTTCCGTTCCCCCAGGGCTGGTCCCAGGGGACGGGACGGGTGGCCGGCGAGCGGGAGACGCAGGCCGGCGGAGGCCTGGATGGTGGCGTCCGCCGGGCGACGACCGCGGACGGCCGAGAATCCCGTGAAACGGCGGCTCCGGAGGGCGTGGACCACGCGTTCTGGAGCGTGCTGACCGCGGAAGAGCGGGCGCACTTCGATCGCCTGGGCGGCATGGGCGGGCTGACGTATGCGCCGGGGGCTCGGCGTGGCGCGCCGGCTCCGCGGGGCGGCCGGATCGACGTGCGGGCGTAGCCATGTCCATGCCCGTGAACGGAGTCGCAGGCGCAGGCGGAATCGCGCCCCTACAGGGTCCGGACACCGGCGCGACGAGGCTGGAAGGGCTGACGGGAGGGCGTTCGTTCGGAGACGTGCTGAAAGACGCCCTCGGGAACGTTTCGAACCTCCAGGACTCGGCGCGGGACGCCATCGGCGCATTCGTGCGAGGAGAGCCGGTGGAGCTGCATGACGTAATGGCGGCGACCGAGGAAGCGGGCATTGCCCTGGAGTTCCTGATCGAAGTGCGAAACAAGCTCACCGAAGCGTATCGCTCGGTGGTAAACATGCAGTCGTAGTGCGGCGGGGACGACGATGACGGAACGGCTACAGGCACTGTTGCAGCGAGTGGGCGCACGGAGGGCGATGCTGGTCGGGATCGGTCTCGCGCTGATGCTCGCCATCTGGTCGGTCGCCCGCTGGGGCGCCCAACCCACGTGGGTCCCCCTGTTGAGCCAGCCGAGCCTGGATCTGGCGGGGCAGGTCGTGCCCAAGCTCCAGGAAAGCGGCATCGAATACAAGCTCGGCCAGGCGGGTCTCCAGGTTCTGGTGCGGGACCAGGACCTGGCCCGGGCGCGGGTGCAACTGGCCCAGGACGGGTTGCCGGCGGCGGGCCGGCCGGGGTTCGAGCTGTTCGACCAGCCGTCGTGGGGCATGACCGACTTCACGCAGCGCATCAACTACCGGCGCGCGCTGGAGGGAGAGCTGGAGCGGACCATCGGCAAGGTGCAGGGCATCGAGTCGGCGCAGGTCCACCTGGCGTTGCAGGAGGACGGGCTGTACCGGAAGTCGGACCATCCGGCGGAAGCGTCGGTGGTGGTGCAGACGCGCTCGGGTGCTCGCCCGTCGCGCGACGTGGTGGAGGGCATCGCCTTCCTGGTGGCCAGCAGCGTCGACGGGCTCAGCAGCGAGAACGTCACGGTTCTGGACCACACCGGGCGGTTGCTGTCCAAGGCGGAAGAGCCCGGCTCCGCGCTGGGGCTGACCAGCCGCCAGCTGGAGCTGCGCCGCGACGTTGAGAATTACCTGGAGAACAAAGCCGAAGACCTGGTCTCCGAGGTCGTGGGTTCCGGCAACGTCCAGGTCCGCGTCGCGGCCACGCTGAATTTCGACCGCCTGAACCGGACGACCCAGGCGGTGGACCCGGACCAGCAGACGGTGGTGCGGGAAGAGCGTACGGAGCTCAAGCCGGGCACCGACAGCGCGGGCGCGGCCTCGGGCGGCAGCTCGGTGGCGTACAAGACGGACTACGAGGCCACGCACCGCGTGGAGACGTTCTCCGCAGGCGTGGGCAACGTGAAACGCCTGACGGTGGCCGTGTTGGTGAACGACGCGACCACCGGGCAGGGCGCCGCGGCAACTCAAACGCCGCGCAGCGCGCAGGACCTGGCGCGCGTCGAAGCGCTGGTCCGCAACGCCCTCGGGCTCGACGATACCCGTGGCGACCGGATTTCCGTCGTGAGCGTCCCGTTCGACGCCGCGTCGGCCGTGCCGCCTCCGGCCACCCCGGCCGACCACAAGGGGCCGGACATCTGGTCGATCCTCCAGATGATCCAACGGCCGCTCATCGCGGTGATCGCGCTCCTCGTCGCGCTGGGCATCGGCCTCCAGTTCGCACGGGCCATGAAGCCGACGCCGGGCACGCCGCTGCTGGCGGCCGCCGGCAAGACGCGCGCGGTATCGGCGGGGCGGCACGGCGCTGAGCCGGGCATGTCCGCGGCCGGCGAACCGCGCCAGCTCCCGGAGCGCACCATCAAGGACGTGGCCGCCGAGCGACGCAACGCCGTGGCCGAAGGCATCCGGGAAAGCCCCGAGATGGCTTCGCGGGTGATCCGCGCCTGGCTGAGGGAGGAATAGCGTGCCGGCGACGCCACGGCTGAAGGCGACGCGCGCCCTCACGATCGATCAGCTGACGGGTCGCGAGAAGGCAGCGGTGCTCCTCATGGCCCTCGGTCCGGAAGCGGCGGCGGAGGTGACGAAAGACCTGCAGCCGGACGACCTGGAAGCCATCAGTCTGGAGATCGCGCGCCTGGACGGTGTCAGCGCCTCGCTGGCGGAAGCGGTCCTGGAGGAGTGGTCCGAGACGCAGCGTGCAGCGGTGTCTCTGGCGGCCGGCGGCGTGGGTTACGCCCGGGAGATCCTGGTGCGGGCGTTGGGCCCGGACCGGGCGGCGGCGGTGCTGGCACGCATCGAAGCCCAGATCCAGGACAGCAGCGGGCTGTACGACCTGCGCCGCGTGGACCCGCAGCAGCTGGGCAGCGTGCTCCGGGCGGAACACCCCCAGACCATCGCCCTCGTTCTTGCGCACCTGGACACCACGCAGACGGCGGCCGTGCTCCGGGACATGGACCCGACCGTGGGCGCGGATGTGATCCACCGCATGGCCCGCATGGACAAGGTCATGCCCGAGGTGCTGGAGGTCATCCGAACGTCCGTCGGCGGCACATCGGAGCTCTCGCTCTCGCAGGAACTGCGCGCGGCGGGCGGGCCGGCCCCGGTCGCGCAGGTGATGAACCTGCTCGCGGGCACCCTCGAAAAGGACCTGATGCAGCGTCTGTCGGAACGGGACGGCGAGCTGGCCGAAGAGATCAAGAACCTGATGTTCGTTTTCGAGGACGTCATCAAGCTGGACGACCGGGCTCTTCAACGCCTGATGCGGGAGGTGGATTCCAAGACCCTGGCCGTGGCGCTGAAGACGGCGAGCGAAGAGTTGAAGGAGCGGATCATGGGCACCATGTCGCAGCGCGCCCGGTCCGCCTTGCAGGAGGAGATGGAGTTCCTGGGTCCGCAGCGCTTGAGCGACGTGGAAGCGGCGCAGGCCGAGATCGTGCACCGGACGCGGGAGCTGGAGGAGAGCGGCGAAATCGTGATCTCGGGCGGAGACGGCGATGTACTCGTCGAGTGACGTGCGGCGGGCGTCGTCGTCCGAGTTCCGCGCCGATGTGGCGACGTGGAGCCCGAAGGACCTGCGTACGCCGGTCATCGAGGTGGAAGACCCGCAGCCCCGGGAATCGGCCGCCGAAGAGGCCGCCCGGAAACACCGCCAGGAGCTGGACGCCGCCTTCGCGGAGGGCTACGAGACGGGCCGTGAGGAAGGTGTCGCCGCGGAACGCGGGCGCATGGCGGACGCGTTGGCGGCCCTGGACCAGGCGGCCGCCGGCATCCGGGAGAACACCGAACGCTGGACCCGCGCCCTGGAAGCCAACATCTGCGCGCTGGCCGTTTCGGCCGCCCGTGAGATCATCGGCCGGGAGTTGCGCATGGACGAAGGCGCGGTGGCGGACCTGGTGCGCCGGGCTCTGGACCATTTCCCGGTGGACGCCCGCGTGCGCGTGCGTCTCAACCCGCGCGATCTGTCGCTGCTGTCCCTGCCCAAGGGGAGCGCCGGCGAACCGGTGCAGGTTGCCGGCGGCCGCGAAGTCGATTGGCACCCCGACCCGAACGTGAGCCCGGGCGGCTGCATGGTGGAAGGCCCGGACCAGATCGTGGATGGGCGCGTCGAGAAGGCCCTGGAACGGATCTACACGGCGCTCGTCTATGGTTGAGTCCATGGTGGAGAAGATCCGGGGCATTCCCCGGTTCGTGCGCCACGGCCGGGTGACCCGCGTGGTCGGGCTGGTCATCGAGGCCTCCGGGTTGGACACCGGCCTGGGAGAGCTGTGCAGGATCAGCAGCCTGACCCGGGACGAGACGGTGCTGGCCGAGGTGGCGGGGTTCCACGAGCGTGGCGTGCTGCTCCTCCCGCTGGGCGGTCTCGAAGGCGTGCACCCGGGAAGCGCGGTGGAGCCCCTCGGTCGGTCCTTCGGCGTGGACGTGGGACCCGCTCTGCTGGGCCGCGTGCTGAACGGCCTGGGCCAGCCCATCGATGGGCGCGGGGAGATGCGGACCACCGAACGGGTGCCCCTGGCCGCGGAGCCGCCCAACCCGCTGACGCGGCGCGACGTGGACGAGCCCGTCGCCACCGGCGTGCGGGCCATCGACGGCATGCTGTCCGTGGGCCGGGGCCAGCGCATCGGCATCTTCGCCGGCAGCGGCGTGGGCAAGAGCACGCTGTTGGGCATGGTGGGCCGCCACGCGTCGGCCGACGTCAACGTGATTGCGCTCCTGGGTGAACGGGGCCGCGAGGTCCGCGACTTCATCCAGGACGCACTGGGCCCCGAAGGACTCGCCCGGTCCGTTCTCGTCGTGGCAACGGGGGATGAAGCCGCACTGATCCGGGCCCGCGGCGCGCTGGTGGCCACCGCCATTGCCGAATACTTCCGCGATCGTGGCAAGAGCGTGCTCCTCATGGTGGACTCCATCACGCGTGTCGCCATGGCCTGGCGCGAGATCGGCCTCGCCGTGGGCGAGCCCCCCACCACGAAGGGCTACCCGCCCTCTGTATTCGCCGCACTGCCACGCCTGCTGGAACGGGCCGGCAACGCCGAGAAGGGCGGCATCACGGGCATCTACACCGTGCTCGTGGAAGGCGATGACTTCAACGAGCCGGTGGCGGACGCCGCCCGCTCGATTCTCGACGGACACATCGTGCTGAGCCGCCGTCTGGCCACGGCCGGCCATTTCCCGGCCATCGAGGTGTTGGAGAGCACGAGCCGGGTGCGCAACCGCGTCATCGATGCGGACCAGCGGCACTCGGCGGACGCCGTCGCCGCACTCGTCGCGGCCTACCGGGAACGGGAAGACCTCATCGCGGTGGGCGCGTACCACGCGGGCACCGACCCGCGTGTGGATGCCGCCATCGCCCTGCGGGATCCCATCAACCGCTTCCTGGTCCAGGGGCCCGACGAATTCTCGAGTTTCGAACTGACGCGATCGGCGCTGCTGGACCTGGCCGCCTCGATCCCGGCTGCCGGAGGGCAAGGTTCATGAACGGCTTCAATTTCAAGCTGCAGAAGGTGCTGGACCTGAGAGAGCGCAAAGAGCAGGAGACCGCCCGGGATCTGATCGAGGCGCGGCGGCGCGTGGATGACGCAGAACGGGCCCGGCAGACGCTGGAATCGGTGCGCGAACAGAGGCGGGAAGAGCTCGCCCAGGCCCACGGCTGCGGCCGTCCGGTGGGCCAGCTGTGGACGGCGACCCTCCTCATGGAACGGCTCCAGAACGCCATTGAGGCCGCCGATGCGAACGTGGTCCGCGCCCACCGCGACATGCTCGAATGCGAGACGGCGTTCACCAGCGCCGTCATGGAACGCCGTGTCCTGAGCGAGCTCCGTCGCCGTCAGATGGATGCCTGGAAGAACGAATGTTCGGCCGCCGACCGCAGAGAGATGGACGACATCGCCATCACCCGTTTCAACGGCTCGGCGCCCATGGCCTCCAGGGAGAGTGTTTGAATGAAGAAGATTCTGCTGATGGCCGTCGTCGGCCTCCTGGTGGGCGCCGGCGCGGGCACCGGGTGGGCCGTGGTGAACCGTCCCCAGCCCCGGGCGGCCGATCCGGCCGTTGCCGACACGACGGATGCCAGGGAAACGGCGGCGTCGGACGCCACGTCCGCGGCCCGGCCCGTTGCCGAGAACGCCGATACGCCGGGCGAGGCACCGTCCCGTGGCCCGGCCAGCACGGCGCCCGGCGGGAGCCCGGCTCCGTCTGAGGCGTCCGAAACCGGCCCGGGGCCAGCCGTGCAGCCGCGCAACCAGGCACCGCCCCCGCAGTCCGCCGCGGGCCAGCCGGGCGAGACCGCCGGCGCCAACGCGCAGGCGGAGGACAATGCTGCGGCGACGCGGCTGGGCAAGATCTTCGCGTCGATGCAGCCCGCCGACGCAGCGCGCGTGCTGGCCCAGCTGGGCGACTCGGAGGTGGAAGTCATTCTCGGCGCCATGGGCACGAGGCAAGCCGCCGCCATTCTCAGCAACCTGAAACCGGAACGTGCGGCCGTTCTCAGCCGCATCGTGCTGGGGGATGGCGGGCGATGAACACCAACGTGGTCCCCGGGCCCAGCCCATCGACGCGCAAGACGACGTCGCTGGAGGGCTTCGCGGCACGGACGCCGCCGGCGCAGCCCGTCGGATTCGGCGCTCTGCTGGCCGCCCTCGTGAGCCTGGTCATCAAGCCCGCAGCCGTGGACCCGGAGGCGGCCGCGACGGCCACAACGGAAGGCGGCGAGCCGGGCGCGGAAGGCGGCGAGCCGGGGGCGAAAGGCGTCTCCGCGGCCGGGATCGCGTATCCCGGGATTCCCGGGTTGGCCGGAGCCGGTGGAGTGGCGCCGACGCCCGGCGTGTCCGGTGCACCGGCCGAGGGCGTGCCCGCGATGGCGGCCAATGCCAAAGCCGCCGCCGGCACGGACAACACGGGCGGCGGGCGGGACGCCGCCTCTCCGCGGAACGCCGCCGCTGGAAACGGCAACGCGGCGCGGGAGAATGCCGCGCTCCCCGAGACCGCCGTGTCGCAGGATCCCGCGAACGCCACCCCTGAACCGGCGCATTCCAGGGCCGCCAGGCCGCGGCACGCCGCGGAGGCAAAGGAAGGGGACCGCGAGGCGGCGGCCACGCTGACCTCGCCGGCCACGCCAGCCACGCTGGCCTCACCGGCCTCGCCAGCCACGCCCGTCGCATCCGCCGTTCCCACGTTTCAGGGGCCGGGGGTGGCGCGGGGCGGCAAGGCCGACGCAAAGCCGGCCGATACCGGCGGGACGATGCCCGAGACGGCCCGCACGACACGCGCGGCCGGCTGGCCCTCCACGGAGCGGGAAAGCGTCGGGCGGTCCACGCGGCGGGCCGCGGGGGGCGAAGGAGCGGTGCACGGACACAGGGAAGCCGATGCCGTGCTTCGGCCGGTTTCGGGCCCGGTCCCGGGCAGGGATGGATCGTCCGCGCGACAGAGCGCTGGGTCGCCGGCCGGGGGAACCACCGCGGGCTTCCACGAGGGCAGGGCGGCGGGCAACGGCACCATGGCGGACGGCCGTGCCGAGGCCGGAGTGCGGCTGCACGCAGCGAGGCAGGTCGTGACGGGTCTGTCCGCCAACGGCGTTTCTTCGGGGGATGCATCGCAACCGCAGGACATCCCGCCCACTCCGCCCATGCCCCACTCCGTCGCGCACGATGGCGCAGCGGTTCCACGTCCACCCGCGACGCAGCACGGGGCGACCGCATACGCGGCAGTTCAGGCCGGGGCAGACGGCACGCAGGACGGAAACGACGCGCGGACGGACGCCCACCCGCGTGACCGCGGGACGGATGGCGGCGACGGTGCCAGAGCGGAGATGTCAACGGCGCGCGGCGCGGAAGCTCCGGCGTTCGGGGCGGCACGCACGGGTTCCCGGTCTTTCGCGCAAGGGCCCATGGCCCCCGGCCGCACGGACGCAGCCCCGTCCATGCAGGCGCACCACGTTGACCGGATCGCCCACGTGCAGGACGCCCAGGCCGCCCGTCCACCCCACCAGGTCACCCTCCACGTCGAGGATGCGGATGGCGTGACCTCGCGCGTGAAGGTCGCGCTGCGGGGCGTGCGCGTTGGCGCGCAGATCGACACCGCCGTCGCGGCGGCCGGCGAGCTGCGGGCCCGCACGGGCGAGCTGCGGCGCGCGCTGGACCGGCACGGCCTGCGGGCCGACGGCGTTCAGATCCGGCCGATCGCGTCCGATCCCGTTCCGGCGGCGGTCAACGACCGTCACGCAGGCGCGGCGGGCGGACACGCCCAGGGGCGCGATGACGGAAGGGCGCCGTCGCACGGGCGCCCGGATGGACAGCGGCGACACCAGGACCGACGCCCGGGCGAAGGGCGTGACCAGAAGGAGGCATCGTGATACCGGGTACCAGTGGAACGACAGGCACGACGGGGACGGCGAGCACGAGCTCTCAGACGCAGAGCGCAGTGAACCCCGGGGGTGACTTCGGCCAGGAGCAGTTCCTTCAGCTGCTGGTCGCGCAGCTGAAGAACCAGGATCCGCTCAACCCCATGCAGCCGGACCAGTTCGCGGCACAACTGGCCCAGTTCTCCAGCGTGGAGCAGCTGGTGGAGGCGAATCAGCACCTGTCGGACGACGCCGACTACTCGCAAGCGCTCGCCCAGGCGATGAACAGCAGCGCGGCCGTCGGCGCCATCGGTCGCAGCGTCGTGGCGGTGGGTGACCAGGTGCAGATCCCGGCCAGCGGGACGGGCGCCGTCACCGTGGACATCGCAGGCAACGGCGGGGCCGGGAAGCTCACGCTCACCGACGCGGACGGCAAGGAAGTCGCCACCCTGGACCTCGGCCGGCTCACGTCCGGCCGCCAGACCATCAATCTCGACGGGCTGCCTTCAGACCTGCCGCCCGGCGCATACCATTACAAGCTCGATGTCACGGATGACGCGGGCGACCCGGTGGGGATCACGCAGTACGTCACCGGCACGGTCGATGGTGTCCATTACGGCACCAACGGGCCGGAGCTGGTGATCGGCCTGCTCGAGGTTCCCCTCGGCTCAGTGCTGCAGGTCAGCGCTGATTCTTGAGCACACGGACGTGACCGTCATTCACTTTCGGGAGAGAGGAACCTCACCATGATGCGTGCACTTTTCGCAGGCGTTTCCGGCCTGCGGAACCACCAGGTCCGCATGGACGTCATCGGCAACAACATTGCCAACGTCAACACGGTCGCCTTCAAGGCCAGCCGCGTGACGTTCGAAGAAGCGTTCGCCCAGATGGTCCAGGGCGCCAGCCGCCCCGCCGGCAACTCGTCCAACGTCAGCGGCGGCACCAACCCCATCCAGGTCGGCCTGGGCATGAACATCGGCAGCATCGACCTGCTCTTCACCCAGGGCAACCTGGAGAACACCGGCGTCACCACCGACCTGGCCATCCAGGGCGATTCGTTCTTCGTCGTCTCCGACGGCATGAAGAACTACTACACACGGTCCGGCAACTTCCAGATGGACGCCGACGGACGACTCGTGGCCTCCACCAACGGCCAGGTCGTCCAGGGCCGCCTCGCCGTGGACGGCCAGCTGACCGACAGCATCGGCGACATCGTCCTGCCCTTCGGCCAGAAATCCGCCGCCAAACCCACCACCACCCTGTCCGTGGGCGGCAACCTGAACGCCGAGGCCCAGCCCGGCGGCACCGACGCCACGCGTGAGACCTCCATCACCATGTACGACTCCATGGGCCGCGAGCACGAGCTCCAGGTCGTCTTCACCAAGACCGCGCCCGGAGCCACGTGGAACTACCAGGTCAACGTCACAGAGAGCGACGGAACCGTGGTCACCGATGTCAAGGACGGCACCATCACCTTCGATGGCGCCGGCAAGCTCCAGAACGTCGACGGCGCGGCCACACCCACCGGCCAGACCACGTTCACGTTCACACCCGATGGCGGCGCCGATGCCATGGACCTCACGCTCAACTTCGGCGACGTCGACTCCTTCTCCGGCCTGTCCCAGTTCGCCGGAGCCTCCACCGCCGTCATGCACGACCAGGACGGCTACACCATGGGCCACCTCGAGCGCATCGGCATCGACCAGAACGGCGTCATCACCGGCGCGTTCACCAACGGCGTCACGCTGACCCTCGGCCAGCTCGTGCTCGCAGACTTCAACAACCCCAGCGGCCTGATCCGCGTCGGCGACAACGCCAACACCGTGTCCGCCAACTCCGGAGCGCCCGTCCTCGGGTTCGCCGGCGAAGGCAGCCAGTCCCAGATCACGTCCGGCGCCCTGGAGATGTCCAACGTCGACCTGGCCCAGGAGTTCACCAACATGATCACCGCCGAACGCGGCTTCCAGTCCAACGCACGCGTGATCACCACTTCCGATGAGATGCTCCAGGAGCTGGTCAACCTGAAGCGCTGATCGTTCCGTCCCATCGCAGCACGACGGCCGCGACGCACCTGCGTCGCGGCCGTCTTCCTTTTTCGCCGCACCCGGCAAATCCCGCCGCACCGACCGGAACGGGTTGCCGGTGGATCCCGCCTCCGCCGTTGCTGCCGCCTCCGCGCCTGTCTGATGGACGTATCATTAAAACGTTACGCACCAGTACGTTACAGAATCTACCGGATGTGGTTTCGAGACACTTTAGTCTGGTATGGCGTGTGCCTGGGAGAGCGCGACGACGAACGCACGGAGCTTCGGAGCGCGCACATGGCGGACGACGAACAGTTGGAAGTGGAGGAGACCACCGAAGGGGTGGTCAAGAAGAGCCGCTGGCCGGCGATTGCCGCGCTGGTGTTGGGTGTGGGAGCGGGAGTGCCGGCGGGTCTGGTGGGCGTGGGCCCGATGGTGTCGCAGCGGCTGAACGCGCGGCCGGCGCATGCGGAAACCGCGGAGCCGGAGACGAAGCCGACGTTCACCATCGAGAACCTGGTACTGAACCCGGCGGGGACGGAAGGCACGCGGTTCCTGATGGTCACGGTGGTAGCGGAACTGGACAGCAAGTCGGTGGCGGACGAGCTGGCGAGCCAGACGGTGGCCGCCCGCGACGATCTGTCTGAGCTGCTGGCGTCGAAGACGGTGGAGGAGCTGTCGCAGGTGAACGACCGCGGGCAGTTGAAGGAGCAGCTGCGGGCCCACCTGCAGGCTCTGGTGAAGGACGGGCACGTGCTTCGGGTCTACCTGCCAACCTTTGTGATCCAGTAAGGCCATGGCATCGGACACGCTATCGCAACGGGAAATCGACCGCCTGTTCAGCGGGTCGGGGGAGGCGCCCGCGAAGCCGCCGGCGGCTCCGGAACCCAGGGCGGACGTGCAGGTCTACGACTTCCGGCGGCCGAACCGGATCTCGAAGGACCGTCAGCGCTCCCTGGAAGCGATCTACGGGATGCTGGCGAAATCCCTGGAGGGCTGGCTGACGGGTCGGGTGCGCGGGCAGATCGACATGCGGCTGGTGGCGGTGGAGCAGTTCACGTTCGGGGAATTCATGCTGTCCCTGCCGAATCCATGCGCCGCGTACGTGTTCAACATCGGCGACAAGGGCGGGCCGCAGGCCGTGATCGACTTCGGCCGGGAGCTGGCCTTCTTCCTGGTGGAGCGGTTCCTGGGAGGCAGTGTGGGGCTGGCGGTGCAGGACCGGGGCCTGACCGTTCTGGAGCGGCGGGTGGTGCGGATCGCGGCTGAGCGTGCCGCGAGCCTGCTCATGGACGCGTGGGCGGAATACGCGGAGCTGGATCTGCGGCTGAGCCGGTTCGAGTCCATTCCGGACATGCTCCAGGCCACCAACAAGGAAGACCCGGTGCTGGTGGCGAACATCGAGATCCAGACGGGGGCCGGCGAGAGCACGCTGCTGGTGTGCCTGCCGTTCTCCGCGCTGGAGAAGTTCTTCATGTCGAGCGGGCAGGGGTTGCAGGTCCGTCCGCTGCCGCGCCCGGAACAGGAAGCGGAGCGGAAGAGCGTGGAGAAGCGGCTGCGCGGCGCCATGGTGCCGGTGTCGGTGCGGTTCCCGGTCTTCCAGCTGTCGCTCGAGGCGCTGGAAGGACTGAAGCCGGGCCAGACGGTGCTCACGGGCGTGAATCAGGACGCTGAGGCGGACGTCTACGTGGCGGGCCACCGGCGGTTCCGGGCGAACCCCGGCCGCATCGCGGCGCACCTGTCCGCCCTTGTCGTCGGGTCGGTGTCGGAAGACGAAGAGAACCCTTCCTAGGGGGAAACGGTGGCGAATGAACAAACGGATCCGCAGGAGGCGGCGAGCGTGACAGGGCCGGGTGAAGTCGGGGACGCGGTGACGCCGGATTTCGCGGAGCTGCGCCAGGAGAGCAAGCCGGCGGGGCGTGCGTCGCTGTCTGCGATCTACGGATTGACGCTGCCGGTCTCCATCGAGATCGGCCGTACCCGGATGACGGTGCAGGAGATCCTGGCGCTGGGCCGCGGTTCGGTGATCCAGCTGGACCGCCTGGCCGGAGAGCCCATGGACGTGTACGTGGGCGAGCGGCAGTTCGCGGAAGGCGAGGTGGTGGTGATCGGCGAACAGTTCGGCGTCCGCATCACCCGTGTCCTCGAGTCCGCCGCGGAGCAGGAGCACCAGGCGTGACCGCGGCCGCCCTCGTCTCGCTGGCCGGCGCAACCCTCATCGTGCTGGCGCTCATCGCGGTGGGCATGCGCCTGCTGCGCGGCGTCGCGCTCGGCCGGAGCCGGCCGGGTGCGGGGGTGGGCATGGACGTGGTGGCGCGGGTGCCGTTGGGGCCACGCCAGGGCCTGGCCGCCGTGCGCATCGCCGGCCGGCTGGTGGTGGTGTCGGTGGGGGAGGGCGGTGTGCACCGGGTGGCGGAGCTGGACGGTGATGAGCTCCCGGAAACCACGGCGGGGCCGGCAAGGGAGCGGGTTCGGACGGTGGTGCCGTTCCGTCGTCTGGCCGGTGCGTTGCGGGGCGGGCTGTCCCTGGCCCTGGCGGCGGCGCTCCTGTTGGGCGGGCCGGCTTCATCCAGCGCCCAGACTGCGCGGGCTGCCACGTCGGTGGCCCGGGGCGACAGTGTGACAACGACGATGCACGCGCTGGAGCGGGCGCTGCCGCAGATGCAACTCCAGGTGGGCGACAAGTCCGATGGGCTCCACCTGTCCGGCACCGTGGGCACCGTGCTGGTCATCGGCCTGCTGACGCTGTTGCCTACGCTGCTGCTCATGATGACGAGCTTCACGCGCATCCTCGTCGTGCTGCACCTGCTCCGGCAGGCCATGGGCACGCAGACGGCGCCGCCGGCGCAGCTGATCGCCGCGCTGGCGCTGCTGCTCACGGCTTTCGTGATGGCCCCCACACTGCGGCAGGTCAATCAGCAGGCCGTCGAGCCCTGGCTGGACGGCCATATGGACGAAGTACAGATGATGTCGACGGCCGCCGGCCCCATGCGGGACTTCATGTTCCGGCAGGTCCGGGAATCGGACCTGGCCACGTTCGTGAACATGAGTGACAGCCCGCGGCCCGAGACGCAGGCGGACGTGCCGACGGTCGTTCTGGTCTCCGCGTTCGCCATCAGCGAGCTGCGTACGGCCTTTCAGATCGGTTTCATGCTGTTCCTGCCGTTCATCGTGGTGGACCTGGTGGTGGCGGCCGTGCTCATGAGCCTGGGCATGTTCATGCTTCCCCCCGTGATGGTCTCCCTGCCGTTCAAGTTGCTCCTGTTCGTACTGGCGGACGGTTGGTCGCTGGTGGTGCAGGGCCTCGTGGGCAGCTTCCACTGAGGATCGCCGTCATGCCTATCGCGATGGTCGTGGACCTGGCCCGGAACGCGTTGATGCTGGCATTCACGCTGGCGGGGCCGCTGCTGCTGATCTCCGTGGGTGTGGGGCTGGTCATCAGCATCATCCAGGCGGTGACCCAGATCCAGGAGCAGACGCTGACCTTCGTGCCGAAGCTGTTTGCGGTGGCGGTGGCGGTGCTGATCCTGATGTCCTGGATGCTCCAGAACGCGGTGCGCTACACCACCGAGCTGCTGCGCAGCATCCCGGGAGTGGTGTCATGACCCGGGAGCTCTTCGTGGTGGCTGCGTTGCTGCTCATGCGCCTGACCGGGCTCATCCTGGTGGCGCCCGTGTTCTCGGCCCGCACGGTGCCCATGCCCGTGCGCACCGGTGTCCTGCTGGCGCTCACGGTGCTGCTGACGCCGGTGGCGCTTCAACACGCCGTGGCCGAGCCGCGCATCACGGCGGTGTCGGTGCTGTCCGAGCTGATGGTGGGCGTCCTGATCGGCCTGGGCGCCGCCGTCTTCATCGGCGCGGCGGGCTTCGCCGGTGACCTGCTGGCCACGCAGATCGGCCTTTCCGGTGCCAGCACCGTGGACCCGCTCAACCAGGCCACGCTGCCGGTCGTCGGCCAGTTCACGCAGCTCATGATCATCGCCGTGATCCTGGCGCTCCGGGGCGACCACCTGATGCTGGAGGCGGTCGCCGACAGCATGCGCGCCATCGCCGTGGGGGAACCGGTCACGCTGGCCCACGGCGCCAACGCCGTCACGGTGCTGGGCCGGATCCTTTTCGTGGAAGGTCTGCGTTTCGCCGCGCCGGTCATCGCAACGGTCACCATCACCAACGTGGCCCTCGGCGTGCTGGCCCGCACCGTTCCGCAGCTCAATGTCCTCATGGTGGCGTTCCCGGTGCAGATCGCCGTGGGCCTGACCACCCTGGCGCTGGCGCTGCCGTTCGTGGTCTCCGCGTACGCCGGCTGGCCGGCGACGTTCAGCAGCCTGGCGCACCGCCTGGTGCGGGGCCTCGCCGTGGGAGGGCCGTGACATGGCCGACGAGTCCTTCCAGGAAAAGACCGAAGCCCCGACCCCGAAGCGTCGGCGCGACGCGCGGGAAGAAGGACAGATCCCGCGCAGCCAGGAGGTCACGACCGCCCTCACGTTGCTGGCGGCGGCGGCCGTCCTGTCCGCGGGCCTGGGCGGCGTCACGGATGCGCTCGGTTCCTTCTTCGGCTACGCCACGCAGTCCTTCGGCGCGGCGGGGAGCATGAGCCTGGAAGGCTCCGTGGCCTGGCTGCGCACCATGGGCTGGCGCACGCTCTCCGTCCTCGCGCCCGTGGTCCTTCCCATCGCCGGCGTGGCCCTGCTGGTGGGTGCCGTCCAGGCGCAGGGCGTGCTTTCCACGAAGCCCCTCGAGCCCAAGCTGGAGCGCATCTCGCCTCTGGCGAACATGAAGAAGATCTGGGGCATCCGGTCCCTGGCGGAGCTGGCCAAGTCGCTGCTCAAGCTGACGCTGGTGGGCGTGGTGGTCTACGCCACCATCTCCCACGCCGCGGCGGAGCTTGGCGCGTTGCCGCAGGAATCGCCCATGGCGTTGGGCGCGATGATGCGGCGCTATGCCGTGCGGCTGCTGCTCACGGCCGGTCTCGCGTACCTCGGCCTGGCCGTCGCCGACTACCTCTACCAGGTCTGGCAGCACGAGCGGTCGCTGCGCATGAGCCGCGAAGAAGTCAAGCGGGAGATGAAGGAGCAGGAAGGCGACATGATGGTGAAGGCGCGCCGCCGCAGCATGGGCCGGTCCCTGGCCCGCCAGCGGATGTTCAAGGACGTGCCGGACGCCGACGTCGTCATCACCAACCCCACGCACGTGGCCGTAGCGCTGCGTTACGACCCCGAAACCTCACCGGCGCCGGTCATCCTGGCGATGGGCCAGCGCAAGATCGCACAGCGCATCAAGGCCATCGCCTTCGAGTACGCGGTGCCGGTCGTGGAGAACAAACCCCTCGCTCGTGCCCTGCTGGCGACCGGTCGGGTGGGCGAGGCCATTCCAGGCAACCTGTACGTGGCCGTCGCGGAGGTGCTGGCGTTCGTGATTCGCCGGCACGGCGGACTGGGCACGCGTCGTAACTGGACGGTGAACGCATGACGAGCGCGAGTATGCTGATGGAAGGGCAGCGCTGGAAGGGGCGCGCGGAGATCGTCGTGGTGGTGGGGATCGTCACCATCGTCACGCTCCTGGTCATCCCGCTGCCCCCACCGTTCCTGGACCTGCTGCTGTCCATGAGCATCGCGTCGTCGCTGACGGTGCTGCTGGTGGCGCTGAACACGACGGATCCGCTCGAATTCAGCGTGTTCCCGGCAGTGTTGCTCATCATGACGCTGTACCGGCTGGCGCTGAACGTGAGCAGCACGCGCCTGATCCTGGGCCGTGGCGAGGCCGGCAAGGTCATCGAAGCGTTCGGGAACTTCGTGGTGGGCGGCAACTACGCCGTCGGCATCGTGATCTTCCTGATCCTGATCGCCATCAACTTCATCGTCATCACGAAGGGTGCCGGGCGCGTGGCCGAAGTCGCCGCGCGTTTCACCCTGGACGCCATGCCGGGCCGCCAGATGAGCATCGACGCGGACCTGAGCGCCGGGCTGATCGACGACGAGGAGGCGAGGCGGCTGCGCCAGCACATCGCCAACGAAGCGGACTTCTACGGCTCGATGGACGGCGCGGCCAAGTTCGTTCGGGGCGATGCCATCGCCGGGCTGCTCATCACGGGCATCAACATCCTCGGCGGCATCTTCGTGGGCGTGGTCCAGCGCGGCATGCCCATTGGCCGCGCGCTGTCCACCTACACGATCCTGACGGTCGGCGACGGCCTGGTCAGCCAGATCCCGGCGCTCATCGTGAGCACGGCCGCCGGCATCATGGTGACCCACTCCGCGGGCGACGTCCGGGTGGGCGGCGCCGTGCTGGCCCAGATCGGGCGCAACTCGCGGCCCATCTGGATCGCGTCCGGCTTCCTGGTGGCGCTCGCTCTGGTTCCCGGCCTGCCGGTGGTGCCGTTCTTCACCCTGGCAGGGATCGCGGGCGGGGCGGCGTACGGCGTGGACCGGAACCACAAGGCGGAAGCCCAGCGGGAGGTGGAACTGCGCCACGCCGAGGAGGTGGCCCCGGTCCCCAGCGACGACACGGTTCACGATCTCCTCCAGATGGACCCGGTGGAGCTGGAGATCGGCTACGCGCTGATCACCCTGGTGGACGAGAACGACGGCGGCGATCTGCTCCGCCGTATCCGCATGCTGCGTAAGCAGGCGGCCACGGAGCTGGGCATCCTGATCCCGCCCATCCGTATCCGCGACGATGCCCGGCTGGGTCCGAGCGAGTACGTCGTGCGGGTGCGAGGCTCCGAGGTGGCGCGCTGGGACATGGTTCCGCGCCACCTGCTGGCCCTGGACAGCGGCGGTGTGGTGGAGGCGACGGACGGCATCGAAACGCGCGACCCGAGCTTCAACATGCCGGCGCGCTGGATCCCGCCATCGCGACGCGGCGACGCGGAGGCCAACGGCTACGTGGTCGTGGAGCCTGCCACCGTGCTGGCCACCCACCTGATGGAGACGCTCAAGGGGAACGCGGCCGACCTGCTGAGCCGCCAGGACGTCCAGGAGCTGGTCGACGCGTTGAAGGAAGGCTACCCGGCTCTGGTGGAAGACGTGGTGCCGAACCGCGTGTCGCTCGGTGTGCTGCACCGCGTGCTACAGAGGCTGCTGCGAGAGCGCATCCCGATCCGCGACCTGGTCACGGTCCTGGAGACGCTGGCGGATGCGGCCGACCAGACCACGGACCCGGAGGCGCTGACAGAGCACGTGCGCCGCGCGCTGCCCCACGTCATCGGCGACCTGTTCACCAACGACGACGGCACCGTGCGTGGCGTCATGCTGGGGCCACGCCTCGAGGCGTCCCTCATGAAGTTCTTCGCGCCGCGCCAGGGACGGCCCGGCGACACCATGCTGGATCCCGACACCCTCGCCGCCGCGCTCAAGAGCGTGGACCGCCTCGTCAAACAGAACACCACCGACGGACACGTGCCGCCCGTGATCACGCCTCCGGGAATGCGCGTGGGTGTCCGGCGCCTGCTGGAGCCGGTGCTCCCCGCCATCCCGGTCGTCTCGCTGGCCGAGCTGCCGCCGCAGGTGAACCTCATCGCAGCCGCCGTTTGGGAGTTGCCCGATGGAACTGAAAACGTTTCAAGCCGCTGAGCTGTCCGCCGCCCTGGACGAGGTGCGCGCCCTGCTCGGGCAGGACGCCGTGATCGTTCACACCCGCCGATTCAACCGGCGCGGGGAGAGCGTCGTGGAAGTGGTGGCGACGACGGAAGCGGACATGGCGCCGCTACGACGGGCCATGGCCCTGGACGGAACGAAACGCCCCGGCGGGAAGGGCTCCGCCGCCTGGCCGCGCACGGTTGCGCTCGTGGGTCCGACGGGCGCCGGCAAGACCACCACGCTCATCAAGCTGGCCCTGCACGCCGATGCATTCGGCACGGGTCAGGTGGGGCTCGCGACGCTGGACACCTATCGGGTCGGCGCCGTGGAACAGATCCAGACGTATGCGGACATCGCCCACCTGCCGCTGGAGGTGGTCTACCACGCCGACGACGTGTCCGGTGCGGTGGAACGCCTGTCCCAACGGGACGTGGTGCTGGTCGATGCACCCGGGCGCGGCCCGCGGCGGGAGGACGCCCGGGAGTGGCCCGGGGTGCTGCGCAGGTTCGCACCGGACGAGGTCTACCTGGTCTTGCCCGCCGCCATCCGACCCGAAGTGGCCGTCGCGACGCGCGACCTGTACCTGGAGTGCGGCCTGACCCACCTGGTGGTCACCAAGCTGGACGAGCTGCCCGACCCGCGCCTGGTCACGGACCTCGCGGCCCTGTTGGACCTGCCGGTCGCCTGGGTGACCGATGGGCAACGGGTGCCGGCGGACCTGCGGCGAGGCGGCGCGAGCCTGCTTGCGTCCCTGAGCCTTACGGCTTCCGAGTCCTTCAGCTACGCCGCCGGATGAGAAGCCCACGCGATTCGCTTCAGATGTTCGTGGACCGCATGGACCGTCCGGCGGTCCCGGCTCAGGCCGATGGTGTCGTGGTGTTCGCCGCGGGGAAGGGGGGGCTGGGCGTGTCGACCGTGGTGTCGCTCCTGGCCCTGCGGGCGTCCCTGTACCGGCGCGTGCTGGTCGTGGATGCCCAGGCTGGGCCCGGCACGCTGCACCTCCTGATGGGGGTGGACGACGCAGGTCCGGGCATCCTGGGCCTGGAGGGTGGCGCCCTCGCGCCGGCAGAGATCGTCCGCCCCGTGCGAAACGGGCTCTTCCTGGTGCCCGGCGTCCTGGGCGCGGACGCGTTCGGTCCGCCCACGGCGGAGCGGCGCGCCCTGTTCCGGAGGCTGACGCCGCTCTACGCCACCGCAGACCTGGTGCTCATCGACGCGGGCGCCACGGCCGAAGGCGTCACGCGCGCCCTGGCGGGCGGCGGGCAGTTGGTGGCCGTCACCGCGCCCGGCACGGTGGCGGCGGCCACGACGTACGCGCTCATCAAGTGGCTGGAACGCTGGAGCTCGGGCACGGCTGCGAGCGTGCTGGTGAACCAGGCGGACGGCGGGGAAGCGCAGGCGGTGCTCGATGCGGTGCGGTCCGCGGCGGCGCGGTACCTGGACCGGATGCCTGCGGGAGCGGGTGCGCTGCCGGCCGTCGCCGGTCTGTCCCACACGGCGTTGGCGGAGCTCATGGAGCTGGTACCGGGCGAAAGCCCGTTGACGGATGCGGTGGATGGGGTGCTGGAAGAGCTGCTGCGCGGCAATCTCGCGCGGCAGGCGAGGATCGTTTCTCAGGCCTGAAGAGAACCATGGACGGAACGGAACTCTGGAACGCCTACCATGGCGGAGACGCCGCCGCGCGCGACGAGCTACTCGCGAAGCACGCGGCGCTGGTCCAGTACATCGCCCGCGACCTGATGAAGCGGTTGCGCGGCTATGTGGAGCTGGACGACCTGATCAGCGCGGGCACGATCGGACTCATCGGCGCGATCGAGAACTTCGACCCCGGCCGGGGCCTGGCGTTCAGCACGTTCGCCACGCCGCGCATCCGGGGCGCCATTCTCGACCACCTCCGCAGGTGGGACCACGTGCCGCGCTCGGTCCGCCGCAAGCAGCGGCAGATCGCCAACGCGCGGGAGAAGATCGTGACGCGGCTCGGCCGCGATCCAAAGGATCACGAGGTGGCGGACGCCCTGGGCATCGACCTGGAAACATTCTGGCGCTGGGAGTTCGACACGACGGACGCCGTGCAGGTGGCGTTGGACGCGCCCATCCGCAGTCCGAACGGCCACTCGCCCACCGTGGAGCAGGTCCTGGCTGGCGACACCGGCGCCGAGATCGCCGAGGACGTGAACGGCCAACAGGAACGCGAGATCCTGCGCGCGGAGATCATGAGGCTGTCGGAACGCGAACGGCAGGTCCTGGGCCTGTACTACTTCGAAGAGCTCAAGATGCACCAGATCGCCGACATCCTCGGGGTCACGGAGTCGCGCATCTCGCAGATTCGCTCCGGAATCCTCCGGAAGCTGCGCTCACGCATGGGACATCTCAGGGAGCAATACGCATGAGCACGCGCATGCCGTCCACGTTGTGGCTGGCCCTGGCCTTCACCGTGGCGCTCGCCGCCACGCCCCTGTCGGCGACTGACACGGCCTATCCCGCCCTCGGCGCCAAGCTGCGCGCCCAGGCGCTGGCGAAACGGCACGCCGGAGCCCCACCCGAGGATGTCGTCGCGGGCCTGACCCGGGCGGCCCTCATGGACCCCGGCGCGCCCGACACGTGGTCCGCCCTCGCCGACGCCGTCGGCCGGCTCCACCCGTCCGCCCGCACCCCCACACGGGCGGAGCAGGTCGCCTGGCGTATTGCCGAACAGGCAGGCGCGGCGCCCGCGGCGGCCATCGCAGCCGCGCCCGCCGCCACGCCACGCCCCGTCACCGAATACCTCGCCGCACGCCGAGCCGAAGCGATCCAGGGCCGGACGGGTACCGTGCGCCGCATCCTCGCCGGGGCGCGCGCACGCGCCGCCGCCGCCTGGGCGCGGGTGCAGGACGCCCCCACTTGGGCCGTGCTGCGCCTCGCGGCTCGGAACTGGGCCCGCGACTTCCGGGACGGAATGGCCACGTTGCACCCCTACCGGCCCAGCCTGGTCCTGCTGGCTCTCACCCTCCTCTCCCTGCTGGCCTGGGCCCGGTCGCGCCAGGTGCGGTCCGCTCCGCGCACGGCGCCCGCAACGCCCACGAGCCGCTTCCAGGAAGCCCGGCGCCTGGCCCATTCGGGGGCCCGGCACACCGACGTGGCCCGATCCACCGGCCTCGCCCGCGACGCCATCGAGATGCTGATGCCCGCGGCGCCTCTGCCAACGCCGCAACCGGCACCCCGACCGGACAGAACTTCCGTCAGCGGCAGAAACTTCCGCGCCGAGCTGGCCCGGCATGGGGTCAGGCCCGGCCGGCTGAATCACGTAATCGCTTGATATACCGCGACTTGAGCAACAACAACGATGTGGCGCGGCACGGCATGGGCGTTGCCTCCGGGAGCCCCGAACGCAGGCAGGAGGAAGGACAATGACGACGCCTGACAGCCTACGCATTGCGGCCCGCGCCCTCGGCTACTGGGAACGACGGCAGCAAGTGATGGCCAACAACCTGGCCAACACGGAGACGCCGGGGTTCAAGGGGGAGCGCGTATTCGCCCAGCTGCTGGCCGACCGCACGGTGGTGGCCGGCGCCCAGACGGACCTGGAGGCGGGTCCGGTGCGGCAGACGGGGCGCCCGCTGGATGTGATGGTGGGCGGCGACGGATTCCTGGTGGTGCAGACGAACGCCGGGGAGCGGTTGCGGCGGGGTGGTTCATTGAGCCTGGACGCCAGCGGCACGCTGGTCGATGAGCAGGGCCGGCCGGTTCTCGGAGAGGATGGCCCGATCGTGCTGCCGCCGGGCGCGGTGGACATCGACGCGGAGGGTGTGGTGCGGGTCGACGGCCACGAGCTGGCGCAGCTTCGCGTGGAGCGTCCGAGCTCCGCCGCGAACCTGACGCATGAAGCGGGTGCCGTCTTCGCCGACAGCGGGACCAGCACAAGCGTTCCGGTGGGCCAACGGCAGATCCGTCAGGGCGCGCTGGAGGACAGCAACGTGAATTCGCTGGACGGGTTGGTGGACATGCTGAACATCCAACGCAACTACGCGGCCGTGATGAAGGGCGTGAACGTGATGGATGGCGTGATGGACACGGTTGCGAACCGGCTGGGCCGGGTGAGCTGAGCCGGCAGACCGCGGCAGGGAACACGAGAGGAGCACCGAGATGGATCCTTCGCTCCGCACATCGGCGACGGGGATGGAAGCGCAGCAGCGGCGCGTGGAAGTGATCGCGAACAACCTCGCGAACGTGAACACGACCGCATTCAAGCGCAGCCGTCCGCATTTCGAAGACCTTCTGTACCAGACGATCCAGGCGGCGGGCACGTCGGGAGGGCCGATCGGCCAGAGCATGCAGGCGATCCAGGTCGGACGGGGCACCCGGCTGGCCGCGGTTCAGCGTGTGGGGGAGGAAGGACCGCTGGAAGCCACGGGCCGGCCGCTGGACGTGGCCATCGAAGGCAATGGCTACTTCCAGGTCGAGACGCCCAACGGACAACGGGCGTACACGCGTGACGGTTCCTTCACCATCTCGGACCAGGGTGCCCTGGTGACCTCCGGCGGCTACGGGCTGGTGCCAGGGATCGTCGTGCCGCCGGACGCCACGGCCATCACCATCGCGAAAGACGGGACGGTTTCGGCCACCATGCAGGATGCGGCGGACGTGACGGAGCTGGGCCGGATCGAGCTGGCCCGCTTCGCCAATGATGCCGGCCTCCAGGCCATGGGCGAGAACCTGTACGTGGAGACGCCGGCGTCGGGCCCCCCGTCCCAGGGCTACGCCCAGGACCCGGGGTTCGGCCGCATCCTCCAGGGGCAGCTGGAATCCAGCAACGTGGAGATCGTAACGGAGATGGTCGACATGATCACCGCGCTGCGGGCCTACGAGATCAACTCGAAGGCCGTCAAGGTCAGCGAAGACATGTCCGACACGACCAACACGTTGATCCGATGAACCGACGTTTTCTGCTTCCCTTTGCGCTGCTGTTTCTGCTGGGCGCCCCCGCGGCGGCCCAGTCGGGCGCACCCGCGAACCTGGCAACGGCCGGGAAGCCGGCGAACCTGCCCGGCGCGGTTCTCACGGCACGGGTCGCGGCCGCCGTGGCCCGGCGCTGGAGCGTGGATCCCGCGCACGTGCACGTGGAGTGGCGGCCCGGACGGGCGCAGAGCGCGCCCGGACCGGACGCCTCGGTTCGCCTGCTGGGGTCCGGAGCCCGTGGCTACTGGGTGGTGCAGTTCGAGAAGGGCGGACAGACCGTGGCCCGGTGCCAGGTCCGGACGAGCGTGGAGACACAGGTGCCCGTGGCGGTGCGGGACCTCCAGCGCGACTCGGTCATCGGGCCGCAGGACCTGCGGATGGACACGCGGGTCGTCGACGGCCCACCCCACTGGCAGCCGGGGACCGTCGGCTGGGTAGCACGCCGGCGGATCGCCGCGGGCGAGCCGCTGGTCCGGCCGGCGGTGAGCCCCCCGCATGTGGTGTCGACGGGTGACCACGTCCGGCTGGTGTGGAAAGGGCGGGGCCTCAGTCTGACGGTGCAGGGGATCGCCATGGGGAATGCGGCGATGGGAGAGCCGGTGGCGGTGCGCGCCGGACGGCGGCGCCTGTTGGGGACGGCGGCGGGACCGGGGTTGGTGAGCGTGGACGCGGAAGGTGGAACGCCATGAAACGGATGATCGCAGGAACATTGCTCGCGTTGGGTTGCGGGCTCTGGCCGGCCGCGGGCGCGGCGCAGCAGTCGCCGAACGCGCAACCCGCCCGCCCCGACTCCCAGGTGGCCAACGCCGCCGCGCCCGTGGCCCGGCCGGCGCCGGTTTCGTGGGTCTCCGACCGCCGTATGTTCCACGTGGGCGACGTCATTTCGGTCCTTGTGGATGAGTACACGCTGGCCACCGCCGACAAGACGAACGTGGCGCAGCAGGACCGCAGCCGGAAGACGTCCGCCGGGGCCGGCTACAACGGCACGTCGATGGGCGACGGCAACTTCCAGACGTCCAATTCCGGCCAGTCCACGGACCGCGGCCAGTCGTCCCGGCACAACCGCATCACGGGCGAGATCACCGTCCGGGTGGTCGAGGTTACGCCGGACGGGACGCTTCGAATCGAGGGCGAGAAGGCCATCCAGGTGGACAAGCACGTCCAGAAGCTGCGCCTGACGGGGCTCCTGCGGCCGGAAGACGTGCCGCCCACGAACGTCGTGGAGTCCTGGCGCATCGCCGACTCCCAGATCCAGTACACGTCCAAGGGCGACCTGAGCAAGCCGAGAGGCGGCATCATTTCCAGGTTGCTGGGTTGGTTGTGGCCATGACGAATCCGCTTCGCGGCCTCCTGGCCGGCGTCGTCGTTGCTCTGCTGGCGTTGGCAGGCGCGCGGCCGGCGTGCGGCCAGGAGGTCCGCATCCGCGATCTCACGACCGTCGCCCAGGACGTGCCGGTGCGGGTCATGGGCTACGGGCTCGTCGTCGGACTGGACGGCACGGGCGACCGGGCTATCGGCAACTACGGGTCCGTGCACACGGTTCGCTCCGTGACCAACCTGCTGCGCCGCTTCGGCATCGAGGTGCCGCCGGAAGTGCTCCGCACGCGCAACGTGGCCGCCGTGCTGGTCACTGCAGAGATCTCACCCTACCTGCGCGCGGGCGGCCGCTTCGACGTCAACGTGGCGTCCATGGGCGACGCCGTGTCGCTGCGAGGCGGCGTCCTGTGGGCGACGCCTCTCATCACCGGACCGTCCCAGGCGCCCTTCGCCACCGCCCAGGGACCCATCGTGCTCTCGGAAGGCACCGCCACCCGATCCCAGTACAACGTGGAGACGTCCGCGCTGATCCCGGAGGGCGGGCTGCTGGAGACACAATCGGCGCACCCCGACTTCTCCGCGGCTTCGGAGCTCGTTCTGCGCGAACCGGACCTGGGCACCGCCAGCAGGATCGCCGACGCCATCGTGGCCAAGTTCGGGCAGGGCGCGGCGGCGGTGAAGGACCCCGGCGCCGTGACGCTGACGCCGCCGCAGGATCAGCCGCTCGCCGCGTTCCTGACCCAGGTGGAAGACCTGACCCTCACGCCGGACCGTGCGGCGCGCGTGGTAGTGGACGGCCGGGACGGCACCGTGGTGGCCGGCGGCAACGTGCATGTGGGCGAGGCCGTGGTGAGCCACGGCACGATGACGCTGGCCATTGGCGCCTCCGTCACACAGAACCAGGTGCCCAACGGCGTGCTGGTCCCGCCGGGCACCACGGTGCAGGACATCGCGGTGGCACTCCACTCCGTTGCGGCGACGCCTTCAGATATTGCGGCGATCTTCCGATCCTTGAAGGAGGTGGGTGCCCTTCGCGCGGAGGTAGTCGTCCGATGATCACATCGGCAGGGCAGGTGGGTGGAAGCTCCGGGATCGGCCCGGACACGAAGCAGGCGCGCATCCGGGCGCAGGCGGCCCGCCTGGAGGGCGTGTTCATGCAGGAGCTGCTGAAGGCGATGCGGGAGACGGTGCCGAAGGAAGGCGTCCTGGAAGGGGGGCAGGGTGAGGACATCTTCTCGAGCATGTTCGACGAGCACATCGCCGAAGTCGCGGCACGCCGTTCGGGCGGAGCGTTGACGGAAGCCCTTGTGCAACAGCTCGCCGGCTCCAACGACGGGTCCGCTCAGACGCAACCGACGAAATCGGGGCCGTCCGCGCCTGCGGTGGCCCCGACCATCCCGGACATGCCGGACCCCGTGCCGGCGGTCCTCACGGGAAGGATCCGTGAACCATGAGTGCAGCGTGCCTCATCGCGCCCGACCTGGATCAGGGCGAGCGCGGCCGGGCCATTTCCGACCTCGCCAGTGCGTTGTCCACCGAGACGCGGCTGCTGAGGCGCCTGGCGGGCATCCTTCGGGATCAGCGGGACGGCGTCGCCGCAGACGACGTGCAGGCCGTGGACGACACGGTCCACGCCGCACAGCGCGTGATGCTCAACGTGGGGGTGGCTCGCCGTCACCGGCGAGAGCTGACCCGGCTGCTGACGGGAGCGGAAGACCTGGCCATCCGGGATCTGGATGGTGCACTGGGCCATCACATGACCGCGGAGCTGGTAGACAGCCGGCATGGGCTGGAGGCGGCCGCGCATGACCTTTCGGCCGAGATCGTCGTGAATCGCCAGGTGTTGAGCCGCGCCCTCCGCAATGGCACGGAGTACGTCCGGGCGCTCCTGGGGGTGCCAGCGCCCGGCACGTACGCGCCGGAACCCGAACACAGCCGCAGCGGCCGGGCCCCCGGCCTGGTGAATCGGAGGGTCTGACATGTCTGGCCTTGGGAGCATCCTGTCTATCGCGGCTACGGCGATGTCCGCGCAACAGAAAGCGGCCGATGTCACGGCGCACAACATCGCCAACGTGAACACCGAAGGGTATTCCAGGCAGCGCGCGGACCTGGAGACCAACGCGCCGCTCTTCCTGCCTGACGGGCAGTACGGCACCGGCGTCCACATCGCCGACGTGGAGCGCATGCGCGACACGCTGGCCGACGCCGCCGTACGCCGGGAAACGTCGCAGGCCTCCGGCTACGGCGCCCGCCGCGACATCCTCGGCCAGATCGAGGATGTGCTGGGCGAGCCGGGAGACGCGGGGCTCGGCGCGACGTTCGACGCGTTCTGGAACTCGTGGAGCGACCTGGCCAACAACCCCACCAACAGCAGCGCGCGGGCCGTGGTCCTGCAGCAGGCGCAGCAGGTGGTGCTGCGTTTCCATTCCCTGGACGGCGGGCTCACGGACGCCGCGGACAACGCGCGCGAGCGCCTCACGCAGAACGTGAAGCAGCTCAACGACCTCACCACCCAGGTGGCCCAGCTCAATCAGCGGATCGTGTCGGCGGAAGCCGGCGGCAGGACCGCCGGTGACCTGCGGGACGCACGCGACCGGGCCCTCGACCAGATCGCCGCCATCGCACCCATCCAGGTGGACGAGCACGACAACGGCGCCGTGGCCGTGCGCATCAACGGCATGAGCGTCGCGGACGGCAACGCCCACCACGACATCGCGGTGGATAGCTCCGGCGGCACCTGGACCCTGAAGATCGTCGGCACGTCCAGCACGTTGAACGATGTGGGCGGCACCGCCGGCGCGCTGCTCCAGGTCCTGAACCAAGACATCCCTGGCCTGCGCTCGACCCTGGACGGCATGGCGAGCAGCCTCGTCCAGTACGTGAACGATGCACACGAGGCCGGCGTGTCGCCCGATGGCGGATACGGCCTGCCGTTCTTCGATCCCAACGCGACGACCGCGGCCACCATCGGACTGGCCGTCACCGATTCCGACCAGGTCGCGGCGGGCGCGGGCGCCAACGTGGATGCCGCGACCCACACGGGCACCTACCAGGCCGGCAACAACGACGTCGCCCTGGCCATCGCCGACCTGCGCGACGCGGCGCCGGACGGACCTTCCCTGGCGTCGCGCTATGAGGACATGGTCACCCAGCTTGGCTCCAACGTCGCATCCCTCGACCGGTCGGCTTCCGTGTACCAGACCCTCGCCGACCAGGCCACGGCCCGGCGCCTCAGCACCAGCGGCGTGTCCATCGACGAGGAGCTCACCCAGCTCATCCAGCATCAGACGGCCTACCAGGCGGCGGCCCGCATCGTCGGCGTGGTCAATGACATGATGCAGACCCTCGTCAACATGGGCTGACGGCATGCTGATCCTGAGCCGCCGGCCTGGCGACGCCGTGATCATCGACGGTGGCATCCGCATCGTCGTGCTCGCCAACGACGGTCGTAGTGTGCGCCTCGGCATCGAGGCGCCCTCGTCCGTCGGCATCGTCCGTGAGGAGATCGTCACCCAGATCGCCGACGAGAACCGCCGCGCCAGCGCCGGCGACGTAGCGCGCACCTGGGCCGACCGCATCCCCCTCCGTGCCGCCCCCGTGCCCGTTCCCTCGGAAGAGCCGGAAACCACGTCTCCGGCACCCGCCGGCTGCGCCTCTGGCGCCGGCGGCGAGCCCTGAAACGGCCGGCTGAGGCCACACTCTCCCGTTTCTTCCACAGCCCTGCCGCAGGTCTCCTGATCCGCTCCAGTTCCGGCGCCCGCCGCCGATACTGGAGGGCGTAGTACTACGTCCGGAACCACAGCGATCGGGAGCAACGTGTTCATCGCCATCGGGTTCGTGATCCTTTTTGGCAGCGTGATCTTCGGCTTCACCATGCACGGGGGGCAGCTCGCGGTCCTCGCGCAGGTGTCGGAGCTCATCATCATCGGCGGCGCTGCCTTCGGGTCCCTCGTGATCGGCAACAAGCCCACCGAGGTGACCCATATCATCAAGGAGACCCTCGGACTGCTGAAGCCCAATCCATACGGCCGCAGCGCGTATAGCGAACTGCTCCAGGTGCTGTACGACGTCTTCTACGCCGCCCGCCGCGACGGCCTGGTCGGCATCGAGTCCCACATCGAGGAACCGGAGAACAGCAGCCTGTTCGGGAAGTATCCGTCGTTCCAGCAGAAGGAATCGGCCGTCTCGTTCCTCTCCGACACCATGAAGGTGCTCCTCACCGGCGCGGTCCAGGACCACCACCTGGCGGAGATCCTCGACCTGGACCTGGAGCGCCACGAAGAAGCCTCCATGGTGCCGTCCGTCGCCCTGGCCCGCATCAGCGACGCCATGCCCGGTTTCGGCATCGTGGCCGCCGTGCTCGGCGTCATCATCACCATGGGACGCATCGGAGGGCCGGCGGCCGAGATCGGCGAGAGCATCGCCGCCGCCCTGGTAGGCACCTTCCTGGGTGTTCTGCTGGCCTACGGCGTGTTCGCGCCGCTGTCGCAGGCGCTGGAGCTGCGGGCCAAGGCCGGCGACGCGTACATGGGGTGCATCCGGACGGCCATCCTGTCCTTCGCGCGCGGCGACCCGCCCATCACGTCGGTGGAGTTCGCCCGGCGAAACATCGAGCCGGACGATCGGCCGTCATTCGCCGAGCTGGAAGGCCTGACCCGGAGGAAGAGCTGATATGGCGGACAACGGCAAGGGCGGGTCGGGTATCACGGTCATCCGCGTCGTCAAGAAGCAGAAGGGCCACGCAAGCCATGGCGGCTCGTGGAAGGTCGCCTACGCGGACTTCGTCACGGCCATGATGGCCTTCTTCCTGGTCATGTGGATCATGGGCATGGAAGAGTCCGTCAAGGACATGGTGCAGGGTTACTTCAACAACCCCATCGGCTTCAAGAAAGCCATGTCGGCGGGCAAGAACTTCACGTCCATGGCCAACTCGCCCACCAACATGAACGTCCAGCGGCTCCTGCTGCTCACCCGGGCGCAGGAGCGGGAGGAGTTCGAGCAGGTCAAGAAGCAAATCCTGAAGAAGCTGCGGTCTGAGCCCGAACTCAAGAGCGTGGCCGACCAGGTGCAGATCATCGTGACCGACGAGGGGTTGCGCATCGAGCTTGTCGAAAACGCCGGCGGCCAGACCTTCTTCCCCATTGCGTCCGCCACGCTCCGGCCGGCCGCCCTGCGCGTCCTCACCGCCATCGCGCCGGAGCTCAACAAGCTGTCCAACGGACTGGTCGTGGAAGGGCACACCGACGCCGTGCCGTCCGTGCGGCCCGGCTACTCCAACTGGGAGCTGTCCGCCGACCGCGCAAACGCCGCGCGCCGCGCCGTTCAGGCCGCGGGGTATGATCCGGCCAAGATCCTGGCCGTCCGTGGCTACGCGGATCGGGACCCGCGGGTCCCCGACAACCCCTACGACCCACGCAACCGGCGCCTGACCTTGTTGCTGCCGTTCCGTAACCAGATTCCCAGCATCGAGCTGGGAAGCCAGACGGCGGCGGCCACCACGGCCACCCACGAACCGCCCCCGGCGCCCAGCACGCCCATGGACATCGTGTTCCGGAACTCCGCCCGCGCGGCACGGGCCGGCGGCACGAAATGAAGAAAGTCGGAGGATGGGAATCGGCCCGCGCGATGCCGGCCAGGCTTCAATGGGCCGGTAGTCTCCTGGACGTCCAAACCACGGCATCCACGTAGAGCTGTCCCAACGAACGCGGCGCCAGGCCTCGATCTTCCGCGATCCTCGAGGCGTCCGCCCAGCGCCCGCTCTCGTAGGCGTCCATGAGCCCCAGGAACGGCGCCAGCGGGCCCGCACGGCGCAGCAAGGCGTCCTGGATCTCCGGCGCCAGGTCCAGCCGGTCCAGCACCGCGTCCATGGGCATGTCCAGCAGCGCGTCCAGCATGGACAGCAGCCCCGTGAGGAAGAGCGCGCCACCGTCCCGGCGCCGGCCCACCGCCGCCCCCGCCGTCTCCGCCAGCCTCGCCCGCACCAGCGTCTGCCGCAACAGCTCCTGGCGCGGCGGCGTGTCGGCGGCCGACGCTAGCAGCAGCAGCGCCAGCCAGCGGTGCACCGTACGACGGCCCAGCAGCCGCAGCGCGTGCCCGATGGACGCCACGCCGCGCCCCGCGATGGCCGCCGAGTTCACCATGCGCAGCAGCTTGTAGGACAGCGACACGTCTTCCCGGAAGATGTCCTCCAGCTGCTCGTCCGGCGTGCGCTCGTCCATGAGGATGTTCAACAGACGCACGATGTTCAGCTGCTCCACCGACAGGTCCCGGCGACTCAGCGTTTCCGGCCGGCTGTAGTGGTAGCCCTGGAACAGCTCGAAGCCCAGGGTCATGCAGCGCTGGTGCACGACGGCGTCCTCCACCTTCTCCGCCAGCAGCCGCACGCCGAACGGCCGCAGCCGCGCCACCGTCCGATCCAGCGCCTCGCCCTCCAACGCCAGCACGTCCAGCTTCACCACGTCCGCCAGCCGCAGCAGCGGGTCGAACTTCTCCGCGTACTCGAAGTCGTCCAGCGCGATCGTGTAGCCGCCGTCCACCAGCGACGACGCCGCAGCCAGCACCTCCGCGTCCGGCTCCACCGTCTCAAGCAACTCCAGCATCACCGAAGAAGGCGACAACACGGCCAGGTCGCCGCTCAACAGCAGCTCCCGCGACACGTTCAGGAAGGCCGTGCGCCCTTCCGTCACCCGCTCCAGGCCGATGCCCAGCAACGCGTTCACCAGCACACGGCTGCCCATGGTGTCCGCATCCGCCCCGCCCGCCGCCGTCGCCGCCGCGTTCTCCCGGTAGAGCAGCTCGTACGCCACCACGTGGCTCGAGCGGTCGTAGATGGGCTGCCGCGCCAGATAGATCTCCATCGATCCTGCCGGTGTTCGCTATTGGACTCAAGCACCCCACGATCGGGCCGGCCGGCCGGCTGCCCCAGAACGGCGTGCATTATGACGCCCTAAAGTTCGCCGCGCTACCGCCGATATGAAGGGTTGTCGGCCGATCGAGGGCCGCAAGCGGAGCAAGGAAGCTCCCAACACACTCAGAGAGAAGGAGACTCTCATGCGGATCAACACGAACGTTTCGGCGCTGAACACCCAGCGCATCCTGGGTCAGACGGACGCCTCCGCGGCCAAGGCGATCGGCCGTCTGTCCTCCGGCTACCGGATCAACAACGCCAGCGATGACGCGGCCGGTCTCGCCATCGCCAACAAGTTGAACAGCAACGTGGTCGGCATGCAGCAGGCCCAGCGAAACATTTCCCAGGCGACCTCGATGCTTCAGATCGCCGACGGCGCCACCCAGACGATCAGCGGGATCCTGGACCGGATGAAGGAACTCGCGGCGCAGGGCGCGTCCTCGAACATCGGAACGGAGTCCGGCAAGCTGCAGAACGAGTGGGACTCCCTGTCCTCCGAGTTGTCGCGCATCGTGGACGGCACCGACTACCAGGGCACGAAAGTGCTCACCGCCCTCGGCACGGGGCTCTCGGTCGACGCGAGTGCACTCGGCGGTGATGGTATCGCCTCCGTCAGCGTCAGCGGACCCGCCTCGGCCCAGGCTTACACATTCGCCAACACCGCCACCGACGGCAACGCAGTGACGTTGACTGCGGCGGACGGCACGTCCGAGACGATCAATGTCACAGTCGATGGCGCGCAGACGCTCCAGTTCAGCGGCCTCGGCGTGACGGTCCAGACCAACAGCAACTTCACGCGCAGCAACGGCACCGACACCGCCGGCAGCCTGGACACCGATGCCTTCACGCCATCCGCCAGCGGCGCTGCCGCGTCGTTCCTGGTGGGTTCGACCGGAGATTACACCGGCAACGACAAGATCGATGTCAACATCGGCGCGCTCAGCAGCACGTACGACGCCTTGAGCACGGCCAGCCTGTCGAGCATCAGCGGTGCCCAGTCGGCCTTGACCGCCATCGACACGGCGGTGGACGCCACCAACACCTTCATTGGTAAGCTCGGCGCCGCTGAGAGCCGTCTCGATTACGCCTCGCAGAATTTGGCGTCGACACTGCAGAACACGCAGGCCGCCGAATCCACCATCAAGGACGCCGACATGGCGCAGCAGATGACGGAGTTCTCGCGGCTGCAGATCCTCCAGCAGGCCGGCACGGCCATGCTGGCCCAGGCCAACCAGGCGCCGCAGCAGGTGCTGCAGCTCTTCCGCTAGGCCTGACGGCACGGGTCCACGGACGGACTCGTTGACGACGCCCCGGGGCCGGCTCGCCGGCTCCGGGGCGTCGTTTCTCCTCCCGCTAAAGAAACGCGCGCTCCTGCCGAAACACCTTAGCAGAGGCATACATCGGGGAACCGGCTATGAGCACGACACAACCCATCGCCACGTTCAGCGGGCTGGCCAGCGGGGTCCAGTGGCAGGACCTGGTCGACCAGATCATCCAGGTCGACTCCGCCCCCATCACGGCGCTCGACCAGCAGATCGCCACCATCCAGGCGAAGACCAACGCCTGGGGCAACCTGAAGAGCGACCTCCAGGCCCTGAACACGGCGGCCGCCGGCCTCTCCGCCGGCGATGCGTTCGACACTTACACCACCTCCCTGTCCGGCCTTGGCACCGGCGAGACCTCGCCGTTCACCGCCACCGCCGGCGACGGCGCGGCCTCCGGCACCTACTCCATCGAGACCGTGTCCCTCGCCAGCCGCGAGAAGCTGGCGGGCATGGGTTTCGACTCCCGCACGGACGCCCTCGGGTATTCGGGCGATTTCGTCATCAACGGCGTCGCCGTGAACGTGAAGGCCACGGACACGTTGGACACCGTCGCCCAGCGCATCAACGCCGCCGACAGCGGTGCGAACGCCACGGGCGTGACGGCATCCGTCGTAGCCACGCCGTCCGGGCAGTACCGGCTGCAGCTGACCAGCGACACCTCCGGCGCCGACACCATCGACCTGGCGGACGGGCCCGGCGACGTTCTGAAACAGCTGGGCGTGCTGGACGGGCCGACGAACGACGTCGTGAAGCACGCCATACCCACGGGCATCCAGAGCGACCTGTTCGCCGATCACACGACGGCGCTGAGCACACTGCTGCACTTCACGTCGCCGCCGCCGGCCACGATCATCACCATCGGAGGCCAACAGGTTACCCTCGACCTTTCGAAGTCGCTGGACGGCCTCGCGTCGGACATCCAGGCGGCGACGGGCTACACGGCGTCCGTGGTTTCCGAGACCGTCGACGGCACGACGCAGTTCCGGCTCCAGATCGACGGGGCCAGGACGGTGGGAGATGCGGGTCATCTGGGCGAGCTCCTGGGCCTCGTCAGCCAGACCAAGGACGGCGGCGCGGCGCGCGAGCTGAGCACCGCCTCGCTGGGCACCGCCTCGACGCTGGGAGACCTGGGCTCCGTTGCCGGCGATGTGATCCACATGACGGGCACAAACGGCGACGGCACCACGTTCTCCTACGACTACACCGTCACGGACCCCGCCACGACGTTGAGCTCGTTCGCCGCCGACGTGAACACAAATCTGGCTGGCGAAACGGTGAGGCTGGACGCAAACAACAAGCTCGTCGTCACGGACAACAACACCGGTACGAGCCAGCTCTCCGCCCGACTCACCGTCGACAATCAGGCCGGCAGCACACTCAACTTCGGCGACTTCTCCGTCACCACCGACGGCTACAGCCGCACGATCAACGCGGGCTCCGACGCTGTATTCCGCGTGGACGGGGCGACGTACACCAGGTCCAGCAACACCATCGCGGATGTCATCGACGGCGTCACGCTGAGCCTGCAGAAGGCCGCGCCGGGCACCGTCGTGGACCTGGACGTGTCCCAGGACACGTCGGGCGTGGCCGACTCGGTCCAGAAGCTTGTGGACGCGTACAATGGCCTGGCCAAGTTCATGGCCTCCCAGGTGCCGGATGGGCAGAGCGCCGCCCCGCCCCTGGCGGGGGACAGCGTGCTCCAGTCCGTTCGCTTTGCCGCCCTGGATGCCATGCAGCACACGTTGGCCTCCGGCGTCGCCGGCAACTGGTCACGCCTGGGCGACATCGGCATCGCCGTGGCAAAGGACGGCACGTTCACGTTCGACAAGAGCAAGTTCCAGGAGGCGCTGGACACCGACGCCGGCGCCGTGAAGCGCCTCTTCGGGCTCTACGGCACCACGTCCGACGCCACCCTGGGCTACGTGCAGGCCGGCGACAACACGGACCCGGGCACGTACGCCGTCAACATCACCCAGGCGGCCACCACGGCCAGCGCGACGAGTGCGTTCACGGCCCTCACTTCGGGCCAGACGGGCACGATCACCGTCACCGACAGGGGCACCGGCAGCGCATACGCCGTCTCGGTCGGCGACACCATCACGACGGCGCAGCAGCTGGCCGACCTCCTGTCGGCCGAGCTGGCCAGCGCCACGCAGCGGACCCTCACTTCGGGCAGCGCGCTGGAGGACACCGGGGCGGCGACGGCTACCCAGACCACGGCTCTCGCCGACCTGTCCGACGGCTCCGGCGGCAATGCCGGCATCAGCGCCGGTGACAGATTCGACATCACCGGCACGCGCGCGGACGGGACGTCGTTCGACACGACGTTCACGGTCAGCGATCCGGCCACGGAGACGCTGGGCTCGCTTCAGAGCGCTATCCAGTCGCAGCTGGGCAACGATGCCACTGTGGCGTGGCAGGGCGGCAAGCTGGTGGTCACCGCCGCCGACACGGGCTCCAGCCTGCTGGGGCTGTCCGTCAACTACACGAGCCAGGACGGCACCGGCACGTTTGCCCTGGGCGGCATGACCGTGTCGGAGGCCGGCCGCAGCGCCGCCCGCATCGACGCCAGCGCCGACGCCAGCGGCAACATCACGCTCACCCACGAGGACTACGGCTCCAACGCCGGCTTCACGGTGAGCTACGGCGGCTCGGCCGCGACCACCCTCGCCGGCATCACCGACGGCCAGGCCTGCACCGGCCTCGACGTCGCCGGCACCATCGGCGGCTCGGCGGCCACCGGCTCCGGCCGCACGCTCACCGGCAACGCCGACACGGCAGCCGACGGCCTGATGATCACGTACGGCGGCTCGGCCACGGGTGACGCCGGCAGCGTCACGTTCAGCCGCGGCGTCGCCTCGCAGGTCCAGCAGACGCTGAGCACGTACCTGGATCCGTACAGCGACGGTTCCATCCAGTCGCTCGTCGA
>CAZUFP010000002.1:15490-156834 GCA_964619835.1 uncultured Gemmatimonadaceae bacterium | reverse complement strand
TGGGTCCGCCGGCCATCGACGCCGCGGAAGCGTGGTTCGTGCTGCACGGCTACCGTCAGCTGGCGGGCCGTTTTCTGCGGCGCTTCGAGGGTCTGGACGACGGGACCCGGCGGATCGTGGCGCCGGAGGCCCTGTCGCGCTTCTACGTGGACGACGACGCCGGCCCGCACGGACCGGCTTCCCGCGTGGGCGCCACGTGGATGACGCGGGAAGACCGGGAGCGTGAGATCGCCGACTACGTGGCGTACCTCGACGCGGTGGCCGCACGGGAGCTGGCGGGTGGGCGCCGGGCGCCGGGTCCGCTGCGCATCGTCGTGGTCGGGTTCTCGCAGGGCGCGGCGACGGCCAGCCGCTGGGCGGTTCACGGCGCGGTGCGCCCGACGGAGCTGGTCCTGTGGGCCGGCCTGCTGGCCCATGACCTGGACCGTGAGCAGGCCGCCGCCCGCCTGAAGGGGAGCCGGGTGACGTTCGTGGTGGGCGCCGGCGACCGGTTCCGGAACGATGCGGCGCTGGCGGACCACGACGGCGGCCACCGCGTGGATGCGCCGGTGCTGGAACGGCTGGCGCGGGGCATCCTGCCGGACGCGCCCTGAGCCCCGCCGGCATCCGCAAGCCTCCCAACAGGTTGTACGCCAACGGGTGACGGAGTAGATTCGAACGTTCCGACCCGAGGCACTCTCCCCCGAGCGGCGATGAAGGCGCTGCCTGCCACAAACGCGGAAGCGAGCCCATGCTCCTGACCACGGTGGTGCCGTGTTACAACGAGGAGGCGGTGCTGAGCGAGACGCACCGCCGGCTGACGTCCGTGCTGGCGGGCCTGGACGGCCTGGACTACGAGATCGTGTACGTGGACGACGGCAGCCTGGACGGGACGCGCGCCGCGTTGCGGGCCCTGCAGGCGGAGGACGCGCACGTCCGCATGGTGGCCTTGTCCCGCAATTTCGGCCATCAGGTGGCCGCGACGGCGGGCCTTGAGCATGCGGCGGGCGACGCGGCGGTGCTCATCGACGCGGACCTGCAGGATCCGCCGGAGGTCATCCCGGAGATGGTGGAGCGGTGGCGCCAGGGTTACCAGGTGGCGTACGGCCAGCGGGCGGACCGGGCGGGCGAGACGCGGTTCAAGCTGTGGACGGCGAAAGCGTTCTACCGTCTGATCAACCGGCTGAGCAACGTGGAGATTCCGCTGGACACGGGGGATTTCCGACTCATGGACCGGGTGGTGGTGGATGCGTTGCTGGCCATGCCGGAGCGCGACCGGTTCGTGCGGGGCATGGTGAGCTGGACCGGGTTCCGGCAGATCGCGGTGCCGTACCGGCGCGCGCCCCGGGTCGCGGGGCAGAGCCATTATCCACTGCTCCGCATGCTCCATTTCGCCACGGACGCCGTGAGCTCCTTCTCCACGGTGCCGCTGCGGCTGGCGGTATGGATGGGTTTCGTGGCGTCGGGCGTGGCAATGGCGGGCATCGTGTACGCCCTGGTGCTGCGGCTGTTCACGAGCATCTGGGTCACCGGCTGGACGGCGCTGTTCATCGCCGTGCTGTTCATCGGCGGCGTGCAGCTCATCTCCCTGGGCATCATCGGCGAGTATGTGGGCCGGATCTATGGAGAAGTGAAGCGCCGGCCGCTGTACCTGGTGGAAGAACGCGCCGGCTTCCCGGAGGGCGCACCCGGCGGACGGGGTGTCGTGCGGGAAGATCGTAGGGCCGGCGCCCGAGCCGGCATGCCCGGACGACTGTGACGCGCATCGTGACGATCAGGGTTCGGGGTGCCGGCGCATGGCGGTGATGGACGCACGCCACGTCGTGGTCATCGGCGCCGGATTCACCGGCCTGGCCGCCGGGTACGAGCTGACGCGGCGCGGCCATCGGGTGACGGTGCTGGAGGCCGACTCCGCCGTGGGCGGCCTGGCGGGCAGCTTCCCGGTGGACGGCGGCGAGCGGCTGGAGAAGTTCTACCACCACTGGTTCACCAGCGACGAGCACATCTTCCAACTCATCGACGAGCTGGGCGAATCGCACCGCGTGCTGCGTCGGCCGACCCACACCGGCATGTACCACACGCAGCGCATCCACCGGCTGAGCACGCCGCTCGACGTGCTGCGCTTCTCGCCGCTTCCCTTCCTCGACCGCATCCGGCTGGGGCTCCTGGCCCTGCGCGCCCGGCGCGTCCGGGACTGGCGCGCGCTGGAAGACCTCACGGCCGGGGAGTGGCTGAGCCGGTTGGGGGGCAGGCGGGTGTACCGGGTGGTGTGGGAGCCGCTGCTGCGGGGCAAGTTCGGACCGTACGCGGACGACGTGTCGGCCGTCTGGATGTGGAACAAGCTCAAGCTCCGCGGCGGCAGCCGCGGCCGGGGCGGCGCCGAGGTCCTGTGCTACTACCGGGGCGGCTTCGCGGCGCTGGCGGAATCGGTGCGGGCGGCCATCGAGGCGGGTGGCGGGCAGGTGCTCACCGGCCGGCCGGCGGAGCGCCTGTTGGTGGAGGATGGCGCCGTGCGGGGTGTGGTGGCGGGTGAGACCATCCGTGCCGACGCCGTGATCGCCACGCCGGCGCCAGCCGTCGTGGCGGACCTGGTGGACGGCGCGCGTGCCGGCTCGCCCGGTGCAGGCACCACGGGGACCTCACCTGATGCGGACGGCGCGCCGTCCGCAGTGCCGCCCGGCTGGCTGGGCCGGCTCCGCGGCATCGATTACCTGGCCAACCTCTGCCTCGTACTGGAGCTGGACCGGCCGCTGTCGGACACCTACTGGCTGAACGTGAACGACCCGTCGTTTCCGTTCGTGGGCGTAATCGAGCACACAAACTTCGAGCCCAGCGCGACGTACGGCGGCCGCCACATCGTGTACCTGTCGAAGTACCTGCCGCACGATGACCCGCTGTTCCGCATGAGCGACGACGGGCTGCTTGCGTTCAGCATGCCGCATCTGCGGCGCATGTTCCCGGCGTTCGACACCAGTTGGGTCCTGCGTCACCACGTGTGGCGCGCGCGCTGGGCGCAGCCCGTGGTGGTACGCCACTACTCGGAACACATGCCGGCCGCAGAGACGCCGCTGCCGGGGCTGTTCCTGTCGACCATGGCCCAGATCTACCCCGAGGACCGGGGCACCAACTACGCCGTGCGGGAGGGACGGAGCGTGGCCCGACTCGTGGACGAGAAGCTGAAGGACGATGGGGCGACGGACGCGGATGGCGCACGGACCGGTGCGGCGGGTGCTCGGGGGTTGGGCGCCGGGTCGTCGGGCGTCGGGGAAAGTCCGGGGAAAGACGCCGGGAAAGACGCCCCGTCCCCCCGTCTTCCCGTCCCCCCATCGTGGCCGGGGGAGAAGGGCGGGGCGAAGGCGCGCGGTGCACGGTGGTGGGGCGCACTACTCGCGCTGCTGGTGGTCACGGGCGGACTGATCATCGGCGCCATGCGCCACACGTCGATGACGTTCGACGAGCTGGGCATGATGGCCGAGGGCGTGCGGGCGGTGGAGGTGGGCAAGGTGGACATGAACCCGGACCAGCCGCCGGTGATGAAGTACCTGTACGGGCTGGCGGTGCGCAGGAAGGGGATGCGGATTCCTGCCGAGGTGGGGGACCAGTGGGGCCCCAACATGCACTACGCCTACGGCCAGGTGCTGTTCTTCAAGGCGGGCAACAACCCCGAGCGGCTGGCGTTCCGGGGCCGGCTGCTGGACGTGGCCATCGCTTTGCTGCTGGTGTTGCTCGTGTTCCTGTGGACGCGACGCGTGCGCGGAGACCCCACCGCATTGCTGGCCGCCGGCCTGGTGGCGTTCCTGCCCGACCTGCTGGCCCACGGCGGCGTGGCGTACAACGATGTGCCCATGGCGGCGGCCTACTTCGGCGCGGCGTGGGCCCTGGATGCGGTCGTTCGACGGCCCACGCTGGCGCGGGCGGCCCTGGCGGGCGGGCTGGCCACGCTTGCGTTGGGCATCAAGTTCAGCGCCCTCGCCCTGGCGCCCGTGGCCGTGGTGCTGCTGGTGGCGGAAGCCGTCGGCCGGGGCCGGGACCGGGCCTGGTGGATCGCGGTGGCGAAGGCGCTGCCGGTGGCGTTGGTGGCCGCCTACATCGTGTTGGCGGCCATCTACCGGTTCGATTGGGGACTGGCCGATTTCCGCGAGCGGTTGCTGTTCAACATCCACCACGCGGAGGCGGGGCACGGCGCAGCGGCCGTGCTGCTGGGTCACCAGAGCCTGACCGGGTTCTGGTACTTCTTCCCGGTGGCGTTCCTGTTCAAGACGCCGGCGGCGCTGCACATCCTGATCGTGGTGGCCTTGCTGGGAGCGTTGCGTGTGGCCCGGCGGCCCAGCCGCGAGACGCTGCGCTCGCCGATGCGCATGCCCGTGGTCGCCGGCCTGGTGTTCCTGTACTTCCTGCTGACGTCCCACCTCAACATCGGGTTCCGCCACGCTCTTCCGCTGCTGCCCATGCTGCTGGTGCTCACGGCGGCCGGCGTAGCGCCGGCGTGGCGGAGCGTCGGACGATGGGCCCGGGTCGGCATCGGCGCCCTGCTGGTGTGGTACGCGGCTTCCACGGTGAGCTACTACCCGGACTTCCTGGCCTACCTCAGCGAGTATGCGCCTTCGCGGGACCGGGGCTACGAGATCCTGGTGGACTCGAGCCTGGACTGGGGGCAGGGCCTGCTGGAGCTGCGCAGCTGGATGCACGACCACGACGTGAAGACCGTATACCTGAGCTATTTCGGGTCCGCGCTGCCGGAAGGGTACGGCATCCACTACGTGGCGCTGCCCAGCTTCTTCCCGTTGTTCGGCGGCGAGAAGGGTGACGTGCACCCGGAATACGTCGTGGTCTCCGCCACGAACCTCGCCGGCAACTACATCGGCGACCAGATGTCACGGTTCCGGCGCCTTAAGCCCGACGCCGTGCTGGGCCACACCATGTTCGTGTACCGGCTGCGTTGATCGAAGGAACCGGGGCCAGGGGAACGAGCACTTTTCTGCATGCGATGGCCGTGGCGTCGCTGGCGTCGTCGATGGCAGGTGGTCGTTACGGCAGCCGACCTGAGGACGTTGGAGCCGCTAGCCGACGCAGGAGGGTTCCAACTCGCGCATGCGGGAGAGATGATCATCGACGTGCGGTCAGGGGATCGCGATGCGGCTGCGGCGTTCGTGAAGGAACTGGATTTTGCGCTGGCTGACGAGGCTCTTCGCAGGGCTGAGGCCATAGACGCCGGGAGGCCGTCCAGCCTGGACGGCACTGCGCCGCCACGGCTGCGCCCCCCGGATGACCGAGCCCTGCCAGGAGACTGAACGCCGTTGTTGGCGGCCGTGGTGGATCCCGCGGAGCCGCGGCTGTTGCGCGTCGTTACTCGCCGCCCACCATCGCCTCCGGCATGCGCACGGCCACCACGGTGCCGCGGGCGCAGACCACGTCCGCGGCGCTCACGGTGATCTCCACCACCACCTTCCGTTCCGACCGCTCCACGGCGCGCCCGCGTACCACCAGCTCGGGTCCCAGCGGCGTCGGCTTGAGGAACTGCACGTCCAGCGACGCCGTGACGAACCGGGGCGCGGGGCCGGTGCCGATCTCGACGCCGGCCGCCCGTTGCGCCACGGCGGCGGCCGTTCCGGTCCCGTGGCAGTCGACGAGCGATGCGATGAGCCCGCCGTAGACGTAGCCGGGGATGGCGGTGTGGAACGGCTCCGGCGTGAAGCGGGACACCGTCTCCTCGCCATCCCACACGGTCTTCAGCTGGTGCCCGTGCTCATTCAGGCGGCCGCAACCGTAGCAGTGGGCGACATCGGACGGGTAGTCATCCTGGATCGCGGGTGCGTGCGTCATGCGTCGTCGGTTCCTTGGTGCGAGGGCGTGTTCCTCAGGGCTACCGGACCACGAAGGATGTGGGCGGCCGGGAGCTGCCATCCACCTGTAGCCGGTACGTGCCCGGGGCCAGGTGCAGCGCGTAGACGACCGAGTCCTGCGGCACGATCAGGGTCGCCGTCTGGCCTGCCGGCGGGTAGCGGTAGCTCGACCCTTCGACCCGCAGCAGCTCCGGCTGGGTGCCGTCGTTGCGCACGAGCAACGTCACCTGGCCGGGCGCGAAGGAGGCGGCGCTCAACGAGAGCCCGGAGTCAGACAGGACCACGCGGGCCGAGATGTCCGTGGTGCCCACCGCTGCGGTGGCCGGCGATGAAGCAGGCGCGGCCGCGGCCGGAGGCTCCCCACCCTGTTGGCGTCCCGATTCGGCCGTGCGGTCGCCGCACGAGCTGGCGAGCAAGGCGGTGGTGGCGGCCAGCGCGGCGGTCTTCCATGCGGTCATGATCCTGGCTCCTCGTCTGTCTTTGCCGGATCCGGCGGTTCGTTCACGAGCTCGGGTGCGCTGAGCGGGCGGGCGGATTGCTGCACCCCCACGGCCGGGCCGATGTCGCCGGACCCGGCGCCGAGGTCGCGGAGGCGGCGCGGGAGGGTGCGTCCATGGATGGTCCGGTTCGCCCGTGGTGTGGAACGCTCGTCGGGTCGAGGATCGACGATCCCGGCGTTGCGCGCAAGGCGCGCCGCCCGCGAACGGCGGCGCCGCGGGGAAGAGTGCGGTGGGGACGGGCGCGGGCGCTGTTCGGGTCAGCGAGCCCGCAGTCCCGCCTGCAGCCGGCTGAGAGCGTGGAGCGCTGGCGGCGAGAGGGACGTCCGGTCGGTCCGTTGCGTCGCTGCTTCCTGGTACAGGCGCAAGAACGCCAAAGGGTCTCCGACGGCGCTCGCCAGGCGTGCCGGGCCCAGCGTGTCCAGGATGGTTCGCGCCATGAAGGCGCCCAGGGGCCGGCCTTCCATGGGCAGCTCGCGGTAGAGCGAATCGCCGAGCGCCTTCGTGCGGCCGGGCTCGGCATCGATGGCCGCCAGGCGGCGGTCGAGCAGGGCGAGGGCGCTGTCGGAGCGGGCGTAGGCGGCGCGGTACCGGCGATAGAAATCCAGCGTCGCCGGGTTGGACGTGAGCTCTCGCAACCCGCGGTCGGAGAGAGTGGGGACGTCCGCCTTGTCGAGCTGGTCCGCGATGCCTTCCGCTTCCAGCTTCGTCAGGGCTTCCAGGAGCAGGTCGGACGCGGCGCTGTCGGGCCAGGACCAGCGGGACAGGGGCGCGGCGAAGTAGTGATGCAGCTCGTGGGCGAAGAACCCCTCGAAGTCGGCCTTGTCCGCCACGTTGGCCAGGTCCGCGACGATGAGGGTGGGATAGCCGCGCCCGTCGGCCGCGAAGATCACGAACGCGATGGGAGGAGGGGGCCGGTCCGTGGCGCCGGGCGGCAGCAGTCGTGCGGCCCTGCCGATGGCATCGGCCAGCCACCCGCTCCCTTCCAGCCGGTGCCGGAACCGCTGGAGCGCAGCTCGCTTCGCCGGCACCGTTTCCAGGTGCTCCAGCACGTTCGACCAGTATGGCGTTCCGCGGAGGGAATCACGCAACGCCGCGGCACCCGGCAGGTACGCCGCGCGGAAGGCATTCGTGAACCCGGCACGGCGGTGCTCCCGCGCTTCCAGGGCCGCGTAGCCCGGCGTGGCCCAGAGCCGGTCCCAGGTTGCCGGGTCCGGCTCCCGGCCCGACGCCAGGAGGTCGCGGACCTGCCAGAAGGCGGTGACGCCCGAGAAGTCCACTTCAGGGGCCGGCTGCGCGGATTGACCGCAGCCGACGCCTCCGAAGGCCATGAGCGTGGCCAGCGCTGCCAGCGCCGCCGTCGGCGGAGTCGCATGTGGCCGGAATTTCATCGGTCGTCTCGCCTTCGTTGATGGTCGCGCACCAGGGATGATCCCGCCCAGGCCCGGTTCATGGGATACCCCGCTGCGGCGATTGGTTGGGCCGGTGCCGCGTCCGCCGGCCGGCACCTGCCGGTCGCTGACCGCCGGCCGCCGTCGTTGGCCGCTGGCGCGAGTCTTGCCACCAACATTCTAGATTACAACCGCAATAATAGTCGTTTGCTCGAAGCGCCGCCGCGAGAGGCACGCGTGGCCGGTTCCAGGTATCCGTTTGACGTGACGCGTCGGGCAACGGCTCGGCGCGTTGTGTCATCCGGCACCTGGGAAGGACGCAAGCTCACGGAGGATGCATGATCGCGGTGGAAGGCGTCACGAAGCGCTACGGACCCGTCGTTGCCGTGAATGATCTCAGCTTCGAGGTGGGTCGGGGCGAGGTCGTCGGGTTTCTGGGACCCAACGGCGCCGGCAAGACGACGACAATGCGGATGCTCACGGGCACGCTGCAACCGGACGCGGGCGTGGTCCGGTTCGATGGCCGCTCCATCGGCGAGATGCTGACGGACGCGAAGCGGCGCGTGGGTTACCTGCCCGAGTCCAACGCCCTGTACACGGACATGCTCGTGTCCGAGTACCTGGACTTCACCGGCCGGTTGCGGGAGATGAGCCACGGCGCGCGGCGCCAGGCAGTGCTGGATGCCGTGGAGCGGACGGGAATCCGGGACGTGTTCCACCGCCCCATCAGCCAGCTCTCCAAGGGCTACCGCCAGCGGGTCGGCCTGGCCGCGGCCATCCTGCATCGGCCCGAGATCCTGATCATGGACGAGCCCACGGAAGGGCTGGACCCGAACCAGCGAGTGGATATCCGGGCCCTCATCCGGCAGCTGGGGGAAGAGCACACGGTGCTGTTGAGCACGCATGTGCTGGGCGAGGTCGAAGCCACGTGTGACCGGCTTCTCATCATCAGTCACGGCCGGCTGGTGGCGGATGGCAGCGTGCAGGACCTGCTGGACCGGGACCGCGCCGGCGCGCGCTACGTCGTGGAGGTGGAGGGCGCCGGCGTAGCGGAACAGCTGGCCGACCTCGAGGGTGTGGCGTCCGCGACCGCGGAGCCGGTGGACGGGCGCCTGCGTGTCACGGTCGCGGCGAAAGGCGGCGCGGAGCTCCGGCCGTCCATCTCGGGCCTCGCGGCGCAGCGGGGCTGGACGCTCTGGGAGCTGCATCGGGAGCGCGGCAGCCTGGAACGGCTGTTCCACGAGCTCACGGAGTCTGCGCCGGAGGCGGTCGGCGTCGCGGCGGCGGCGAGTGCGGGGCCTGCCGCGGACTCCGCGGACGTCTCCGGCGGCGTTCCTTCCGAGAGCGGGGAGGAGGTGGAGCGATGAGGCAGACGTGGACGGTCGCGCGGAACGAGTTCCGCAGTTACTTCGACCATTCGGCGGCCTACATCCTGGTGGTGGCGTTCCTGGTGTTGGCCCTCTTCCTGACGTTCCGCGGGTTGTACGCCATGGAGGTGGCGACGCTGCGCGGATTCTTCGGGCTGCTGCCGTGGCTCTTCACGGTGTTCGTGCCGGCCATCACCATGCGCGCGTTCGCGGAGGAGCGGCGCAGCGGTACCCTGGAATGGCTGGTGGCGCAGCCGCTCCGGGAGACGGACCTGCTGGCGGGCAAGTTCCTGGGCGACTGGCTGTTCGCGCTGGTGGCGCTGGCGGGCACACTGCCCACGGCCCTCGGCGTGCTCGCCGTGTCGAAGGCGGACCCGGGCATCATGGTGGCCCAGTACGTGGGCGCTGCGCTGCTCACGGCGACCATGGTCGGCATCGGGCTGTTCGCTTCTTCGGTCACCACGAACCAGATCACCGCGTTCATCCTGGGCGCGGCCATCACGTTCGTGCTCGTGCTCGTGGGCCTGCCCGTGGTGACCGTGGGCCTGCCGCCCGGACTCGGCAGCGCCGCGGCAAGCCTGTCGCTCATGTCCCATTTCAATTCCATCGTGCGCGGCGTGCTCGACCTCCGGGACGTCATCTACTTCATGACCGCAGGTGCCCTGTTCCTGGGCCTGGCTTATTTCTCACTCATGCGGCAGCGGCTGAGCGCGGGACGGGGTGCGTACCGCCGGCTCCGTCTGGGGACTGCCGTGCTGGCGGTGGGCATCATCGTGGTGGACCTGCTGGGCGGCCACATCCACGGGCGGCTGGACCTGACCCGGAACCACCTGTTCACGCTGTCGCGCGGTACCGACCAGGTGCTGGGACACCTGAACGACGTCGTCACCATCAAACTGTTCCGGTCCAGCGCGCTGCCGCCGGAAGTGCAGCTCACCTTGCGGGACGTGCGCGACCTCCTGTCGGATTTCCGGCGAGCGTCCGCCGGGAAGGTGCACGTGGAAGAGCTGGACCCGGACAAGAGCGAGACCGTGGCGTCCCAGGCGCGCTCAGCGGGTGTCACGCAGATCCAGTTCAACGTGATGCGCAACAACGAGTTCCAGGTGAAGCGCGGCTGGCTGGGGCTGGCCATCTACTATGCGGACCAGCACAAGGCCATCCCGGTCATCGATCAGGCGAACGACATGGAGTACCGGCTGACGTCGCTGATCTCGTCGATGGTCAATCCCAGGAAGCCGCGCCTCGCCGTGCTGACCGGCTTCGGCGCCCGCTCCGTGTTCGGCTTTCCCGCGCTCCAGAACGCGCTGCACAACCGGTACGACATCCGCAGCGTGAACCTGCAGGCCGATTCCGTGCCGCCCGTGATCTCCCCCGATTCGACGGACGTGATCGTGCTGGCGGGGCCGACACAGCCCCTGAGCCCGGCGGCGATCCACGCCATCAACAACTTCCTCGACGCCGGCGGCGCCGGCCTCTTCCTTGTGGGCGGCGCGGACGTCGACCAGCAGCAAGGCATGGCGCGGCCGCTGTTCACCGGGATCGATTCGGTGCTGGCGCCCCGGGGCGTCCGGCTGCTCCACGACCTCGTGGCCGACTATCGCTCCAACGAGCAGGTCTCCCTGGGACGCCAGGGCATGTTTTCCGTCGTCGCTCCATACCCGCTCTGGCCCGTCGTCACCCCGGCCGGATCGGCCGTGCTGACCCAGGGCCTTTCCTCCATGACGCTCCCCTGGGCCTCGCCTCTCCAGATCACGGACTCCGCACGCGCGAAGCCTCTGTGGGTGACCACCAGATACGGCGGCGTGTACGCCCCCGGCATGCCTATCTCACCCCAGATGCTGCGGGATCCGAAGCCGAGCAGCCTCGGCGTCCAGGTCGTCGCCGCCGAGGTGGTGCCGGAAACCGCCGGCCCTTCCGCGAACCGGACGAAGACGCCCGCCAAGGGCACGGCGTCGGCGAAGGCTCCCGCCGCGACCGCAAAAGCAGGAATCGGCCTCGGCAGCTCTCTGGCCGCGAAGCAAACCGGCACCCAGAACCCTGCGGCCACCCCTGAACCCGGCCAGGCAACGACGAAGAAGACGACGACGACGACGACGGCGCCTCCGGCCGGTGGCCGCCTCGTCGTGGTGGGCGATGCGGACTTCCTCAACCAGAACTTCGTCCAGGCCAACCCCCAGAACCTGGCGTTCGCGGCCAACGCAGTGGACTGGTTGGCCCAGTCCGACGCCCTCATCTCCATCCGTTCCAAGGACCGCACGCCGCCGCCCCTGGTGTTCCAGTCCGCCGCGGCGCGCAATCTGCTGAAGTGGGGCAACCTGGTGGGAGTGCCGTTGTTGTTCGTGTTGCTGGGACTGTTCCGCGTGGGCACGCGCGTGGCGCGCAGCCGCAGGGCGTGGGGAGAAATCTGAAATGAGTGAACGAAGCCTGAAGACGTTGATCGGCGTGGTCGTCGTGCTCCTGCTCATCTACGTGGGTGTCAACGTCGGATCGCGGGGGCACGCACCGAAGAGCGAGCTGGCAGCCCACCTTGCCGCATTGAAGCAGGACGACATCCAGCAGGCGACCCTCATCGCGCCGCCGGACACGGTCCGCCTTCAGCGCGTTGGCGCGGAGTGGAAGGTCAACGGCTACCCGGCCGACTCGATCATGGCGGCGAACCTGCTGCAGGACCTGGCCGACGCGCAGGTCGGCGACATCGCCTCGACGAACCCAGCCAACCAGGCAAGCCTCGGCGTCAGCGACGACAGCGCCCGGACCCTCGAGTTGGACGATGCCCACGGCCCCGTGCTCAGGCTGCTGGTGGGCAAGCGCGGACCCGGCTACACCTCCACCTACGTCCGTCTGCCGGGGCAGAACGAGGTGCGCGTGCTGGATACCGACCTGGTCACGGCCCTGAACCGCCGCATCGATGCCTGGCGCGACAAGCGCATCGTGAACGTGGACACGAGCCGCGCCATGAAGGTGGAGCTCTCTCGCCACGACACCATCTACACCCTCGCCCGCCGCGACTCCGCGTGGACCGTCGACGGCAAACCGGCGAAACCCAGCGGCGTACGGGATCTGCTGGGCGCCGTGGCCCATTTCAGCGCCGATGGCTTCGCCCCGGATACGGCAAAGCTCGGCGCGCCGGACCGCACCCTCGTCGTCCTCGGTCAGAAAGGCGACACGCTGGCCGACCTGGAATTCGCGCCCGGGCCCGGGTCCGACCTGCGGGTGAAGAGCATGGCGAAACCGACGATCTACGAAGTGGCCACCTGGCAGGCGGACCGGGCCGTGCCGGGGTTGGCGAAGATGGAGGTGAAGCCGAAGTAGCCGGGGCTTTCGGATCCCGGTCCCGCGCCTTCGGGCCCGGGTGGGCCCGGGTGCGGTGCCGGTGCGGCACCCGCACCCGGGTTTTCCCCGGTCCGGTCGGACGTGCGGGTCCGGGCGCCCGCACCGGAGCTATTGTTTGGCCGGCTTTCTGCCGGGATTTCCGTTCTGCTCTCCGGCCTGTTCGCGTCCCCGGTCCAGCCAGGGAACGCCATCCGCCATCCACTTCGGGGCGGGCGCGCCCTTCAGGTAATGGTCGAAGAACTGCTTCATGCGGCGCTGGAAATCGATCTGGTTCGGCTTCCGGGCCAGGTGGTGCGGCTCGTCGGCGTAGGACAGGAAGATGACCTTCTTGCCCAGCTCCCGCGCAGAGATGTAGAACTCCAACCCCTGATTCCAGTCCACGGCGCCGTCGGCGGTGCCCTGAAGGATCAGGAACGGCGTCGTGATCTTCGGCGCGTTGATGACGGGGGACTGCTCTTCGTACAGCGACAGGCTGTCCCACGGCGTCACGCCCATGCGGCCCTGGCTCCACTCGATGATGGGCGCGTTGGGGCTGCCGGTCCGCTTGTACAGGATGTTGTGCATGCTCACCAGGTCGGTGAGGGGCGCGCCGGTCACGACGGCGGCGAACAGGTTGGTCTGGGTCACGATGTACGACGACTCGTAGCCGCCCCAGGAGTGGCCCTGGAGCCCGATGTGCGCCGGGTCCGCGTAGCCCAGGTCGATGACCCGGTGCACCGCGGCGCTCACGTCGTCCAGCGCCGATGAGCCCGGCTGCCCGATGGTGTAGACGATGTCCGGCATGAGCACCAGGTAGCCATCGGACGCGTACTCGGACATGTGCGGCCGGTCGTCGTACACGGGCTGCGAGAAGGCGTGGTGCATCTGGGACATCTTCTCGTAGAAGTAGACCAGCATGGGGTACTTCTTGCCCGGCTGGTAGCCGGCGGGCAGCGTCAGCGTGGCCTGGAGGTGGTTGCCCCGGCCGTCGGTGTAATCGACGAGGCGGCGCGTGCCCCAGGCGTAGTGCTTGAGCTGCGGATTGCCGTCCGTCACCCTGCTCGGCCGGCGGAAGCGCGTGTCGGTGACCCACCAGTCGGGGAACTCCTCGAACGTCTGGCGCGTGTACACGACGACGCCCGCATCCTGCGCCTTCGTCACGCCGGTGTACATGGCGTCGCCCCAGAGCAGCGGCTTCGGCGCCGCCGCGCCCGGGTCCAGCCGCCACCAGCCGGACTTCTTGGTCCAGTCGCCGTACGCGGACAGGAGCATGGGCTTGCCCAGGTCCACGGCCTGTGCCGAGCCGAACCCGCGCCCGAACCGGCGGGGCGCCTGCGGCGGAGAGTGAGCGTCGAAGGAGAAGTCGGGCTCTACCCGGAACTGGATGCTGTCCCGGGCGCCCAGGCCGCCGGTGATGCTGCGGGCGGCGTTCTTCGCCTGCCCGGCTTTGGCCGGTGTTTCCAGCGGGACGGCCCACACGTCGTAGCGTGTGTTCAGCAGGATCCAGCGGCCGTCGCTGGACCACCCGGCCACGCCCCACGTCCCCAGCTCGCCCGGGATCTGGCGGTCGTTCTGGCTGAAGTCGACGCCCGCCGCCTGCGACAGGTTCACGGTGCTGCCGGTGCCGATGTCGGTGGCCATGGCCACGCCGTTACGGGACCAGGCGTACCAGTGCCCGTCGGGCGAAGCGCCCATGGCGTCCCGGACGCTGTCGGCCAGCACCGTCTGCTGGCCGGTGCGTGTGTCGATGCGCACGATGTCGGCCTGGCCCGGCTGCTTCAGCAGCTCGAGACGGTACGGCCCGTCCCGCCGCCCGATGGCGTATGCGCCGTCGCCCACTACCTCCACGCGCGGCATGGCCTCGGTCGCCAGACGCACGAAATGGCCGCCCGGTACCGACACGATCGACGTGTACGTGAAGCGCCGGTCGGCGGGCGCCTGCACCTTCTGCACCGACTGCACGCGGTCGTCCTTGTAGTGCCAGACGGTGACATCGGCCCGGTCCTCCGGGTCGGCGGGCTTGACCTTGGTCTTCTGCTCCTTGATGCCGACGACGAGGCGAGCCTGGTCCTTCGTCCAGGTAGGCCGCGCGTGCTCGCTCAGCACGAAGCTGTCGGGGAAGGCGGCGTCCTGCGCCGGGTCGTATGTGAACGGCCTGGCCGAACCGGTCATGGCGGCGCCGGCATCGGGCCAGGCCAGCAGCACGTTGGCGCGCTGTTCCATGCCCTTCACGGTGTCTCCGCGGAGCACGGCCAGGGCGTGGCCGTCGCCGCTCCAGGAGAGGCCGTCATAGAGGTAGTCGCCGGTGGACAGGGCGGCGGTGCGGCCCGAGGCGGGGTCCAGCAGGTAGGTGCCGTTGCCGGTCCGGTCGCCGGCGTCCACCACGTAGGCCAGCCGGTTGCCCAGGGAGTCGAACGCGAATGCGGACACGTTGCCGATGTTGCGCAGCGTGCCGGACGCGAGGTCGACGAGGACCAGGTCGGTGCCGTCGTGTTTGGCCTGCCGGTCGGCTTTCGCCTTGTGGACGGCGAGCCAGCGGCCGCCCTCGGCGAACTCGATGTCCCGGGCGTCGGCGATGGAGTCCCGCGCGCCGGTATGAAGGTCGATCCAGTGGGCCATGCGTGGCACGGGCTTCTTCTCTTTGCGAAGCTTCTTCGCCTGCTCTTCCGGCGGGCTGGTGAGGAAGGCCACATGGGCGCCGTCGCTGGCGAACGCGGGCGAGGCCCCGTTGACGGCGGTGTAGTCCGCGTCGCCCCGGAGCGCCTTCACGTGCAGCTCGCTGTCGCCGTCGTTGGGCACGTACGAGAACGCGAGCCAAAGGCCGTCGGGCGACAGCTGCACGTTCCGGATCTGGCGCCATTCGCCGTAGTCGGCCAGCGTCAGGATCTTCTTGCCATCCAGCATGGGATGGCGGCTCGAATCCTGTTCCTGGGCGGTGGCCGGGTGTGGCGCGAGGCCGAAGGTGGCGGCGAGGAGGATCGAAGCGGCGAGGAGGCGGGAACGGCGTCGTTCGTGCATATGCATGTCGGTGTCTCTTGCTGGCGCCCCGGGCGGGCGAGGTGGTGTTCGCGGACGGGTGCAGGTTCGCATGCTCGGCGGGGCGTGGCAAGCGTTGCGGCGTGTCGTCGTCGCCGGCGGATGTTTTGCCGCCGCCGGCCTGGACTCGCCGCCAACCCGCCGGACCTCCGCGGATCCCCGGTCGCCGGGGCCGTGTAGCAATCAGGAAGCGGGCGCGCGTATCACGATGCACGCCGCGGGGTCAGGCGGGACGACCGAGTGGCACGACAGGAGGAGATCATGCGCGTTCATGCGCTTCGACGCTTCATGCCGGTAGCGGCTCTGCTCACCTTGCTGCCGGTTCACGCCGCGGCCCAGTCCATCGGGATCCGGGGCGGGCTCAACTCCGGGACGGTGGACTTCCAGACGGTGCCGGCCGGGATGGACGTGGGGTACGCCACCAGCTACCACATCGGCACCTTCCTCGAGATGCCGTTGCTGCCGACCATCTCCCTGGTGGCTGAGGCCCGGTACGTGGACCGGGGTTGGACGCTGTCCGGCAGCGCCACGAGTGCCATGGCGAAGGCGGACTACGTGGAGGTCCCCCTCGTCCTGAAGCTGGCACCGCCCACGCTGATGGCCATCAAGCCGCACGTGTTCGCCGGGCCGATCTTCTCCATGCGGACGGGCTGCAACGTCAACGGCGACCTGAACGGCGTCGCGTTCGACGGCAGCTGCGCCGGGGCGGGCCTGGGGCTGGACACCCGGGAGCAGGACCTCGGGCTGGTAGTGGGCACCGGCTTCAACCTGGCCTACGTGGGATGGACGTTCGTCGTGGACCTGTCGTACAATCACGGCCTCATGAACCTGAGCCCGAACGGCAGCAACACCGCCCACTCCCGCACGTTCTACCTTTCGGCCGGCGCGCAGATTCCGTTCGGACGATAGGCAGGCGGCTACGCCGCCTGCAGGTCCGCTCGCCTTCGGCTCGCTCAGGATGCGCCGCCCTGCGGGCGGCGCTAGGACGCCGTGCCTTGCGGCGCGGCTAGGACGCGGCGCCTTCGGCGCCGCTAGGTTTGGGGTGAGTATTGTTCTGGGCGTTGGCGTTTTGTCTCGTGGGGTTTGAGCCGCAACGCTGATTGCCACCGGTTGCGAGGCAGAGGACCTGGCCCGCCAGGCACGATCGTTGCCCGGCGAACGTCGGCGTTACAGGGAACCCCGTGAGAACGAGCCTGCGCATGCCGGAAAGAAAACAGGGCAACGGTCGCGGCCGCGCGATCTTCGATCTGATCTTCACCTCTCTGCTGGTGGGCATTTCCATGGGCGCGGGTCCGCTGGGCATCATCGCCATGCAGTACACGTCGGACCGCGTCTCGTACTGGCACGGCGCCATTGGCGGGAGCATCCTGGCCGTCCTGGTCGTGGCCGGGTACCTGCTGTACCAGGACCGGAAAGGGCCCCGGCGGATCTTCCGGGACCCGGAGGCCACCGGGTCCGGCTCGGAAGCGGGCGGGCCAGGGGGGCCGGGCAAGCGAAGGCAGAGCCCGCCCGACACCACCGGCTGAGTCCTACGTCGTTCCCATACCCTCCAGCGACTCGCCCTCGAGCCGCGCCACCACCACGGAGCCGACGCTGTCGCTGAGCACGTTCAGCGCGGTGCGGAACATGTCCAGGATCCGGTCCACGGCCAGGATCAGGCCCACGCCTTCCAGTGGCAGTCCCACGGCGTTCAGCACGACGAACAGCATGACCATCCCGCTCATGGGCACGCTGGCGGCGCCGATGGAGGCGAGCAGCGCCGTGATGGCCACGGTGAGCTGGGCGCCCAGGGACAGGTCGAAGCCGTAGACCTGGGCAATGAAGATGGCGGCCACGCATTCGTACAGGGCCGTACCATCCATGTTCATGGTGGCCCCGATGGGCAGCACGAAGTTCGCCACCTTCTCCGACACCTTCGAGTTGCCGGTGACGGCTTCCATGGTGAAGGGCAGGGTGACGATGGTGGAGCAGGTGGAGAAGCCCATGAGCAGCGCCGGCGGCATGCCGCGGTAGTGCTTCACCGGGTTCACCCGTGCCGCGACGGCGAGCAGCAGCGGCAGGTTCACGAAGAAGTGGATGGCCAGGCCGGCCAGCACCACGAGGAAGTAGAAGCCGAGGGAGCGGAAGGCTTCGAAGCCGGTCTGGGCCACGATGCGCGCGATGATGCCGAACACGCCCAGCGGTGCCGTCCACACCACGAACATGGTGAGGCGCAGCATGGCGTGGAACGCGGCGTCGAACCAGTCGCCCATATGGCTGCGCTGGCCCTCCGGCAACGTGGTGATGAAGTAGCCGAACAGGATCGAGAAGAAGATGACGGGCAGCACGTTGCCTTCCGCCATGGCCTGAAACGGGTTCTCCGGGATGATGTTCAGCAGCAGGTCCGTCAGGCCGTGCTGCGCCGCCGGCAGTTGCTCCGGCGTCGCCTGGAGTCCAAGCTCCGCGCCCACGCCCGGCTGGAGCAGGTTGACCAGGATCTGGCCCGTGAAGATGGCCATCATGCTGCTGGTGATGTAGTAGGCCAGCGTCTTCCAGCCGAGCCGGCCCAGGCCCTTTGCGCTGCCCACGCTCACCACGGCGGAGATGATGGACGTGATGATGAGCGGCATGATGGCCATGCGCAGCAGCCGCAGGAAAACCTCCGCCAACGGCTGCGCCACCGGCAGCACCCGCTCGCCCAGCAGCCACCCGGCCAGGATGCCGAGGAAGAAGCCGACGAAGATCAGCGCGGTGAGCGTGTTGCGGCGGGAGTGGTCCATGGCTCCGGAGCGTTCGCGGCATGGAACGACGGCAAGGGCTGGACAGAGACGAATGTGGGCCGGCCGGCCGGGTTATGCCAGTTTTCGGATGTATTGCGTCGGGCCACCCCGCCCGCTACCTGATCGGCATGCACACCTGTCCCTGGTGGTTCACCCGCTCGTTCGACAACCCGATGCGCCGCCTGGTCCAGAACCCGCGCCGTGTGCTGGAGCCGGTGGTGTGGGAGGGCCGTACGGTGCTGGACCTGGGGTGCGGCTACGGCTACTTCGCCGTCGAGGCGGCCCGCCTGGTGGGGGAGAGGGGCCGGGTCCACGCCGCAGACCTCCAACGCCGCAGCCTGGACGTCCTGGCCCGCCGGGCGGCGCGGGCGGGTGTGGCCGAACGTGTCCGCCTGCACCATGGGGACGTCGCGGAGCTGGAGCTGCCCGAGGCCGTGGACGCCGCCTACGCCATCTGGATGGCGCATGAAGTCCGCCGCCTGCCGCAGCTCGCTGCCCGGTTGGCCACGCTCCTCAAGCCGTCGGGCTCACTCCTCATCGCCGAGCCGAAGCTGCATGTCACCGAGCGGCATTTCCTGGCCATCCTGGGAGCGTTCCGGGAGGCCGGCTTCGTGCCGGGCGCTCGCCCACGCGTGGGATTGAGCCGGGCCGTGATCCTGGTGGCGCCGCCGGGCGAGCACCCGGCGGCGGCGTAGGTTCCGGAGGGGCGTGGCGCCGGCGACGCCCTGGCCTGGCGAGGCGTCGGTGGCCACCGAGCGAGCCGGAACGCCCCGTCGCCTTACCCCGTTCAGCGCTCGGGAATCACCGTCAGGCCCGCACGTGCCACCTGACGCCGGAAATCCGCCACCGGGCCTTCGAACGTCCGGCGCACGGCCTGCAGCACCTCGTTGACCGCGGCTTTCGCGTGCCGCAGCCCCACCAGCTGGTCCGGGGTTGGCGCGCCCAGCGAAGCCGCCAGGGGACCCCGAGCCGCAGACAGCTTGCCGGTGGCCGTGCCGCTCCGGTCCGTGATCCCCTGCGTCCGCTCGTCCCCCACGATCCGCAGCATCAGACTGTCCAGGGTGGCGCGCAACGAGTCGCCGGCCGCCCGGAGCGACGCGGCTTCTGCGGCGGGAACGTCCGCGTTCGCCAGCCGGTCCTCGGCCAGGTCCACGCCCTGGCGGGCGCCCTGGATGCGCGTGATGGCCGAATCCAGGCGGGCGCCCACACGCGCCACCGTCATCAACGCCGCCACCTTCGCCACGCGGTCCGCTCGCGTCACGTTCGAGCGTGGATCGAAGACCACGTGGAGCGCCGCTGCCGCCGTGTCCGGCCCCTGGATGACCTGGACCGTGTAGTCGCCGAAGGGCGCCTCGGGTCCTTCGGGAGCCGGAGCGTCCGGCGAGTCTTCCGGCCCGCGCACCCCGTCCTGCCGCAGGTCCCAGACGAGCCGGTTGAAGCCCGTCGTAGCGTTCACGTCGAACCACCGAACCGGCGCACCCGAGCCGTCCAGGATCCGCACGTGGACCTGCCCCGGAGAGCCTGCCTCGCCCGTCATCGAACTCGAACTCGAACTCGAGTCTGCCTCGGCGCCCGGGCGTTCAGAGAGCCAGAAACTGATCATGGCGCCATACGGCCGGTTGTCCCCGAAGAACATGGCATCGCCCGTGGACCGGTAGCCCAGCGGTTCGGCCACCTCGTGCTGGTACGCCGTCGGCGGGTCGAACACGCGCAGTGCCTGGTGCGTCACCGACGGGTCGGCGGCGATGGTTTCCAATGGCCGCACGTCGTCGATCACGTACACGGCCCGGCCGTGGGTCGCCACCACCAGGTCGTGCTCCCGGGGCTGGGTCGCCAGGTCGAACACCGGCGCCGGTGGCACGCCGTGCGTCCATTTCGCCCAGGTCCTGCCGCGGTCCAGGGACACCCAGAGCCCGAACTCGGTGCCCAGCCAGAGCAGGTTGGCCTGGCTCGGGTCCTCCTCCAGCACGCGGGCGAATCCGTCCACGGCGCCGCCCGCCGCCAGGCGGTCCCAGGACCTGCCGAAGTCGGTGGTGCGGTACACGTAGGTCTCCCAGTCGCCGCGGCGGTGGTTGTCGAACACGACGTAGGCGGTGCCGGCGTCGACGTGGGACGGCTCGATATGGGGCACCCACGTGTTCGCGGGCACGCCCTTGATGCGGTCCACCACGTTCGTCCACGTCCTGCCACCATCCCGGGTGAGCTGGACGTTGCCGTCGTCGGTGCCCACCCAGATCACACCCTCCTGCACCGGGCTGGGGGCAATGCTGATGATGGTGGTGTGGTTCTCCGCGCCCGTGGCGTCCAGCGTGAGCCCGCCGGACCGGGCCTGCTTCTGCCAGGCCGGGTTGTCGGTGGTGAGGTCCGGCGAGATGATCTGCCAGGTCGCGCCGTGGTCGGCGGTCTCATGGACGAACTGGCTGCCGAAATAGACCGTGCCTTTGCGGAACGGGTCCAGCGCGATGGCGGCGTTCCAGTTGAAGCGCAGCTTCGTGGCGGTGTCCGGCGCCGTCGGCTGGATGTCGACGCGGCCGCCGGTGACGCGGTCGAAGCGGAACAGGGAGCCCTGCTGCGACATGCCGTAGACGTAGCGCGGGTCGGTGGGGTCGGCCACGGCCTCGAAGCCGTCGCCGCCGCCGATGCGCTGGAAGTCGTAGTTGCGGATGCCGCCGCTGTGCCACACGTACGCCGGCCCGACCCAGGAGCCGTTGTCCTGGAGGCCGCCCAGCACGTTGTACGGGAGCCGGTCGTCCACGTTGACGTGGTAGTACTGGGCCAGGGGCAGGTTGGCGACGAAGCGCCAGGTGCGGCCCCGGTCCGGCGAGATGCCCACACCGCCGTCGTTGGTCTGGATCAGCGTCATGCCGTCGGGCGACAGCCACAGGTCGTGCACGTCGCCGTGGATCTTGGCGCTGGAGACCACCGTACGCCACGTGCGGCCCGCGTCCTCGCTCACGTCCAACGAGCCGTCCACGCGGTAGATGCGGTTCTCGTTGGTCGGGTCCACCCGGATCTGGGAGTAGTAGAACGGCCGGGGATCGATGCTCCGCTCACTGCTGGCGGTACGCCAGGTGGCGCCGCCGTCGTCGGAGCGGAGCAGGGCGGACCGTTTCGCCTCCACAAGCGCGTACACGACAGACGCGTCGCCGGCGGCGAAGGCCAGGCCGATCCGGCCCAGTTCGCCTGCGGGCAACCCGTCCGCCGGAGTGGCCCGGGTCCAGCGGTCACCGCCGTCGTACGTGACGTACAGGCCGCTGCCCGGCCCGCCCGACGTGAACGTCCACGGGCGCCGCCGGTACTGCCACATCCCCGCCAGCAGGTGCTGCGGATTGGACGGGTCCATGGCCAGGTCCGCCGCGCCGGTGGACGGGCCCACGTACAGCACTTTCTTCCACGTCTGCCCGCCGTCCGTCGTGCGAAATACGCCGCGCTGCTCGCCATCGGACCACTCGGGGCCCAGCGCCGCGACGTAGGCCACGTCCGGGTTCGTCGGGTCCAGCACGATCCGGCCGATGTGCTCCGTGCGGTCCAGGCCCAGGTGCTGCCAGGTCTGCCCGCCGTCGATGGACTTCCACACGCCCCGGCCCACGCCTGCGCTGTTGCGCACGTTGGACTCGCCCGTGCCCACCCACACGATGTCCGGGTTGGCCTGGAACACCGCGATGGCGCCGATGGATGACACCGGCTGTCCGTCGAACATCGGCTTGAACGTCAGTCCGCCGTCCGTGGACTTCCACACGCCACCCGTGGCGCCGCCCACCCAGATCACCTCCGGGTCGCTGCGCACCACCTCTACCGCCGCCGTGCGTCCGCTCATGCCCGCCGGGCCGATGCTGCGGGCCGCCATGCCGCCGAACGTGGACAGGTCCTGCTGGGCCGCGGCCGGGGCCGCGCCCAGCACGAGGCCGGCGGCCAGCGTGGCCGCGGCGACCAGAGCCGGCAGGCGGCCCGCAGGGCGCGGGGACTCCAGGGTGCGACGATGCAGCGGACGGTCGTTCTGCGGGGTTTGTCGGGTCATGGGTCCGGTCGGCGGTGCGCGAGGGTTTCGGGATGATTGTCAGGTTGCGGGCCGGGCACCGGCTACGCAAGCGCGACCGCCGTCTCCGGAATGGCACGACCCGCCGGTCATAGCGATGCCCGGGCGATTCCCCGCAGCATGCCGCCAAACACAAGCTGGTGGACGGGATAGAGCCCGTACCAGTATGCTCTTCCGGGCAGCCCCAACGGATCGAAAATCGCCGTCTGGCGGATCGTGGCCGACCGGGTGTCACCCGTCACCTCGAACTCCAGCCATGCCCGTCCGGGCAGCTTCATCTCGGCGACGAGTCGGAGCCGGCGGCCGGGCTCGAACGCCTCGACGCGCCAGAAGTCCACCGTGTCACCGACGCGCAGCGCCGTGGGGTGAGGCCGTCCCCGGCGCATGCCCACACCCCCCGCCAGAAGGTCGAGGAAGCCGCGCAACCGCCAGAGCCAGTTCCATGCGTACCACCCGGTGTCCCCCCCGATCCTCTGTACCGGCTCGAAAGCGGCTGCGGGCGGCACCGCGACGCGCACCTTCCGCGAATCCACAAGCCGCGAGCCGAACCGGACGCCGCCCCAGGACGACGGTTCCCCGGCTGAGGACAGGGAATCGGACCAGCGCGTTGTCGCGAACTGCTTCTCTTCACCGGCGAGGGCCCGGCGAACGCTCTCCTCGATTCCCACCGGACGGACCGGCAGGACCGTGAGTGCCGCGTCGTCGCGGACCACCGTGGGATGGACAATACTCTCGATGAGCTTGCGGCCGATGCGCGCGTACAACGGCGTGACCAGTCCCAACCACAGGCTGGACAGGTACGGCGTCAGGACCGGCACGGGAATCATGCGGATCCGGAGGCCTCGCTGCCGCGCGTACACGCGCATGATGTCCGCGTAGGATACCTGGTCGGCACCGCCGATCTCGTAGATGCGGCAGTCGGTGACGGGAAGCCGGAGCGCCGCCAGGAGGTAGTCCAGGAGGTCGTCGATGGCGATGGGCTGGGCCAGCACGTTCACCCAGCTGGGCGTGATCATGACGGGCAACTGCTCCACCAGTGCGCGGATCATCTCGAAGGACAGGCTGCCCGACCCGATGATGATGGACGCACGATACTCCAGCACCGGTACGCCGGACCGGGCCAGGATCCGTCCGACTTCCTGCCGACTGCGCAGGTGGGGCGAGAGCACTTCTTCTTCGCTGCCCAGGCCGCCGAGGTAGATGATCCGTTCCACGCCGGCTGCTGCCGCGGCCTGACCGAAGTTGCTCGCACCCTGTCGGTCCGCTTCCTCGAACGAGCCGCTCGAACCCATGGAATGGACCAGGTAGTACGCCACATCCACGCCGCGCATGGCGGCGTCGAGACTCGGCCGGTCCAGGACGTCCCCCCGCACCACTTCTGTCGATGGGCCGGCCTTCTGCCCGAGGACGTCCGGGCGCCGGGCGAGGCAGCGGACCCGGCGGCCTTCCTTCTCCAGCAACGGCAGGAGACGCCCGCCGACATAGCCGCTGCCGCCCGTGAGCAGGATCAGCGGGTCGTGCCGCAGCGCCGTTGTGTTCAACGCCGATGGTCCTGCCACTCGCCGACTCGCTTCTCTGGCATCGAGACGCTCTCGCCCCGGATCCCCTACCTGCCCTTTGCTGCCTGTGTCTTCCGCGGCACCATCTCGTCCCGCATGGCCAGGTGGTAGGCCGTGGCGGCCACCACCACGGCGGCCTGCTCCAGGTCGTCGATCATCAACCGCTCGTACGTGTCGATGTCGCTGTGGTGCGTACGGAACGAGTATTCGATGGGATCCTGGATGAAGTTGAAGCCCGGGATGCCCACCGCGTCGAACGCCAGGTGGTCCGTGCCGCCGGTGTCGCCGTGGCGCACCGCCAATACGCCCAGGTCGCGGAACGGCCAGAGCGTCTGCTCGAAGACGGGGATCGCCGCCGCGTTGGACTGGTCCCAGATGCCGCGGATCCTGCCCGTGCCGTTGTCCACGTTCAGGTAGGCGGAGATCCGGTCGTGCATCTCCGGGTGCTTCTGCACCCAGCCCCGGGAGCCCAGCAGGCCCTGCTCCTCGGCGCTCCACAGCGCGATGCGGATCGTGCGGCGCGGCTTCACACCCAGCGTCTTCAGGATGCGCATCGCTTCCATCATGACCACGGTGCCCGCCGCGTTGTCCGTCGCGCCCGTGCTCGTGTGCCACGAGTCCAGGTGGCCGCCGATCATGACGTACTGGTCCGCCAGGTCGGTGCCCGGCAGGTCGGCCAGCGTGTTGTATGCGTTCAGGTCGTCATCGTACCAGCGGTTCTTCACGTTCAGCTCCAGCGTCACCGGTACGCCGCGCTTCACGTCCCGCCAGATCTGGCCGTAGTCTTCGTGCGCCACGACGAGCTGCGGCGGACCTTCCGGCGCACCTGCGGCCCGGGCCTGGTTCACGCCGCCCACCAGCAGCACGCCGTATGTCCAGCGCGACGGCTGCAGCACCGCCGCCACGCCTTCCTTCACCAGGAACTCGCTCATCTTCTGCCGCATCTCGGCCCGTTGGCGGTACTGCGCCATACGGCGCTCCCGGGCCGCCTGCTGATCCGGAGTCGCCTGCGGGCGGGGCTCCACGGGCGTGAACAGCGCGTCGGCCGTGAAGCGCCGGTCGCGGGCTTCGAACTCCGGGGCGATGTCTGCCGGCGCGCCCTGGAGGACCACCTTGCCGCGCAGTTTGCCGCGATACTGCTGCAGGGCCTCCGGCGTCTCCGCCTCGACGATCACCGCGTCACCCGTCACCGAGCCCTTCGTGCTGCCGGTCCAGGCCAGCGGCGCCGCGTCGATGCGTTGCGTGTACGGCTTCACCATCCGGAACGCGAAGTCCACGTTCTCCCAGCCCCGGCCGAACTCGCCCCACGGCTCGATGACCACGTTCTGGAGACCCCAGTCACGGAACGTCTGCGCCGTCCACTCGTTCGCCCGCTTCATGCCCGGCGAGCCCGTGAGGCGCGGGCCGATGACGTCCGTCAGGTAGCCGACCAGCTCCGGCACCTGCGACCGGTTGAGGCCTTCATCCCGGATTGCGTTCACGACACGCATGTCGATGGCTTCCTGCGCCGTCTGCGCGGTCAGGGCCGGGGCGGAGATCAGGAAAACGGCAAGAACGGCAAGAAACCGAACGGAGACACGCATGAAGAGCCTCCTGCGCCGGGCGGCGCGCTCGAGGGTTTTGTGGCGGACATGATAGCCGGCTCTGCCCGCGGGGGCCAGCGATATGCGCGGTGCTGCGTAGGCTCCGGCGGCGCCTACCCGACCGCCACGATCGCCGCGTTCAGCACCCCTGCGAACGCCACCCAGGCCAGGTACGGCAGGAACAGGGCGCCCGCCACGGCACGGTGCCGCCAGAACACGACCGTCGTCCACGCGATCAATAGCCACAGCGCCACGATGTCGGCCAGGGCAAGGGCCGGATCCCGCATGCCGAAGAACAGCAGCGACCAGCCGGCGTTCAACGCCAGCTGCACGACGAAGAGCGTCAGGGCCAGACGAGCGCCCCGGAAACCGCCGGGACGCCAGACCAGCCACCCCGCCACCGCCATCAGCAGGTAGAGCACCGTCCAGACGGGGCCGAACACCTGTGCCGGCGGCGTCCAGCCCGGCTTGGCCAGCCCATCGTACCAGCCGGGGATGGACATGGACGTGTACATGGACCCGAGCGCCGCCGCCGCGCCCACCAGCGCAAGGAACGCGATGAACCCCAGGACGTCACGACGCGTCATGTCTCTCCATCTCCCTCCGTGCCGGGCATCGCGCCGGCGTCAAAGCCATCTCTTGCGCCGGAAGTAGAAGATGAGCCCCACGGCGACGGCGAGCATCACGCCCAGCGTGACCGGGTAACCCCAGTACCAGTGGAGCTCCGGCATATTCCAGGGCGAAGCTTCGGGGCTGAAGTTCATGCCGTAGACGCCGGCGATGAAGGTCAGGGGGATGAAGATGGTGGCGATGATCGTCAGGACCTTCATCACCTCGTTCATGCGGTTGCTGAGGCTGGACAGGTAGACGTCCAGCAGCGCAGAAGCCAGCTCCCGGTAGTTCTCCAGCAGGTCGATGATCTGCACCGTGTGGTCGTACGCATCCCGCAGGTAGAGACGGGTGTCTTCCGAGATCCGGTCGATGGGCTCCCTGTACAGGACCCCGACAGCTTCCCGCATCGGCCAGATGGCGTGCCGCAGGGCCAGCACGTCCCGGCGGGCGTCGTGGATGACGCCCACGATCTCCTCCCGCGGACGCTCGACGACCTCCGTCTCCAGGCTCTCGATCCAGTCGCCGTAGTCCTCCAGCACCGGGTAGTAGCCGTCAATGACGGCGTCCACGAGCGTATACGCCAGGTAATCGGCGCCGGCCAGCCGGATCCGCCCGCGGCCGCCCCGCAAACGCTCCCGCACCGGCTCGAAGGAGTCGCCCGGCCGCTCCTGGAACGTCACCACGAAACCGTCGCCCAGGAACAGGCTGACCTGCTCCGTGTCCAGGTGATCGACGTTCACCCGCGCCATGCGCGCAACCACGTACAGGTGCGTCGGATACTCCTCCACCTTGGCCCGCTGGTGCACGTTCATCACGTCTTCGAGGGCCAGCTGGTGCAGGCCGAAGATATCCCCCACCTTCTCCACCACTTCCGCCCGTCCGACCCCGTCAATGTTCACCCACAGCGTCGTGAATCGAGTGCGCAGGTCCCGCAGCTCCTCGGCATCGTCGATCGCGAACTCCTCCAGACGGTTCGCGTCATAACCGATCGCATGGATGACCGGGGGCGGGGCCTCCGGGTAGGACATCAGCGTCCCCGGCGCGGCGCCCACCGCCGAACGGCGCCGGAACGTCGAGAAGGCGGCGAACGGCTTCTGCGCGCTCCGCAGGCCGCGGCCCAGCATCCGGGCCCCGCGCGCCATACTCCTCGGCACCGCCCTGGCTCCTTCCGCCAGACCAAGCGTCCGCTTGCCTCCACCCGCGCCCCCGGACCCCACGGCCTCCTGGCCCTGATCGCGCTCGCCCGCTGCCATACACTCGCCTCCTGATCGAGCCGCTCGGTCGCCGCCCTTCGCCGCCCTACGGCTCCAAGCTACGCCCGATGGCGCTCACGTCCAGACAACACACCAACGTCTCCCTTGACGCGGGCCGCCGCGCTCCCTTCTTTCATCGGGCATCCCCCGCTCCCCCAACACCACGAGGTGCCCTCATGACCGGTCCCGTGCCCCGGCCCGCAAAACATCACCCACGCATGAAATTTGCAGTCGCCTTCGCTGTGCTGCTAACGCCGGCTGCATGCCATGCCGGCGCCGCCCGACAGGAGGCGTCCGGCCAGGAAAACCAGGAACCCCGGATTGCCGTGAACCCCACCGGACCCGACCAGTTGCCGGACGCCATCCTTGGCAAGGCGCCGCCGCCGCAGGGAGAGAACGTCCCCTACTTCGCGGGCGACTCGGCTACGACCGGATACCTGGCCGTGCCTGCGGGGAAGGGGCCTTTTCCGGCCCTCATCCTGATCCACGAGTGGAACGGGCTGAACGACCGGGTCCGCCAGGTGGCGGACGCCATGGCCCGTGAAGGGTACATCGCCCTGGCCGCGGACCTGTACTCCGGCCGGACCGGCAGCACGCGGGAAGAGAACATGGCCCTGGTCAACGAAGTGCGCGGGGACATGAGCACGGCCATCGCCAATCTCAATGCTGCCGTACGTTTCCTGCGAGCCCGTGATGACGTCACGGGGAAGGTAGCCACCATGGGCTGGTGCTTCGGTGGGGGCATTGCGTTCAGCTATGCTCTGGACGGCGCCGAGCATGATGGCACGGCCGTCTTCTACGGCCAGATCGCGACGACGGACCCGGACAGCCTCGAGCACATGCATCACGGTTTCTACGGCACCTACGCGGGGCAGGACCAGGGCATTCCGCCGGAACGGGTCCACGAGTTCGTCCAGGCGCTGCGTGCGGCGGGCATCCCCAACGACGTCCACATCTACGACGGCGTAGGCCACGGATTCTGGCTCTGGGTCGACCAGGACCCGGCTGCGCGGGAGGCGCCGGCCCTGGACGCGTGGCAGCGTCTCAAGCGCTACCTGAAACAGACCATTGGCGGGGCCTGAACCGCCGGATCTGACGTCATTGGCGAGTCATCTGGCGGAATGACTGCCCGATGACGGCCCTTCCGCATCTTGAATGCGGCGTTCAGCGGGTTCCCTCCCGCCGCGTGGCATCCCCGGAGGGGTGCGATTGGAGCCGGGTGGCGTGCTTCCCCCACCCATGGCACGGTGAGTCTGCAGGTCGACACACGCCACCCGGTTCCACCCTCCGGCTTCCCGATCCTCCGGCTTCTCGAATCAGTCTCCGGGCGCGCGGGCTCGTTTCAGTTCATCCAACCGTCGCCGGGCGGCTTCCACGCGCGGTTGCAGCTCCGGATCCGCGTCCTTCCATAGCGTCACGAATCGGGCGTAATGGAGCATCGCCCCCTCCTCGTCCCCCTGGGCGTCGAGGAGCTGCGCCAGCCGCTCATGGACGGGGCCGAGCAGGTACGGGTCCGTCGGCAGCAGGAAGTCGCGGCCATCCCTGGCCAGCCAGGGCGTGTCGACGTATCGCGTGTATGCCGCGATCGCCGAGTCCGGCTGTCCGTTGCGGTCGTGTGCCCGGCCCAGGAAAGCCTGGAAGCGGGCGGGTTGCGTGCTGCGCGCGGTCGCGGCCTGGAAATGCTCGATGGCCGCCTCCGGCCGGCCTTCCGCCAGGGCGATGAACCCGTTGGCGGCGTCGACTTCGGGGTAGGCGCCTGCGTCGGCCGTTGTGTCGGCCGCGGCGCGGAATGCCGCCAGAAACGCCCGGGCACGCGATGCGTCGCCCGCAAGGGCGTAGAACACCGACAACGTGAGGTTGAGCACCGGCTCCTGCGTGAACGCGTCCGGCGGTGTCCGGGCGACAACGTCGTTCACCGTACGCAGGGCCGGCCGGGTGTGGCCGAGCACCTCGAGATCGAAGTACGCTCGCAACGTTCGGTTCCACACGCGGTAATTCGGGTAACGCACCTCGCCCAGCGCCCGGTCCACCCATTGCCGGGCCTCGACGATCCGCCCCTGCGTGCCCGCGTTCATGCCCCGGTAGAAGTAGGAATTCACCGCCCACCCCGGGATGCCCGCCATGGACGCGTAGACGCTGTCCGAGGCGGCGAAGTCGCCCCGCAGCGCGGCGAGGCGCGCCGAGAAGTCGAGACCGGCGACGTTGCCCGGATAGGCCCTGAGCATCTGTCGGATCGTCAACGCGGCGTCGTCGATGTTGCCCCGCTGGACCTGGGCGGAAGCGGCGCCCAGGTATGCCGTGGTCAAACGGCCCGCCGCCGCGGCTTCTGCCGCCACATACGCCGATTCCGCTCGCGCGTATTCGCCTTCGCCCAGATAGACCGCGCCCAGGTTGTTCAGCGCCGTGGGCTGTCCCGGTTGCAGACGCAGGACGTTCCGGTATGCGGAGACGGCTTCGGCGTCGTCGCCCAGGAGACTGTGGTAGGTGCCAAGGACGAGATAGCGTTCGACATCGCTCAACCGTTCACGGTGGGCCAGCGCCTGTTCCAGAGCCCACCGCGCCCGGGGCGTTCGGATGCCCCGGTCCAGAAGCGCCACCCCCAGCTTCCGGTATGCCATGGCGAAGGCCGTGTCCAGTGCGATGGCCTCTTCAAGCAAGCCGATGGCCCGATCCGTGTCGAATTCGGCCGAGGCGCGCAACGCCATCGTGTATTTGCGCAGTGCCGGCAAGGAGGCCGTGGTAACGCGGGAAAGCGGCTCACCGCGTCGGACGGATCGCAGGGACTCACCCAGCCGTGCCCGCAGAGCGAGGGACAGGCGGTCCAGCGCCGGCAGGATGCCGGCCGAGTCCTCCGCTGTTTCGCGAAATGCCGCCAGGATCTCGCCCGACGCCGGCTCGACGACCCGGGCCGTGATCACATAGCTGGTTCCTACCGCCGCGATCCGGCCATCAATGACCGCCTTCAAACCGTCCCGGATCGCGAGCTCACGGGCCAGCTCGCCCGTCAGCCTTTCGCCGGAACGCTGCATCCGTTCCAGCGCATCGGCTACCGGGCCCGCGCCCAGCAGAGTCACGATCCGCGAGCGCGTCAGGTCGATCCGCAACGCTTCCGTCATAGCGTCCGCCAGGACCGTGTCGGCATTCGCCGGATCCACGTCGGCAAGCACCACCGTGTCCTGCGGTACCAGGCGGCCGGTGGCTACCAGGGAGCGGGGAAAGCCCGGGATGGGCAGCGAACCGCCCAGACGGAGCCATACGATGAGACCCGCGACGACCACCGCCAGGATGCCCCCGCCGCCGGCCGCCATCCGCCGACGCCGGCCGCCGCCGCCCGGCCGGGCTTCGCCTGCCACCTGTCCGGTTTCCGCGTCGGCGGCCGATGTGCCCCTGGCCGGGGACACGCCCACCGTCGAGCCCACGCCCGCCGGCGGCGGCGTTCCTCCGGCCGACGTCCGTCTCTCCGCCGGGGAACGGTCTTCCACCGGCGCACGGTCCTCCATCGGCGATCCGGCGTCGGAGGGAGCATGCACGGCGGCCCGTTCACGGACGGCCGCGATCAGCTCCTGCGTTTCGGGGGACGGTTCGGCCTCCAGGTCTGCCGCAAGACGCGCGACCAGCGCTTCGTACTCCTTCAACACGCTGCCGCGGTCGCCCGCTTGGTCCAGCAGGTCCGCGAGATGCCGGAACCATGCCTCGTCGTACGGCGCCAACACGCGGGCCAGGCGGGCCCAGCGCAACGCCTTCGGCAGGTCCTGCCCCTCGTCCCGTGCCGCCAGCGACTGCGCCGCCTGAAGCGCTCGTTCCTGAAACAGCGCCCGCTCCTGGTCCAGCCACCGCTCGAATTCCGGCAGCCCCGACACGTGAAATGCGTCCAGCAGCGGCCCGCGATACTCCTCCAGGGCCGCCTCCGCCTGCCCCTCCGCCAGCGCCTTGCGAAAAGCCTCCACGTCACAACGGAAACGGGACCACGCCAGCCCCACTTCCTCGGCACCACGGCTCACGACCACGTCGTCGCCCAGCGACTGCCGCAACGCATACAACGACTGGTTCAGGGCATGGCGCGCCCGCGGTTCGTCCGTTTCCGGCCAGAACAGCGCCAGCAGCTTGTCTCGACGATGGAAGCCCGCGGGTTGGGCTACGGCCAGATAGGCCAGAAGGGCAACAAGCTTGGGATGGGACAGGATCTCCGGGATCGCCTGCCCGTTCGAGCGTCGCAACTCCAGTGAGCCCGATACCCGGAACTCCACCACGCCCGGCGCCTCCGGATCATCCTGGGTCACTGGCCACCACATGACGGCGCGATGAGCGGTGGATGACCGATGCCGCCCATTTTACGCCCGTGAACGTCGTTTTTCGGCAACGGCACGCCCCGTTTTTCGAAGCTATGGCGGACGCCGGGGATCGACAAGCATGAAGGGCGGGACACCGCCCGGACGGCCGCAAGCCACGGACACGGAGGGCCCCATGCCACACTACCTCGCCGCCATCCTTCGGTGGAGCACCATCCGTTGGGTCGAGATCTTCTTCATTCTCGGACTGCCTCTCGCCTTCGCCGCCGCCGGCTGAACGCCCGTCCGTCTCCTCCACCCTCCGCGCGACCCGCGCGCCGCTCTTGACGGCTTTCCCGCCGGAGCCAACATTTAGACAACCGTCTAAATGTTACCGGAGCTCGGTGTGGATACGACGATGCGGGCACTGGCGGATCCGACACGGCGCGAGATCCTGCGGGCGCTACGGAAGGGGGATCTCACGGCGGGCGAGATCGCGGAGCGATTCCCCATCACGGCGGCGTCGGTGTCGCATCATCTGGGGGTGCTCAAGGAGGCGGGGCTGGTGCAGGGGGAGCGGGATGGGCGCAACATCGTGTATTCGCTGAACGCGACGGTGTTTCAGGAGTTTCTGGAGGAGCTGATGCACTTCTTCGACGTGGGAGGCGGGCGATGACGCGGCGTTGGCTGGGTCCGCTGGTGTTGGCGGCGTCACTGGTATTCGCGTTGGTGGTGTTTCCGTCGCTTCCCGCGCGCATCCCGACCCACTGGAACATCCGCGGCGAGGTGGATGGGTGGGCTGCACGGTGGCCGGGCGCGTTCCTTCTGCCGCTGACGGGCGTGGGGATCTGGTTGTTGCTGTTCGTCCTGCGGAAGATCGATCCCCGCCGGTCGCACTACGACCGGTTCAACGAGACGTACTGGCTGATCCTGAACCTGATGTCGGTGTACTTTGCCCTGTTCACGGTGCTGTCGTTGGGCGTGGCGTTGGGCTGGCCCATCGACATGACGCGAGCCGTGCTGCTTTCGGTGGCCGTGCTGTTCATCGCCCTGGGCAACTACCTGCCGCGCCTGCGGTCCAACTGGTGGATCGGCATTCGAACGCCCTGGACGTTGGAGAGCGAGGAGGTGTGGCGGAAGACGCACCGGCTGGGCGGCCGCCTGTTCGTCATCGGTGGTCTGGTGGCGGTGGTGGGCGCCCTGCTGCCGCCGCCGTTCCAGGTGGTGGTCGCCATGGCGGGGCTGGTTCTGGCGGGCCTCGTCCCAGTGGTCTACTCCTACTTCGCGTTCCGCAAGAGCCGGTGACCGGCGCGCCGGGGGTGCAACTTTCGGCGATGTCCCCGCGTAGGAGATTGTGTGTTCACACGGTGCATCTTCTGTCACCGCCCCTTCGAGGCGAACGAGGAAGTCGAGACCTTTCCCGTTGGGCGCCGGATCGCGTTCGACCCGGCGCGCGGGCGGCTATGGGCGGTCTGCGGCGCCTGCCAGCGCTGGACCCTTGCGCCCATCGAGGAACGCTGGGAAGCGCTCGAGGAGCTCGAGAAGCTGACCCGGGACCGGGGGCGACCGTTGTCCAGCACGGACAACATCGTCCTCTTTCGCGTCGGCGACATGGACCTGGTGCGGGTGGGACGGGCCCAGTTGCGGGAAGAGGCATGGTGGCGCTACGGGCGGGAGCTGACCCAGCGCAGGCGGCAGGCGCGTATCGCACGGCTCGCCGAGTTCGGGCTGTACGGCGCCATCGGCCTCGCCACGGGCGGCACCTTCGTCCTCTGGATGCGCGGCGACATCATCAACAAGGTGAGACGCTGGAACCACTTCGGCACGGCGGCGTGGCGGGGTGAGGCCCGGTGTCCTCGCTGTGGCGGCATGATGACGCGCATCGGCTTTGGCGATGCGCGCCAGATGTTCATCGTGCCCGACGGCTCCGGCGAGGGAGACGGTGTGGAGCTCGTCCTCCGGTGCCCGCGCTGCGGCCATGCCGACGATGAAGGCGGCGTCCACCTCACCGGCGTCACCGCCGAACACACGCTGCGCCGGGTGATGGCCTACCACCACTTCTCGGGAGCCGACGAGAAGCGCGTCCGTAACGCCACCGATCTCATCGAGGAGGTCGGCTCGCCCCGGCGCCTGGTCACGGCGACCGCCGGCGACCGCACCCGCATCCGCGAGCTCGTGCGTTCCCGCAACGCCACCCAGTCCATCGCCCTCGAGATCGCCCTGAACGACGAGGCCGAGCGCCATCTCCTGGAGCTCGAGCTCGCTGCCCTGGAAGCACGCTGGCGGGAAGAGGAAGAGATCGCGGCCATCGTCGACCGCCAGCTGACCTGGATCCCCGGCCGCAGCTAGCTACACCACGCCCGCGCCGCCCTTGCCGATCTCCCGCAGAACCTCGGTGGCGTAAGAGCCCGGCGGCAGGGTGAACCGCAACTCCACGAAAACACTGTCGTCGTCCCTGCCGGGTTCGATAGCCAGGTCGCGCAGCGGGAACCGCAGTGGGCGCCGGCTGCCGCCCAGCGGGCGCATGGCCGCGCTTTCCAACTCGGAGAGTGCCAGGCCGGCGCCGTCCAGGACGTCACGCTCCAACGCCGCCGCTTCGCCCTGCGGCTCCCGCATGCGCTGGCCCACCAACGGTCCCGTGGCGGAGACCTCGAACCTCTCGGCTCGCGGCCGTTCGGCCTCCGGGTCTTCGACCGGGAAGAGCGCTTCCGTGTCGTGCTTCCAGGCCAGGTCGCCGGCCATGAGCCGGTCGATGCCATCGACACGCCGGGCCAGCACCCGGTTGAACAGCCAGGACTGGTACGCGCCGGCGTAGAACCGGAGCATGCGCTTGCCGACGGCGGGGAGCGCACGGGCCGCGTCGCCCCGGCGGACCATGGCGTGGCACAGCCGCACGCACTGGCGGAAGCCGGACGGCCACGCCGCGGCCGCGTCGCCGTAACGACCGGCGTCGAACAGCTCCCGCGCACGCAGGACGTCCCCGGTGTCGAAGTCGTTCGGCCGGCCGGCAATCAGGGCGACGGCTTCCCCGGCATCGCCCCTCGCCAACGCCCGACCTACCGCCCACGTGTCGCCGCGACTACCGAACCGTTGCTTGCCGTAGTAGTTGGGCACGCCCCGCCTTTTCAGGACGTCGAGCACCGAACGGATGACAGGAAGGGTGGCGGCGGTCCAGTCGGCGAAAGCCGGCGTTGCGGCCGTGGTGGCGGTTGCACCGTCGGCGGCCGCAGGTCGAAGCCTGATCGAGAACCGGTTCGCCGCGAGATGGCCTCGGCGCAGCTTGCGCCGGTGGCGGTCCGCCCGCAGTACACGGATGCGCGGGATCTCCAGCGCCAGCACGCGCTCAGGTGGGACGTGCTCGATGCTGAGCCACTGCCGCGTGATGGCATGGGCGTCCTTCATGCCCGCGGCACCGATGTCGCCCGGCCGCACGCCCAGCGCGTGGGCGATGTCGCCCAGCGCGCGAGGCGTTGCCAGCCCGTGCTTCTCGATCTCGAAAAGAGTGTGGTCGCCCTCACCCGCCGGCGCGTATGCCGGCACCTCCTCCACGACGAAGTCCTCCCATCGCCGCTTGTAGGCGATGGGGACCGGTGGTGTCGAGGTCAGGTAGGGCCAGTTCACCTACTCCTTCTCGCCCAGCAAGCTGAAGCCGGCGGCTTCGATGGCCTTGTGGAACGCGGGCAGCGTGTCGGCGAAGAAGGCCTTTACCCGGGCTTCTGCCCGATCCGCCCGGTCCACCGCCCACTTCAGCTCCTCCATCTGCCCCGCCGTCGGCTGGTCCAGCGACGACGTGAGCTCTCCGTAGATGGTGCCCAGATCCGCGCTCACCGTGCTGTCCACCCTGATGCCCACCGTGTTGGACGGCTGCCGCAGATCGTTCAGCAGCGCGTCCAGCTTCTGCGTCACCGAATCCGCCTTCGCGGCCAGGGCCGCCTTCCCGGAGCCGTCCCACTTGCCGATCTTCTTGCTGATCAGCGCCAGGCTTTCCTTTGTGCTCTGGAGCCGATCGACGGCCTTCGCCAGAGAATCCAGGCGTACGCCCACTTCGTTGATCGCGTCGTCCTTCTGACGACGGGCCGCCAGCGAGACCTCGCGGCGCGGATCCGGCTTCACCTCCACCGTGCCCTGCGCGCTATCCGCGCCCGCTACCACGCGCACCGTGTACGTGCCCGGCAGCACCGGCGGACCGGACGGCTGCTGGCCTTCCTCCAGTTGCTGCCCCGGCATCCGGTAGCCCTTCCGCGTCAGGTCCCAGACGACCCGGTTCACCCCAGCCTTGTCGGTGCCATCGAATTCCCGGATCACCGCACCCGAACCGTCCAGAATGCGAACGTGGACCTTCGCCGCGGACTCAGCACTGTCCGGCTTCGAACTCGAATTCGAATTCGAATTCGAACTCGTCTTCTGGTCGGCGCCCAGGCTCGTCTTCAGCCAGTAGCTGATCAGCGCGCCGTACGGCCGGTTCCCGCCCAGGAAGTTCGCGTTCCCCGGGAAGTAGTACGGCCCGACCATGCCGGTGATGTACTCGATGGCCGGCGGCAGCGGGAACACATGGATCGGCTGCTGCTCCACGGACGGGTCGGTGGCCAGAGCACGCAACGGGCGGATGTCGTCGATGATCCAGGCGGCACGCCCGTAGGTGGCGATGACCAGGTCGTAGTCCCGCGGGTGCACCACGAGGCCGCGCACCGGCACGCCTGCGGGGAAGTCGTGCGTCCACTTCCGCCAGCTCTTCCCGTGGTCCAGGCTGACGTACAGGCCGAACTCGCCGCCCAGGAACAGCAGGTTGGGCTGGACCGGGTCCTCGATGATGGTGTGCACGTACCCGTCCACCTGGTTCTGGGCCAGGCGGTCCCAGGACTTGCCGTAGTTGGTTGTGCGGTAGACGTAGGTCCCCCAGTCGCCGCGGCGGTGGTTGTCGAACACGACGTAAGCGGTGCCGGCGTCGAAGTGGGACGGCTCGATGTGGGGCACCCACGTGTTCGCGGGCACGCCCTTGATCCGGTCCACCACGTTCGTCCACGTCTTGCCGCCATCCTGGGTCACCTGGACGTTGCCGTCGTCGGTGCCCACCCAGATCACGCCCTCCTGCACCGGACTGGGGGCGATGCTGATGATCGTGGTGAAGTTCTCCGCGCCCGTCGCGTCGATGGTCAACCCGCCGGACTCGGCCTGCTTCTGCCAGGCCGGGTTGTCGGTGGTGAGGTCCGGCGAGATGATCTGCCAGTGTTCCCCGCGGTCGCTCGTCTTGTGCACGAACTGGCTGCCGTAGAAGACGGTGCCCGGCTTGAGCGGGTCCGCCGCGATGGCGGCGTTCCAGTTGAAGCGCAGCTTGGTGCTGGAGTCCGGCGGCGGCGGCCGGATGGTCTTCCACTCGTTCGTCTTCAGGTCGAACCGGTTGAGCCAGCCTTCCTGGGACTGGGAGTAGCCGTAGCTGGGGTCCGTCGGGTCGATGACGGCGCCGAAACCGTCGCCGAAGCCGATGGTGCGCCAGTACTGGTTCATGATCTTGGCGCCGGAGAACGACGTGGTTGCCCATACCTGGCTCGGACCCATCCACGAGCCGTTGTCCTGAAGGCCGCCGTACACGTTGAACGGCGTGGCCATGTCCACGCTGATGTGGTAGAACTGCGCCACCGGCAGGTTCTCCACGAATCGCCAGGTGCTGCCCCGGTTCCGGGAGATGAACACGCCGCCGTCGTTGCCGTCCAGCAGCAGCTTGCCCGTCGCGTCCGTCCAGAAGGCGTGATGGTCCGAGTGGACGGTCGCCCACGGCGTGATGGTCTTGAAGCTCCGGCCGCCGTCCTCGCTCTCTTCCAGGTCCTGCGAGACCCGGTACACGCGGTTCTCGTTCGTGGGGTCCACGGCGATCCGGCCGTAGTAGAACGGCCGCGGGTTCACGTTCGGCTTGTCGTTCACCGTACGCCAGTGGTCGCCGCCGTCGTCCGAGCGCAGCAGCGCCGACGGCTTCGCTTCCACCAGCGCGTACACCACGTTCGGCGAACTGCGCGAGAACGCCAGGCCGATCCGGCCCAGCTCGCCCTTCGGCAGCCCGTCCTTGTCCGTTTCACGCCGCCAGGTGTCGCCACCGTCGTACGTCACCCACAACCCGCTGCCCGGGCCACCGCTCTTGAAGAACCAGGGCCAGCGCCGGAACTGCCACGTGGACACCAGCAGATGCTGCGGATTCGACGGGTCCATGACCAGCGAGAACGCGCCCGTCGTGTCATTCACGAACAGCACCTTCTTCCACGTCTGGCCGCCGTCCGTCGTCTTGAACACGCCGCGCTGGACACCGTCGGACCACTCCGGGCCCAGCGCCGACACGTACGCCACGTTCCGGTCCGTCGGGTCCAGCACGATGTTCTCGATGTGCTCCGTCCGCGCCAGACCCAGGAACTGCCACGTCTTGCCTCCGTCCAGCGACTTCCACACCCCGCGGCCCACCCCCGAGCTGTTCCGCACGTTCGCCTCGCCCGTGCCCACCCACACCACGTCCGGCGCCGCCTGGTAGATCGCGATGGCGCCCACCGAGTTCACCGCCACGCTGTCCATGATGGGGTGCCACGTCACGCCGCCGTCCGTGGACTTCCACAGCCCACCCGACGCTGCACCGGCGTACATGATGTCCGGGTCGGAGTTCACCGCGTCGATGGCCGCGATCCGCCCCGACGTCCCCGCCGGACCGATGTTCCGTGTGGTCATGCCCACGAACGTGGAATCCGCCTGAACCGTCGTGGGGGATCGGTATTCCTGAGCCGGCAGGGAAAGCGGGATCAGCAACGCGCCAACCAGCATCGCGCGCACGGGGAGCGTGGCTCGCATGGTTCTTCCGTCCTGTACGGGTGATAACGGATTCGCATCATAGAGGACCGCCGCCCGCCCGGGCAAGCGCTGTCTCGGCGAGAAACGGCGATACGGTAAGCGGGAGCGGGTAGCAGGAACGGCAAACGGGAAACGGGAACGTCCGGGTGGCGAGTCACGAACATGGAAAGAGCCTGACATGAGAGAGCAAGGCCCGGCAGGGCCGCAAGCCATCGATCCCGAACTGGCCCGTTTCCTCGCCCTGTTCCGCCACGGCCGGTTCTGGGACAGCCACGAAGCCCTCGAGGGCGCGTGGCGCAGGAACGGCAGCCCTTTCTACAAGGGCCTCATCCTCTACGCCAGCGCGTTCGTGCACGCCGACCGCGACAATGCTCACGGCGTGCAGGCTCAGCTTCGCAAGGCCGTCGAACACCTGTCGCCGTTTGCGCCGGCGTACCTGGGGTTCGACGTGGATGCAATCCTGGGCCACGCTCGTCAATGCCTGGCGAGCATGGACAAGGGCGAAAAAGGAAGCCGGCTACCCGTGCCGGCTCTGGAATGGGAGGAAGCCCGCGTGCGCGGCGATGAACCGGAGCTGGAACGGCGCTATGAGTCCTGACCGCGGCCCAGCTGTCGGTCGAAATCCTGGGCCTGCACCAGCCGTTCCACGCTATTGTCCAGGACGGTAATCTGCGCTTCCAGCGCGTCCATACGCCGTTCCAGCGACTCGGTGCCGCCCGGTGCGGAAATCGTCCTGAGCTCCCGCAGAGACTGAATGATCGGCCTGAGGGCGAACCGCGCCGTGATGCCGGCCACCGGCACCAGCACGATCAGGCCGCCGAATACGACCGCGAGGATCGCTGTCCAATCCACTGGGATCATTGCCCGTTTCTCCCGTTCTTGCGCCGCAAGGGTGCACCGCAGACCTCTCTCGCCCCCCAATCTGGCGCCCCGAACCGCTGATCTCAATGGACGTTTCCGACGCGTCCGGAGCTGTACCCACCGCTTCCCGCTTTCCGGCCGTCCGGCCCCGCCAGCCGGAGGTTCCGTTCCGCCGTGAAAGAGAAGGGTTCCCAGGTTGCGCGTGAAACGATAATCATTATTAATATCGGCCCGGGCGTCCTCCGCACGCCCACCTGTAACCTCTGGACGGAGGGTCGGTGAAGTGAAGAAGGATCGGGTGGACCGTCGGTTTCTGCTCCAGGTCGTGCAGCCTGCGCTGCTGGGCCTCATGGATGGATCGGTGTCGACGTTGGCGCCGTTGTTTGCGGCGGCGGAGTTGACGGGCAGCTCCATGCAGGCGTTCGTAGTGGGTCTGGCGGCTTCCGTAGGCGCCGGGATCAGCATGGGCCTGGCGGAGGCCCTTTCGGACGACGGCGCGGTGACGGGTCGAGGCCACCCGTGGCTGCGCGGCGGCATCACGGCTCTGGCCACTGTCGTGGGCGGCATGATGCACACGATGCCGTTCCTCATTCCGGATCTGACGACGGCGTTGCTGGTCGCTTCCGTGGTCGTGGTGATGGAGTTGTTCACAATCGCGTACATCCGTTTCCACTTCATGGACACGCCACTGGGCCGTACGGCGGTCCAGGTGGTCCTGGGCGGCGCGTTCGTGTTCTTCGTGGGTCTCTGGATGGGGAATATGGGCGTAGGCCACTGAGCAGGAGCTCCGGCGGGAGGTTCCGAGATGCCGGCTTCGACGAGGAGTAGCGGGGGCGATGAGGGCCCGCCGCGGGTCGTCATTCTGGGTGGCGGCTTCGGTGGGCTCTATTGCGCCCGGGCGCTTGCGCGGGCTCCCGTACGCGTCGTGCTGGTGGACCGGCAGAACTACCATTCGTTCCAGCCGCTGTTGTACCAGGTAGCGACGGCTTCCCTTTCGCCGGCGGACATCGCGAGTCCCATCCGGTCCATTCTGCGGCGCCAGGAGAACGCGGACGTCTGGCTGGGCGAGGCTGAGGCGGTGGACGTGGACCGGCGGCGGGTTGTGCTGAAGGACGGCGAGTTGGACTACGACTACCTGGTGGTGGCCACGGGGGTGACGCACACGTATTTCAGCCATGACGACTGGGAGCCGCTGGCGCCCGGCCTGAAGACAATGGACGACGCCCTGGAGATCCGGCGCCGTTTCCTGCTGGCGTTCGAAGCGGCCGAACGGGAGGCAGACCCCGTCGCGCGGCGCCGCCTGCTGACGTTCGTGATCGTCGGGGGCGGCCCTACGGGCGTGGAACTGGCAGGCGCCATGGCGGAGATCGCGCGCGAATCCATTCCCCGGGACTTCCGGTTCATCGACACGACGACAGCACGAATCATCCTGGTGGAAGGCACGGACCGCGTGCTGCCCGCCTATCCCCCATCGTTGTCGGTGAAGGCCCGCAAGCAGCTGGAGCGGTTGGGCGTCACCGTTCGGGCCGGCACCCTGGTGACCGCCGTCGACGAACGGGGCGTGCAGCTGGGCGAAGACCGCGTCGACGCGGGCAACGTGTTCTGGGCGGCCGGCGTCGAGGCATCACACGTCGCGCGTAGCCTGGAAGCCGAACAGGACCGGGCGGGACGGGTCCTGGTGGCCGGGGACCTCTCCGTGCCGGACCACCCCGAAGTGTTCGTCATCGGCGACCTCGCCCACATCGTCCAGGACGGCCACACGTTGCCCGGCGTCGCCCAGGTGGCACTCCAGGGCGGTCGGCACGTCGCCCGGCTCATTCGCGGCGAGCTGACAGGCAGGCCGCGGTCCGCGTTCCGGTACCACGACCGGGGCAACCTGGCCACCATCGGACGCGCGGCCGCCGTCGCCGACCTCGGGCGCATCCGTTTCGCCGGCCTGCCTGCGTGGCTCGCCTGGGTCTTCATCCACATCCTCTACCTGATCGGCTTCCGCAACCGCATCCTCGTCATGCTCCAGTGGGCATGGGCATGGGCCACGTACCAGAGAGGCATCCGCCTCATCACCGGCCAACCGGCGGTCCGGCTGGAGCGGGCCCGGGCCGCCCCCGCGGCGGGCCAGGGGCCATCCACTCCGCGCGCCTCGCGCCCGGTTGGCGGCTCCGGCGAGGACAAACAAATGTTGTAGGGCTTGACACGCCACTAAACGACGACGCACCTTGCGTTTGTCGTGTTTCGGGCCGGCGCTCGCCGCGCGAGCCTTACTCCGGCCCGGCCAATTGCCGACAGAACAAAGGAATGTCACGGTTGAAGGTGATGACGCCCCGAATCGCCGTGTTCGCAGTGTGCATCTCGATCATGCCGTGTGCGCTGTCGGGCCAGAGCCTGCACGGTTCCGCTCGTTCCCTGACCATCCAGAACCGGGTGGCGCGCGAGCGCGGGTTCACGTACCTGCGGACTTCGCGCCAGGTGCGGGAGTTTGTGGAGAAGGGCTACCTGGTCCCGGTGACGGGCAACGACGACTACTCGTTGAAAGGCGTATCGTTTCCGTATGCCCGGCCGGCGACGCGCACGTTCGTGGAGCGCATCGCTGCGCAGTACCATGCGGCGTGCGGCGAGCGGATGGTGATCACGAGCCTGACCCGACCCGAGGCGCGGCAACCGCGCAACGCGTCGAACCGGTCGGTGCACCCGACGGGCATGGCGATCGACATCCGCCGGAGTCGCAGCCGTCTATGCCAGTCGTGGCTGGAGGACATGCTGTTGAGCCTGGAGGGCTCGGGGGTGATCGAAGCGACACAGGAGCGGCATCCGGCCCACTACCACGTGGCGGTGTTTCCGGAACGGTACACGACGTACGTGGCGTCGCTGGACAAGCAGGGCCGCACGTTGTCGCGCCTGGTGGACGATGTACGCCGGGACGACCTGCACTACACGGTGAAGGTCGGCGACAGCCTCTGGACCATCGCTCAGGCGCACGGCGTTTCGGTGGACACACTCAAGGTGGCCAACCGGCTGCGCACCTCCCGCATCTACGTGGGCCAGGTGCTGATGATTCCCGTGACACAGAATCGATAGGAATCCGTTCGTCTCAGGGTTGCCGAGCGCGGCCTGCGCGACCAGACTTGAGGTCCCTGCGGCGGGCCGGCAACGCCCTGTGGGGCGGCGGATCGCGCCCGTGTCCGCGGGGTATGCTCGACATCGATATCACGGCGCGCATGACGCGTCTTGACGGGAAGAAGGAGCCAGGCATGGTGGAGTTCACGGACAGGGCTCGGGCGATGGTGAAGACGTTCGCCGAGTATACGGAAGACCCGGTGCTTCGCATCCGCATGGCGGGTAGCCCGCTGTCGCCGGAGTACGAATTTGCACTGGTGGACGAGGATCCGGGCGCGGGCGACGAGGTGGTGCAGGAGCAGGGCTTCCGGGTGCTCATCGATGAAGCAAGTGCCCGCAAGCTGGCCGGTGCGACGGTGGAGTGGACGGAGACGCCGCAGGGCGCGGGCTTCGAAGTACGGAATCCGAATGTGCGTGGCCTGGGGCAGGTGGAGCCGTCGGGTCCGCTGGCGGAGCGCGTGAAGCAGGTCCTGGTGGAGCGGGTGAACCCGGCCGTCGCTTCCCATGGCGGGCATATCGGGTTGGTGGACATCGAGGACAACATCGTCTACATCGAGATGAGCGGGGGCTGCCAGGGCTGTGGCCTGGCGGCGGTCACCTTGCAGAAGGGCGTGGAGCGGATGCTGCGGGAGGCGATCCCGGAGATCGCCGGCGTGGTGGACGCCACGGACCATGCCCGCGGCGAGAACCCCTACTACACGGAGACGCACGCCTGAGGGCGCGCCGTGTGAAGCAGGTTCCGGCGCCTCCGGTCTTCGCACGGGCCACGACGTTCGCCGTCGTGGCCTGCGTCGTTCTGGCCGTGCCGTTTTCCGCCGCCCCGGTGCGCGCGCAGACGGCGGCCATGGACTCCGCCGTGCAGCGCTGCATGGCGGCGGACACGAGCACGCAGTGGAAGGCCGTGGCCGCTGCCTGGGCGGCCCACCAGGGGGAACCGGCTACGAACGACGCGCTGCGCCGCCGGCTGCTCGAACTGGGCCGCCGCGACCAGGCGGTGCGCTTGGTCCCGGGCCTGCTGGACTCCTTGAAGACGCCGGCCTTCGCCCGTCGGATGATGGCCGCGGACTCGGCCAACGCGGCGGCGTTGATGGGCATCGTGGCGGAGTACGGCTGGCCGACCCGGAGCATGGTGGGCACCGATGGCGCCACCGCGGCCTTCCTGATCGTTCAGCACAACGCCGGCATCCAGCAGGCCGCCCTGCGGCGCATGCTGGCGCTCCCGGCGGGCGAGGCAAACCCTTCGGACCTGGCGACGCTGCAGGACCGCGTTCTCGCGAATGCCGGCAAGCCGCAACTGTACGGCACGCAGCTCAAGCTCGCTGCAGGCGACAGCGCCCTGGTCTTCGACTCCATCGCCGACCCGGCACATCTGGACCGGCGACGTGCGGCGGCCGGCCTGCCTCCCCTGGACGTGTACATCTGCATGGTCCGGGGCATGTACGGTCACGACGTGGTGGACCCGAGGGCGGCGCCAAATCGCAAGCCGCCGCGCTGAACGCCGGGCGGTCGTTCTTTTCCTTTGTGGTGGCGGCCTTTAGTTTTCACGGCCGGACGCACGATCTTCCCCGATGCGGGCGTGGCGCGCCCGCCCCACGAGATGAACCGATGGACGATCGCAGTGGTGAGATCCTGTTCCTGGCGACGGAATTCGCGTCGTCCGACCGGGTGGCGCAGCACCTGCGCGATGCCGGATACCGCGTGTTCCAGGCCAGCAAGCCGGCGGATGTGCTCACCGTGTTGATGGACCAGGATGTGAGCCTGGTGCTGCTGGACGCGCAGGCCCTGACGCCGTTCACGGAGCGGTTGGTGCGCCAGTGGCGCGACGATGATCCGCTGCTGGAGCTCGTGGGCCTGTCGGTGGCGAAGGACCGCACGGAGCCGGAGCTGGTGCGCATGGACTGCCGCCACGTCCTCAAGGAGCCCGTCGAGCCGGGGAAGCTGGACGCGGCGTTTGATGACGCGCTGGCGCAGCGTGCCGCGCGTGCCTCGCTGGTGGGCGACGACGAGTCCATGGCCCGCCACCTGCTGAAGGCCACGATCGAGATGGTGCGCGCGGTGGAGCTCAAGGATGCCTACACGCGTGGCCGGGCGGACCGGGTGGCGTTGTTTGCCGGCATCATCGCCAGTGAAGTGCCTGGCGCGGACGAAGAGCTGATCCGGCTGGCCGGGCGCGTCCACGACGTGGGCAAGATCTCCATTCCGCAGGCCATCCTGAACAAAACGGATCGCCTGACCGACGAGGAGTTCAAGGTCGTGAGGAGCCATCCGGTCCGCAGCTGGGAGATGCTCCGGAACCTGTTCGACAACGAGACGATCCTCGGGGTGGCCCGCCATCACCACGAGCGGTGGGACGGCGGAGGTTACCCGGACGGCCTGGAAGGCCAGGCCATCCCGATTGAGGCGCGGATCGTCACGGTCGCGGATTCCCTCGACGCGCTGACGTCGGCCCGTGCGTTCCGCAAGGCACTGCTCTGGTCGGAAGCGGTGGACGAGATCGCCGAGGGCGCGGGGAGCCGCTACGACCCGGCCGTCATCACCGCATTCGGAAGGGTCGAGGAACGGCTGCTGCTGGGCCGATGAACCGGCACGCTCCGCGCCCGGCATGGAGCGACGCCGCATGAGCGAACGGCATGAGGCGCCGCGGCGCGGCGGTGCGTTGGTTGGTTGGCTGCGCCAGCAGAACCTGCTGCGGGGGCCTTACCTGTTCGTCGACTACTGGGCGAACGTGCTGGGCCTCGAGGGCGTCGTGCCGGAACGACATTCCGCTCGCGGCTTCATTGACCTGCCGCTGTTCCGGCTGGGCGTCGACCGGCCCGACCTCGAGATCCCCCGACTCCGCTCATACGTTTTCCTCTTCCTCGTCGGGCCGTTTCTGGTGGCATTCCGCTTCTTCCGGCGCCTCGGCCAGTACCGCCTGGGCTTCGGCAGCCCCCGGGCACAGCAGGTGCAGGAAACGCTCGAGCGCTTCCGCCTGGATCTTCGCCCCGCCGGCAAGGGCCGTGTGGATGTCCGCCTCCGGGACACGACCTTCGCCACGAACATCCTCGACCCGTACCTGGTTTCCGGCTATTCCAGCTTGTTCTGGGCCGCCAACAAGCTGCCCCTTGCCTCCTTCTCCGCCATTCTGCTGGTGGGCATCACCACACCCGTGCTGCACGCCACCCATCTGCTGGACCTCACGCTGGACTTCTGGGTGCTGCTGGCATTCCCGGGCCTGGTGCTCCTCATGCTCGCCGTGTACCGGGAATGGTCAACCGCCATCCTCGGCGCGCTGCCCGTGGCGGTCGGCCGCTACCTCTGGGGCCTGGTGGGCCCGTCCGGCAACGGCGGTTGGGCCGCGTTCTTCTGGTCCCTGGCTGTGCTGTACCTCCTCTACCTGCTGGCGGACTGGTTCTTCATGCCGCGGCCCGTGCCGCCGGCGTTGCTGCTCTACACCGCGAGCGGGGAGGGGCGCCCGTACGACCGGGACGGCGACGCGCCCTACTGGTTGGAAGGCGGGACGTACTGGGTGTGGCGCTACCTCCTCCTCAGCCCCGCTGAGTTGAACAAATTCTGGGAACGGGACTGGGAGCGCGTCGAGCTCTGGATCCGGGCCGACGGACCCGAAGCCGGCACGCTGGAGTGGGTCGTCACCGACCTGCATTACCGGGAGCTCTGGATCCCGTACGAATCGTTCGGCAGCCGTTCCTCCCTCCAGCGCGCCAGGACGGACGCGCTGGAGGCTGCTGCGAACGGCGAGCCGGGGGTCTGGGTGGTGGAGACGGACGCCGACCTCGTCTTCCACTACCCCATCTTCCGCGCCCTGAGCTTCCAGCAGGACACGGAGGGCATTCCCGTGCAGGGCATCCGCCACGTCCTGAGCTCCGTGTGGAAGCGGGTCGCGGATGAACAGACCCGCCCGGCCATGCGGGCCCTGGAGCGAATCCGCATGGAAACGGGCGTCGACGTGCTGGGCGACCTGCCCGAGCTCATCGCCCCCCTGGCCGCCCGGAAGCTGTTGTCTCAGCCGTGGCGTTACTGGCGGTACCCTCTGGGCGTCGCACGGCGGCGGGAGCACCGCCTCTACGAGGACGAGAACCTTCCCCGGGAGCGCCCCTTCGCCGCGCCACACGAGCTCCAGATCAAGGCGCAGACCGCTCCTTCGCATCGCCATCCCGATGGGGGGAGCCGCCCCGCTTCCCGTTCCGCTCCCCCGGCGTGACCCGGGAGCGCAGCGCGGTTCGCAACCCGGCACGTAGCCGGCCTCGCGCCGTGCAGATGCGGCAACGCCGGGTGGCAGGTCGGAGAGCAAGGGATGTGGCCGCTCAGAGCGTCGGCGTCGCCTCTTCCATCCTGGCGCCGATCTCTTCAGCGCTCTGCATACGCGACAGGTCCAGCTCGAAATCGGGCCGCCGGGCCGGTTGGAGCTTTTCGATGAGCTCGGCGATCTCGCGCTTTGACAGGCCTGCGGCCGTGAGGGCGTCGGCGTCGAGGGAAGCGCTGTCGGGGCGTATGCGGATGCCGGTGTCGTCCGCGATCAGAAGGTTGCGGATGACCTGCATCTCGGCGAACGACAGGCGTTCGCCGGAAAGGTTGTAGTCGAGCCAGGCCTCGTAGGAGAGAGGGGCGACGCGTTTCAGCATGCCGGCCATGACCCGGGCGTAGGCCTGGATCTCCCACTGGGCGTGCGGGTCGACGCGCAGGGTCAGGAAATGCAGCAGGTTGTGCAGATCGATCTTCCAGTACCACTGCGTAAACGTGGACAACGGCAGGTCGATGCGCGCGATCTCCCGGGCGACGTCCTGTTGCACCAGCCAGCCGTATGTCTCCGCAGACTGCCGGCGCACCTCCTCCCAGCGCTCGAGGGCGTCGCGGTACAGAGCGTCGCCGGCCGGCTGCGCGGCCCGGCCCTGCCGGTTCGATTCGCTTTGCAGGGAGAAGTGGTCCGTGTCGGGCGTGTAGAACAGCAGCGGCATGAGGCTGTAGCGGCCGCTGTACTCGTTGACGTTGGCGGTCCGGTGCCGGATCCACTGGCGTGCCACGAAGATGGGCATGCAACAGTGGAACTTGAGCTCCACCATCTCGCTGGGTGTGGTGTGCATGTGGCGGCGCAGGTAGCGGATCAGCCCGCGCGTCTGGCTTACCTTGCGTGTGCCGTATCCGTAGCTGACGCGTGCAGCCCGCTCGATGTCCTCGTCGCTGCCCATGTAGTCGACGAGGGCCACGAATCCGTGGTCCAGGACGGGGAAATACCCGCCCAGGATCTCTTCGGCCGCGGGGCTGACAGGTCGCTTCGTCTGCATGAATCTCTCACGGATGGCGGAAGGGGGAAGCGCCGGTGGCGCGCTTCGTCGAATAGACGACGAGGCCCCCCCGGATGCAAGCCGGAGGGGCCCTCCCTGGACCGGGCGGCCGACGGCGATTACCGGCGCGGGCGCTGTCCCGGGTCCGGCGTGGTGCGCCGTCGTTCGGGCATGAGCAGCAGGCGCGCCAACGGGGCGGGCAGGGCGAGCTCGAGGAACGCCTTGTGGAAGCCCGACAGCGTGAACGTGCCACGGGTCTCGTCGTCCTTATCCAGGTAGGCCCGATAAGCCTGGCGCAGCTCGACCACCTGAAGCCCACCGAGGGCGTCCGAGAAGCTGATCGGGCCGTACGTGGCGCGCGTTGCCAGCCACCGGGCGGTGTCCGGGCTGACGTACGCCATGGCAGCCACGCTGTCCGCCATCTCTTCCACGGATGCATTGAACGCGTGAATGCGCACGGCGGCACGCCAACCCGCCTGGCGTTCCAGAGCTTGGTGCAGCTGCAACAGGCGGAGCCCGGGGTCGTCCGTGGCGAAGCCTTCTTCCATCATCAATTGCGCGGCGTAGTCCCCCCATCCCCCCCGCAAGCTGCGCGGCTGGAAGGCGCGCCGGACTTCCGACTTCACGGCAGCCGCGTAGGAACGTTGCACGAACGCGCCCGGCATGACCGTCCGGACGACGAGCAGGCGGAGGGCTTCGCGGTCTGTGCGCAGCGGCACATCGAAATAGGCGGGCAGGTCCGTGGAGTCGAGCGGGCCGGTCATCTGCAGAGGCGCGTACGATGCCGGGATGTCGGCGGGCAGGCCGCGGACCGTGGGTAGCCGCAGCGAGGGCAGGGGCACCAGGTCCTTGCCGGTGACGAAATCGTACGCCGCCGCCAGGTCCTCCTGCGCCGCCGCCACCGCTTCATCGGAGCCCAGGGTGTCCCGGGCCAGAGAGTCCAGGAGTTCCCGTGGCGTGCGGCCCGGGTCGATCTCCGCCGCAACCTTCTGGACCTGAGACCGGAGGGCGTCCACGGTCTCGGCGCTCAACCGGTCCAGCTCTTCCGCGGACAGCTGGGCGTGCTCCCTGTACTGGATGTCGCGCAGGAAGATGTAGCGCCCCAGGTGGTAGTCCGCCGAAGCGCGCGTCGACGCGGGTTTGGCCAGCCAGTCCCCGTACGCGTCCAGCGCAGTCGCGGCACGGTCCAGGGCGCCGTCGAACTGGCTCCTCAACAACGGGCCGGCGTCGTGATCCGGGTCGAACAGGCTACTCACCCGTCCGCGCAGGTACGTGGCCAGCGCTCGGGCTTCGCTGGTACCGGCGCGCGCCCAGGGGGGTGGCACGCTGACCAGGTTGCGCCGGGCCGCGGTGAGCAGGTCCGGCACGTCCTCCAATCGCGCCGCGACGTTGCGCATACGAGCGGCGCGCGAAGCGGAGTCTTCCGGCGCGAGGCTCGCGACGCCGCGAGCCACGACGTCCAGGTAGAAGCTCGGCTGGTGCTCCCAGGCGCGGATCTCTTCCAGGTCCAACAGCTCCGCGCGGATGCCGTATTCGATGATGCGGAAGTCGATCTGGTCGGGCATTTCCAGCATGCCCGGTTCCAGGTCTTCCTGCTTCTGGAGCCAGTCCAGCAGGGTGCTGATCCGGCCCTGCACGCCCTCTCGGCTGAGATCGGGCAGCAGGCCGTCGCCCTCGTGGACGCCCAGCTCGGTGGCCCGCACGGGGTGAGCGGCGTAGTACCAGTCCAGGAACTTGCGCGCGTAGGCGTCGAAATCCTGGGTCGCCAGCCGCTTCTCCTGCGGCGTCGGCTCGTACTGGTACGCTTGCGGCGGAGGCTCCCGCGGTGGGGAAGCAGGGCGGCATGCGCTCACGAGCGCCACCAACACGAGCACAGGCGCGAAGGGACGAGAGTACTTCAAGAGGATGCCTCCCGCAGAGGTCGCAGGTACTGACAGGGATGCTCGGTCGCTGGAGCGGCCGCGTCAATCCCCAACGTTTTCGCGCGGTCTTTGGTGACGGCAGGCGGTTGCCGCCGTGCCGCGGCGCGGGTATCGTACGGCAGTGCATCAGACCGCTCTCATCTGGGACGATGCCCTGGCGAGATACCGTTTCCGACCCGGGCATCCCATGGATCCGCGCCGCCTCGAGCTCACCGTGTCCCTCATTCGGGCACTGGGCCTGGCTGGCGATGCGCGTCGGCCGATCCTCTCCCCGGGCCGCGCCTCGGATCGGGATCTCCTGCGCGTGCACTCGGATGAGTACCTGGTAGCCGTGCGCCGCGCGTCGCGCCGGGGCGCCGTTGCCGATCCGGGGCTGTTGCACTACGGGCTGGGTACGGACGACGTGCCCATCGTGGAGGAGATGCACGCCGCTGCTCGCGCGATCGTGGGTGCCACGCTGCGGGCGGCGGAGGTGGTCATGGAAGGTGAAGCCGTGCGGGCGTACAGTCTGGCCGGCGGCCTGCACCACGCCATGCCCGACCGCGCTTCGGGGTTCTGCGTGTACAACGACCTGGCCGTGGCCATCCGCTGGATCCAGCGGCATTACGGCGCCCGCGTGATGTACATCGACTACGATGCGCACCACGGGGACGGTGTCCAGCGGGTCTTCTACGACGACCCGGACGTGCTCACGGTGTCGTTCCACGAGAGCGGCCTGTACCTGTTCCCGGCCACGGGCTTCATCGAGGAGCTGGGCGAGGGCGAGGGCTACGGGTACAGCGCCAACGTGCCCCTCGAAGCGCACACGGGGGACGACTCTTTCCTGGCGGCGTTCGAGGCGCTTGTGCCGGAGCTGGCTTCGGCGTTCCAGCCCGACGTCATCATGCTGCAGACGGGCTGTGATGCCCACGTATGGGACCCGTTGACGCACCTGCGCTGTACGACCGGCCTCTTCGAAAAGCTGGTGCGCGTCGTAGGGGCGGTGGCAGACGAGCACTGCGGCGGACGCATCATCGCCACCGGCGGTGGCGGCTACGCGGTGTATGACGTGGTGCCTAGGGCCTGGACCCTGACGTGGGCGGCGTTGTGCGGCGGTGAGGCGCCGGACGAGATCCCGCCGGCGTGGCTGGCATCGGTGCAGGCCGAGGCGGGACAGGCGTTGCCGGCCACGTTGCGCGATTCCGCCGGAATCGTGGCGCCGACACCGGGCCAGCCCGAGCGCGATGTCGTGAACGACCGCACGGTGCGGTCCCTGCGGCGAAAGGTAATGCCCATCATCACCGGTTGGGGGTTAGGGTTCTGACGAGTCCCGTAGAGCTTCCCGTCACGCTTCTCGACAAGGGAGGTCACCCGTTCACCATCCGGCGCCAGACGCCGGATGACCTGGCCGGGCTGGCGTCGATGTACGATGCGTTCGAGCCGAAGCGAATCGCGCAGGGCCTGCCGCCCCAGGACACCGTGGCCCGCCAGGCCTGGTTGGCGGCCATCCTGGGCCAGGGGTTGCACGCCATCGTGATCGTGGACGACACGCTGCTCGGTCACGGCATGCTGCTCCCCTACGATGGCACGGTGGAGCTGGCGAATTTCCTGCACCAGTCCATCCGCAACCGTGGCATCGGCACGGCGCTGAACGGAGCGCTGGTCGACCTGGCGCGTGCGGCAGGCTATGATCGGTTGTGGCTGAGCGTGGAGCCGTCCAACCGGGCGGCCATCCGCTCCTATCAGAAGGCGGGCTTCAAACGCCTGCCCGCAACCATCTGGGCCCCGGAGATCGAGATGGAGTACCGGTTGGGACTCCAGACATGAGCCAGGCCATGGAGCTTAAATTCGCCCTGCTGGCGGACCATGTGACGGAGACGCGCGAAGGCAAGCTGGTCATCGTGGGCGAGTTCGACACCATCGCCGCCCCCGCCGCGCCCGTCACCCACGCGCCGGTGTTCCTCGTGGCACGTCTGGAGGCGGGTGACGCCGAAGAGCTGGAGGAACACCAGTTCCGCCTCGGGCTCTTCATGGAAGACGGCCGTGAGATCGTTCCCTTGAGCCCTTCCAACCCCATCCGGATGATGCGGACCGGGGCCGGGCGGCTGCGCGGGCAGATCATCGTCCAGCTGGGCGCCGTGACGTTCCCGGAGTTCGGCGTCTACGAGTTCCATCTCGTGGTGGACGACACGGTCATTGCACGTTCGCCCGTCCACGTGGTGCGCATCGAGCGACCGCGGCCTTCACAGGTTCACTGACGCCCTGCTGGAGGGATGATGGGCAATTCGCGCCGGGTCGCCTACCTCCTGCTCCGTGTCACGGTCGGCGTGCTGTTCATGTTCACGGGACTCGGCACGCTGACGAGGGGTCTCGCCGCGCACGTCGCTGGCATGGCGGATCGCTTCGCCGGGACGCTGCCATCCTTCTACGTTGTGCCGTTCGCGTACGCCCTGCCCTTCATCGAAACCGCCGTCGGGCTGCTCCTGGCCATCGGCCTGTTCACGCGCCGCGTCCTGCCGCTGGCCGGCCTCGTCATGGTGGCGGTCACGTACGGCGCCGTCATGGAGCCCGACACGGGCGCCGCCACGTACAGCCTGCTCGTCGCTCTCGCCCTTTTCTTCCTGCTCTGGCACGTGGACGAGGATGCGTACTCGCTCGATGCCCGGAGAAACGACCACGAGTCCCGCTGAGCCCGCCCAGGCGCCACAGACGCAAGAATATTCGTGAGGAAGGTCAGGGGGGCGCCCGGTGCCCCGGGCGTGGCTACTGGTCCGCCTTGACGGCGCCGAAGATCTGGCCTGCGGCGGCGTGGTCCTCCGCCACTGCCTGGTCCAGCAGGAGGTGGGTGATGGACGTGGTGATTGTGCGCTCCGGGGGGTGCGCATCGGGTTCCACGGTGAAGTGGCCTTTGCGCCAACTGAGCATCTGGCGGAGCGCCGGTTCGCCCTTGACGCCGCCGCGGATCTGGGCGTGTCGGGCGTCGCCCTGTTCCAGGTAGATGACGCCCAGCTCCTGCGTAGTGCGGATACCGATGGCGGCGGTGCGGCCGTCGTACTTCATGACCTGGAGCAGCCAGGTGAGGGGGAAGTCCTGGATGTCTCCTTGCAAGGCCAGCCAGGGGGATGCGCTGTTCTCCGTGCCGGCTCCTTCGTCGTCGCCGGACCGTTGGCGGAACGCGCGCCGGATCAGGGCGCCGAGCGTGCCGTGGAGCTCGGAATAGGAGGCGTCGGGTGCGAAGCAGACGTCCGCGCCGTTCTCCAGCAGCTCGACACGGTCGTCGACACGAGGCGCATCGATGACGACGATGGGGAGCTGCCCCAGCATGGGATCCGAGCGGAGCTCGCGGATGAAGCGGACGGCATCGCCGTTCATCAGCTCGGCACCGACCATGACCGCGGCCACGGGGACCCGCCGCAGCCGGTCCTGCGCCGTGGCCATGTCCGGAGCAACCTCGGCCAGGTATCCGGCCGAGCAGAGCTTCGCGGCTGTGACGGTGGCGCCGGGTTGGTCCGGGCTGACGATGAGGATGTGGTGGCGAAGGACGAAGCCGAGGCCGGGCTGGTCCCTCCGCGACAGGACCCGCATGAGCGCAGCCACCACGTCCGGATCGTAGCGCGTTCCCGCTTCCGACTGCAGCTCGGCGGCGGCTTCCGGCACCTTGCGCGGCAGGCGGTAGGGGCGTGCCGCGACCATGGCGGCGAACGAGTCCACCACGGCCAGGATGCGGGCGGAGAGCGGGATTTCCGCCCCGGCGAGGCCGTCGGGGTAGCCGCGTCCGTCCCAACGCTCGTGGTGATGCCGAACGGCGTACCGCACCGAGGCCGGCAGATTGATCCCTTCCATCAGGTGAAGAGCCAGGTCCACATGCCGTTCAATGCGGCGACGGGCTTCCGGTGTCCTCGCCGCCTGCGGCTGCGTCACGAGCTTGCCGCCCAACGCCAGCCGGCCCAGGTCCCGCAGCACCGCCGCCAGCGCCAGGTTGTGCACGTTCGGCTCCGCCAGGCCCATCTCCCGTCCCACGGCCGCCGCCAGCAGGCGCGTGAGGCTGCTGCCGCCCCGGAAGAACGGGTCCCGGTACTCCAACAGCCCGACGAGGAGGTCCGTGATGGCCAGCACGGCTTCGGCGTCCGGATGCGCCCGCGGCGCCGGGGCCTGGGCGGCCAGCGCAGGCACCGCGTCGGGCAGCGGCTCGAACGAGCCCGCAACCGGTTCCCCCACAGAGCGAATCGGCTCAACCAGCGGCGGGGCCGGCGATGGCCAACGGGGGCCCGCAGCCCTGGACGCGTTCGTTTCCGCCGCTTTCGTCGGAGGGTTCGCTGGCGCGACCGGCTCTTCCCAGGGCCATGGCTCGTCCCGCTCCGCTACTGTGGGCGCAGGCGGCGGTGCCGGCGCCACCGGGGTGCCGGGCGGCTGACCGCCGTTGCCAGCGGGCTGGTGCCGGCCGTTCCTCCAGGCCAACAGGTCTTTCAGGTAGGAGCGGGCGGTCGGCCCGGATGGAGGCGTGGGCGGTACGGCGGCTCGGGCTTCGGGCTCGGCTCGACGCAGTTGTGCCGCGCCCTGGTCCGGCCGCGTTTCGGCCGTCTCCGGCCGCCGCTCGGCCTGGCGTGTCTGCGGCGCGGTCGGGTGCGGCCGGGGCTCCGCCTGGCGCGGCGCCGGCTCCGCCGCTTTGTCCCTCTGAGCTGCCAACCGCCGGGAGATCTCCGCTTCCTCCAGACGAGCCTCCAGCCGTCGATCGCCGGGGTGTGCGCGCAGCAGGCGGCGGTAAATCCGCACCGCCCGTTCGTGCAGCCCCTGCCGCTGGTACAGCTCGGCCATCGTCTCCGTGTAGACCTCGTCGGGCTCGCGGCCGCCGTGGGTGGAACTCGTTGTCGGACCGTGCGTTCCGATTCCTCCTACGACTCCGCTTCCCAGGCCCAGCCGTTGGACCGCACGCGCCCGCACGGGGGGCGTCCTGCGCGGGACGTTCGACGGAGCCTGCGACGATGGCCCGCCGCCCTGCGCCTGCCGCTCGGCTTCCGCCAGGCGGGCCGCCAGCTCCTCATCGAGCGGATAGAGCCTCTGCAGGTGGCGGTAGTGGTTCACGGCGTCGCCGAACTGGCCGGTTCGCAGGGCGAGGTCGCCGAGGGCGCGCAACGCCACGGAGTTGTCCGGATCGAGTTGGAGGACTCGGCGGAACGACGTCTGTGCGGCTTCCGTTTCGCCCTTGTCGAGGCGAACGCGCCCCAGCACGACGTGCGCGCTGGAGTTGTCGCGTTGGCGCGAAAGTCCTTGCAACAGAACATCTTCTGCCCTGTCTAGCTGCCCATCGCGGCGATAGGCCTCGGCGAGATGCGGGAAGATGAGGCCGTCGGGATGCGCACGGTGGAGCAACTCCAGCCTCGCGATTTCATCGCGGTTTGGGTCCGCCATTCACCGGCCTCGGCAATCCGGAAGCGGCCTTGCCGCAACACATTGGGATCGCCACAAGATATCCGCGGTGGGATGGGGATGTCAATAAATGCGTGAGGGCCTTCGTCGCCGGGCGGGGAGGGCTTTCGGCCTACACGAGCTCCGGCACGGGCAGGCCGCGCAGCGCCAGCACGCGTTCGATGGTCTGGCCGATTTTGTTGTTGGGCGTGGAGGCGCCGGCGGTGAATCCGATGGAAACGGGCCCGACGGGCAGCCAGCCTTCCGTGGACGCTTCCGGGGTGTCGGGGTCGAGCTCCGGTTTGTGGCGGATGGTCCCGGCATCCGGGTCGATACAGGTCGCGTCGGCGATGTGGAACGTCGTCGTGTATTCCCGGCACAGATGCGCCAGGTGGTTGGTGTTGGACGAGTTGTAGCCGCCGATGACGATCATCACGTCGGGCGGGTTTTCCATCATTTTCTTGACCGCGTCCTGCCGCTCCTGCGTGGCGGAGCAGATGGTGTCGAAGGAACGGAAATGCTCGGCCTTGTGCGCCTCGCCGTAACGTCGCGCGATGCTGTCCCCGATGGCGCTGGCAATGGCCAGGGACTCGGTGGCCAGCATGGTGGTCTGGTTGGCGGCGCCGACACGGGCGAGATGGCGATCCGGATCGAAGCCGGGCGATGCCTTGGCGCGGAAATGTTCGATGAACGCGTCACGGGAGAGGGCGTCGCCGTTCTGTTCGATGTAATCCATGACGAGGCGCGCTTCCTCCATGTTGCGCACCACGATGTACTCGCCGCCGTGCCGGTTGACCTGGCTTGCGGTGGCCCGGGTCTCTTCGTGCCTGTACTTGCCGTGGATGATGGCGGTGAAGCCGTCCTTGGCGTACGCGTCCACCCGCTTCCACACGTTGAGCACGGAGCCGCAGGTGGTGTCGATGAGGACGCAGCCGACGTCGCGCAGGGTCTGGAAGTCGTGAAGCGTGACGCCGAACGCGGGCATGATCACCACGTCGTCGGGCGTGACGACGGAGAAGTCGAAGACGCCGCCGTCCTCCGGGTAGATGAATGTGATGCCCATCTCCCGCATGCGCTGGTTGACGTGGGGGTTGTGGATGATCTCACCCACCAGGAAGATGCGCCGGTTCGGGAACTTCATGGCGGTCTGGTAGGCGTAGTCGACGGCGCGGTCGACGCCGTAGCAGAAGCCGAACTCCTCGGCGAGGCGGAGGGTGACGTCGCCGACGGTGAGGCTCTGTCCGCCGGCCTTGATCTGTGCCACCAGTGCGCTGTGGTACTCGGCGTCGAGCACCGGCTGGACCTCCTGCTTGAGGCCCAGGCCGCGGCGGAAATAGGTCCCGTTGTTGTCGTTCGTGAGCGGCATGCGTTCCGCGGTCGGTTCGGCTGCGTTCGAGGTCGACGGTCGACAGTACCCTCGGCCGGGGGACTCGTTTCATCACGGGCGCCGGTGCGTTCTGTCGGGACGTCGCCGCTCAGCCTATCATCCGCGCATGAAACACGACAGGTCATTGCGTGTGGGCAAGGTGCCGGCGGAGGTGATCGAGCGACTGCTGGCGAGGTCGTCGTCGCCGGCGGGGGCCGTGCTGGGCCCGGGTCTGGGCCGGGATGGTGCGGTCCTGGACGTCGCGGACGTCGCCGCGCGGTTCCTGGTGGCGGCGTCGGATCCCGTGACGTTCGCGGCGGACGAGGTGGGTTGGTACGCGGTGCACGTGAACGCGAACGACGTGGCGTGCATGGGGGCGCGGCCGCGCTGGTTCCTGGCGACGATCCTGCTGCCCGAGGGGGCCAGGGAGCGGGATGCGGAAGCCGTGTTCGACCAGATCGACCGGGCGTGCGGGGAGATCGGTGCCGGGCTGGTGGGCGGGCACACCGAGGTCACGCCGGGCCTCGACCACACGGTCGTCGCCGGTACCATGCTGGGCGTGACGGACCACTGGATCTCCGCCGGCGGCGCCGAACCGGGGGACGCTCTGCTGCTCACCAAAGGGGTCGCCATCGAGGGGACGTCCATCCTGGCGCGGGAAGCCGCGCACCGGGTCGGGGGGCGTGTCGACGAAGCGATGCTGCGCCGGGCCAGGGACCTCCTGGTGACGCCCGGCATCAGCGTGGTGGCCGACGCCGCCGTGGCGGTGCAGGCGGGCGCGGTGCACGCGCTGCACGACCCTACGGAGGGCGGCATCGCGGGCGGGATCTACGAGTTGTGTCAGGCCAGCGGCGTGGGGGCTCACATTGACCTGGACGCCGTTCCCGTTCTTCCGGAAACCGTGGCTCTGACGCGAGCCTTCGGCCTGGATCCCCTCGGGCTGATCGCGTCGGGCGCGCTGCTGATCGCTGCGCCGGAAGCCGACGCGCCGGCTATTCTGGAGGCGCTTCGGGGCGCAGGCATCGACGCGACCCGCATCGGCAGCGTCGAGCCTTCAGCCTACGGCATCCGCGCCGGTACGGATTCGGACCTGCCTTTCCCCCGTTTCGAAGCCGACGAGCTTACCCGGGTCCTCTGAAGGCCCGCGGGCCCGGTCTGCGCGGTCGGTCCCGGTTCATCTCACATTCCGCTCGCGGGAAGCTCGGCGCAGGAAGCCATCGAACCGTCCTTGCGATGGACCATGACCAGGTGCTGCTGGCCCTGCGCGAGCACCGACGCGGCCACCGTGGTCGTCGCGTGACCGACGCCCGTGCTGTCCGCCTGCACGCTGTTGAGGGGTTGGACCACGGTGCCGGGATTGGCGCACGTGCCTTCGTGGATGTGCGAGGGGTAGGCGCCGGCCCCGTCGGGCAGGCCGGTCACGTTGACCGCCACTACGAGGGAATCTCCTTGCGGCGTGAGGGTGACGGACCCGTTCACCCCCGAGTCGTTCAGCGGGACCAGTGGGATCTGCTTGCCCGTCGACGCCTGGCTCGCGGAGGGTTGGGCCGCGGGCTGGGCAGCACTGGATCCCTGTGTCGCCGCCTGGTTGCCCCCGCCTCCGCACGCCACGAGCCCGAACGCCAGACCGGCGCCCACGGCCGCCTGCAGGAATGGGATGCGCATGAACGTCCTCCCGTCAGTTGGTGGATGGCCGCCGAGCGGGCGGCTCTGGAGAAGAGGATGCAAAGCCCGTGCGAACGGAGCGGCAACGTGAAGTCGCCGCGTCGCAGCGATCGCTAGAGCTACGCCCGGCCGTCCCGGCGGTTCAGGGTTGGCCCGTCTCCGGCCCGGTCGCCAATTCCCTGCGGGAACGTGAAGTGGCGAAGCAGGTCCACGGCCGTGCCCAGAATGGGGTCCGTGTCCAGCACGTCGCTGGTGGCCGTGAACTGGACCAGCGTGTCCGGTCCCAGGCCGACGCCTTCGTAGACGCTGTCGCGGACACCCCACTCGATCCAGCGAGGCACCCGGAACGTCCAGCCGTTGGGCAGCTCCCGCCAGAGCGGGTTGCCCGATCCGCCCCCCGTCGTGTCCCCCACCACGACGGTGTTGGGACGCACGTGCATGGCCAGCACGAACGTCTCGGCGGCGCTGAACACCCCGCGATTGGTCAGCAAGGCCACGGGCCCCAGGAACCGGCGGTCGCCCGCCGGCTCGATGTAGCCGTCGAAAGGCGCCGTGAAATCGTCGTGGCGCGGGCCGTTCCGGTACTTGTAGTGCCGGTACAGGCGTCGCCGATCCATGAGGCGCCCGGCCACCGCGTCCGCGTTCCGTTCGTTGCCGCCGCCGTTGCCGCGTATGTCCACGACGATCCCGTCCATTCCGCGGCTCATGAGGTCGGCCAGCGCCTTGTCGATGCCGCGGCGGACCCCGTCATCGGAGAACGTGCCGATGTAGATGTAGCCGATCCGGTCGCTCACCCACCCGTAACGGAGGCCTTCGGCCTGCAATGTCCCGACGGGCGCTTCGGAGGGCGGGCCGGAATGCACGTACCGTTCGAACACCCGGGCGGCGTTGAAATTCTCCGGAAAGTCGGCGTACCAGCCATGGTAGCCGAAAACGCCGTACGGCGTGACCAGGTCCGCGTGCCCGTCCTTCAGGTTCCTGGTGATGGTACCCAGCGTGTGCGCCAGGGCCGACTCTCCCATGTCCGATGTGATCTGCGGGCGATACTCGGCGTAGACCGAATCCCAGTCGATGCCCCTCAGGCCGAAGAAGGCGTAATGCGCGTCGAATTCGTGCCAGAAGGCATCGAACACGGTCACCGGGTCCTCCGCCGGCTGCGACGGCATGAAGAGGTCCATGCAAGCCGTGAGGAGCGTCGACAACGCCACCAACGCCGGCAACACCCACCGCCGCGGCCGGCTCACGGGAACCCCCGCCCGCTCAGCGCCACCGACAACCCCACGCGGTGGGACACCATGGACAACGTGCGCGGCACCGGATAGCGCACCAGCGTGGTGCGCCACTCCAGGCGCACCGCCATACGGCCGCCCGCCGGCCGCTCCACGGCAAGGGCGTGGTCGAACCCCAGAAGGCGGCCCGGCGGGGCCACGGAGAAGACCGGCGTGTACCGGAGCCCTGTGTAGGGACAGCGGCCGACGATGGCCAGCAGCGGCAGCGCCAGCCGCTCCGACACCACGACGGGGCCCAACGCCGCTTCCCAGCCGCCCGCGGCCTGCAGGGGCAGGAAGATGTCGGCGTAGTATTCCGTCATCCCTTCCACATAGGCATGGGAGCGGACCGGCACGCGAAGGTCCAGCTGCCCGCCGGCATAGAAATGAAGGCGCCCGGACTTCGCCGCGCCCACGTCGTGTAGCGAACGGACGGACACGTTTGCCACGAAGGTGCTCTCCGTATGGTCCGCGCCGTCGGATATGCGGGACGTGAGGCGCGCCCTGGCAACGCTGCCTTCCACGGTGAACTGCCGTCCATGCCTGCGCTGTTCGTACGCCATGGCCACGTGCGTGCCGACACCGCGGTAGGCCAGCGGTGACGCCATCAGGTCGGTCTGACCACGCACTGCCGCGCCCAGCTCGAACCGGACGGCGGATTGAGGAATTGCGGTCTGAGCGGCGGTGCCGGCGGCGGCGGCGAGCGCCAGCACGAGAGCCGGGGCCGGCCCGAAGAGGGAACGCCAGAACCAGGTCATGCGTGTGCGGCTCGGGTTGAAGACAGACGGGCGTGCACAGTAGAAGAACGCACGCCCCGGGCGCAAGCGGACAGCGGCCCGATGGCTGGAACCGGCAGGCGTTCCGTCTTATCTTACCGGGCTTCGATGATCACGTCCCGGGAGGCTTCGTGGACAAGAAGTCGGAAAAGTTCCTGAAACGGTTGCTCGACACGACGGGTCCGAGCGGCTTCGAGGCGGGTGTCGCGGCGGCATGGCGCGAAGAAGCCGAGCGGTTCGCCGACGAGGTGCGGGCGGATGTGAGCGGCAATTCGCTGGCCACGGTGAACGCCACCGGCTCGCCGCGCGTCATGCTTGCCGGCCACATCGACGAGATCGGCCTCATGGTGACCCACGTGGACGACGATGGCTTCCTCTATTTCGAAGGCATCGGCGGCTGGGACCCACAGGTACTGGTGGGCCAACGGGTACGCCTTCTCACGAAATCGGGTGTGGTGCTCGGCGTGATCGGCCGCAAGCCGATCCATCTCCTCCGCGAGGACGAGAAGGACAAGGCGGCGAAGATCCGGGACCTGTGGGTCGACATCGGCGCCCGAGGCCGGGCGGCCGTGGAGAAGCGAGGCGTGCGGGTGGGCGATCCGGGGGTGATCGACGCGGACGTCGTCGACCTGGGCGACGGCGTGATCGCGAGTCGTGCGGTGGACAACCGCATCGGCGCGTTCGTGGTCCTGGAGGCCTTGCGGCTGCTGGCCGCCGACAGGCCGGCGGCATCGGTAACGGCGGTGGCGACGTCGCAGGAGGAGATCGGGTACCAGGGCGGCGGCGCGCGCACGAGCGCGTTCACGGTGGAGCCGGACATCGCGTTGGTGGTGGACGTCACGTTCGCCACGGATGCGCCGGGCATGGAGAAAAAGGAGCTGGGGGACCACAAGCTCGGCGGCGGACCGGTGTTGAGCCGGGGTTCCGCGGTGCACCCGGTGGTGTTCGATCGGCTGGTTGCTGCGGCGGAACGGGCAGGCATCCCGCACACCATCGCGGCCTCGCCACGCTACACGGCGACGGACGCCGACGCGATCCACCTGTCGCGCGCGGGTGTGGCCACGGGCCTCATCTCCGTGCCGAACCGGTACATGCATTCGCCGGTGGAGATGGTGGACCTCCACGATGTGGAACAGGCGGCGCGCTTGATCGCGGCGTTCGTGCGAGAGCTGGGTCCGGACACGGACCTCGTTCCGCGATGAGGCTCATCGACATCTCGCAGCCGCTGGGTCCGGACACGGCCGTCTGGCCCGGCGACCGGCCGGTGGCGCTGGAGTGGACCCTGCGCCGGCGGAACGGGGACAGCGTGAACGTCGCGGCCGTGTCCCTGAGCGTTCATGCCGGGACCCATGCCGATGGGCCGCGGCACGTGAGCGACGAGGGCGCGGGTGCCGGGTCGTTGCCGCTGGCGACGTTCGTGGGGCCCGCCGTCGTCGTGGACGCGCGCGGCCGCGGGGAGCTGGACGCCGACACGTTGGACGGCGTGGATCTCGAAGGCGCCCCCCGCGTGTTGTTCCGTACGCGGGAGCGGACCGACCCCGGCTCGTTCCCGGAGCGTTTCGCGGCGCTGTCCACGCGCCTGGCGCGAAGGCTGGTAGAGATGGGGGTCAAGCTGGTGGGCACCGATGCGCCGTCGGTCGACCCGGTGGATTCCACGGCCCTGGATGCCCACCACATCCTGGCCGAAGGCGGCGTCGTGAACGTGGAGAACCTGGTGCTGGACGATGTGGCACCGGGCCGCTACACGTTCATCGGCCTGCCGTTGCGGCTGGTGGACGCGGACAGCGCACCGCTGCGTGCGGTCCTTGTCGCCGAGGAAGGAACAGCGGGAAACGCGAAGCGTGAACCGTGAAAGGTGGGGCGTCGTCACGCTTCACGGTCCACGCTCCACGAAATCATACGGGCGCCGCGGACGCGGAACAGCCCGCGATCCGTCCAAGGACGATGAACCCGGGAAGAACGAGGTAAAATGGACACGACGGAGCTGGTGAAGGGAATTCAGCAGATGCGGGAATCGGGACATCTGTCGGACCCGATCATGCGGCGAGTGGTTCGCGACCTGTCGAAGGAGGATCATTTCGACTGGGTGGGCGTCTACCTGGTGGACGATGAGAAGAACCGCCTCTGGCTGCACAACTACGTTGGCCGACCGACGGAGCATGCGCTGATCGAAGTGGGCATGGGGGTGTGCGGGCAGGCGGTGGCGAAGGGTGAGAACGCCAACGTGCCGGACGTGAGCCAGTCGGAGGACTACATGGCGTGCAGCCCGGACACGCAGTCGGAGATGGTCGTGCTGATCCGGGCGGGCGACGCGATCCTGGGCCAGATCGACGTGGACAGTGACCGGAAGGCTGCGTTCTCGGACGAGGACGAGCAACAGGTCCAGCTGGTGGCGGACAAGCTGGCGGAAGTCCTGATGGCGGAGCGCCGGCAGTAGCGGCATGACGCAGGCCGGCGTGCCCCGCGTCGTCACGGCGGCGAACCCGTCGCCCATGACGCTGGACGGCACGCAAACCTACCTGGTGGGGCGTGGCCGGGTCGTGGTGATCGATCCCGGCCCGGCCTTGCCGGCACACCGGGACGCGGTGGTGGAAGCCGTGGGTGACGGATCGGCGGAGATCCTGCTGACCCACGGCCATCCGGATCACGCGGCGGGGGCGTTGGCGCTGGCGGAGCGGTTGGGTGCTCCGATCCGTTCGGCGGGCTCGGGAGTCACGGAGGGGCGGACGTTCACGACGGACGCCGGCGAACTCACGGCCCTGGCAACACCCGGTCATACTCCTGACCATTTCGCTTTCCACTGGCCCGACGGGGACGCGGTGTTCGTCGGCGACCTCATGATGGGCGGCCAGAACACGACGCTGGTGGCGCCGCCGGAGGGCGACCTGGGCGCGTACCTGGCATCCCTGGAGCGCGTAAGGGGGTTGGGTGCGCACGTCCTTTATCCGTCCCACGGCCCGCCATTCCCGGACGGCGAAGCGGCGGTGGCTGCCTACATCGCGCATCGTCGGGAGCGGGAGGCACGAGTCGTGGCAGCGTTGCAGGAAGGTCCCCTTTCGGTGGATGCCCTGGTGGACGCGGTGTACGGTCGCGCACTGGACGCGCGGCTTCGGGACGCTGCCCGTGGCGCGACCCATGCGTACCTGCGGCACCTGCAGGAGCAGGATGTGGTGGTACCGACGAACGGGGCTTGGGCGCTGATCCCCTGACGGGCGCTGGTTCGGCCGGCGCACCTTGAGCGGGCGGCCGGGTCCACCCTACCTTCCGATGCCGGCTGGGAACCCAGGAGCCACATGCCTTCGACCATCGCACCCGAAACGGAACGGCTCGGCGCCGACCTGGCCGCCGGGCTGCGCCGGATCGTAGGCCGGGACGGCCTCATCACCGACCCGGGTCGACTCGTGACCTACGAGTCGGACGGGCTCACTTCGCACCGTCACTTGCCCCGCGCGGTGCTTCTTCCTCGCTCCACCGACCAGGTCGCGGCGGCCGTGCGGCTGCTTGCCGATGCCGGCGTCCCGTTCGTGGCCCGGGGCTCCGGCACAGGACTGTCCGGAGGGGCCGTGCCGCTGCATGACGCCGTCGTGCTGAGCACGGCCCGCATGACCCGCATCCTGGAGATGGACCCGGGGAATCGACGGGCGCGGGTGGAGGCGGGCGTGGTGAACGTGCGGATCAGCAAGGCGGCGGAGCCCCACGGGCTGTACTACGCACCGGACCCCAGCTCCCAGAGCGCCTGCACCATCGGCGGCAACGTGGCGGAGAACTCCGGCGGCCCCCACTGCCTGAAGTACGGCGTCACGACGAACCACATCACCGGCCTGACCGTGGTGCTGCCCGATGGGGAAGTGCTCGAGCTGGGCGGGGGGGCAGGGGAAACCGCCGGCTACGATCTGGTAGGCCTGTTCGTGGGCAGCGAAGGCACCTTCGGCATCGCCACGGAGGTGGAGATCCGGCTGTCGCCCAAGCCCAGGGCTGTGGCGACGCTGCTGGCCATCTACGACGACATCGAGGAAGCCGGCCGGGCGGTGAGCGCGATCATCGCCGCGGGGCTTATCCCGGCGGCCATGGAGATGATCGACCACAACACCATCAAGGCCGTGGAGGAAAGCATCTACGCCGCCGGCTACCCGACGGATGCGGCGGCGGCGCTGGTGGTGGAGATGGACGGTGCGCCGGCGGAGACGGCTGCCGACGCGGCGCGGGCGCAGCAGATCTGCGAAGCGTCGGGTGCCCGGGAAGTGCGGCGGGCGAAGACCGAGGCGGAGCGGCTCGGTCTGTGGCAGGGCCGGAAGAAGGCGTTCGGGGCCATGGGCCGCCTGGCGCCGGACCTGCTGGTGCAGGACGCCACGGTCCCGCGCAGTCGGCTCCCCTCGGTGCTGGCGCGCATCTACGGCATCTGTGAGCGCTACGACCTTCGCGTGGCCAACGTGTTTCACGCCGGCGACGGCAATCTGCACCCGAACCTCGTCTTCGACCGGCGCAACGCGGACGAGCTGGCACGGGTACAGGCGGCGTCCAAGGAGATCATGACGGCCTGCGTCGAAGCCGGCGGCACCATCACGGGCGAGCACGGTGTCGGCCTGGACAAGCGTCATTACATGCATCTGGTCTTCGGGCCGGCGGAGATGGACGTGCTCTGCTCCGTTCGGAACGTGTTCGACCCGCGCGGCCTGGCCAACCCCGGCAAGATCCTGCCGGAAGACGTGTGCAAAGGGGAGGTTTCGTGACCACGACGACGCCCCTGGCCGGCCTGTTGCCCGAGCGCAAAGGCGCCCCGGAGGACTGGGCGGTGCAGGGCGCTGAGCCGGAAGCGGTGGTGGAGGCGACGAACACGGACGAGGTGGCTCACACCCTGGAAGCGGCGACCGCCGCGGGGTGGGCCGTGGAGCCCGCCGGTGCCGGAAGCTGGCTGGACTCCGGGCGGCCGCCTCGCCGGCTGGACCTGGTGCTGTCGACCCACTCCATCGCACGTGCGCCGGACCACGCGCCGGACGACCTGACGGTGGCCGTGGACGCGGGCACCACCCTGGGAGACCTCCAGGCCATCCTCGCCCGGCAGGGCCAGTGGCTGCCTCTGGATCCCCCCGGCGGCCGGCGAGGCACCATCGGCGCGCTGGTGGCGACGGCCGCCGCCGGGCCTCTGCGCCACGGCTACGGCACGCCCCGAGACCACGTGCTGGGCGTGGACGTGGTGGCGGGCGATGGCCGCAGGCTGCGGTTCGGCGGCCGGGTCGTGAAGAACGTGGCGGGCTACGATCTGACTCGCCTGCTGGTGGGGAGCCGGGGCACGCTCGCGGTCATCACGCGCGTGAATTTCCGGCTGCACCCGTTGCCGGAACGGGACGCGACCCGCGTGGTGCGTGCGCCGGACGGAGCGGCATTGCTGGCCATGATCCGGGATGTCCGCGAGCGGCAAGTGGACCTGGTGGCTCTCGAGCTGGTGGACCCGCGGGCAAGCACGCACGTGCTGCCCGACGGCCCCCCGGCCTGGCTGCTGCTGGCGCGGGCCCAGGGCAACGCCGACGCCGTCGCCGGCACGTTGGACGTCGTCGATGCGCTCTGTGCCGACCACGACGTCGGGGCGGACTTGGACGCGGATGAAGGCGCCTGGGCGCGCCTGGCCGATTTCGAGGCCGGATCGCCCCTGGTCGTGCGCCTGGCCGATCGGCCGGCCGCCCTGGCAGCCACCGTCGCGCGCGCAGGCGCCCTGGCGGATGACGGCGTGATGCTGGCCGCCCACGCCGACGGCATCGTCCGTGTGATGTTCGATGCCGCGGCCGTGTCCGCGCTGGATGCCGACCGCCTGTCGGATCGCCTCAACGCGGCCCGGGACGCCCTGTCGGGGCATCGCGGCAGTGTCGTGCTGGGCAGTGCGCCGCCGGAGCTTGCCACCCGTTTCGACCCGTTCGGCGATCCGGGCCCGGCGCGCCGGCTCATGCAGGGACTGAAGCGAACGTTCGACCCCGCAGGCGTCCTCTCCCCCGGCCGGTTCATCTTCGATGCCGATTGACGTGCTCGCGTCCGCGCTGGCCGCGCAAGAAGACAAGCTGCTGACCTGCGTGCATTGCGGGTTCTGCCTGCCTGCCTGCCCCACGTACAGGCGTCTCGGAGACGAGAACGATTCGCCCCGCGGCCGGCTCTACCTCATGCGCGCCGTCGTCGAGGGGCGGCTCACGCCCGGCGACGACGCCGTCACCACCCACCTCGACCGCTGCCTCGGCTGCCGCGCCTGCGAACCGGTGTGCCCGTCCGGCGTGCGCTACGGCTTTCTGCTGGAACGCGCCCGCGACCTGGTCGCCCGGGAAACGGGCACCGGTTTCCTGGCCCGGTCCTCCCTGCACGTTTTCGGAAGTCGGCGGCTCACGCGCGCTGTGTCCGCCTTGGGGCGCCTCCTGCGGGCCGGCGGCCTGGCGCGCGGCCTGGCGCGCGCCCTGCCCCGGCGCTTCGGCCGCACCCGCTTCGCCCTGGCCATGGTGGCGGCCACCGCCCCGCGCCGCCCCTACCCCGACGGGGAGACCGCCCTTCCCCGCCTGCGCCCCGATAGGGAGAGGGGGAGACCGGGAGAAGGGGGGAGCGCTGCCTCCAGGGCGGTCGACGGTCGACGGTCGCATCGCGTCGCCATGCTGACGGGCTGTGTGCAGGACGGCCTGTTCCGGCGGGTGAACGACGCAACGCGGGCCGTGCTGGAGGCGAACGGGTGTGAGATCGTGGACGTGCCGGGGCAGGTGTGTTGTGGAGCCTTGCATGCGCACAACGGCGCGCTGGACGGCGCGCGGTCGTTGGCGCGGCGGAACGTGCGTGCGTTCCAGGACGCGGGTGTGGAGTACGTCGTCGTGAACGCGGCGGGATGCGGCGCCATGATGAAGGACTACGGCGAGCTGTTGGCGGACGACCCGCTGGCGGGCGACGCAGGGGCTCTGGCCAGTCGTGTGCGCGACCTGTTTGAGCTGCTGGCGGAGCTGGGGCCGGTGCGGGGTGGGGCGGTGCCGCTCCGCGTGACGTACGACGCGCCGTGCCATCTCCACCATGGCCAGGGTATCACGGAAGCGCCGCTGGATGTGCTGCGGACCATCCCGGGCCTGGAACTCGTGCCCTTGCCCGACGCGGACGAATGCTGCGGCGGTGCGGGCATCTACGGCATGACGCACCCCGAGCTGGGGGGGCGCATCCTGGGCGACAAGCTGGAGGCGATCCGCTCCACGGGCGCTGCGGTCGTGGTGACGCCCAACCCGGGCTGCATGATGCAGATCGGGGCCGGCCTGACCCTGGCGGGGGACGAGCGGGTGGTGATGCACCCGGTGGAGCTGCTGGCGGAAAGCTATCGCCGGGGCGCCGCGTGACGGCCATGGCGGCCGATTTCCGGGCGGCGCAGAAGGACCCCTCCCTCACCGACCGGGTGCTGGAACGTCTCGAGCGCCTGGTCGCCCACGAGACGCCCAGCGGGGACGCGGCGCGCATCGATGTCCTGGCCGCCGCGCTCATCGCCGAGCTGACCGCCATCGGCGCTACCGCCTCCGCCATCCCCGCACCGGACCTGGGCACGCACGTGCTTGCCCGGTTCCCGGGCGCCTCCGCCGATCTCGAGCCGGTCCTGGTGCTGGCCCACCTGGACACCGTCCATCCCGTCGGCTCGCTAGCGGAACGGCCGTTCCGCGTCGAGGATGGCCGCGCGTGGGGCCCCGGCACCTACGACATGAAGGCGGGGTTGGCCGTGGTGCTGGAAGCGCTGGCCCTGCTGCACGGGGTGGGGGAGCGTCCCCGGCGGCCGGTGCACCTGCTCGCCACGTGCGACGAGGAGATCGGTTCCCACTCGTCGCGGCCCCTCATCGAGGACGGTGCGCGGCAGGCGGCGTGCGTCCTGGTGCCCGAACCGTGCCGTCCGGACGGCGGCGCCAAGACGTCCCGCAAGGGCGTGGGCGTGTATACCTTGCGCGCCTCGGGCGTGGCGGTGCATGCGGGCATCGACAGTGGTGGCGGCGTGAACGCCATCGTGGAGCTTGCCCACCAGATCCTGGGCCTGCCGGCGCTGGCGGACCCGGAACGAGGCACCACGCTGAACGCCGGCGTGATCCACGGCGGCACGGCGTCCAACGTGGTGCCGGCCGCCGCGCGCCTCGAGATCGATGTCCGTTTCTGCACCCTGGAGGAAGGGGAGCGCGTGGACGCTGCGCTTCGCGCTCTGGAGCCGGCTGTGCCTGGCGCCGGCCTGTGGCTGGAGGGTGGGATCAACCGACCGCCGCTGGAGCGTACGGCCGCCGTAGCCGCATTGTACGAGCAAGCACGCGCCCTGGCGGAAGAGCTGGGTTTCGCCCTGCCCGAAGGCGGCACCGGCGGTGCGAGCGACGGCTGTTTTACCGCGGCTCTGGGCGTACCCACCCTCGACGGCCTGGGCGTGCAGGGTGACGGTGCCCATGCGTTGCACGAGCACGTCGTCGTCGACGACCTGCCGCGGCGGGTCGCGCTCTTCGGGCGACTGTTCCAGACTCTCTGACGGCGCCATGACCGACGACATCGTGATCCGGCCGCTGGACGGCTACTCGGAGTTCGAGACGGCTGTCGAGCTGCAGGAAGAAATCTGGGGACGCGGCTTCCGGGACCGGGTTCCGCCGTCCATCCTGCTGGTCGCGCAGGAGTTGAGCGGCATGGCCAGCGGAGCCTGGCTGGGCGATCGCCTGGTGGGGTTCGTCTTTGGCATGACGGGCCTGCGGGACGGCCGGCTGGTGCACTGGTCGGACATGCTCGCGGTGGTGCCGGAGGCGCGGGACCGAGGCGTGGGCCGGGCGCTCAAGCTGAACCAGCGCGATCGTCTTCTGGCCCTGGGCGTCTACACAGTGCACTGGACGTTCGAGCCGTTGGAATCGCGCAACGCTCACCTGAACTTCGCCCGCCTGGGCGCCGTCTGCCGGGAGTACCGGCGGGACCTGTACGGTGCGCCGGACTCGCCGCTGCACCGTGGCCTCGGCACGGACCGCCTCGTCGTGGACTGGGCCATCGCTTCGGACCGGGTCCGGCGGCGGTTGAGCGGCGACGAACGGGCGCCTACTCCCGGCGATGTGGCGGACGTTCCCGTCGTGAATCCCACGTCCGGCGACGCGGCAATCCTGGCGTGCGAGGAGCCGGACCTGGAGCTGGACGCGAAGCGTGTACGCGTCGCCATCCCGCTGGACATCCAGGATCTGAAGGAGCGGATGCCGGAGCGGGCCCTGGACTGGCGGGGGAAGGTGCGTTCGGCGCTGGAAGGGTACCTGGCGCGGGGCTACGTCGTCACGGAGCTGGTGAGGGAAGCGTCGCGCAGCTGCTACGTCCTGGCTCGCGGGGGTTTGGCCCGGTAGAGCGCCCGGTCCGCGGCTTCGAGCAGCTGGAGCCAGTCCGCCATCTCGCCGTCGTAGCAGGCATGGCCGGCGCTGACGGTGAGACTGCCGCGACCCAGCGCCAGCACCTCCTGGGTGAAGCGCTGGGCCACGCGCTCCACGAACAGGCGTGCGCCCGTGTCATCCGCGTCGGACAGCAATACGACAAACTCGTCGCCTCCGTAACGCGCGGCCAGGTTCATGGCCCGCGTCTCCACCCTGAGCGCCGTGGCCAGCGCCTTCAGGGCGTCGTCGCCCGCCAGGTGTCCGTAGCGGTCGTTGTAGTCCTTGAAGTCGTCGATGTCGAACATGACGGCTGTGAGCGGGCGGCCGCGCCGTGCCGCTGCGAACTCCCGGGCCAGGTCCCGCTCCAGCTGCCGGCGGTTGGCCAGGCCGGTGAGCGCGTCGGTGAGGGACATGGCAGTGACCTGCTCGAACAGGCGGGCGTTCTCCATGGCCACGGCCGCCTGCTCGCCCAGGGCGCCCAGAAGCTCCAGCTCCTCCGGCGTGAACGGACGGTCCCGGATCCCGTACAACACGCCGAACGTGCGAGCACCGAAGCGAAGCGGCGCCGCCGCGACGGGAGAGCGGCCCAGGTAGCGGCGGCTCTGCGGCTGGATGTACGGGTCCGTCTGGGGGTCGACGGTGGCCCGCGGCTCGGCGTGCTGCACGACCCAGCCGGTGAAGCTCCCGTCTACGGGGAACTGGAGGCCCAGGATCTCGTCGGGAAGGCCCAGGGCCGTGCGGGTGACCAGCGTCAAACCGTCGTCCGACAACAGTTCGATGCCCGCGGCTTTCGCCGCCAAAACCCGCCGGGCGGCGTCCGAGATGAGCGACAGCACGCGGCCCACATCCATCGCGCCCGCCAGCAGGTGGCTCACGTCGATGAGCACCTGGCCATGCTCGTACCGCCGTTCCTCCTGCGCCCGGCGGTCCGCCACGCTCAACGCGTGGGTGATGCGCACGGCGAGCGCGGCGCACAACAGGCCGGCCAGCAGTCCGGTTGCCGGCCGCATGGGGCGCCCGATGGAGCCGTCGACCACGATGATGGCCAGGAACACAGCGATGCCCGGCACGATGGAGCGGCCGAACCGCGCCACCGCCCGCCCTTCCGCGCCGCCCACGACCTTCGGCGAGGCGAGGGTGGAGCCCGCGAGTCCGGCCCATGCGAACGCCGCCCATCCGGCCAGCCATATCAGATCGAAGGCGTCGCCCGGCCACACGGGCGCCGGATCGAACCCCGCCGCCGACAGCACGTTGCCCGCGGCGAAGAACACGGTGGCCAGGAACATCCCGGAGGCCGCCTGCGCCGAGATGGATGGGGTGCGCCACACGACCATCAACGCCGCCGCGAGAAGAGAGACGATGGACAGCATCACGATGGCCGCCATGAGCACCAGGCGTCCCGGGGCCACGGTGCTCGACGGCTCGACGACCACCCGCATCACGAGGATGAGGCCGGCCAGGAAAATCAGGACGCCGTCCAGGGCGATCTCCGTGCCGAAGCGCCGCATGCGGTCCCAACGCAGGGCGTAGATGACACCTGCGACGAACACCGGGTGGAACAACGGCAGCAGCACGAGCGCGGAGCGGGGGAAGGTGTTGGTGCCGAGGCCGGCACCCACCTCGGCGGCCCATGCCACCTGACCCGCGAAGACCAGCAGCGCGGCGCCCGCGAACAGCAGCCAGGCCGCGCGCGCATCCGCCGCCGCCCGGCGCGCCGCCACGCTGGCCGCCACGGCCGAGGCCAGCGGCAGCAGCGTCAGCAGCACGGCGCCCAGGACGTGGCGGCCGGTCGGTGCCAGCGGCACGATCAGGTACAGCGAGAGCGCGGCGAACACACCGGTCGCCACCCACGCTGATGCGGGCAGGAGCGCGCGTACGCTCCCGAACCCGGTTTCCTGAGCGTGCTTCGCTCGTGTCATGGATTCGGACACCCTGTCGACGGCCTCGGAACGCCTGGCGCCAGGCCGGGAGAGGAAACGGCACCTGGCACGCGGAAGGTCTGCCCCGCAAATTACACGCTGTTTTCCGCACCTTCAAGACTTGAAACGACATGCGCATCGAGCGGATCAGCCTGCGAACAGTGCGGTTGCGGCTCACGGAGCCGTTCCGCATCTCGTCCGGCGAGACGTTCCATCGCCGGATCCTCCTGCTGTCCATGGACACGGATGGAACCACGGCCCACGCCGAATGCGTGGCCGGTGAGGCGCCAAACTACTCGTACGAGACGAACGAGACCGCTGCCTGGGCACTCGAGGCGTGGCTCATACCGGCCGTCCTGGGCCTGGACTTTGAGGAGCCCGTGGAAATCGCGGCGGCGCTCGACGGCGCGGCCCGCGGCCACAACATGGCGAAGGCCGCCATCGAGATGGCGGCGTGGGATGCCGTGGCGCGGGAGCGGGGCGAGCCGCTGGCCCGGACTCTGGGCGGCGAGCGGACGCGTGTCCCTACGGGCGTCAGCATCGGCCTCCAGCCGGACCTGGCCACGCTGTTTCACCGGATCGGGCAGTTCGTCGATGACGGCTACCAGCGGGTCAAACTCAAGATCGCGCCGGGCCACGACGTGGACATGGTGCGTGCCGTGCGCCACGAGTTCCCCGACCTGCCGCTGACGGTGGATGCCAATGCGGCGTACGGGGCCGCCGACCTGGACCGGCTGTGCGGGCTGGATGCCCTGGGCCTGCTGTTGATCGAACAGCCGTTCCCCGAGGACGACCTGTTGTTGCACGCGGAGCTGCAGCGCCGCATCGACACACCGGTCTGTCTCGACGAATCCATCACGAGTGCGGCTCGTTGCCGGGAAGCCATCGCGCTACGGGCCGGCCGCATGGTGAACATCAAGCCCGGCCGCGTCGGCGGCCACGCCGCGTCCCTGGCCATCCACGACCTCTGCCGCGACGCCGGCTGGCCGGTGTGGATCGGTGGCATGCTGGAATCGGGAATCGGGCGGGCCCACAACGTCGCGCTGGCCAGCCTTCCCAACGTGTTGTTGCCCGGGGACACGTCCGCCAGCCGCCGGTACTGGGCGCGGGATGTCGTGCGGCCGGAGTTCACGTTGAACGACGACGGCACCGTGAGCGTGCCCACGGGCCCCGGCCTCGGCGTGGACGTCGACACGGCCTTCCTGGAGGAGATCCAGGAGTCGTTCCGGGAATTCAGCTAGTCGGGCTCCGGCGGCTTCCGCAGCTTCTTCTTGCGGGACTGCTGTTTCTTTGACTCCAACCGTCGCTCCTTCGAGGCCTTCGTCGGCTTCGTGGGAATGCGCCGTTTCTGCCTGCGCACAGCGTTGCGCACCAGCAACACGAACCGCTCCGTCACCGTTTCCCGGTTCCGGTGCTGGCTGCGGCTGCCGCCTTCCGTCAGGTGCAGAACGCCGTTCCCATCGATCCGGTTGGCCAGCCGTTTGAGCACGCGGGCACGCTGCGGTTCCGAGAGCGACGGCGAGCCCGCCACGTCCCACGACAGCTCCACCTTCGTCGAGGACGTGTTCACGTGCTGGCCGCCCGGCCCGCCCGAGCGCGAAGCGCGGAAATGCAGCTCCGATTCCGGGATCGTCAGCCGGGAGTGGATTCGTATTTCAGGTGCCATGGGTGGCCCGGCCTTTGGGGTGAGGGCGCCGTGCCCGGGCGCTGGTCGGCGGGAACCGGAAAGCGGAAATGGGGATCGGATCTGCGTCCCGGGCTTCGCCGGCTTCCCGGTCCCCGCGCGCCGGGCATCGGCGCGGACGGGGTACCCGCCATGCCGTTCAAGGTGAATCCGATCCCGCTTTGCGTTGTCCGCTCTCCCTTCGCCGGGCTCTGCAAGCGGGGCACCTACGCGCCCCGGATTTCCTGCGCTGCCCGGCCCAGCAGCTCCCACGCGCGCCGGACGTGCGCTTGGGTCGTCCGCAGGTTGCCGATGGCGATGCGGATGGCGTAGCGGCCCCGTACCTTCGTGTGGGACATGAACACCTCGCCCGTCGCGTTGACACGGTCCAGCACGGCCGCGTTGAGCCGCTCCAGCTCCTGCTCATCGTCCACGCCCGCGGGGTGGTAGCGGAACGCCACGACGGAGAAGAGCACCGGAGCAAGGCGGTCCCAGTCGTCGGCCTCGTCCACCCAACCCTGGAGTTCCTTTGCCATGCGCAGGTGCTCCCGCAGCCGGTCTGCAATGCCGTTGGCGCCGAAGTAGCGCAGCACGAACCAGAGCTTGAGGGCGCGGAAGCGGCGGCCCAGGGCCACGCCGTAGTCCATCAGGTTCTTCACGCGGTCCTGCTCCGCCGTCTTCAGGTACTCCGGTGTCAGGCTGAACGCCCCGCGCAGCAGGTGCGGGTGGCGCGTGTAGAGGACGGAGCAGTCGATGGGCGTGAACATCCACTTGTGCGGGTTCACCACGAGGGAGTCCGCCCGGTCGCAGCCATCCAGCACCCAGCGCATCTCGGGAATGGCGGCCGCGGAGCCGCCGTACGCGGCGTCCACGTGCAACCACAGGCCTTCGCGCTGGCAGATGTCGGCGATCTCCGGCACCGGATCCACCGCCGTGACGCCGGTGGTGCCCACCGTGGCCACCACGGCCAGCGGGCGCCGGCCCTGCGCTCGGTCCTGGCTGATGGCCCGCTGGAGCACCTCGGGCACCATGCGGAACTCGGAGTCGCTGGGCAGGCGCACGACGTTGTCCAGGCCCAGACCGAGCGTGATGACCGCCTTGTCCACGCTGGAGTGCGCCTCTTCGGAGCAGTAGACCCGCAGCGGCGGCACGTCGTCGCGGCCGGCCAGGCCCTGCTGGCGGATGCCCAGGTCTCCGGCCCGCTCCCGCGCGGCGGCCAGAGCGTACATGGTGCTGGACGAGGCGGTGTCGTTGATGGTGCCATCCAGACCTTCGGGCAGGCCCAGGATCTGGCGGAGCCAGTCCAGCACGGCGTCCTCCAGCTCCGTCTCCGCGGGGCCGGACCGCCAGAGCATGGCGTTCACGTTGAGCGACGCGGCCAGCATCTCGCCCAGGATGCCCGGGCCTGAGGCCGTGATGCCGAAGTAGGCGAAGAAGCCCGGGTGGTTCCAGTGCGTGGTGCCCGGCACTATGACGCGGTCGTAGTCGGCGAGGATGGCCTCCATCGCCTGCGCTTCCTCGGGCGGCGAGCCGGGAATCTCGCGGGTGACGTCGCCCGGTTGAATCTGCGCGAGCACGTTCCACCGCTCGGGGTGCGCCAGGTATTCGGCGATGCGGTCCACCACGGCGTAGCCGTGGCGTCGGAACTCTTCGGGCGCCATGTCGGCGCTGCCGGGGGGGAGAATCTCGCGAGTCATGGTCTCTATCGCTTCATTCGAGGGTTGTCGTTGAAGAAATGCGTCATTCCCGGAGCACGTCGGCGGGGTCCACACGCGTGGCGCGCCAGGCGGGCAGCGCGGCGCCCGCCGTCGCGGTCACGACCAGTGTTCCCAGGATGGCGGACAGCAGAGCGGGGTCGCCGACGTTGACGCCGCGCATGACCGACACCGTAACGGCCAGGCCGGCGGCGCCGCCGATGAGGGCGAGGCGCAGCATGCGTCCGATGACCAGCTAGGCAACACGGCGGCCGCGGGCGCCCAGCGCCATGCGGATGCCCAGCTCACGCCGCCGCAGCGCGACCGCGTAGCCGGAGACCGAGAAGACCCCGTAGCCGGCCAGGAACCCGGCGCCGAGCCCCAGCACCATGGCGAGCCAGCCGAACCAGCGGAGTGGCGCCGCGAACCGGCGCAGCAGGGCCAGCAACGGCTCCGCGTCGACACGGGCGCGCGGGGCTGCGGCCTGCAACACCGATTCCACGACTGTCGCCGCAGCCTCCGCAGGGGTGGTGGTGCGCACGACCACCCGCAGTGCGCGTGGCGGGTCCTGCAGCGCGGACACGTAGGCCGCCGGCGCGGGCGTCGGGCCGTTGCCGACGCCCGGCGCTTCGACGTTCTCTACGACACCCGCAACGCGGTACCAGGCCCCCAGCGGGCCCCCCAGCTGGATATGTTTCGTGAGCTCGTGGGAGCCGAGTATGCGGCTTTCCAGCAGCGCCCGATTGACGATGACCGTGGGCCCGTCCGGGCTGGCCGCCAGAGGCGCATCGGCGCCCTCCAGGGGCTGCACGCCCAGCGTGTCGAAGAAGCCCGGCGTTACCCCGTGGATCTCGACTTCCGCGGTGGCGAATGGCGTGGGCAACCCGCCGAGTGAACACTGGCAGTCGGTGATCACGACGTCACGCGTGCCGACGCCCAGGACCGCCCCCATGCTCCCCAGCCCGGCCGCCTCCACGCCCGGCGCCGCACGGACCCGGCTCAGCACCCGCTCGACCTCCGCCCGCCGGGCCAACACGTTGCCGGCCGCCTTCGGCTCCACCATCGCCACCAACACGTGCTCCCCATCCACCCCCATCGCGGACGCCGTCCGTGCCGCGTCCGTCTTGCGTAACAGCAGGCCGGCGCCGAAGAGCAGCACAACGGCGCCCATCAACTGGGCGATGACGAGGGCGTCGCGCAGGAGACCCGTCCCCCGGCCGGTGGTGGCCCGGCCGCCGGCCGCGAGCTGCGGCGCCATGGGCAGCGTCAGCACGTCCAGGACCGGAAGAAGCGCAAGAAGGCCCGTCAGCAGTAGCGGCGCGCCCACCAGGCCCAGCGCCAGCCAGAGGTCGGCGGGGAGCGCCGCATGCAGGCCGGACGGCATGCTGTGCTGCAACGCAGGCAGGGCCAGAGACGCACCGGCGGCCGCGAGAGCGGCCCCCAGGCCTGCCAGCAGCACGCCCTCCATGACGAGCGGGGCCAGCAGGCGGAGGCCCGAGGGGCCCAGTGCGAACCGAACTGCCATTTCACGCCGGCGCGAGGACGCCCGCCCGCCCATGAGCACCAGCAGATTGAGGGTTGCGATGCCCAGCACCAACGCCGCCGTGGCCAGCAGCGTCACCGTCAGGGCGTTCAGGTGGCTCGCCTGCTGGGCTGCCGGCGAAACGGCACCGGCGGTCCAGTGCGATCCCCAGTCGGCCCCGGGGATGGGCTCCACGCCGAGGCGGGACACGATGTGCGGAGGCGTCGCGCTCGCCCGCGCCAGCAATGCCGCCAGGGCGCCCACCAGCGAGCCCGCCGCGATGGAAACGGCGGCGGGAACGGAGAACGCCGGCGCACGAGTCAATCTGCGCGCTGTGGCGCGGGGCTCCAGGGTTTGCATGCGCTCGCCTCCGGATCGAGGAACGGGTCCCGCGCAAGATAAGGGACGAACGGGGGTTGGCGCGACGACCCCGCAGCGCGCATCTTCTCCGGCAGATCCGCCCCGTTCCTTCACGAAGAAGCCATGCGACATCGAACGTTTCTCCCGCTCGCCGGAGCCACGATGCTGGCCGCGGCATGCGGCGGAGGCCCCGCCGGCCCCGCGCCGCACATGCCTACCCCGGTCCTGACGGCGGCGCCCCGGCCCGAGTTCATCGAGCTGGTCGACTCCATCACGAGCACGCCGCCCCTCGAGCGCACCGCCTGGGGCATCGAGGTCTACGACCTGGACGCGGAACGGCCGCTCTTCCAGCTCAACGCACGGAAGCACTTCGTGCCGGCGTCCAACACCAAGCTCGTCGTCACCACCGTGTCCATGGGCACGTTGGGGCCCGACTGGCGCTACCATACGCCCATCTATGCCGTGCTCGACCCGGCCGCCGACACCGTGGCGCGCACCCTCGTCCTGGTCGGGCGGGGCGACCCGACGTTTTCCGGACGGTTTAACCCGGACGATTTCTCCGTGGCCGACTCGCTCGCGGACTCCGTCGCCCTGGCGGGCATCCGCCACGTCCAGCGCATCGCCATCGACGCCAGCTACTTCGAGGCCCGCGGTTACAACCCGTCCTGGGAAGCCGGCGATGAGCCCTGGTCCTATGCCGCGCCGGTGCGCGGTGCGGAGGCCGGAGAAGGCGCAGTCGCCGTCGTCGTGACCCCCGGCGCGCGGCCCGGCGACGCCGCGAGCGTCGATGTGCTCGCGCCCGCCGGCGCGCTCGTGGTCCTCGATTCCGTCATCTCCGACAGCGCGGGCACCGGCAGCGATGTGGACTACAACCGCCGGTTCGGCGCCGACACCCTGACTCTCTCGGGCACCATCGCCGTGGACCGGGGGCCCGACACCTCCTGGATCGCCGTGGCGGACCCCGCCCGCTACCTGGGCCTGCAGCTCCAGGCCGCCCTGGACTCCATCGGCATGCCGGCCGACAGCCTGGAGGTCGTCGACGACTCGGCCGCTTCCGCCGCGTTGCTCCCCGTCCAGCCCACTCCGGTGTGCAATGGGCCATGCACGCCGGTCCAGAGCTGCCGGGTGGACCCACGCACGCGCCGGCAACCCGAGCCGGACACGGTTTGCATCACACTGCCGGATCCACGGGCCGCCGACACATGGCCCGACACCGTGCAGCTGCCCGGCGGCGGAGTGGCCGTCCGCGTCGCCACCTGGACATCGCCGCCGCTGGCCGACATCGTCGCCGGTCTGCTCAAGCCTAGCCAGAACTGGATCGCCGAGTCGCTGCTCAAGACCCTCGGCGCCCGCCTGGAAGGCGACGGTAGCTGGACGGCCGGCATACGCGCCGAGTACCATTACCTGTACGGTGTCGTCGGGGTCGATTCCGGCGCCGTGTATCTGCGGGACGGGTCGGGTCTTTCCGCCCAGGACCTCGTCACTCCCAACGCCGTGGTGCAGCTCCTGCGGTTCGTGGATGAGCAGCCCTGGGGCGCGCGCTACCGGCAGGGCATGGCGGAGCCCGGACAGGAGGGCACCCTCGAGCACCGGTTGGAAGCGCTCGAAGGGCGGCTGTACGCCAAGACGGGGACCATCCGGCACGTTAACGCCCTCAGCGGGTATCTTACCGCCGCCGACGGCAGACGGCTGGCGTTCAGCATCCTGACGAACGCGTCCGGAGTCCCGTCCGGGGATGTGCGAGCGGCGATCGACGCGATCGTCGAAGCAATGACCACGATCAGGAGCGCACCGTGAAGAGTGGAAAAGGCTGGCTGGTCGCGATCCTCGCGATCATCATCGCGTTCGGCGTGGGCTACGGATGGCAGTACACGAAGGTCCTGCAGCTGCGGAAGGACCTCGCCGCGACCCGCGCCCAGCTGGAAGTGCAGACCCTGTATGTGGAGCTCGGCCAGACCGCATTCGAGGCCCAGCGGGGGAACTACGAGCAGGCCCGCCGTGAAGCGAGCTCCTTCTTTACCGGTCTCCAGACCGCGGTCGACTCCATGGTGCCGGACCAGCGGACGCCGTTCGAGCCCATCCTGGCCGAGCGCGACAACGTCATCACCGCGCTCTCCCGCGCCAACCCTGACGCGGCCGACATGCTGTCGGGTCTGTTCGCGCGGATTCGCGGCGAAGCGCCGCCGGCCATGCGCGTGCCCGCCGAATCGACGGCGCGCCCGGCCCCCGCGACGGCCCAACCGACGCCCGCGGCGGCCCAACCCGACACCATTCCGCCGGGTCTCTGACCCCTTCGGCGGCGCATTCGCGGAGCGGTTCGGGCGCGTGTCTGCGCCCTGGACCGCCCCGGTGGTGTGTCAGTCCCCGCCCGGCCGGCCCCGCAGCCGGCGTGCCAGCGCGCGCAGGCCCGGGAACGCGGGGATCGCCCGCTGACGCTGCGGCCCGGCCGGTGGCTCCTGCTCCACCACGTGCCGGTACGCCTTCCACGCCGCGTGCATCGCCCGGTAGCCTTCGTCCAGGAAATATCGCGTGTTGTCGAAATCGAAGGTCGAGTAACCGTTCAGACGCGGACGCACCTGCACGATCGGCGGACCTGACCAGGAGCGGTGCACCTCCTCCCGCCGGGCGAACGCCATGATGTCAAACGCCCGGTGGCTCACGGCGATCATCCCCTTGCCGACGGTCTCCTCCGCCGACTTCGCCTGGCCCGCCGACACATCCACCGCGATGACCAGGTCTGCACCCCGCTCCGCCGCGCGCCGCACCGGCAGTGTGTCCCTCACGCCGCCGTCCACGTAATACCGGCCATCCACCTGGGCCGGTGGGTAGAACACCGGCAGCGCGCACGACGCGTACACTGCGTCCGCCAATGGCACGTCCGCCCGACCACCCGCCCCGAACCACACCTCCTCGCCCGTCTCCAGGTCCACCGCGTTCGCCGCCATGGGCAGGCTCAGCTCCTCGAACCGCTTCGCCGGCAGCGCCTCGGCGATGTACTCCCGGAACGGCTCGTCCCGGAACAACGAAGGCTGCTTGACCCCGTTCACCAGGAGCGCCCAACGGTTGAACGCTACGATGTCCCTGCGTTCCAACGCCAGCGCCCGCCGCTCCAGCTCGTCCGGGGTGACGCCGCCCGCGATGGAGGCCGCGACCAGGGCGCCGATGCTCGTGCCGATGAGCTCCGATACCTCCAGGCCCGATTCCACGATCGCGCGCCACGCCCCCACGTGCGCCAGGCCCTTCAGCCCACCACCGCCGAACACGACGATCACACGCCCCATGCGCCTCCCTTGCTCAGAACGAAACCGGAATCGACACCGTCAGCATCGGCGAATTTCCGGGAAAGGACGGGAACATCAGCCCCCAACGCTCGACCCAGTTGTCCGGGTGCATCGCGTTGTAACGGGAAACCAGGATGCCGCCCAACGTGCCCACCAGCGCGCCGCCCGCCACGTCACTCGCCCAGTGTGCATTGTGGTACACACGCGATGCGCCCACCAGGGTCGCGAACCCGTACGCCACCGGACCCACCACCCATTTCTGCTTCGGCCACCAGCGCGCTACGTCCGCCGTGATCAGCGACGCAAACGCAAACGCGTTCGTCGTGTGCCCCGAGGGCATCGACTGGTAATCGCTGCCTTGCCGCATCCCCCGCAGCAGCTTGAAGTCCCGCGGCCCCAGCCCCATGTACGGACGCGCACGACCCGCCAACCCCTTGATCGTCGACGTCACCAGCTCCGACACGATGATGGATTCCGCCGCGTGCACGCTCAGCAGTGTCAACCGGCGATCATGACCCAGCCGCCCCCCCACGTACATGCCCACCGTCGCGATCTCCGGGCCGATGCCGCCCGTCGCGCGAAACACGTCCATCGCCGTCCGAAGGCCCGACGGATCCTGGACCCCCGGACGCTGCCACCAGTTCGCAATCTTCTGATCGTAATGGTACAGCGCCGCACCACCCACCACGAAACCGCCCAGCAACGCAGCGTCCCGCGGCTGCAGCAGGCTCCCACTACCACCGGCGGACTGCGCCACGAGGCCCGACGGCACCGCCAGCAGCAGCGCCAGCACCCCAGCCTTCACCTGTATCATGGGTCCGCACCCCGATACGCTCGATCGTTTCAGGACGGGCTCCCGCCCGCCGACGGGCGCCATACCCGGCACGTTCCGTTCCCGACGGCCCCTCCGCCCCACTGCGCCGACCCGCCGCCATCCCCACCGCTCGCCGCGCCGGGCGCCGTTCTTTCGGTCGGCGCGCATCTTGACACCGGCCGGGACGCGCACTAGGTTTTTTTAGTTGAAACGGAGAATCATTCTTGTTTTACTCCGCGGAGCCGCGGGGGTAGCCCTGAAAGAACCGACGGCGAACGAGAGAGGCATAGCGGATGAGCGATCCGATGCTGAAGATCAAGGGCCTGCGCGCGCGCGTCGTGCAGGATGAGGGGGAAGGTCGAGAGATATTGAAGGGCCTCACCCTGGAAGTTCCGGAAGGGGAGGTTCACGCGATCATGGGCCCGAACGGGTCGGGCAAGAGCACGCTGGCGAAGGTATTGGCGGGGCACCCCGGGTACGAGGTGACGGGGGGCGCCGTGGAATATCGGGGCCAGGACCTGCTGTCGTTGGAGGTGGACGAGCGGGCGCGGGCCGGGGTATTCCTGGCGTTCCAGTACCCGGTGGAGATTCCGGGGGTGTCCATCGCCAACTTCCTGCGGACGGCGTTGCAGGGGAAGACGGGCGAGGAAGTGGACGTGTTCGATTTCCAGGAGCAGCTGACGGACCGGATGCGTTTGCTGGATATGGATCCTGCGTTTGCGTCGCGGAGCGTGAATGCGGGCTTCAGTGGTGGGGAGAAGAAGCGGAACGAGATTCTGCAGCTGGCGATGCTGGAGCCGTCGTTGGCGGTGATGGACGAGACCGATTCCGGCCTGGACATCGATGCGTTGAAGGTGGTGTCGAACGGCGTGAACAAGGTCCATGAGGAGCACCCGGAGATGACGGTGTTGCTCATCACGCATTACCAGCGGCTGTTGAACTACATCAAGCCGGACGTGGTGCATGTGATGGTGGAGGGGCGCATCGTGGAATCTGGCGGCCCGGAGGTTGCATTGCGTCTGGAGGAGCAGGGCTATGAGGAGTGGCGTGGCGAGCCTGAGCCGGCGCCGACCGCGTAGCGCTGCGGAGTTCTCCCCGACTTCAACGGGGCCCGGGGGAACAGAGGTGAGGGAAAGTCGCAGCCTCTGTTCCCCCGCCCCTGCTCCCCGTCGTGGAACCACGCCGGCGCACCGGTTCCCGTGCCGGCCCACCGCAAGGATCGGAGACCACCTGAGCCCCGAATCTCGGAGGGCGCTGCATGCCGTATGATGAAACCGCATCCAACCTCGGGTTGGACGAGTACAAATACCACTTCATCGATGAAGAGAAGCCTTTCTTCCAGGCGCAGCGGGGCCTGAGCGAGGACGTGGTCCGGCAGATCTCCGCGAACAAGGGTGAGCCGGAGTGGATGCTGAATTTCCGGCTTAAGGCGCTGGAGATCTACAACCAGAAGCCCTGGCCGACGTGGGGCGCGGATCTGAGTGGTCTCGAGGAGACCATGGACCAGATCTACTTCTATATCCGGCCGCAGGAGAAGCTCGAGCGCTCGTGGGACGATGTGCCGGAGAACATCAAGCAGACGTTCCAGCGGCTGGGCATCCCGGAGGCGGAGCAGAAAGTACTGGCAGGCGTGGGAGCGCAGTACGAGTCGGAGATGGTCTACCACTCGCTGAAGAAGGAGTGGGAGGACAAGGGCATCATCTTCGAGTCCATCGAGGACGGCCTGCGGCTGTACCCGGACATCTTCCGCGAGCACTTCTCCACGGTGATTCCGCCGGCGGACAACACGTTCGCGGCCCTGAACTCGGCGGTCTGGTCGGGCGGCTCGTTCGTCTACATCCCGAAGGGTGTAAAGATCGACACGCCGCTGCAGGCCTACTTCCGGGTGAACCAGGAGCAGATGGGCCAGTTCGAGCGGACGCTGATCATCGTGGAGGAGGGGGCGGACGCCCAGTACATCGAGGGCTGCACGGCGCCGGTCTACTCCACGGACTCGTTCCACTCGGGGGTGATCGAGATCATCGTGAAGGACAATGCCCGGTTCCGGTATGTAACGATCCAGAACTGGTCGAACAACATGTACAACCTGGTGACGCAGCGTGCGATGGTGCACAAGCACGCCACCATGGAGTGGGTCGACGGCAACCTGGGCTCGAAGGTGACGATGAAGTACCCGTCGTGCTACCTGGTGGGCGAGGGTGCGCACGGGTCGATCCTGTCCATCGCTTACGCGGGCAACGGCCAGCATCAGGACACGGGCGGCAAGGTGGTGCACGCGGCGCCGCACACGACGTCGCAGATCATCTCCAAGTCGATCTCGAAGGGCACCGGCCGGTCCAGCTACCGGGGCCTGGCGAAGGTGTATGACGGGGCGACCCGTGCGAAGTCGAACGTGGAATGCGACGCACTGCTTCTGAACGACACGTCGCGCACGGACACGTTCCCGTACATCGAGATCGACGACAACACGGCCAGCGTGGGCCACGAAGCGAGCGTGTCGAAGATCGGTGAAGAGCAGCTGTTCTATCTCATGAGCCGGGGCATGTCGGCGGACGAGGCCAGCGCCATGATCGTGCGCGGCTTCATCGAGCCGATCTCCAAGGAGCTGCCGCTGGAGTACGCGGTGGAGCTGAACCGGCTGATCGAGCTCGAAATGGAGGGGAGCGTTGGCTGACGTGAGTGGCGCACCCAGAATCGACCTGTCGAAGGCGAAGAAGAAGACGCCCGGATCGTCCAACGGCAGCGCGGCTGTCGCGGTGCCTGAAGGTGTGACGGAACACATCAACGTCGCCGCGTTGGAGCGTGCCGCGGCGCAGGACGAGGCGTGGCTCCGGTCGTTGCGGGAAAACGCCTGGAAGGTCTACGAGCAGACGCCGCTGCCCACGCGCAAGCTGGAGGAGTGGCGCTACACGGACGTGTCGAAGCTGGCGCTGGACCGTGTGCGTCCCGCGGAACCTGCGGAGACGGTCCCGGCGGAAGCGCGCGCTCTCTTCGAAGGCAAGGAAGCGGCGGGCACGGTGCTGCAAGTGGACGCGTCGGTGGTGGACGTGTGGCTGGACGACGAACTGCGGGAGCGCGGCGTCATCCTCACGGACCTGGCGACGGCGGCGCGGGAGCACCCGGAACTGGTGCGGGAGCACCTGGCGACGAAGGCGTTGCCGCCCGAGGCCGGCAAGTTCGCGGCGCTGAACGCGGCGCTGTGGACGGGTGGCGTGTTCGTCTACGTGCCCCGGGGCGTGCGCATCGAGAAGCCGATCCGCGTGGCCCGCTGGATCAGCAAGCCGGGGATCGCGGTGTTTCCCCGCGCGCTGGTCATCGCGGACGAAGGCAGCCACCTGGCGTACGTCGACGAGTACGCGTCGCCGGACTTCGACGAGCCGGCGGTGTGCATCGGCGGCGTGGAGGTGTTCGCCCAGGACGACGCGGACGTGCAGTACGTTTCGCTACAGCTCCTGGGCCGTGGTGTGCGCCACCTGTCGGTGCAGCGCACGTTCGCCGAACGGGGGTCCAACCTGGACTCGCTGGTGGTGAACCTGGGTGCCAGCGTGGCGCGCGCGGATCTGGCGGCCCGCCTGGAAGGTCCCGGCTCGCGCAGCGACATGCTGGGCCTGTGCTTCGGCCAGGGGGACCAGCACTTCGACCACAACACGCGGCAGGACCACGTGGCGGACCACGCCACCAGCGACCTGCTGTACAAGGGCGCGCTGTACGACCGTGCCCATTCCGTGTTCCGGGGCATCATCAAGGTCTTCCCGGGGGCCCAGCGCACGGACGCCTACCAGACCAACCGCAACCTGCTGCTCTCCACGGAGGCCGGCGCCGATTCGCAGCCGAACCTGGAGATCGAAGCGGACGACGTGAAGTGCTCCCATGGCGCGACGGTCGGACAGCTCGACGAGGAAGAGCTGTTCTACCTGATGAGCCGCGGCATGTCGCACCGCGATGCGGAGCGCCTGGTCATCTTCGGCTTTTTCAACGACGTGCTGGACCGGTTGCCGCTTCCGGGCGTCGTGGAGGAGCTGCGCGCGGAGATCGAGCGCAGGATCCAGTGAGGGCGCGGGCGGGGGCGACTCCGCTTGCCGCGCACCTCGGGCGTGGCTGATCGGGGCGGCGTCCGCGCCTGCCGTCGGGCGGGGTGGTGGTGGGCCGGCAGCCGCCGGTATGTTCAGGCCGGGCGCCGCGCACGCGTGGTAGCCCGGCCGTTTTTCGGTGCGAGTGACGAACGGCGGAACGAAGACGAAGACGACCACGAAGACGCAAACGACGACGAAATCGATCGATGCCGAACTGGGTTCGTGTGGCGGCGGTTTCGGATCTCGAGCCGGGGAAGCCGTTCGAGGCCGAAGCCGGAGGCGTGGGGATCTGCCTGGCAGTCACGGAAGACGGGGCGCTCTACGCCCTTCGCAACAACTGTTCGCATGAGGATTTTCCTCTTTCCGAGGGCGAGATCGAGGATGGCCAGATCGAGTGCGCCTGGCACGGAGCTCGCTTCGATCTCGCAACGGGCCGCGCGCTCGCGTTGCCGGCGATCCGGCCTGTGAAGACGTATCCCGTCAAGCTGGAAGGGGACGAGGTATTCGTCGACGTCTCTTGACGCGCCGACACGACGTGGAGACCGTGGGATCATGAGCGAAGTCATCACTTCTCCGAGCGCGTCCCGGTTGGGTGCGCTGGACACGGATGCGTTGCGAAGGCAGTTCCCGATCCTGGACCAGAACGTGAACGGCCACCGCATGGTGTACCTGGACAGCGCGGCCACGGCGCAGCGGCCGACGCCGGTCATCGAAGCGGTGTCGGGGTTCTACCGGCGAGACAACGCGAACGTGCACCGTGGCATCTACGAGCTGTCGCGACGGGCCACGGAAGCGTACGAGGACGCGCGCCGGGTGGTGGCCGCGTCGTTGAACGCCCCCGAGGCGGAAGAGTTGGTGTGGGTGCGCGGCACCACGGAGGCCATCAACCTGGTGGCGAGCACGTGGGGCCCGGACCACGTGGGCGCGGGGGACGAGATCGTCCTGACCATGTTGGAGCACCACTCCAACATCATCCCGTGGCAGCTGCTGGCGCGTCGCGTGGGCGCAGAGCTGCGCTACGTGGACATCGATGACGAAGGCCGCCTTCGCCTCGACCAGCTGGACGGACTGCTCAACGAGCGGACGCGCCTCGTGGCGGTGGGCCACGTGTCCAACGCGCTGGGCACCATCAATCCCGTCGCGGAGATTGTCGAGCGCGCTCACGCCGCAGGCGCGCGGGTGCTGGTGGACGGCGCGCAGGGCGCGCCGCACCTGCCCGTGGACGTGCAGGCTCTGGGCTGCGATTTCTACGCCCTTTCGGGCCACAAGATGTGCGGGCCCATGGGCATCGGCGCGCTCTGGGCGCGTCGCGAGCTGCTGGAGGAGATGCCGCCCTATCAGGGGGGCGGCGAGATGATCAACACGGTGGACCTGGACCACGCCACCTGGGCCGAGGTGCCTCACAAGTTCGAGGCGGGCACGCCCAACGTGGCCGGTGCGGTGGGCATGGCCGCTGCCGTGCAGTTCCTCGACGGTGTCGGCCGGGACGCCATCCAGGCCCACGAACACGCGCTGACCGAGTATGGTCTCGAGCGGTTGACGGGCGCACCGGGCATTCGGCTGTTCGGTCCGCGGGATCCCCGGGACCGCACGGCGGTGTTCTCCCTGGAGCTGGAGGGCGTGCATCCGCACGATGTGGCGACGATCCTGGACGCGGAAGGCGTCGCCGTGCGCGCGGGCCACCACTGTACGCAGCCACTCATGCGCCGGCTGGGTGTGCCGGCGACGACACGGGCGTCCTGTTACCTGTACAATACGGTCGACGAGATCGACCGCCTTGCGGATGCCCTCGAGATCGCCCGCAGGATCTTCGCTTGAACCCGGACCTCGAATCCCGTGGCCACATGACGATAGACCGTACGACACCGGACCTGGGCGGGCTCTTCCAGGAGTTGATCCTGGAGCACTACAAGCGGCCCAGGAACAAGGGCTCCCTCGAGCACGCCACCGCTGACGTGCACATGAACAACCCGGTCTGCGGCGACGAAGTGCACCTCTACCTGCAGCTCGACGGCGACGTCATCACGGACGTGCGTTTCGTGGGCACGGGCTGCTCCATCTCCCAGGCGTCCATCTCCATGATGACGGATCTGCTCAGGGGCAAGACCGTCGACGAGGCCCTGGCTCTGGATGCGCGCTTCAAGGAGATGATGCACGGCGACGAGGACGCCGCCCGCGACAAGGGTCTCCGGGACGCCCGTGCCCTGGCCGGCGTCAGCCGCTTCCCGGCCCGGGTGAAGTGCGCGCTGCTCGGCTGGAATGCCCTGGAGGAGGCGGTCAAGGCGCGATCCTGACCGGAGAGCGCGTCGTTCTTCGCGGCACGCGCTGCCTCAGGCCTGATCTGCCCGCCGACTCGGGTTTCACGGCTCCCCGCCCGTTCGGACCTGACGGCTCCCGCAGGCCCCGCCTTGTCAGAACTCGTCCAGTAGCCAGGGCCTCTCGAAGGTGGCGAACATCCGGTCCAGCAGGCCGACGTCGCCGTCAATGCGTGCGCCGCCCAGGGCGCGGGCTTCGCTCGCCGTCAGCTCCCCCGCGTAGAGGCGCGCCAGCGTAGCGGCGTCCAGCGTCATCGACGCATCCACGCGTCCGTTCGCGGATGGACGCATCTCCATCTCCTGGCCCGCCAGCTCGATCTCCCACGGCCCCCGATTCTCGGGCAGCTCCGGGTCGTCGACCTCGATGCGCACCGCACCCCGTTGCGGGCCGTCGCCGGGAGCGCCGGGACCGGCGCCCCACCAGCGGCGGCCGGCGAACGCCCCTTCGATGTCCACGATGCGCAGCATGGGGCCGTGGAGCGTGCAAGCCGTGGGAAACCACAGCCGGCGGCGGTTCCGTTCGCCGGGCGAGCGGGGCTGCGCCAGGCGATGCTCCAGCCTTTCCACCGGCCGCGCATCGTAGACCGTGACGGGCCACTGGTCCCGCTGGCTGGCCACCCACCCCAACAATTCGGCGTACACTTCGCCTCGTTCCGCGATGAGCTCGACGACGTGCAACGCCCGCAGCTCCGGAGGACCTTCGCGGTAGCGGGCGAGCAGGTAGCCGGCCACGCCATCGTCGTCGTGGACGAAGACGTGCAGGCCACCGCGCCGTGCGCGCCACGCGGCCGGGTCCCGGGCGTCCCGAGCCCGGCCCGGCTCGATGGCCGTCCCGTCCCGGAGCCGGTTGTGCCAGAGAGCCTCGTCGCGGCGCAAAGGTCCGTTGGATCGCTCCGCGACACGGGCGTAGCAGGCGGCGACGCGGGCGAGGTCGTCGGGTCCGGCGAGCCGGACGTGGCTCCGCTGCCGGGGGGCCTCCGGAAGGGCGGTGGTACGGAACCGGTGCCGCTGCAGGTGGGTCACGAGACCCCAGCCCAGGGCGCGATAGAACGATGGCCGGAACGGATAGAGCGAGCTCAGCACATCGCCTCGTCCTTTCGCGGCGCGTAACGCATGGCCACACAGGCGCCGGCCCAGGCCCAGGCGGCGGTATGAGGGCGCGACGGCCACTGCGGCGAGACCCGCCGTCGGCAGCGGCACTCCGGTGATGTACTGGGTGAGGCGCAGCAGCTTGTAGGCGCCGACCGCCCCATCGTCGTCGGCCACGGCCACGGTTTCCAGGCCCCCGTGCCGGCCACCCTGTTCCAGAAGCTGGACCCGTTCCCCGAAGGATCGGTGGCCCGGGAACGCGTGGCACCACAGCTCCGCGATCGCGGAGATGTCGTCGCGCTTCGCGGTGCGAATCTGGATCATGGCACCCCTCTCCCACGGTGGCCTGCCGCGCCGCCGCGCGCGGCGGCGCATCGACACAGCTCTCGCCCGACGAATATAGGATGAGTGACGATCCACCGCGCTGGCCCGTCCCTTGCCCCCGTCCAGGGTGGTTGCGATCATGCCCGGGAGCCGATGCCCCCGCCCCACCGAGCCCCGCGGAGGTGGCCATGAACCAAGAGCAGTCGCCGCAGCTGACTCGCATGGGACGCCGCGTCGCCATCGTCGATGGCTGCCGCACGCCGTTCGTCCGGTCCGGGACCGTCTTCAAGGACCTGTCCGCCATCGACCTCGGCACCATCGCGGTGCGGGAGCTTGTCAATCGGGCCGGTCTCGACGGCCGTGACGTGGACGAAGTCATTTACGGGACTGTCGTGCACAACGTGCAGGCGCCCAACATCGGCCGGGAAGTCGCGCTGCAGGCGGGCCTGCCGCCTACCATCCCGGCCTTCACCGTGAGCCGCGCCTGCTCCTCCGCCAATCAGGCCATCACGTCGGGAGCCGAGAAGATCGCGTTGGGCAACGGCGATGTCGTTGTGGCGGGCGGCGCGGAGTCCCTGTCCGACATCCCCATCCTGGTTTCGAAGCGCCTGGCCGATCGTCTGGTTCAAGCTTCCAAGGCCAGGAGCCTGGGCCAGCGCGTGAAGGCGTTTGCCGGGTTCCGGCCCAAGGAGCTCGTGCCCACCACGCCGGCCATCGCCGAGTACTCCACGGGCGAGAGCATGGGCCAGGCGGCGGAGCGCATGGCCAAGGAGAACGAGATCCCGCGTGCGGAGCAGGACCGTTGGGCGCTCCGGTCCCACGAGCTCGCGGCCCGGGGCACGACCGACGGCCGGCTCACGGCGGAGATCGTCCCCACGTACGTGCCGCCCCGCTACGAAGAGGTGGTGGACCGGGACAACGGCATCCGCACGGACACCAACCTGGAGAAGCTCGCGGCCCTGAAGCCCGTCTTCGATCGCAGGTACGGCAGCGTCACCGCCGGCAATTCCTCACCCCTCACCGACGGCGCCTCCGCCGTCCTGCTCATGAGCGAAGAAGCGGCCCGGGCTCTGGGCTACGAGCCGCGTGCCTACATCCGGTCCTGGGCCTACGCCGCCCTGGATCCCGCGGACCAGTTGCTCCAGGGCCCCGCTTTCGCCATCCCCAAGGCCCTGGACCGCGCCGGCGTCACCATGCAGGACATCGAGATCTGGGAGATGCACGAAGCGTTCGCATCCCAGGTCCTGTCCAACCTCCAGGCGCTGGATTCCGACACGTTCGCCCGGGACCGGCTCGGCCGGTCCGCGAAGGTGAGCATCCCGCCCGAGGACCACATCAACGTCATGGGCGGCAGCATCGCCATCGGCCACCCCTTCGGCGGCACCGGCGGCCGTCTCACCACCACGCTGGTGAATGAGATGAAGCGCCGGGGCGCCGGACTTGGCCTGATCAGCGTGTGCGCCGCAGGCGGCCTGGGGTTTGCCATGGTGGTGGAAGGGGGCTGACTCGAGTTCTTGCTCGTTCTAGAACACGTCCAGATCCTTCCCGGACACGACGCGTCCTTCGTAGCCTGCACTCCGGATCTCCGCGATCAGCTGGTCGGGCGTGGCGCCCCAGAACAGCTGGTGGTAGAGCACCAGCAGGCCGGGGTGGGCCCGGTTCGCGATGGAGGCCAGCTCCGTAGTGGAGGTGTGGGACGCCGCATGGTAACGTTGCCAGGCGGGGCTGCGGCGCTTGAACATCTCCGCGGAATAGACTTCGTGCAGCAGGATGTCGCAGCCGTCGCAGGCCCGCACGACGGTGTCCGTGGGGCGAGTGTCGCCGGAGATGACGATGCTGCGATCGGGCGTGTCGAACCGGTAGCCGTAGGCGTGTTTCCAGGATCCGTGCTGTACGGCGATGGCCGTGACGGTCACCAGGCTGTCCCGATACACCACACCCGGCAGGATCTCGTGCACCTCCGCGCGCCAGCCCAGGCTGTCGATGGGCTCGAGGCCGTTCACGCGCACGGCGATGTCTTCGCTGTAAGCCTGCTCGATGAGGCGGAACATGCGCGCGGTGCCGGGTGGGCCCCAGACCTGGAGGGGCCGATGGCGCTCCAGGACCCATGGGGACAGCAGCAGGTCGGCACAGCCCAGTGTGTGGTCCGAGTGCAGGTGCGTGATGAAGACGCGGTCGAGGCGGTGGGCGGCCAGTGCGGGGATGTGGTCATCCCGTTCGGCTGCCGCGGCCCTGCGTACCACGCCGACACCGCAGTCCACGAGGTAGGCCGTGCTGTCGACGACGACGGCCGAGGCGGGGCCCCAGCGGTCCGGATCCGCGTTGGGCGTGCCCGTTCCCAGCAGAACGAGGTGCGTGCGAAGGGAGTCGGCCGGCGCCGGCGTCGTGGCCGCCGGGCCTACCGAATCGGCGTGGTTCGGGCGCGGCGCGGTGTCGCTGCCCGTCGTGGTCGCCAGGATGAGCAACACGCCCAGGGCCGGCCCCCAGCTTTCCCGGAGCTTCATCGGCCCTCCTCCGTTTCGCCGAGCTGCTCCAGCAGCTTGAGGCGGTTCCGGCGCCGGATCTCGCCTTCGCGCATGCGGCGCCGGTCCTCGTCGTTCTCCGGCCGGAGCGGTGGTACGGGGACGGGCTCGTGCTGTTCGTCGATGGCCACGAACGTGAGGTAGCAGCTGTTCGTGTGGCGGCGAGTGCCGGTGAGCAGGTTCTCCGCTTCGGCCGCGACGCCCACCTCCAGGGAGGTGCGGCCCACGTAATTGACCCGAGCGCGGCAGGTCACGAGCTCGCCGGCGTAGATGGGCTCCCGGAAGTCCACCCTATCGATGGACGCGGTGACGCACGGCCGGCCGGTGTGGCGCATGGCGGCGACAGCAGCCACCCGGTCCACCATGGACAGCAGCACGCCGCCGAACACGTGGCCAAGGCCGTTCACCTGGTTGGGCATCATGAGCTCGCTGATGACGGATTCGGAAGCGCGGGGCGGCCGTGCCTCCAGTTTGCCGCCGGAGCCGGCGCTTTTCTTCTGTCGATGCTCGGTCATGGGTCGTGCCGGGGGTAGGGGAACGGCCGTGCGCTTGACGCCGGCGTCACGCCGGGCGCAACTTGACCGCCAACCATGGTATCCAAGGCGGAAGGGCACGTCCAGGAGGCGCCTGTCGAACAGCGGCCCGAACGGGAACGCCGGGGCGCGATGCACCAGCGTGTCGGGCTGATCGCGGGCCCCATCGCGTTCGCCCTCCTGCTGGTGCTTCCGTTCCCGGCGTCGGTGCCGGTGGCCGCGCACCGGACGTCGGCGGTGGCCCTGCTCATGGCCATCTGGTGGATGAGCGAGGCGTTGCCGCTGGCGGCCACGTCGTTGCTTCCCCTGGCGCTGCTCCCCGCTCTGGGCGTCCTCAGTCCGGCCGAGAGTGCCCAGCCGTACTCGAATTCGGTCATCTTCCTGTTCCTCGGCGGGTTCGTGCTGGCTCTGGGCATGGAACGCTGGGGTCTTCACCGGCGCATTGCGCTGGCCGTCGTGGCTCTCGTGGGCACCGGCCCACGGCGCCTCATCGGCGGGTTCATGGTGGCGACGGCCTTCCTGAGCATGTGGATCTCCAACACGGCCACCGCCGCCATGATGCTGCCCATCGGCCTGGCCCTGGCGGCCCTGATGCGCCAGGCGCCCGGCGCGGGCGACGGCGACGGGGACGGGGACGGGGACGGGGACGGGGCGGCGTCCTTCGGTCCGCCGCCGGCGCACGAGGCAGGGGCCGGAGACCTGTCGGACGACGATGGGCCGCACGCCGCATTCCCGTTCGGCACGGCCCTGATGCTGGGGATCGCGTACGCCGCCACCATCGGTGGCGTGGCGACGCTCATCGGCACTCCGCCCAACGCCGTCTTCGCCGCGTCCGCACAGGAGATCCTCGGCCGCTCCATCGGCTTCGCCGAGTGGATGCTCGTGGGCGTGCCGGTCACGCTCATCATGTTGCCCGTCGCGTGGGTGCTATTGGTGTTCGTGCTGTACCCGCCGGGCACGCTGCCGGCCGGCGCAGGGGCCCTGTTGAAAGCCGAGCGCCGGTCGCTCGGCCCCATGAGCCGCGCGGAGAAGATGGTGCTGGTGGTCTTCTGCCTGACGGCCCTCGCCTGGATCATGCGCTCGCCCAAGCAGATCGGCGCGCTGCACATTCCCGGTCTGACAGCCCTGTGGCCGGGCATCGACGACTCGACCATCGCCATCGTCGCCGCTCTGCTCCTGTTCATCCTGCCCGTGGATTGGCGGCGCGGCGTGTACCTCATGAACTGGCGTACGGCCCGGGGCCTGCCGTGGGGGGTGCTGCTGCTTTTCGGGGGCGGGCTGTCGCTGGCGCACGCCTTCGAGGCGAGCGGGCTCACCCTGTCCATCGCCCACCTCGTCAGCGGGCTGGCCGGCCTGCCCGGCTGGGTCCTGCTCCTGGTCGTGGTCACCACGTTCGTGCTGCTGAGCGAGCTGGCATCCAACACCGCCATCGCGGCCCTCGCCATGCCCGTGCTCGCCGCGGCCGCCACCGGCACCGGCCAGAACCCCATGCTCTTCATGGCCGCCGGCGCACTCGCCGCTTCGGCCGCCTACATGATGCCCGTTGCCACGCCGCCCAACGCCATCGTCTTCGGGTCCGGCTACATCCGCATGGGCCAGATGATCCGGGCGGGCATCTGGCTCAACATCGTGTCCATCATCCTGTTGCTGCTGGTCGGCCGGCTGATCATCACCCACGTGTTGCTCTAGCCCTGCCGATCGGCGGCACGGCGGAGCGCGCGCCATCCGACGAGCGCCCTGCGCCCGGCGGCCTCACTGCCCCAGCTGCCGTCCGGCTGCTGGGCGGAGGCGAGCAGGCGCGCGGCCCGGTCCAGGGCCCGCTCCGCGGCCTCGATGGCCACGTCCCGTTCCAGGCCCCGCATCACAACGTCCAGCGCGTGGAACACGTCCACGTTGCCCCAACTGCCGTCGCCGAGCTGTCGGGTCGCCAGGTCCTCCAACCCGCGAACGGCGGTTTCCCGCACGATCTCGGGCGGGTCGGGCGCGTCCAGGATCGTCGCCAGGCCTTCCAGCACCGCTTCCGGCGACAGCGGCACGACGGGTGGCGACGCCTGCTCCAGGGCCCGGCGCACGCCGTCGAGATGAAGGCCGGCGTCGGGTGCGTGCGCCCGCCAACGCCAGAAGGCCCGCAGCGCCAGACCGGAGCCAATGAAGCGGATATCGCCATCCGCGTTCACTTCGACGCCCGAAGCAAGCTCGATGGGCGCCAGCTCGGTTTCCGACGGCGCCGGGGAGAAGAACCCGCCCAGGAAGTGGTGGCACAGTCCGGCGGCGTGCCGGTCCGGGTCGCAACCGTCCGACCACCGCCCCGGCTGCCCCTGGCGGCGGCGCAACCAGTCCAGCGCGCGGCCCACGGCCGGGTCCACGTCGTCCAGGCCCGCCGCTTCGGAGACTTCCCGCATCTCCATCAACGTGCGGGCCGTGCGGGCCAGGTCCCCGTCGAAGCTCCCGTCCGCCCACTGCCGGTCCAGAAAGGCCCGGATCAGGCGCGTCCCTTCCGCGTGGTCGTCCTCTCCGGCACGGCCCATCTCCGCCCGCGCGATGAGGGCCGCCGCGCCGCCCCGCTGGTCAAGGAACGCGGCGGCTCGTTCCAGCGCCTGGGCCAGTCGGACCGGGCTCACGACCGTGCTCCGGGAAGAAGCCTGCGGATCATGCCGTCCAGTGTCTGCCGCGCCACCTCGAGCTGGTCCACCGGCACGGATTCATCGGCCGCGTGCGCCCGCGCGATGCTGCCCGGCCCGAAACAGACCGCCGGCGTGCCGGCGACATTGAACAGTGCAGCATCCACCCATGCGCTCATGCCTTCCTGACGTGGCTTCACACCTGCCTCCTGAAGCGCCCCTTCCAGAGCCCGGACGACGGGGGCATCCGCTGCCACTTCCGTGCCCGGCCGTTCCAGCGTAACCCGCACCTCCGCTTCGAGATCCGGGTCGTCCGCCCGGAGCCGCCGGAGAAGCGCCTGCAGCTCGCGGCGCACGTCCGCCGTCGTCTCGCCGGGCAGCGTGCGGCGCTCCAGCGTCAACCGGCATGACGCGGGGTAGACGGACGCGGCCGTGCCGCCGGCGATGGTGCCCGCGTGGATCGAGCCGTGCCCCAGGAGCGGGTGCTCCCGCCGGGCCGACAGCTCCGACTCGAGGGCATCCAGGCTCGTCAGGAGCCGCCCCGCGTGGCGGATGGCGTCCACGCCCAGATCAGGCCGGGAACCGTGCGCCGCCCGCCCCCGGAACTCCACCCCGAGCCAGACGAACCCTTTGTGGGCGGGCATGATGGCCAGGTCGGTCGGCTCGCATACCACCGCTGCATCGCCGCCGAGGCCGTTGTCCAGGAGCGATTGGAGGCCGATGCTGGCGTTCTCCTCATCCGCCACCAGCGCCACGACGAGCTCGCCGGCGAAGGAAGCGTTTCGTACCGCGTCCCGGGCGGCCGCCAGCAGCGCGGCAATGCCCGCCTTCATGTCGCACGCCCCCCGGCCGCACAGGTGCCCGTCGCGCACGTCCGCCGCGAACGGGTCCACCGACATGCCGTCCACTCCCACGGTATCGAGATGCCCGTTCAGGATCAGCGTGGGCCCCGCGCCACGCCTCGCGCGGGCAAGCACGCTGGCCCGGCCGGGTGCAGCCTCCGTCACATCCACGCCGAAGCCCCAGTCACGCAGCCAACCGGCGGTGAGTTGGGCGATGTCACGTTCGCCGGAACCGCCGCGTTCCAGGTCGGGGTTGACCGACGGCACCGCCACCAGCGCGCGGGCCAGATCGAGCACGGACGTGGGTGGAACCATAAGCGTCAGGACTCGGTAACGAAGGCTAAACGATCCGGGTACACATGCCGAAAAACTATCGCATGAACCCGGGCTACACGATACATTTTGAAGGGTTGCGACACGCTGCGACAGCGCCTGCTCGCGCGATCCCCGGGACGACAGCCGACCTTTGCCGAGGAGGGCATATCCGAACGTTCAACGTCAGCCTGCTGGCCGCGGCGACCGTGGTCGCCGGAATCCTCATCAGCCGCATCCACCTGCCGCGGCCGATCGCGGATGCCGTCAAGCTGCCACGGCCCGCCAAACCGGCCGTATCGCTGGACGCGCTCCGGGAAGCCGGGTTGTAGCGAAGTCGAGCTCAGCCGGCCGCGGAGGAGTGGTCGTGGATGATGCGCCAACCGTCGGGCGTGTGACGCAGCACGAGTGAGAAGATCCCGCTGGCGGTGGTAGCGCCGCTGTGCCGGTCGTAGAGCACATACCGGCCGACGGCGAGTGCGTAGTCGTTGCCCAGCAGCGTGACCTCGAGGTCCTCGTAGCGCAGCGCACCTTCGGGCCGGCCGCTGGCCCAGTACGATGCGCGGTACCGCCTCTCGATCTCCGCCCTGCCGCGAACCAGGCCCGACGAGCCGACGAACGTCGCGTCGTCGGCGTAGACGGCCACGTATCCGGCCAGATCCCCCTCGTTCCAGGAACGGGCGGACGCGTTCAACATCCGGGTGATGTGGGCGACGGGGTCCGACGGGTTGCCGACGCGCGCCGCGGGGACGTGGGCGCAGCCGGCCGCCAGGGCCAGCGCCAGGAGCGGCCCGGGGATGAAGCGGAGTCTACTCAAAGAAGGCGCGGTTCTTCTCGATGTAGTTCGTCCACTCGGGAGGGACGTCCGTATCCGGGAAGATGGCCGTTACGGGACACTCGGGCTCGCAAGCGCCGCAGTCGATACACTCGTCGGGGTGGATGTAGTACATGTCTTCGCCTTCGTAGATGCAATCCACCGGGCAGACCTCGACGCAGCTCGCGTCCTTCACCCCGATGCACGGCTCCGCGATCACGTATGGCATACAGTCATTCCTCCAGACACCAAAATCCTCGAACGGGTCGTAAATAGTGCATGTCCGTGACGGCACGTCAAGAGCGATGCGGCCCGGTGTGACCCAGGTATCGCTCCGCGAAGTTCCGGCACCAGAAGGCGAAACGGCCCGCCAGACGCGGCCCCGTCCGGCGCGCTGCGACGGCGTACGCGCCGCACGCCGTCGCGTGGAACGACGGCCACTCCGTCCGGGAGGCCAGGTGCAGGTGGCGCGCGTGGTCGAGACGTTCCCCCACGGCCAGAAGCAGCACGTCCGCCGGCGACGACACCAGGTCTTCCAACAGCTCGTCCCCACTGCCGTCCGGAGTCGGTACCGCGGCCAGTAACCGGCCCATCTCAGGGCCCGCCTGCCGCGCCGCCTCCTCGATGGGCACCGCCAGGCCAGGCCGGCGGGTCTCGCAAAGAGCGGCTGCGCTCAGCAGCGCCTCAGCCCGCACGCCGCCGTCCAGCAGCAGCACCAGCACCGTCCGGGCCGGATGCAGGAAATCGGGATGGTGGTCGTCCAGACTGGCCACCCGCGGCTCCATGGCCAGGCGGTAGGCGGCCAACACGCGGGACACGCCTCCCTCCGCCACGCCGATCCGCAGCATCTCGCGCTCCAGGCGGCGCGCCATGCGTTCAGCTCGTGTGGGGACGCTCACTCCGAATCACCGTGCCACTCCGCGTCCGCCACGCCCGCCGCGCGGTTCGCCTCCCGCGCGAGCGTGAACAGCAGGTCCGAAAGCCGGTTCAGGTACACGACGATCCCGCTCTCCACCGGATCCGATTGGGCCAGCGCCACCACCGCCCGCTCCGCGCGACGACACACCGTCCGCGCCACATGCAGGGCCGCAGCCCCCGATGACCCGCCCGGCAGGATGAACGAGCGCAGCGCAGGCAGGCCGGCGTCCAACGCATCGATCCAGGCTTCCAGCTCGGGTACGCGGTCGGGAAGCGGCGGCAACGCGGGACGCTTCCGCTGGCTCGCGACCGGCGTCGCCAGATGCGCGCCCATGGCGAACAGATCCCCCTGCACGGTGCGCAGCCGGGCGCCCAGATCCGTATCCAGCTGCGTGATCGCCCAACCCAGCACCGCGTTCAGCTCGTCCACGGCGCCGTACGCCACCACGCGTACATGCGCCTTCGACACCCGTCCGCCGCCGAACAGTCCCGTCTCACCCTGATCGCCCGTTCGCGTGTAGATCTTCATGACTCGATGATAATCAGCGGGAGGGCCGGCGCGCTACGTGACGGCCGGCTCCAGGATCGTGAGTGTGCGCGTCGCCGCGTCGAGACGTGCGCGCACGCCCAGCGGCAACGTCCAGTTCTCGTCGGCGTGGCCGAACGGCAGGCCCAGGACGGCGGGCGCTCCGAGGGGCCCGATGACGGACAGCAGGACGTCGGCGAGGGAGGGGTCGCTTTCGTCGGTGTCGCCAGGCAGGTCCGTAAACCGGCCGAATGCGAATCCCGCCGCGCCGTCCAGGGCGCCGGCGAGCCGGAGCTGGAGCAGCATGCGGTCGATGCGATAGAGGGGCTCGCCGATGTCCTCGATGACGACGATGCGCCCCCGGGCATCCAACTGCCAGGCCGTGCCGCAGGCGGCGGCCAGCATGGCGAGGTTGCCGCCGGCCAGGGGTCCTTCGGCCACGCCGCCAATGAGTGTCGAGCGCTCGGGCCCGTTAACCGGGTCGGGCAGCCGGCCCGCCGGCTCCGCTTCCCACAATACGCGGCGGAAACAGTCGGTCGTCGCGGGAGGGAAGGCATCGGAGCCGGCGTGGGGTCCGTGGAACGAGGTCAGACCGAGGCGTGCCAGCGCCAGGTGGATCACCGTGTTGTCGCTGAAGCCGATGAACGCGCGGGGCCGTTCCGTGAGTCCGCCGAGGTCCACGTGCCGCAGCGTGCGCATGCCGCCGTATCCACCGCGCAGCGCCCAGATCGCCGCGATGTCCGGGTCGTCGATGGCCCGCTGCAGATCGGCGGCTCTCTCCTCGTCCGAACCCGCCAGATAGCCTGTGTGCGCCCTCGCGGCGCTGCCCAGCACCGGTTCGAAACCCAACACGCGGGCGCGCGCCAACGCGATCTCCAACTTGTCCGCCGGCACCGGACCCGCGGGTGCCACGAGCATGACACGGTCGCCCTTGCGTAGCCGGGGCGGGCGAATCGTCGTTTTCATGCCCCCCAACCTCGCCCCGTCCGTTGCCGCCCGCCAGACCCCGCGCGGCCGATCCCCACACCGACGGCGTGGGCCGTTCCGCGTTGCGCCGGCCCGCCCAGGCCTTCGGCCGGGTCTACGGGGTCGCTTCGCCTCCTCCCTCCGCCTATGTTGAACCATCACCTGTCAAGCCGGCGGGAGGGCCCTCCATGACGGACGACGAACGGCTCGCACGGGAAGTGAACCGTCTCTACTGGGGGACGGACGCCTCAGTGGCAGACATCGCGGACCGCCTGGACATTTCGCGGCGCGCACTCTACGACGCCATCGAGCCGGCGCCGGCGCACCTGCCATGTCCGGAGTGCGGGGCCCATCTGGGATTCCGCAACCGCACGTCGCGGGAACGGGGCGAAGCGGTGTGCGACGCGTGCGGGGCGGAGATGGACGCCGACCCGGGCACGTCGCCGGCCCACGAAGCCAAAGGCGACACTCCTTCATCCGTTGGCTCACCGTTGGACCTGGCGACGATGGATGCGAGCCGGGCTCTCCTGCTCGGCGGCGCGGTGCTTACGGGCGTGGCGGTCGGCGCCCTCATCGGGCTCCTGGGCCGGCGTTCGTGATCTGAGCATGGCGTTCGGCGCCGACATGCCCCGCATGGCCGTGGAGCCGCCGGGGCCAACGTCCCGGAGCCTGGCCGCTCGCCTGCGCGCCGTCGAATCTCCGAACATCACGCCCCTGGACGACACCATCGTATGGGCAGAGGCGGCCGGCGCAAACGTCCGGGATGCCGACGGCAATGTGTACGTGGACCTGACGGCCGGCTTCGCCGTGGCGGCCACGGGCCACGCCCATCCCGCCGTCGCGGGCGCCATAAGCCGGCAGGCTTCACGGCTGCCCCATGGCCTGGGCGACGTGCATCCCACGGAAGTGAAGGTGCTGCTGCTGGAACGGCTTGCAGCGCTCGCGCCCGACGGCCTGTCGGTGTCCATCCTGGCCTCCGCCGGGGCCGAAGCGGTGGAAGCGGCTCTCAAGACGGCGCTCGTGGCCACCGGCCGGCCCGGTATCGTGGCGTTCGAGGGCGCGTACCACGGGCTGACCTACGGCGCACTGTCCGTCACCTCGCGCGCGCTGTTCCGCCGCCCGTTCCTGGACCAGCTCTTCACGGGCGTTCGGTTCGCCCCGTATCCGGGAGCCGACGCCGACCCGGCGGATGCCCTGCGGACGGTGGCGCGCATCATCGACGAAGCGGCCCCATCGGCGACGCCCGTGGGCGCGGTGCTCGTGGAGCCGGTGCAGGGTCGCGGCGGCCTCGTCGTGCCGCCTCCGGGCTTCCTCACCGGCTTGCGCGCCCTGTGCGACGAGCGCTCCATCGTGCTCATCTTCGACGAAATCTACACGGGTTTCGGCCGCACCGGCCGCTGGTTCGCGTGCCAGCACGAAGGCGTGACGCCGGACATCATGACCGTGGGGAAGGCGCTGACCGGGGCCCTGCCACTCAGCGCGGCCATCGGAACACCGAAGGTCATGGCCGCCTGGCCGGTTTCCGAGGGCGAGGCGATTCACACGAGCACGTTCCTGGGCAACCCGACGGCGTGCGCGGCGGCGCTGGCCCAGCTGGAGGTCATCGAAGAAGAGGGCCTGGTGGAGCGGGCCGGGACGTTGGGCGCCACCTTGCGTGAATGGTTGCAAGGATGGGCGCAGCGGGAGCCTCGCATCCGGGAGCTGCGCGGCATGGGCCTCATGCAGGGGGTCCGCCTGGGGGACGCGGGCGGATCGGCCCCGGCCGAGCTCGCGGCGAGGACCATGGCCGGCGCGTTGCGGGCCGGCGTGCTGCTGCTGCCCGAAGGCGGAGACGGAGACGTGCTCGCCTTCACGCCGCCCCTCGTGATCACCGAATCCCAGCTGCTGGGAGCGCTCCATATCGTGGAGCGCGTGCTGGCGGCCGTTTCCTGAGGCTTACCATTGCCTTTTGTGGCTGCCTCCCGCACCTTTGAGCCGTGGCGATGACGGCGGGCGAACGCGTTCTCATCACGGGGGCGACGGGGTTTGTCGGCTCCCATCTCGCATCAGCGCTGGCGGAAGGCCACTTCCAGGTTCGGGCGCTCGTCCGCTCGACCAGCGATGTGCGTCATCTCGATGCCCTGGGCTTCGAGCGTGAGGAAGCGGATCTGAAGGACGCGGCGGCGTTGCAAAACGCCGTCCGCGACATCGACATCGTGTTGCATCTGGCCGGGTTGACTCGCGCCCGGCATGAAGCTGAGTTCAGGGACGTCAACGTCGAGGGCACGCGGCGCCTCGTCGATGCGATGGTCCAGAGCGGTCACCCTCGGCGCCTGGTGTTTGTAAGCTCTCTGGCAGCCGTGGGTCCTGCACGGAACGGGCGGCCGGTCCATCCGGATGATGAGCCACGCCCGTTGACTGCATACGGCAGAAGCAAGCTCGACGCGGAGCGTCTCTGCCTCGCCGCACAGAAAACATTCGGAGTCGTCGTGCTTCGCCCGCCGGCCGTTTACGGTCCGGGGGACCGCGATCTCCTGCCGTTTTTCCGGCTGGCTCGCCATGGTATCCTGCCTGTTCCGTCAGGGCCATTGCGCAGGCTGCAGATGATCCATGCCGCCGACCTGGCGGATGCGATCGTGCGCGCGGGGGTCGCGGAAGCGGCGGCCGGGATCTACCATACGGCGGAAACCCGCGCGTATGCGTGGAGCGAAGTGCTGAGGTTGGTGTCGGACGCCGTCGGGCGCCCGGGGCACAGGGTCCCGGTTCCGTCGGGTCTGATTCGTGCGGCTGCCGCCGTGAGCGAGGTGGCGGGCCGCGCCGTGGGCCGGCCGAGCATATTCACGCGGGACAAAGCGCGTGAGTTGTTGGCGCCCGCGTGGTTGTGTGAGACGGAGACGGCAAAGCGGGACCTGGATTTCGTCGCGCGCACGCCGCTTGCGGAGGGTTTGCAGGAAACCGCCGCATGGTATCGCGCGTATGGCTGGCTGGATTAGATGGGCCGTGAGCGGAGAGCCGAATGAGCCTTTTCGAAAAGTGCGAAAGCTATACGATCGCACGTGAAGTGCAGGCGAAGGGATACTATCCGTATTTCCGGGCGATCGAAGCTTCGTATGACACCGAGGTGGAGATCGACGGGCAGCGCAAGATCATGGTGGGGTCCAACAACTATCTGGGCCTGACCCACCATCCGCACGTGCTGCAGAAGGCGGCCGAAGCGCTGAAGCGCTACGGCAGCGGCTGCACGGGCAGCCGGTTTCTGAACGGCACGCTGGACCTCCATGAGCAGCTGGAGCAGCGGTTGGCCGAGCAGCTGCACAAGGAGGCGGCCCTGGTCTTCAGCACCGGCTTCCAGACCAATCTGGGCGTGATCTCCACGCTGGTCGGGCGCGATGACTACCTGTTCCTCGACAAGCTGAACCACGCCAGCATCGTGGATGGCGCGCGCCTGGCGTTTGGCGTCACGCAGCGGTATGCCCACAACGACATGCAGGCCCTGGAGCGGCGGCTGGCCCAGGCGCCGGCGGAGGCGGGCAAGCTGATCGTCACGGACGGGCTGTTCTCGATGGAAGGCGACATCGCGAACCTGCCGGGCATCGTGGAGCTGGCGGAGAAGTACGGTGCGGCCACGATGGTCGATGATGCCCACGCGTTCGGCGTGCTGGGGCCGACGGGCGCCGGCACCGCGGAGCATTTCGGGCTGGACGACCGGGTGGACCTGGTGATGACCACGTTCTCCAAGTCGCTGGCATCGTTGGGTGGCGTCATTGCCGGGCCCGAGACTGTGATCCACTACCTGAAACACCATTCCCGCGCGTTGATCTTCAGTGCCAGTATGCCGCCTTCGGCGGTTGCCACCGTCCTGGCCGCACTGGACGTGATCCAGGAAGAACCGGAACGGCGCGATCAGCTCTGGCACAACACGCGGCGCATGCAGGAGGGGCTGAAGAGCCTCGGCTACGACATCGGCCGCAGTGTCACTCCCGTGATCCCGGTGGTCATCGGCGAGCTGGAGCCCATGCTCATCTTCTGGAAGGAGCTGTTCGACGCGGGCGTGTTCACCAATCCGGTGACGCCGCCTGCCGTGCCGGACCACTCCTGTCGTCTGCGCATCTCCATGATGGCGACGCACACCGATGAGCATGTCGACCGCGTGCTGGAAGCGTTTGCGCAGGTCGGAAAGCAGATGGCCGTCATCTAAACGCGGGGCACGGGAGCCGTATGAGCCAACCGGCACACGAGCAGGGTTCCAACGTGGTCGTCGCCCCGGTGCGGGGCAACGGCATGAAGCAGTTCATCCGGCTCCCGTGGCAGATCTACGCGGACGACCCCCTGTGGGTGCCGCCGCTCATCTCCGACCAGCGGAAGCTGTTCGACCGCACGAAGCATCCGTTCCACGAGCACGCCGACGTGGAGTACTTCCTGGCGTGGCGCGGCTCGGATCCGGTCGGCCGTATCGCCGCGTTCATCAACCACCGCTATGACGAGTTCCACGGCGACCAGACCGGCTTCTTCGGGTTTTTCGAATCCATCAACGACCGGACCGTCGCCCGCGCGTTGCTCGACGCGGCGGAAGCCTGGGTGAAGGAGCACGGCGCCCGCAGGATCATGGGTCCGTTCAATTTCTCGACCAACGACGAATCGCACTCCCCGGGCATCCTGCTGGATGGGTTCGACAAGCCGCCCATCGTGCTGATGGGCCATGGGCGGCCGTACTACCAGGACCTGGTGGAGAGCGCCGGGTACGGAAAGGCCGAGGACCTGCTGGCCTACTGGATCGACTCGAACCAGACTCCGGACCGCCTGGAGCGCGCCGTTCAGCGTATCGAGCGCTCCATCGACGGGTTCAGCATCCGGCCGGTCAACTTGAAGAAGCTGGACGAGGAAGTGGACCTCATCCAGCAGATCTACAACAGCGCGTGGGAGCAGAACTGGGGCTTCGTGCCGCTCACGGAGAAGGAGATCGAGCACCTGGCGAAGGAGCTCAAGCCCATCGTCGAACCGCGTTACGCTCTGCTCGCGTTCATCAACGGCGACCCGGCCGGCTTCACCCTCACGCTTCCGGATTTCAACCAGGCGCTGAAGCACGTGAACGGGCGGTTGCTGCCGTTTGGCATTCCCAAGCTGCTTTGGTACGCCCGCAAGATCGACAGGGCGCGCGTTTTCGCACTGGGCCTCAAGCCCGAGTACCGCGGCATGGGCATCGACGTGGTCTTCTTCACGCGCGCCTTCATGACGGCTCGCGAGCTGGGCCACAAGGGCGGGGAATGCTCGTGGATCCTGGAGGACAACTGGAAGATGCGGCGTGGCCTGGAAAAGGTCGGCGCCTACGTATACAAGACGTATCGTGTGTACCAGAAGGACACGGGTGGCGCCTGACCCCCATCCCCGGCCGCTGGACCGCGTCTTCGCCGCTTACGCGCTCGTAGGCGTTGTCGCGCTGCTGTTCCCCCACCACACGCGCGCCTGGCCAGCTCTCATTACCCTGCATCTCCTTGCTGCCGCCGCGGCCATGGACCTGCCGCCCGTGCGCCAGGCGGTCCGTGCCGCCAGCCATGCCTGGCCGCGCCTGGGCCGTGTCGTGCACGACTGGTACGCGATGCTCCTGCTGCCGGCGCTCTACACGGAGCTGGCCACCCTGAACCAGGCAGTCTGGAACGGCCACTACTTCGATGCGGCCATCCAACATGTGGAAGCGGTCCTTTTTGGCGGGCAGCCCAGCCGTGAGTTGGCGGCGGCGCTGCCGTATCCGATTCTGTCCGAAGTTCTTCACGCTGCCTACCTGTCGTACTACCTGATCATCTTCGTGCCCTCGCTGGTGCTGTATCTCATGGGGCGGGTCCACGCGTTCCGCGTGGTGACGTTCGGTGTGGTACTCACGCTCCTGCTCAACTACGTCGCGTTCATCTTCTTCCCGGTTCAGGGTCCCCGGTATCTGTTTCCGGCGCCGGACGCATCCCTGGACCACGGGGTGGTGAATCGGCTGAGCCACTGGATTCTGCGACACGGGTCCGCGCGCGGTGCCGCATTCCCGTCTTCCCACATGAGCGCGGCTACGGTGCAGGTGTTTCTGGCGTACCGGTATCTGCGGCCGGCCTTTCCGGTGCTGTTGTTGGCGGCGCTCGGCGTTTGCGTCGGGGCCGTGTACTCCGGCTTCCATTATGCAACGGACATGGTGGCCGGCGCCGTGGTGGGCACGGCTCTCGGGCTTGTGGCGCCCCGGGCATACGTGAAGCTGGCGCGGCAGGAGCCGCCAGCGGGCTGAGGGCAGGAGTCGCAGAAGGCGATGGATTCAGGACGACGGCAACGGATATTGAACGCAACGGCCGTGACGGTCGGCGCCGCCCTCGTCTGGCTGGCCTCGCCCGAGCTGGCCTGGCCCGCCCGGCTCATGACGGTGTTCCTGCTCGTGATCATGCCGGGTCTGTTGCTTGTGCAGGGCCGAATGGCCAACGAGGTGCCCGAGGGACTGCGCCGGACCGAGCTCTACGTCTCTTCCGTCGTCACCATCTGGATCCTCGCCGCGCTGACCATGGCCGCGGCCTGGGCCAGCGGCTTCACGGCCCGCCTTCTGGGGCTTGTGGTGCACCCGGCCGGCCGGCTCCTTCTCGTCGCGGTGCTCACCACCGCGGTAGGCCTGGGCGCCATGGTGCTGGGTCGGATCCTGCGCCTGCCCGAAACCGCGCTCCTGTTGTTCCTGCTTCCCAGGACGCGCCGCGAAAAGCTCCTGTTCCTGGGCGTGTCCCTGTCCGCCGGCATCGCGGAGGAACTCGTGTTCCGGAGCTTCCTCATTCCGGCCCTCCAGGCGGCCACGGATAGCCTGTGGCTCGCCGTCGCCTTCAGCTCCTTCGCATTCGGCCTGATCCACTCCTACCAGGGTGCATCCGGGGCGTTGCGCGCCTCTCTCCTGGGCTTCCTGCTCGCCATGCCGTTCATCGCCACCGGCTCGGTGCTGCCGGGCATGGCATCCCACGCCGCTCTCGACATCATCGGAGGGTTGTGGCTGGGGAACTGGCTGGTTCGCCGCTGACGGGGTTGCGTCGTCGTTTGCATTCCGGACATATTCGGGAAACACCCGTACAGTCGAGCCTGGGGACGCTCCCGGAAAAAACGGTCCAGAGTCGGGAAAAGTGTAGCCGGACGCCGGGTGTATCCTGCCCGGGCCCCGGCCATCGGGCGCGTGGCGCGATCCTGGCAGGGGGTCGCGGTGTAGGAAGGAACAGAGGCCTGGCGGGCGAAGGAACACGCGTTTTCGCTCGCGGCCGTTACGAAACGGGCGGAATCGGCCGAACGTATAGAGAAGAGAGGGTGCGGAACGGGGTTTGCGGGGTTGGGACGCAGGCGCAGGCCGTTTGGCCTGCAAGCAGGAGAGGGAACCATGATCCTGCGATGCTCATACGAAGAACTGACGGCGCTGGAGTCCACGGCGCGGCACGTCCTTGAGGCCAGGGGCGGAGCCGGTGGGGTGGTTGCGCCGCCGGAGATCGTGGCAGAGATCGAAGCGCTGCTGCCGCGTCTCGACGGGGACATGGATCTGACGACGCTGGCCGAGGCATGGTGGCTGGATCGGATCCTGGATTACCTGTTGACCGACGCGAAGGACCGGATGGACGATCTGGTGCTGGACCAGTACGTGGGGTCGGAGGACGCGGTGAACGCGTACTTCGACTACGCGAACATCCTGACGGTCTATGCCAAGGCGCAGGAGTTGACCGGGGAGATGGCGATGCTGGTCGAGCTGATGACCGGTCATCCGCCGACGATGGAGACGGCGCGCACCGTATCCTTCCCGGACTGAGGCATCGACGAACGAACGCTCTGACGGCGTGGCCGCGAATCGGCCACGCCGTTTTTTCTTTTTGATGAATCCTGTAGAGGTGCGATGACCGTCGATCTGAGTGGCGAGACGGTGATGGTCACCGGGGCATCCCGGGGTCTGGGTCGTGCGTTGGCGGAGGCGTATGGTGACGCGGGCGCGTCGCTTGTCCTGTGCGCTGGAGGGGAGGGCGTGCATGAAGTAGCGGCGTCGCTGCGGGACCGCGGAGTTGGCACGGTCGCGGCGACGCTCGACGTGACGGACGCGGCGGCGGTTTCCAGACTGGTGGCGATGGCGGAGGCGGAGGCCGTGGCTCCCATCACGGTGCTGGTGAACAACGCCTCCGTGCTGGGTGATCGGTGCCGCCTGGCGGACTGTCCACTGGACGGATGGCGCCGTGTGCTGGACGTGAATGTCACGGGCGCCCTGGTGGCGACGCAGGCCGTGTTGCCGGGCATGCGGGCGGCGGGCCGAGGTTCTATCATCAACGTGACGTCCGGGGTGGGCAACGTGGCGCGGGCTCGTTGGGGCGCGTACGGCGTCAGCAAGTGGGCGTTGGAAGCGTTCACGTACAATCTGGCGCTGGAGGAAGAAGGAGCGGGCATCCGGGTGAACGCGGTGGATCCCGGAGCCATGGGCACGGCGATGCGTCGTGCGGCGTATCCCGAGGAGGATCCCGATTCGTTGCCTGCGCCCGATCAGGTCACGGGCGTGTTCCTGTGGCTCGCGGGGCAGGCAGCCGAGGTGACGGGGGAACGATTCCGGGCCCAGGAGTGGCCGTAGGGAGTGCAGGCCAGCCGGGGTCACGAGACGGGAGGAGAGATGGGTCGACTTCTGCTACATCGGGTCGCGCCGCCGCTGGCGCTCGTGTTGGCGCTCGCCGGGTGCAGTCACGCCATGCGTGCGGAGACGAATCCGGAGCGGACCTACGCCATCGCGGTAGAGAACCCGCTGGCCAGCGCCATGGTCGTCTCGTACGACGACGGGACGGGGTCCCGTTTGCTCGGCACGGTGGGCGCCGGACAGACGGAGCGTTTCGTGCTGGCGGGCGCGCGCAACGCGGAGATCACGGTGACGGCCGTGAGCGAAGACCGGACGGCGACGATCCGCAAGTCGGTGACCCTGCGCCCCGGGTCTGTGGTGCACGTCACCCTTCGGTGAGACGCCTCACTGGGCCGACACCAGCTGCCCGTTCCGGATGACTCCGACGACGACATTCTTGTTCACGACGTCGCCGTTCTCATCGAACGCGATGGCGCCGGACACTCCATGGAACGCCGGACGGCCCCGCCCCACCTGCTCGAGGTACGATCGGATGGCGGCCCGGTCCGGCCCCACCTCCCGGATCGCCTGGGCCACGAGCCGGACGGCGTCGTAGGTCATGGCGCCGAACTGGTCCGGTTCGGCGCCGTAGCGGTCATGGTAGGCCTGTACGAACCGCTGGCTGGCCTCGCCAGGCTGGTCCGGCAGCCAGGCCGAGCTGACGTACACGCCGTTCGCCAGACTGCCCATGTCTCTCAGGCCTGTCAGCCCATCGGCGCCCATGACCGTGCCGTCGTAGCCGTCGGTGCGCGCCTTACGGAGAATGGCGGCACCGTCCTCCGACTGGCCGGCGATGACGAGGACGTTCATGTGGTTGCGGATGGCGCGGCGCAGGTACGGATCGGGATCGCCGTTGCCGGCGAGCATGGAGGGCAGGTACGGGTCCTGGGAGAGCACCTCTCCGCCGAGGGCGTTGAAGGCGTCGGTGAAGCTGACGAGCACGCCGCGTCCGTAGTCGTCGTTGGAGTAGAGCACAACGGCGCGCCGTTCGTGCAGATGGTTGACCGCCCACGTCGCCAGGGCCGGCCCGTGTTCGAGGTCGCTGGGGCAGACGCGGAAGGTCCATGGACCCGCGTTGGAGACCAGCGGGCTGCTGGCGGCCGGTGACACGTTGACCAGCGCATGGGCCGCGTCGTTGTAAATGGGCGCGGCGGCGAGGGTAGCGGCGGAGTTCAGGTGTCCCACCACCGCGACCACGGCGGGGTCCGCGACGAGCTCATTGGCGATGGTGATGGCGCGCTGGGGACTGGTGGAGTCATCGCGCACGATCATCTCCAGCGTGCGTCCGGCGATGCCGCCCGCCGCGTTCACCTCGGCCACCGCCATCTCCGCACCGCGCTGCATGCCCGCGTAGGCCGGTGTGCTGACGGGCCCGGCCAGCGCGATCTCCACGGTGTTGGATGACTGCGCGCAGGCGGGCAGGCCCGCCGTGAGGATGGCCAGCACCAGACCCGCTGCCGCGCCGTGGCCTCTGCCATGGCGCCCGATTGTCCTGCTCATGCTTCAGTCTCCGCCGAGGTTCCGTTCGAACAGTGTGAGGATTCGACCGTACTCGTCCGTCCAGGACGTTGGTTCTACGAAGCCGTGGTTCTCCACCGGGTACGGCGCCACGGACCAGTTCTTCTTGCCCAGCTCGATGAGCCGCTGGATCAGCATGACGGTGTCCTGGAAGTGCACGTTGGTGTCCGCCATGCCGTGGCAGATGAGCAGTGCGCCTTCGAGCCCGTCTGCGAAATAGATGGGCGACGACTGTCGGTACGCGACGGAGTCGTCCTGCGGCAGGTTCAGGATACGGCTGGTGTACCAGTGGTTGTAGTGGGCCCAGTCGGTGACGGGCCGCAACGCGGCGCCCGCGGCGAACACGCCCGGTTGAGTGAACATGGCCATGAGGGTGGTGAACCCGCCATAGGACCCGCCGTAGATGCCGATGCGGTGCGGGTCCACGCCTTCGTGCTCGGCCAGGTAGCGGGCGCCGTCCACTTCGTCGGTGAGGTCCTTGCTGCCCATGTGCCTGTAGATGGCGGTACGCCAGTCGCGGCCGTAGCCGGCGGAGCCGCGGTAGTCCATGTCCAGCACCACGTAGCCGCGGGACGCCAGCAGGTGGTGGAACATGTATTCCCGGAAGTATCCGGACCAGCCGCGCTCCACGTTCTGGAGGTAACCCGCGCCGTGCACGAAGATGACGGCGGCGCCGTTGGGCTTCGCGCCCAGGTCGGCGGGCCGGTAGATGCGGGCGGGGACCTGCGCACCGTCCCGGGCCGGGACGCGGATGATCTCCGGGTCGATCCAGGGGCCGGCCAGCCATTCCTCGGTCGGTGTGGTGGTCACTCGCCGTGGCGCCGCGCCCGGCTTCGCGTCCATGATGAACAGCTCGGGCGGACGGTTGGAGGTGGAGTACACGTCGGCCAGGCGCCGGCCGTCCGGCCCCGGCGTGACGTCGTGCCAGCCGACCCGCTTCGTGACGCGCGTCCGGTGGCTGCCGTCCAGGTCCATGGTGTAGAAGTGCTGCTCGAAGGGCGAGCCTTCGTTGGTGGTGAGGTAGAAGCGCTTCCGGTCCGGTGAGATCTCGACGTCGTGGATCTCCCATTTGCCGCTGGTGAGCGCCTTGAACCCCTGCCCGTCGGCCCCGACGGTGTACAACTGGGCGTAGCCGGACCGCTCGCTCACCACCCACGCGGAGCGGCCGTCCGGCATCCAGCCGGCGCAGGTCACGCACGGGCCGCCCAGCCACGCATCGTCGTGCTCATGGTCGATGACCGTGAGGTTGCCGGTGGCCGCGTCCACCACCTGAAGCCACGCATCCTTGAAGTCATAGGCCATGGCGTAGACCAGGCCCTTCGTGCCGTCCTCGTTCCAGCCCATGAACGAGATGCTGGCCAGATCGCCCGCGTGAGGATCCGTCGTGTCGGCCTTCGCCTCCGCGGGCACCAGGTCCAGCCAGGCCGCGCCGCCGTCCGACAGGTCCAGCAGCGCGAGCCGGGCGGTGCTCTGGGCATCCCCCACGTTGGTGCGCCCGCGCATGGGATCGACGTAGCCGGACGGCGTGATGTAGTCCGGCACGATGGTGCGCCGCGCATCGGTCGCCGGCTCGCCCACCTGGAGCATGGCCCAGCGCTCGCCGGGCTCCACCATGATGCCGTACACGCGCTCCTGCTTGCCGATGTAAACCGGCTTGGGCTGCTTCGCTTCCCGGGCCTCGCGCCGCTCTTTCTGTTCCTGTTCTTCCTTCAGCACGCGGCGGATGTGGGCGAACAGCTCCTTCTGCTCCCGCTCCAGGAAGGCCCGCTGGCCTTTCGCCTCCGTTTCGTGCGGTGCCGGGCCTTTGCGGATGTCCGTGAGCTGCCGGATCTCCGCGTTGTCCAGCGCCAGGGCGTACACGTTGTCGTCGCGCACGTAGTAGACCGTGCGTCCGTCACGGCTGAACACCGGCTGGGACTCGGCATCGCCCGTGTCCGTGAGCCGCCGCGTCTCCAGGCTGCGGCGGTTGATGAGCCACAGGTCGCCCTGGTAGGACACGATGCGCCAACGCCGGTCCTGCGAGATGTCGCCGCGGGCGATGTACACGCCCAGCGAATCCGCCTGGTCGTCCGAGAGTCGTTCGGGCTGGCCGCCGCTCGCCCGCACCCTGTACAACGCGGGCCGCTCGTCCCAGGGCCGGCCGCCCCGCTTCCAGCGGAAGTAGATCCAGGCGCCGTCGTCGGTCCAACGCACGGCGCTGGGCGAGGAGCCGACGAGCTCCGGGCCCTGCATGATGTGGCCGACGCTCAGATCGAAGCGCTGCGCGGCGGGTTGCCGGACCGCCGCCTGCGCGGCGGCACGCCCCCCCGCAACGGTAAGAGACATCAGGACGACGGCGGCCGCCGTCCGGACTCTTGCACCCATGGCTCGTGTTCCCCTGTCTGGCGGGTTCAATGCGAAACCGGAAGTTACGGCCTCAGGTCGCAACGGAACAACTGCGGGAGATGCCTTCCGGCCTCCCCATCCCTCCAACGGGGGACGGGGAGGCGGGAAGAAAGGGAGAGCGCCGGCCTATTCGAGCGTGAAGCCGACCTTCACGGTGACCTGCCAATGCTGCACGGCTTCGTCCTCGATGTGGCCGCGGATGTCCACCACCTCGAACCACCGCATGTTGCGCAACGTCCTGGACGCCTGGGCGATGGCGTTGTGGACGGCGTCCTCGATGCTCTTTGTGGACGACCCGGTCAGCTCGATCTTCTTATAGACGTGGTCTGACATTTCAACCAATGGTTGCGGGAATCAGCTCAGCGAATAAAGGCCGTGTGCAAAGCTCACGCCGCGGGCGACGGACGGTTGCCGTTCGCCCGGGGACGGTCAATCCCCGAACGAGATGCCCAGGTCGCGGGCGGTGCGGACCGTGTCGTGGTCGATGGGCACGCGTTTCAGCTCATGGATCGCGTCTTCCATCGGCACGGGCACCATGGCCGGCGGCTGATACGCCACCATGGTCCCGAAGCGGCCCTCCTCGACACAGCGAACGGCGGCGACGCCGAAGCGGAGGGCCATGAGCCGGTCCGCGGGCGTGGGCCGGCCGCCCCGCTGGAGATGGCCCAGCACGAGGGTCCGCGTTTCCTTGCCGGTGCAGTCCTCGATCTCCATGGCGACGTGCTCGCCGATGCCGCCCAGGCGTCCGGCCTGGCCCGGCTTCGCCTGCTCTCTGTAGGTCATCTGGCCGCCCTTGGGCAGCGCGCCTTCCGCCACGACGATAATGGAAAAGTGGCGTCCGGCCCGTTCCCGTTCCCGGATCTTCTCGCACACCTTCTCGATCTCGTAGGGGATCTCGGGGATGAGGATGGCATCCGCGGTGGAGGCCAACCCGGCGTGCAGCGCGATCCAGCCGGTGTTGCGGCCCATGAGCTCCACCACCATGACGCGTTCGTGGCTCTCGGCCGTGGAGTGCAGCTTGTCGATGGCCTCGGTGGCCGTCTGCACCGCCGTGTCGAAGCCGAACGTCACCTGCGTAGCGGCCAGGTCGTTGTCGATGGTCTTAGGCACGCCCACGACGGGCAGTCCCTTCTTGGCGAACATCTGCGCGATGCGCAGCGAGCCGTCGCCGCCGATGGCGATGAGCGCGTCCAGCCCGAACCGGCGGAAGCCTGCCACCACCTCGTCGGACCGGTCGATGGTAACGACCGTGCCGTCCGCCTGGTGCGCGGGCCACTCGAACGGGTTGCCCCGGTTCGTCGTGCCCAGGATGGTGCCGCCGAGATGGGTGATACCGCGTACGGTGTCCCGGTCCAGCGGGACCACGCCGTCGCCGTCCATGAGGCCCACATAGCCCCGCCGGATGCCGTAAACCCGCCAGCCGCGGTTCACCGCCGAAAGCACGACGGCCCTGATCACGGCGTTCAGGCCCGGCGCATCTCCCCCGCCGGTGTTGATCGCGATATTCATCCGGTGCCCGCCTCCACTCGATCCAGCCATAGGCTAGGCCCGTTCGCGAAGTGCGTCACGGATCTCTTCCCAGGTCGGATGCCGGCCTTGCCGCTTCTTGGAAAAGATCAGATCGCCGTCGCACGTTACTTCGAACACGCCGCCCTTGCTCTCGATGAGTTGAATCTCCGCCTGGGAAAACTCCTTCCGGATCTCGGCTTCCAGACTGGAAGCCCGCGGAAGGTAATTTCACATGCCGCAGTATTCGATCGAAACGCGCATGAGTCCCCAGCCCTTCCGTTTGAAGGAATTGTGCTTGCGCATGCTCACGCTATTCCCGTGCCGGAGCCGTGTCAATTCGTGGCGCTGAACGGTGAGCGGGGGGTGGGGCTCGGGCATGGGGTCACGGGCTCCGGCGCTCGGCGGCCGGGTTCCGTGGCGGCCGCGGGTTCGAGGTGTGAGCCGGGTTGCCGGCGAGGCGGAGGGCCGACGGCCTCGCGAGTCGCCCATGACCCCATGCCCTTTGCCCCACCCCGGGCCACACGGTTCGCTGCTGGCAAACCGTGGCGCGCGCCAGGCCCGGGCGTTCCGCGAAAGGCGCGGGTGCGGCGGGTCCGGCGGGTCCGGCGGCTCCGGCGCCTTCCGCTAGAGGTTCTTCCAGTCGACTTCCAGCACCTTTTCGTATGCCTTGCTCTCGAGGAGCAGCTTGACGAGGTCGGTGTCGAGGGCGCCGCGGCCGGCTTCGGCGGAGATGATGTCGAGGGCGCGGTCGACGGGCAGGGCGCGTTTGTAGGGGCGGTCGGACGCGGTGAGGGCGTCGAAGATGTCGGCGATGGTCATGAGCCGGGTCTGGACGGGGATGTCGTCCCCGGTGACGCCACGGGGGTAGCCGCTTCCGTCCAGCTTCTCGTGATGGCCGTATGCGATGTGCGCTACATCGCGCAGGTCATCGGTCCACGGGATCTGGGCGAGGAACGTGTACGTCTGGGTGACGTGGGATTCGATCTCCCGCCGTTCGCGATTGTCCAGACTGCCTTTCGGGATGGACAGGAAATGCAGCTCCTCGCCGGTGATGAACGGGTGCGGCTGGCCGTCGGGGCCGGTGAAGCGGCGGCCGGCGATGACGTCCAGGATCGCCTCGCTCTCCTCGGGCAGGACGCGGGGCTCGTTGGCAGCGCGGATGGCCTCTTCGAACCGGTTGAGCTCGGCGAGGCGCGCGTCGTACTCGTTCTCGATGCCGGCGATGAGGGCGGCGGCCCCGCCGGGCCCGTGCGTTTCCAGCAGGCCGGTCTTCTGCCGGAGCATTTCGACCTCGAACGTCCGCCGGATCAGGTGGAAGCGCGCATCCACGCGCTCCCAGAGGTATGCGGGCAGCTTCTTTGGCTTGACCAACACCTCCTCGCGCACGCCCACCTTGCCGAAGTCGTGGAGCAGCGCGGCGTAGCGGAGCTCGCGCATCTGCTGGCGTGTGAACGTGGTGCCGGCCCAGCGGCCGGCCCGGTGCAGGCGCAGGGCATCGGCCAGGTCGGCGGTGAGGGTGGCGACGCGCACGCTGTGCCCGGCCGTCGTGGGGTCCCGCTGGTCGATGGCGATGACGGCGGCCTTCACGAAGCTGCTGAAGATCTCCTGGATGCGCTGGTAGAGCGCCGAGTTCTCGATGGAGACGGCGGCCTGCCCGGCGAGGCCCAGGACCAGCTCCAGCTCGCGGGCGGTGTAGGGCAGGACGTGGAGGGACGCGTCTTCCTCGCTGGTGATGGTGGCGCCCGCATCGTCCTTGCGGTTGATGAGCTGGAGCACGCCCACCACCACGCCCTGGTGGTCCAGCATGGGTACGACGAGCATGGACTTGGTGCGGTAGCCGAAGCGCTCATCGAAGCTGCGGTTCTGCTTGTACGGCGCGCCGTCGGGGATCACGTAGGCGTCGTTCAGGACCAGCGGCTCGCGCGTGGCCGCCGCGTAGCCCGCCAGGCTGGTCCGGTCCAGGGGCAGGGTGAACTCGACAAACGGGAGGTCCGGCAGGGAATCGTTTCGGGTCAGCTTGAACCGGAGCGTGTCGGCGGCGCCGTCCTTGGGGTGCTCCACGAGGTACAGGCTGCCGGCGTCGCTGCCGGTGAGCTCACAGGCCCGATCGAGGATCTGGACGAGCAGCGCGTCGGGGTCCCGTTCGGTCATGAGGGCCATGCCGATGCGGTTGAGCTGGCGCAGCTCCGTCCGGGTGCGGGCGAGCTCCCGGTCCGCCCGCGCCGCGGCGATGCGCGCGGCGGAGTGGCGGAACCCCATGCGCAGCGTGCGCAGCACCCGTGCGGGGTCGCCGTCGGGCAGGGACAGGACCAGCCGATCGTTCTGCTCGGCGGCCTTCTCGGCGGCGGCGCACGCGGCGATGACCGTCACCGATTCCGGCAGTGCTGCCACCGCCCGGGGCAGGTCCGGCTGGGCGGCGGCAAGGCTATCGTCCACGACGAGCACGGCGGGCACATCGTCGTGGGCCAGTCCGGAGAAGGCGCCCGAGAGCTGCCGTAGCTCGATGGATTCCGCGGCCAGCGCGTCGTGCAGGGCGAACGCCTCGAAGCCCGCTCCGTGATACAGCACGAGCCGTCCGGACCCGGACCCGGCACTCACGTTCAGGAGCCCGCCTGTGTTTCGGCCATCTCGAAGGCCTGCCGGGCTTCCGTCTCCCGGCCCATGGCGTCGTACACCTCGCCGCGGAGCATGTAGTACGGCCGGCCCGCGGCGCCGCCCTCGGCCTGGAGCCGGTCCAGCGCGCGGTCGGCTTCGTAGAACAGACCCGCGCCGCGGTAGGCCAGCGCGGCCATGAACAGGCCGCCGCCGGAGGGGTCGACGCCGCCGTTCAGGATCACCTTCAGGGTGGCCTGGAGGGCTGCCACGGTGCTGGCATCCGCGACCTTGAACCGCTGCTCGGACGCCGGGCGGCCGGCGCCGATGGGCCCGACCGTCCACGCGTACGTGGCGCCTGGCACCAGCGGCGGTGCCGATGCAGGGTAGGTCCACATGGTGTCGGCCCCGGCCGGGAACCGCTCCGGCCGCGATTCCGCCGGTGCCACGCGCCGGATCTGGACCTGGTAGCCGGTGGCGTGGGGCACGGAGAACCACGTGAAGGAGGGCCGCACGTCCAGCACGGCGATGTCGTTGCGTGGCGCGATGGGCACCGGGGACCCGGCGATGGGGCGGATCATGCCCTGGCGGTTCGGCTGGGTGCGCGCGTCCGTCGTCGCCACCTGGCTGAGCGTCCTGAGCGTCTGGGTGAACAGGTTGCTCGGCTCGTGTTCCCGCGGCGCTTCGAGGGTGAGCGAGGCGGTCGCCTGCTCCATGCGGCCGCTGCTGTGAAGCAGGATGGCGCGCCCGCCATCGGGGATCACCACGCGGTCGCCGGCGGCGAGCTGCATGCCGACGGCGCCCTTCACCGGCGCCCCGGCGTCCGCCCGCTCCACCTGCACATCGCCCTCGACCCGGACCAGCACCGCGACGGGGCCCGCCGCCACCCGTGCCGCCGCCGCAGCCACCACGCCCAGGACGAGAACCATGATGAACGTGATTCGCATGGATCGCATCGCGATCCCTCCTCTCATGGATGAGCTGCTCTGCTTCATTTGACCCGCCTTCGCTCCACGCCGTCCCAATCCGCCGGCGGCGGACGGACCGCGAATTCCCGGCAACGCTCCAGGTACAACATCGTGGGGCCGTCCGCCGGCGCAATCCGGGCCGCCGCCTCGAAGTACCGCGCCGCCCGCTCGAAATCGCGATTCCGATATGCGCCGAGGCCCTGCTCGAAATGGCCGGACAGCTCGGCGCCCTGGGCGCCGCCGTCGGCTTCCTCTCCGGCCAGGCCCACCAGCTCGTAGACCCGGACCGGTTCCTCCTTGCCGTAGACCGCCAGAAGGTCCAGCTCCCGCACGACGATGCCGTCTCCTGCCTGTTCCCGCGTGCTCTCGGAGATCATGATCTCCACGTCATACGCCTTGCACGCGGGCTCCAGGCGAGCCGCCAGGTTCACGGCGTCGCCCAGGGCGGTGTAGTCGAAATGCTTCTCGCCGCCGATGTTGCCCACCACGGGCGCGCCCGTGTTGATGCCCACGCGCATGCGCAGTCGGGGCAGGCCCTGGTCCGCCCACTGCCGGTCCAGCTCCTTCAGCCGGCGCTGCATGCGCAGCGCGGTGCGGCACGCCCGAAGCGCGTGGTCGGGCAGGGCCGTGGGCGCGCCGTAGAGGGCCATGATGGCGTCGCCGATGTACTTGTCCAGCGTCCCGCCTTCCAGGAGCACGATGTCCGCCATCTCGTCGAGGTACCGGTTGAGCAGGGTGAGCAGCTCTTCCGGGTCCATGGTCTCGGACAGCGACGTGAACCCTGCCAGATCCGTGAAGAGGACACTGATCTCGCGTTTCTCGCCGCCGAGCTTGAGCCTGGACGGATCCGCGACCAGCTCGTCCACCAACACGGGCGACAGGTATTTGGAGAAGGCGCCGCGAATCATGCGGCCCTGCCTGCCCTCCACGATGGACGTGTAGCTGGTGGCGCCGACGAACGCGAAGAACGCCGCCAGCGACGGCCCCACCATGGGCACGTGCACGCGGAGCAGGCCGAACGCGAGCCATGCGCCGGCCAGCTCCACGACGACGACGGCGCCGCCGGCCAGGGCGCCGAACGTCACGCCACGCCAGAAGACGGCCAGCGTGATCAGGCCCGCCACCAGCAGCAGCAGCAAGGCCGCCTGGACGTGCGTCAGGGGCACGATGATCCGGCCCGTGAGCAGGTCGTGCAGCGCCGTGGCCACTACCTCGGTTCCGTACATCCAGCCGTAGATGTCGCCCTTCGCGTTCGTGGCGTCATAGAACGGCGTGCGGTAGCGCTCCTCTGCGTGGAAGCCGCTGCCCAGCATGACCACCCTGCTCCGCAGCTGGCCGGCCAGGGCGTTCATGCCGATGGCGCGCATGGGCTCCGGCTGGTCCCAGGTGGCCTGGACCAGCCCGGCCGGCAGCGCGACGAACCCGCCGTCCTCGCGGTCGGGCGATGAAGGCGGCCCCACGTACAGGATGGGCATGGTCTGCACCGCGACGCCGGGTGGCGGCAACTTCGCGTAGCGCATGGGCAGGCCCGGGATGTCCAGGAACCCCTTGTGCTGCGTGGCCTGCATCAGCGAGTCGAGGTCGAGGCCGCGGGCCGCGGCGAACAGGGCCAGGGCGAAACCCGGAACCAGCCCGCGGTCCGTGCGTACCGTCAGCTCGATGTCCCGGAAGACCTCAAACGGGCTGGGCGTATCGGCCGAGCCCACGGCCTGCGCGGCCCGGAGGAAGTACGGGTCCGGCGGCCTGAAGAGGCGCTTGCCGTCCCGCTGGACCGTCGGCGCGGCCAGCACCACGTTGCCGGCGCGAGCCATGGCCGTTTCCAGCAGCGAATCGCCGGGCACGTGCATGGCCCGGTCGATGGCCTGCGCCCGCCGCTCGAGGTACACGTCCAGCCCGATGGCCCGGGCGCCTGTGGACGAGACCGCGTCCACCAGGTCGGCCAGCACGGGCCGCGGGAACGGCACCAGGTAGGGCCAGTCGCGCACGGACGACGAATCGAAGAGCACCAGCACGACGTCGCTCTTCTCGCGCGGCGGTTCCGCCGCGCCGCGCATGCGCCAGTCCACGAGCCGGTACTCCGCCGCGCCGAACAGCCCTTCGAAGAAGCGGGCATTCGCGAGGACGAAGGCGAGGCCCGCCGCCACGGAGGCGATCAGGATGCCGAACAACAGCCGCCGGACGCGCATGGGCGCTAGGGCTTCACCTCATACGGGATGGCCCGCGTCGCCCAGCTGCGGACCGGCAGCGCATCGCTGCCATCGAAGGGCGGACGGCCCGCCGCGCCGCGCAGCGCCTGCCAGATGTCGCGGCCATCCACCGCCTTGCCGACGCTCAGCGGCACGAACATGGGACGCTCCGTCACGAACGCCCGCACGATGCCCCGGCCCGTGGGCGGCTCGGTCTGGACCACGGCGCGCATGGCGGGGGTCGGCCACACAACTTCCTGGCCCGCCTGGATGCGGTTGTCCTGGTCGAGCTGGTTCGGGTAGAGCACGACCACCTTCCCGTCGGGCTCCACGTCCACGAGCGTCAGGTAGCCGGCGCGCTCCGAACGGATGCGGAACTTCACCGCCTCGCCCAGCCGGAAATCGTTGCGGCCGTTGGCGAACTCGAACTGCACGGCGAACGGCGATGCCGGGTTCTCCAGCCGGGCCAGCTGGTAGGCCTCGAACTCGCGCCGCAGAAGAGGCACGAGGTTGCGGGCCCCCGCGACGGCATCCGGAGCCGGTACGCTGTCCCGCGGGAAGCCGTCCAGGTTCAACACGACGTAGGAATCGCCGCGCGGCCGCACGATGTACTCGGAGACGGCGTCACCTCCGGACAGCAGGGCGAGCCCCGGGTTGGCCATGAGGGCCTGGCGCAGCGTGTCTCTCGCGGTGGTCGGCAGGTCGGCGATGGAGACGCGCAGGATCCGGTCGGGGTAGCGGTACGCCACCAGCCGCGCCCGGGAGCCCACGGCCAGCGAATCGCCGGTCACGACCGTCAGGCCGCGGGTGTCCCGGGACACGACGGACGCGCGCGCCCGTTCCGCGGCGACGTCGTCCACCCGCAACAGGGCCGTCCCGGCCATGTACAGCGACCGGTCCGTCATGTCGGCCATGGACCCGCCGCCCAGCACCGCGGTGTCGGGCGCCGGCATGTCCAGGACGGGCACGAACCCGGTCTGCGGCACGCCGGTCCCCGGCGCGGCCGCCGTTCCAGGCTCGGGGCCCGCTCCAGCGTCGGCGGACGTCCCGGCTCCGGCCGCCGTTCCCGCCGCCGCCGTTGCCGCCGCAGGCGCCACGGGCGCCGACGCGCCGGCGAAGGCGAACAGCGGGCGGTTCATCTGCGGAATGGAGTCGATGGTCGGGACCTGCGTGAAATGTTCACGACGCAGGTCCTGCCGCGTCTTCTTGAAGACCTCGGCGTAGGTGGCGCCTTCGGGGGCGTTCCACAGGTTCTGGACGAAGTTGGTGGTGAAGGCGCCGCCGTACTTCGGGCCGTGTTCCGTGGGGAAGGCGGCGCCCATGGCCACCTGGTTCGCCTGCGCCGCGGCGATCTCCAGCACGGTGGCGGGCGGCGCGTCCGACACCGTCTCGCCGGACGCCTTCTCTTCCGCCACGGCCGCTCCCTTCGCCGCCTCGGTGGGCCGGGGCACGTCCGTCTCCACGTCCCGGGCCAGCGCACGGGGGTGGGCGAAGGGCGTGGCGGAACGGGTGCTGCTCTCGGCGTGGCACTTGTCCCAGATGACCACGATGTTGTCCGTGGAGATGCCCCGCAGCCACCGGCCCATCTCGTCGTCGAGGATGTCGTTCTTCGTGCTGCCGCGCAGGACGTCCGTGGGACAGATCGTCTCGTCCAGGCCGTCCGGCTCATCGCCGTCCAGGTCCCAGGCCTGGGAGCCGTGGCCGGCGTAGAAGAACACCACCTCATCGCCCGGCTTCACCACCGACGGCAGCCATTGGGTGAACTCGGTCCGGAACCGGTCCCGGGTGGCTTCCCGGTCCAGGATCAGCTTGACGTGGTCCGGTTGGAAGCCGTAGCGGTGGATCAAGACGTCGGCCATGGCGCGGGCGTCGTTGGCCGCGCCGGGCAGATCGCCGCCGATCTCGTCACCGAAGTTGATGTAGTCGCTGATGCCGACGACGAGCGCCCATTTCGTGGGCGCCGTGCGATGTGCCGGTCCGAACGCAACGAGCGCCGCCACCGCCACGATTGTGAGAGGCTTCAACCTCACGGGCTACGTCTCCTGAACCAGTAACTCTTCGCCTTCTGCGGCGATGCCCAGCTTCAGCGGTGATCCGCGGCCGGCCAGGCCGTCGCGCAGCTGCTGCAGCAGATCGAGCAGCTCGGCGTCCGTTCGCTCCGGCGCGTGGTGGAACACGTAGAGCCGGCGCACTCCTGCATCTTCGGCAAGACGGATCGCCTGGTTGAACGTGCTGTGTCCCCACCCTTCCACGGCGGCGTATTCATCGTCCGTGTACATGGCGTCATGGAAGAGCACATCGACGCCGCCCAGGAACTCGACGAGCTCCTGATACCAGGCGCCGCCGTCCACTTCGTACGACCCGCCCACCAGCTCGTTGTCCGGGACGTAGGCCGCCGACGCCTTACCCGACCGGATGCGGTAGCCGCAGGTGTGCGCCGGGTGGCGCAGGCGGATGGCCGACACCTCGACGTTTCCGTCGACCCACGGCTCGCCTTCCAGATGGATGAACTCGAGGTTGGCCGAGAGTGCCTCGAACGGGACCGGGAAATAGACGGGTCCCATCTGGCCGCGGAACAGCGTTTCGATGTCCAGGTCGCCCTGGCGTGGGCCGTGGATCCGGATCCGGGTCTCGGGCCGGTAGAGCGGGCCGAAGAACGGGACGCCCTGGATGTGGTCCCAGTGGAAATGCGTCAGGAACAGGTCGGCTTCCGTGGGGCCGCCGGCGGCCTCGAGCCGGCGGCCCAGCAGGCGGATGCCGGTGCCCGCGTCGAAGATGAAGCAGCGGTCGTCCGCAGTGCGCACCTCGACGCAGGGGGTGTTGCCCCCGAAGCGGGCCGTCGCAGGTCCGGGACTGGGGATCGATCCTCGGGTGCCCCAGCAGGTGATGCGGAGGGGGGTCGAATCAAAGTCGTTGAGCGCGGCCGTCCGTTCGGAGTCGGCCGTTCGCGACGCAGGAATATCCATGTTCCCGGGTGAGAAAGGGTCGGCGTCGGGTTCTATTTGGACTGGAAAGTCGGGAGAGAATACTCGACCAGCAAGGACAACGGTATGAGCCGGGGATGCGCGACGCAAGGCTATCGGAGGGCGGTTTGTCGCCCTACATTGGGCAAGTTCCTCGCCGGAGTGACCCATGAACAAACCCGAAGACACAGCAGATTCCGGCCAGCTGGCCGCCCGGATCGTCGATCTGTTGGGGACGGTTCGCCTGTTCCAGGGACTGCCGCGCGCGGACCTGGAGCGGATCGCCGAGCTCGCGAAGCCGAAGGAGCTGGAGGCGAACGAGATCCTGTTCCGGGAAGGCGATCCCGGTGACCGTTTCTACGTCGTGTACTCCGGCGCGGTGGAAGTCCTGAAGGAACGCCCGCTGGGCGACCATGAGCGGTTGGCGATCCGGCGGGCCGGCGATGCGTTCGGCGAGATGTCGCTCCTGAACGACGCGCCTCGTTCCGCGTCCGTCCGGGCCCTCGAGCCGAGCCGACTGCTGGCCATCTCGCGGCAGGACTTCGACATGCTGCTGGGCGGCGAGTCGCTGAGCGTGCGCGTGATGCGTGGCCTGGCGAAGGCGTTGCGGGCGCTGGACGTCCGCTTCGCGAGCCGGGAAACCACCGCGACGCCGGGGGATGCAATCGGCGAGTTCAGCCGGTTGGTGCACCGGGGGCTGCTGCCGCGCCACCCGCCGGTTGTGGAAGACTGGGAGATCGCCGGCGGCAGCGTGCTGGACGAGGACGTGATCGGCACGTCGTACTGGGACGGCTTCGTGGTGGCCGGCGGCACGGCCCTGCTCACCGTCATGGACGTGAAGGGCTCCGGTCTGCCGCCCGCGTATCTTCTGGGCATCACGCGCGGCGTGCTGCGCACGCTGGGTGGCGAGGAGCGGGAGTTCGACGACCTGCTGACGCGGCTCAACCACGCGGTCCACGAGAACCTGTTCGAGGGCGTGGACGAGTGCGTGGAATGCGGCGTGCTGCGGGTCAGTCGCAGCGGCCTGAGCTGGAGCGGCGCGGGCGACCAGCCCGCGTCCATCATCCGCGGCGACGGCACGGTGGAGGAGCTGAAGACGCACGGTCCGCCGCTGGCGATCCTGCCTCGCTTCGAGTACGGCACGAGCCGCCTGGAACTGGAAAAGGGCGACGTGGTGGTCGTGGCGTCGGAAGCGAACGCCGGCATCATGCGTGGGGCCATCGATCTCATCAAGTCGCACCGGGAATCCACGCTGGACGCCATCGCGAGCATGCTGCGGACGGCATTGCTCAGGGCGGCGGAGGCCCAGGGCCGTCACGAGGACCTGGCGTTCGTGCTGGTGCGCAAGGCCTGAAGCCCGCCTTCCTGGACCGGTGACGCCGCTCGTGGGTAGCAACCGGACGAACCCTGCAACCAGACAGTCCTGATGATCGACGAGACAGCCGTACGGAAAGCGCTCCGCAACGTCAAAGACCCGGAGTTGAACCTGGACGTGGTGGTGCTCGGCCTGGTCTACGACCTGGACATCCAGGACGACCACGTTCATATGCGCATGTCCCTCACTTCGCCCATGTGCCCGGTCGCGGACGTGCTCGTGGACCAGGCCCGCGAAGTGCTGGAAGGCGTGGAAGGCGTCGCGTCCGCCGAGGTGGAGCTCACGTTCGACCCGCCGTGGACGCCGGAACGCATGGATCCCATGGTCCGGGCGACGCTGGGGCTCTGACCCACCGCCGCCCTCTCCCCTGAGCGGGAGAATCCTGTCCGCCACGTTGCGGTGCGATGTGGCGGACGCCCTGCCGTGACCCGGCGCCCGGGGTCCGGTCTCGAGCCGGCCGGCACGCCGGCCTCCGCCAATCCGCCAACCCATGGAACCGCCTACGATGACCCTGCATCGGATTCGTGATGTCGAGCTTTCGGTGACCGTTTCGGGCGCCGGCGCGCCCATCGTGTTCGTGCACGGGTTCCCGTTCCACGGCGGCATGTGGGACGCCCAGGCCGGGGTGCTGCCGGGCTGGCGAGCGGTGGTGCCGGACCTGCGGGGGTTCGGGCGGTCGGGTCCAGGAACGGAGGACGACTGGACGATGGACACGTTCGCGGACGATTTGGCCGGTCTGATCCGGTCTCTCGAGCTGGGGCCCGTGGTCCTGTGCGGGTTGTCCATGGGCGGCTACGTGGCATTCGCGTTCTGGCGCCGGCACCGCGACCTGTGCCGGGGGCTGGTCCTGGCGGACACGCGGGCGGAAGCGGACACGGAGGCAGGCCGGGCGAACCGATACGAGATGGCCGACCGGGTCCTTGCGGAGGGGAAGGGCTTCGTTGCGGATGCCATGCTGCCGATGCTGCTCTCTGCGCGCACGAGGCAGGAGCAGCCGCCTGTAGTCCGGCGGGTGCGCGACATGATCGGCGCCACGACGGCTCGCACCATCGCGCGGGCTCAGCGGGCGATGGCGGCGCGGCCGGACTCGACGCGAGACCTGGGCGGCATCGATGTGCCCGTGCTGGTCGTGGCGGGGGAGGAGGACGCCATCGTCCCGGCCGACGCGACCGACAACATGGCCGCGCGCATCCCCGGCGCGCGCCTGCACCTGGTGCCCGGCGCGGGCCATCTGTCCCCCATGGAGCAGCCGGCCGCGTTCAACGACGCCCTCACCCGATGGCTGGCCGTGTTCCCCCGGGAAGATGCCGGTGGAGAGGGCGCAGTCTGAGAGCCGTCAGAGCCAGCGCCGCACGCGGGCCCTGTATGTTTCGTAGGCCTCACCGAACGTTCCCGCCAGCAACGTCTCTTCCCGGCGGATGTACGCCGCCTGCATGAGCACCATCCAGAACGGCACCACCAGCAGGGGCGTCACGGAGCCCAGCAGCAGACCCAGGCCCAGCAGCATGAGCAGGCCGCCCAGGTACATGGGGTTGCGGCTGGCCCGGAACGGCCCGTCCGCCACCAGCGCGACGGGCCGGGCCAGCGCCGCGGCCGTGGTGCGGTGGCGGCGGAACGTGTTCGTGGCGGCGACGTGGAGGACCACACCGGCGCCCACGACGGCGACGCCGGTGAGGGTCCATGGCCGCGCCAGCCAGCGCCATCCGGGCGCAGCGGCGTCCAGCGCGATCATGAGCCCGATGGCGGCGATGAACCAGGCGGCGGGGGGGATGCGGGGCCGTGCGGCCGGACCGGGCATCAGGGAGCCGGGCGTGCCTTGCGGCCGGCCGCGGAAGCCGGCCGGGCGCGGCTGCGGAAGATGGTCAGCGCCGAATCGCCCAGCACGTGCCGCCGCCCGCGGCCGGGCAGGGGATGGTCGGCCGCATGCTGGACGACGAGGATCCGGCTGAACGGGTTCTTCAGCCAGTGCTCCACCACGCGGTCCGGCTGCCTGGACCGGTACGGCGGATCGGCCAGGGCGATGTCGTAGGCGTGGCGGTCCAGGGCGTCGATGAACGGCAGGGCGTCCCGCTTGAAGATGCGGGTGCGCTTGCGGACCTTGAGGGCTGCCACGTTGGCCTTGAGGGAATGCAGCGCCGACGCGCCGTTTTCCACGAAATCGACGGATCTTGCGCCCCGGGACAGGGCTTCCAGGCCCAGCGCACCGGTGCCCGCGTAGATCTCCAGGACACGCGCCCCATCCAGGTCCGCTTCCAGCATGGAGATGCAGCGGTCGCGCACCGGCTCGGCCGTGGGCCGAACCCGACCCCCGGGCGATGTCAGGTCGCGGCCGGCCCATTTGCCCCCGACGATCCTCACGGCCGGCGCTCCCGCCTGGCGTTGGACACCCCGGCGCCGCTCATTGGCGGAGCCCGGTCGTGGCGCGTTGCAGTTCGATGACCCAGCCGGGCGTGCCGGCCAGGTACGACTCCAGTTGCTCCACGCGGGCGAAGTAATAACGCGCGTTCAGGCCCTGGGCCACGATGCTCACCACGATCACCGCGGCGTAGCCCCAGGCCACCATCGCGGTGATGGAACCGGCGTCACCGACGAACTGCTCCAGCTCCCGGATCGATTCGCTGGGGTGGTGCAGCGTGCCGTAGATGCTCCAGAGGCAGTAGGCAACGATGAGCGCCATGAGGCCCACCTGGTTGCGGCCCAGCAGCCGGGCGCCGGCCGGCTCGAACCTGCGCAGCATGTCGCGTCCGCGCAGCTCGTTCCACGCCACGACCAGGAGACCGACACCCACGACGAGGGCGGTGAGGCTGCCGAGGCCCAGCACGACGCTGAGAGCGCCGAACGTGCCGATGGTCCAGCCGTTGAACGTGGCCACGCGACCGGCCTTCAGGATCCTTTCCGCCCGATGGTTCGCCCCCGCCAGCTCGGCTCGTTGCCCGGGCGTCAGGGGTGGGGGGCCACCGCGACCAGAGGCGCCTCCGCCCGTGGCCTCGCCACCCCGCTCCGTGTCCGCGCTCAGGTCATCCGGTTCCGCCATCGCTCCACCCAGTCCGGGTCCATCCGTTGGAGCCGCTTCTTCTTCAGGTTCTCCCTCACGACCCAGCGTACGTCCGGGTCGTCGCTGGCGGCCCACTTCTCCAGCAGCGGCTTTCCGCGCTGGGGGTCGGCGGCCGCCACCACGCTCCAGCAGTAGCCCAGTCCCTTCCGCAGGGCAAGGAAGCCGGGCGAGCGGCGGTCGGTCGCGGCGGCCATTCGAGCCGTGATTGCGTCCAGGATCTCCAGCACGCGGGCCGTACGTCCGGCGGTGAGCAGCCGGGGCTCGGCGAGGGCGGCGGCGACGGCGCGCCGTTGGAGGTCGCCGTCGTCCAGCCAGCGCTCCAGCTCGGCCACCATGCCGTCGAAGTCGTGGTCGCCCACGTGCTGGAGCGCCATGGCCACCGCCTCGCGGGTGCGCCAGCGCGGGTCGCCGGCCAGGGCGCGAAGCAGGCCGAACCGGGCGGTGTCCCCTTCGGCGATGAGGCGGCCCTGGCCGAGGGCTCCGCAGAAGGCCAGGAACTCCTCCGGCGAATTGGCGGGAGCCCGCTCCGGCGTGTAGGCCAACAGCGCGCCGAACAGCTCGGCCGAGCCTTCCTCGGCAACGGCAGCCGCCAGCTCCAGGTTGCCGCGCGGGCCCGGGAGGCCCGACCTGGCCAGCAGGAACGGGATCCAGTCGTCGAGGGACCGCAGTGTCTGGCGGTAGGCGTCCGTCCTTCGCGGCATGGGGTGCCGTTCCGTCAGGCGGACACGGGACGCGCTTCGATGGAGAGGTCTTCCCCCACCACGACCAGGCTGCCGGCGGGCACGGGCTCCCAGCCGGGGTCGTCGCTGAGCGGCTCCGAGCTGACGATGACCGAGCGGTTCACCGGCTCGCAGCTTTCCATGCGCGGCTTGCGGGCTTCCACGACGTAGCGGTGGCCCACGTGGGTGTAGAGGCTGTCGGCGTTGTCCGGCCGGTCCGTGGTGAACCGGCAGGCGACGGCCGCGCGGCCGTCGCTCACCACACAGTTCATGTACACCGGCTCGTCGACGCCCTCGGCACGGGCCAGGTCCAGGAACCGCCCCAGCGCGCCCTCGATGGCGGCCGTCAACCGCGCGGCGGGCGGCGTCACGACGTCGCGGTTGCCCATCTCGTCGACCACGAGGGCGAAGAAGTGCTCCGAGTCCGTCGTACCACGGATGAGCCGGAAGGCGTCGTCGGACAGGGAACGGAGCAGCGAGCGCCGGACGCGGGAGAAGGCGCCGAAGTCGCCGTTGTGCATGAACGTGAGGGCACCATGCCGAAACGGGTGGCAGTTGCTCACGGTCACGCTGAATTCCTGCGTGGCCGCCCGGACGTGCGCCAGCACACGCGGGCTGGTGGTGACGCGGGCGATCTCGTGCAGGTTCTGGTTGCTCCACGCCGGCGAGACCGACCGGAACAACGCCGGCGCGGGGGAGCCCGGAACGTACCAGGCCACGCCGAACCCGTCGCCGTTCAGCGGCTCCGTCCGCTCGTTCGCGTGAAAGCTCTGGTGAATCAGCGAATTAGCCGGCTCCGTGAGCAGCGCGCTCAACGCGATGGGCTGCCCCTGGTAATACACGAACCGGCACATGCGCGGGCTACTCCAGGACTTCCTTCGCCCGCCGCAATTGATCGGCGGGCACGAACACGGACACGCCGAGCGCGGTCGGGCCCATCTGGCCCGGACCGAAGATGCCGGTCGTCGGGCCTTTCACGAGCACAGGAATCCCCGCCGCTTCCAGACGTCCCACAGCCAGGTCCGCTTCGTACTGCGCGGCGAACGTGGCCACCTTCTGCCAGCCGCCTTCTTCCTGGATCATGATGTCAATTCCACCGGTGACGAAGAACCTCCGCTCCGGGCCTGCCGTGAAGGCCCCGGTGCACGGAGGTAACGGGAAGGATCGGGTTTCGAGCGCCGCCGCGCCAGGGGCTCGGCGTGCCGCGTGTTACGGAGCCCGGCGCCGATAGGAGCACCTCGGATCCCGCGGCCCTACACGGCGTGCCCGCGGCCCGGGATGACGAACCAGAGGAAGAAGTAGAACAGGATGCCCGGGAAGCCTGCCGAAAGAATCGACAGCAGGACGTACCCGACGCGGAGCCTGCCGGGCGACCAACCGAAATGCTCCGCGATCCCGCCCAGCACGCCGGCGACAATGCTGTCCTCCCTCGAACGGGTCAGCGTTACCATGGCCGTCACCCCGGGATCTTCAGGAAACCGCCCGCATCCGGCGCCCAGCGAAGGCGGGTGCCGGCGCAACCAGGGGCGGACACGTGCAGCTCGCGGCCGCCCTGGTCCGTGAGGGCCTTCCTGCGCTCGTTCTCCCGGCGCAGGTAGACGCATTCGGAGCTGGGGGGCGTCGCCGCGCAGGCCCGCGCCACCGCCGCGTCGTTCAACAGCAGTCCGGCGGCCTCGACGGTGGCGTGCTGCAGGTCGCAGGTGGCGGGCAGGTCGATCTGGAACCGCCACCGGCGCCGAAGCGTGTTGCCGTCGCACGCGCCCACGAGCACCACCACGCCGGTGCTGTCGGGGCGCCAGTACGCCACGTCCGCCTTTCCGTCCAGCGTGAAATCGCCGGTCACGCTGTGGTCTTCCGTCCAGGACTCCGTGCTGGACGACAACAGCGCGGCGCCGCACGCCTGGGGCTGCTGCGGCCCCGCCGCGCCCGCCAGGGCCAGGACGGGGAGCAGGAGCAGGGAATAGCGCATCTCGCTCTCCATGGTTCGATTCACCCCCATTCCCGCGGCGACCCGGAACGACGGGCCGTCGCCTGAGGAGCGTCAGGCGAAACGGAAATCAGGGACCGGGCTCAGGAACCCGAACCCACCCGGTTCACCAGGCTGTCCAGCTCGACATCGAAGACGAGCGTCGAGTTGGGCGGGATGGAGGGCCGGCCGTTGATGCCGTACGCGAGCGCCGGCGGAATGACGAGCAGCCGGCGGCCGCCCACGTGCATCCCCACGATGCCCTGGTCCCAGCCCTTGATCACCCGGCCGTAGCCGATGGCTACGGAGAAGGGCTCGTTCCGGTCCCGGCTGGAATCGAACTTCTTGCCGTCCGGCAGCCAGCCCGTGTACTGGACGAACACGATGTCCCCGGAATCGGCGCGCTCGCCCTGCCCGACCGTCAGGTCGCGGGTGTACAGGCCGTCGGACTTCATGGTCATGGAATCCAGGTTCACGCCCAAACCCTTGGCGTAGAACTTCGCCACCCGGTACTCCGGCGGCAGGTTGCTTTCAGGCGATGGCGTCTTGTCGCAGGCCACCAGCGCCAGCACGACGGCGGCCGATGCGACGACCTTGAGCTTGTTCACCTTCGTTCTCCCGGCTATGCGGAATCAGCAATCCAGCATCGAAAGATGGCCCGTCAGTGCACGGACAGCCAGAAGTCCCGGAACACGACGGTGGAAAGCAGGAAGCCAAGCGGCACGTTCACCAGTACGCCGACGGTGAATGCCCAGAAGGGCGGCATGCCGAAGCGGGCCAGTTCCTTGAAGCGCGTGGTGAGGCCGATGCACAGGAACGTGAACACGAACGTCCAGGTGCGCAGCGTCTTGATGGGCGTGATGAGCCGCTCGGTGAGCACGCCCGCCAGGTCGCCGTGCACGTTGGCCACCAGCAGGCTGACGACGACGGACGCCAGAAAGAACCCGATGACGAATTTCGGGAAGCGCGCCCAGATGACGCCGGCGCCCACCGCCCGCTGCCCGCCGCCCTTCTGCTCCCAAACGGTCGTCGCGACGATAGCCAGGACGAACGCCCAGATGCCGATCCAGATGTCACGGCCGATGACCTTCATGAGGGTGAAGGTCTGGATGGCGGCTTCCGTGCCCGTGTTGGACGCGATGGTCTGGGCGGCGGCGTAGCCGGCCGCGTCGGCGAACTCGCTGGTACCGATCCACGCCCCCGCCACGCCCGGGGCCAGGCCCAGCGCCTTGCTGGCCAGCGGCAGGAAGAAGATCATGACGATGGCCCACAGGGACACGATGGAGATGCTGATGGCCACGTGCTCCTTGTCCGCTTCCACGGCGCCGCCGACCGCGATGGACGCCGACACGCCGCACACAGCGCCGCCGGCGCCCAGCACGGCGCTGAACCGTTTGTCCAGCCCGAACACGCGCGTGGCGACGAAGAACATGGTGAACCAGGTGGACAGGGACACGATGGTCGCCTGCAGGAACGCGATGGGGCCCGCCGTGACGATGGCCGTGAGAGGCAGTGTCGCGCCCAGGAGCACGATCCCCGTCTTGATGTAGTACTCGGTGCGCAGGGATGGCTCGAGCCAGGCCGGCATGCGCGCGAAGTTGCCCACCACAAGGCCGAGGAGGAGCGCAACCAGCGGCGCTTCCAGGCTGTAGGTGTGGAAGAACCGGCTCTGGCTGACCACCAGGATCAGCGTGGACGTGACGAAGAGGAGCGTGAAACCGGCGGCGAATTGCCGCGCCGGGAACCCCATGACGGACGTGCTGACGGTGAAGATGCCGCCGAAGACGACGAACAGGAGCAGGTACCAGGGCCATGCCTGGGCGAAATGGCTCGCCACGCGCGAGAAGGCGGTCCAGTCACGCGGCGGATTGACGGCGAGAGGGCCCAGGGTGCTGCCCGACAGGAAGAAGACGATCCCCACCACCACGATCCCCAGCCCCAGCCACACCGCCCACCAGTCTTCCTTCTGCCAGAACGAAGGCGGACGCGTTGCCACGGGCGCGTCCGGACCGTGCGAGATGCCGCCACTGCTGGTCATGGCGCTCTCCTCGAGCTGAAGGGGGCTGCGTCACTCCCGACACCTCCACTCCGCCCCCGACGCGCGGCCGCCGGCGGAGACGTATCCATTGTACGCGCGCCCGGGACCGGGCACCAGCGAGGCCGCCCCCGGTCCGCCAATTGCGCGCACAGCCCGCCGCGCCCATGCTTCGTCCGGTATCCACCCTGCCGAGAGACCTGCCATGCGACGCAGCCCAGTCCTTTTCGTCTCGCTTCTCGCCCTCCCGCTCGCACCCGCCGGCCTGCCGGCGCAGCAGCTCGATCCCGTTCTCGCTCACCGCTTCGGGCACCTCGCCCTGGCCTGTGTGCACCGGGAATACCCGAACCAGGTCTCCCTCGTCATGCAGAGCGACGCGGACGCACGGCCGCCCCGGGAGCTGACCCCCGCGTTCTACGGCTGCTACGACTGGCACTCGTCGGTGCACGGCCACTGGCTGCTGGCCCGCGTCGCGCGGCTGTCGCCCGGGACCGGCCTGGCGGACAGCGCCCGGGCCGCGCTGGCGGAGAGCCTGACGCCGGAGCACATCGCGGGCGAGGTGGCGTACTTCGACGGGAAAGGGCGGGTGGCCTTCGAGCGGCCGTACGGGCTCGCCTGGCTGCTCCAGCTCGCGGCGGAGCTGCGCGAGTGGAACGATCCGCAGGCGCAGCGGTGGAGCCGCGCCTTGAAGCCGCTGGAACGCGTCGCCGCCGACCGGCTCCGGGACTGGATGCCCAAGCTGGCCAACCCGGTTCGCATCGGAGAGCACGGCCAGACGGCGTTCGCGTTCGGGCTGGTCCACGACTGGGCGCAAACGGCCCACGACACGGCCATGCTGCGCCTGCTGGACGAGCGGGTGCGCACGCTCTACCTGGGCGACAGGGATTGCCCCATCGCCTACGAGCCGTCGGGGCAGGACTTCCTGTCGCCGTGCCTGGCGGAGGCGGACCTGGTGCGGCGGTTCCTGTCGCCCGTGCAGTTCGCCGCGTGGCTCGGCGGCTTCCTGCCGGGCATCCCCCTTCACGACGACGGCGGCGCGTGGTTGAAGCCTGCGGTCGTCGCCGATCCCGGCGACCCCAAGCTGGCACACCTGGATGGGCTCAACCTGAGCCGCGCGTGGATGCTGGACGGCATCGCCAGCGACCTGCCGCCCGGTGATCCCAGGCTGGCGGCGCTGCGCGCGGCCGCCGCGGCACACCGGAGGGCGGGGCTGGCCTCCGTGACCGGAGAGCATTACGAAGGCGGGCACTGGCTGGGGAGCTTCGCCGTGTACCTGGTGACGGAGCGAGGCATCCAGCGCTGATGTACCGGAGCTGCATCTTCTGCTCGGCCGACCTGGGCGCCAACGACCTGATCGAATGGTTCCCGGTGGGTCGCGTGTTGGCTTTCGACGCGTGGAAGGGCCGGCTCTGGGCGGTTTGCCCGCGTTGCGGACGCTGGAACCTGGCGCCCATCGAGGAACGCTGGGAGGCCGTGGAGCAGGCGGATCGCCTGTTTCGGGATACGCACTTGCGTGTCCAGTCGGAGAACATCGGCCTGGCGAAGATGCTGGATGGCAGCCGTCTGGTGCGCGTCGGCAGGGCGTTGCCCGGCGAGCTGGCCGCGTGGCGCTACGGCAAAGTACTCCGGAGACGCCGCCAGGCGTTCTGGCTGCAGACCGGCTTCGCGGCAGCAGCCAGCCTTTCCACGGGCATTCCGTTCTTGCCGGGTGTGCGCCTCCGCAAGGAAGTCGTCCTCGTCGTTGATGCAGACGCCTCGCCGGTCGACGGCTCCCTGCAGATCCACCGGCGGAACCTGGGCGGGACCGAGTTCTACGTCGACGATGGCCGGCTACACGCCAGCCTGCCGCGGCGCCGTCGCCTGCTCCGGAGCGTGCCGGCGTTCGAGATGGTGGGCCGGGACGCCCGCGTCCTCCTGGAGCGCACGATTACGGTGGTGAACCAGAGTGGCGCCTCGCAGAAGACGCTCCGGGGCGCCCTGGATCTCCTGTCCCTGGAACCCATGGCCGAAGCGTACGTGAGTCGGCTGGGCATCGCCCGGCCCCCCGGCGCGAACCCGGCGAGGCTGCGCATCACGGAATGGGCCCGGTCCGGATACTGGCGGTGCTATCAGGTGTCGTCGGGGCAGGCGCCGGTCCGGCTCCGGTCGCCGCGGCTGCTGGCCCTGGAGATGGCCCTGCACGACGACCTGGAGCGGCGTGCGCTGGAGGGTGAACTGGCGGATCTCGAGGCGCGCTGGCAGGAGGCGGAAGCCATCGCGCAGATTGCCGACTCGCTCTGAAGGTTGCGGGCACCGTGCGCGCACCGACGCCTCGCCATCTGATGATCCGCAGCACCTGGAAATGCTCGACGTCCAGGGAGTCGCGCTGCACGCCCAGCACGCTGGACCCACGTGTGTAGCGGATTGCGCTCTTCTCCGGTCTTGGCAAGCGGGACCGTGCCGCGCACGGAGCCGTCGGGGCCCAGCACGGTGAGCCGGCCGAGCAGCGCAGCGGGTCGTACGCAAGAACTGAGTCGCCCGTGACGGCGAGGGCTGGATGCTGCGCAACTCGCCCGGGCCCGCACCCGGCGCGGAGCGGATCATGATTCCGGCAGCGCAGTGGTGCCGGCGCGTCTCTCCCTTGCTTGCCCGGGCACCGGGAACCTACAGTGCTGTACTGCCCGACGCGCGGAAGAGCCGCCCCGCATCCGGGCGGGCGAAGTCGCGCCGGCCCTTCGCCCACGGAACACGGGAAGTCCCCGAACCATGGCGCCGGCGACCGAACCCCGGAACGTCGCATGAACGCTTTCAACGTATCCGCTCTTGCGGTGGCCTTCACGCTCTCCGTGCACGCTCCCGCTCCCGCCGCTGCCCGGTCCGGCGTCTCGCCAACGTCGGGTTTCCCGGCCGCCGCCCCCCCGATCCTGGCGGCCGCCATGATACCGGCTGACACACCGGTGGCGGACACCACCGGACCGCACACGACGTTTCAGCTCACCGACCTGCGCCGTCTGGTGCAGGTGGGCAGCCCCGAGATCAGCCCGGACGGCAAGCAGATCGCCATCGTGGTGAGCCGGCCGGACTGGAAGAACGACAGGTCGCACCGGGAGCTGGACCTGGTGGACGTGGCCACGGGCGCCCGGCGTCCCCTCACTTACCGGCGCAACGGCGTGTCGTCGCCGAAGTGGTCGCCGTCCGGGGACCGGCTGGCCTTCCTGGCGCGGGATACGGCCACCAAGGAGTCCCAGGTGTGGGTGCTGCACATGAACGGCGGCGACGCCATCCGTCTCACCGACTCCAAGACCGGCGTCTCCGCCTACTCATGGAGCCCCGACGGGCGCACCATGGCGTACGTGGCGCAGGACACCGTGCCGGACCCGAAGGCCATCAAGCACCACGAGGATGCCTTCCAGATCACGCTGAACAACTACCAGGTCCGGGCGGCCGTGCAGCCGTGGCACCTGTGGATGATCCCGGCGGAACCGGCGGACAGCGTCGCTGCCAAGCGGCTCACGGCCGGAAGCTGGAGCCTGCAGACGGAGCCGGGCGGCGCTGCGGATCCGGTGTGGAGCCCGGACGGGAAGTCCATCGTGGTGGTGCGCCATCCGGGGGTGTGGTTCGGCGACGCGTACCGCTCCACCCTCGTGCGCGTCGACACGTCCGCGACGGCGGACTCGACGCCGGCGCTTCTCGTGGGCACCGCCGATACGGCGCCTGTCCGGATCGGGACCGTCGGCGACACGCTCCTCGCCGGTGAAGGCGCAGGCGGGCCTGTGGCCGCTCCCAGGGGAGGCGCGCTGGCCTTCCAGCGCAACCGCGGCGGCGACATGAACAACGGGACCGCCGTGTACGTGCTGCACGACGGCCGGGTCCAGGACGCCACCGCCGACCTGGCCCGGAACATCGATGCCTTCGCCTGGCTCCCCGACGGGCAGTCCTTCCTGCTCACAGGCTCCCTCGGCGGGCGCTCTGTCCTGTGGGAGAAGCCTGCGGACGCGCCGGCCCGCGTCCTGGACCTGGGCGACGTGCAGCCCACGCGGGGGATGAGCGTCTCCGACAACGGCGCCATCGCCTTCGTCGGCGGCACGACCGGCCAGCCCGGGCAGCTCTACTTCATGGATTCCACCCGCGCGAAGCCCAGGCAGCTCACCCACTTCAACACCTTCCTCGACTCGCTGCACCTGGGCCGCGTGGACACCATCGCGTGGCGTGGCCCCGGCGGGTTCGCCGAGGACGGGGTGCTCACGTACCCCGCCGACTACCGGGCCGGCACCAAGGTGCCGATGGTCCTGGTCATCCATGGCGGGCCCGAAGGGGCGTCCACCGCACGCTTCTCGCCACTGCCCCAGCTTCTGGCCGCCCGCGGCTACCTGGTGTTCGAGCCCAACTATCGCGGCAGCATCAACCTGGGCGACGCCTACCAGCACGCCATCTACCGCGACACGGGCGAAGGCCCCGGGAAGGACGTCATGGCGGGGCTGGCCGCGGTGGAGAGGCTGGGCGTGGTGGACTCGGACCGCATCGGCGTTTCGGGCTGGTCCTACGGCGGCTATATGACGACGTGGCTCACCGGCCACTACCGCCGGTGGAAGGCCGCCGTGGCCGGTGCCTCCCTCACCGACTGGGTGATGGACTACACCATCGCGTTCTACCAGTACGGCGACATGTACTTCTTCGGTGGCTCGCCGTGGACGAAGGAGTACTGGGATATCTGGCGCGAGCAGTCACCCATCGCGTACGTGCAGAACGTGACCGCGCCCACCCTCGTCATGGGCGACGTGGGCGACCCCAACGTGCCCATCGTGAACAGCTACGAGTGGTACCACGGCCTGCGGGACAACGGCGTGGAGACGGAGTTCTGGGCCTACCCGGCCGACTCGCACTTCCCGGGCGACATCGTGCGCACGACGGACGTCTACCGGCGCTGGATCGAGTGGATGGACCGCTACCTGAAGCCGGGCGAGGCGAACAAGTAGGGTCGTCCTGGAGGGTCGACGGGCCGCTTTCGCGTTCGAATTCGAGATCGAACTCGAACGCGCCTCGCCTGCTACCGCTCGAACCGGAGCACCTGGAAGTGCGGGACGTCCGGGCCGCGATGGCGCCGGCTAGCTGCCGGTCGCCGTGCCCCGCAGGATGACGCCGCCTTCGCCCACGGCGAAGACGTCGTTGGCGGACGCGCCCCAGACGTCGTGCAGGGTGGCGTTCGTGCCGCTTTTCACCAGGTGCCAGCCGCCGCCGTTGTAGTGGAGGATGGTGCCGTTCAGGCCGACGGCGTAGACATCGGTGGCGGATGCGCCCCAGACGCCGAAGAGCCGGACGGTGGTGGGCGTGGCCATGGTGGCCCAGCCGCCGCCCGAGCCGACGATGCCGCCGAAGATGCCCACGGCGTAGGAGGCGCCGGTGGGTGCCGTCCACACACTGTTCAACCAGACCACGACAACGTCTTCCGCCGTCCAGTCCTGGCCGTCGTAATGCAGGATGCTGCCGGCGGTGCCGATGTAGGGGTAGAGCGCGGCGGCGCCGCCCACGGCCCAGATGTCGTCCGAGGCCGAGCCCCAGATGGCCGACAGGTCGGCGCCCGTGGGACTCGACATGACGCTCCAGGCGTTGCCGCGGAGCATGAGGATGTGGCCCTGCTCGCCCACCGCGTACACGCGGTTCCCCGTGCCCCAGACGCCGGACAGATGGACCGTGGTGGGACTGCGCATGGTGTCCCACGCGACGCCGTCGAAGTGCAGGATCCGGCCCGAATCGCCCACGGCGAATACGTCGTTGGCCGATGCGCCCCAGATGTCGGACAGCGCCGCCGTGGTGGGGCTGGGCATGGTGTCCCACGCGGTGCCGTCGAAGTGCAGGATACGGCCCGAGTCGCCCACCGCGAACACGTTGCTCGCCGATGCGCCCCAGATGCCGGACAGGCTCGCACTCCCGACGCTGGTCATGGGACTCCAGGAGACGGTCGGGGCAGACGTGCCCGACGGGTCCTTGCCACAGCCCGTGGTGAGCACCGCAATCGCCAACATTAGCGACAAGCCGGATTGTACCTTCATGACCATCGATTCAGGAGGGCGGTCTAAGCAGCCATGGGTCGGAAGATAGGGCCGGATCCGGACGGTGGGTAGCGTGACGATGGGGTGGGGTCGGCGGCGGCCCGGGCAACGACCACGTTGACGCGGCCTCCGGCCGTGTCCTAGCGTGCATCACGCCGACCCGCTCCGCACCCCCCGGCAGGAGGCACGACCATGACGGGACGCAGGATCGCCACGGTGGCACTCCTCGGCTTCGCTCTCATGCAATCCGGCGGCGCCGCGGCCCAGGAAGCCCGGAGTGGCCCCACCGACCCCGCCGAGCTGGCGGCGTTCATGGACGGCCTCATGTCGGCCCAGTTGAAGGACCACGACATCGTGGGGGCCACCGTCGCCGTCGTGCGCGACGGCCGGCTGCTGTTCTCGAAGGGTTACGGCTGGGCCGATTGGGCGCGCCGCGTCCCGGTGGACCCCGCCACGACGATGTTCCGCGTCGGCTCCATCACCAAGCTGTTCACCTGGACCGCCATCATGCAGCTGGCGGAGCGCGGCAAGCTGGACCTGCACGCGGACGTGAACGACTACCTGGACTTCAGGATCCCGGACACCTACCCCGGCCAGCCCATCACGGTGTGGAACCTGATGACCCACACGCCGGGCTTCGAGGATCGGAGCTTCGGGCTGTTCAGCCCGTCGACGCAGCCGCGCGGCGCATTCCTCGCCGCACACATCCCTGCGCGTGTCAGGCCGCCCGGGGAGTACTCGGCCTACTCGAACTACGGCGCCGCGCTGGCGGGCTACATCGTGGAACGTGTGTCCGGAGAGCCGTGGGAGCACTACGTGCGGATGCACATCCTGACGCCTCTCGGCATGGACCACACGGCCATGGAACAGCCGCTGCCGGCGGACCTGGAAGGCGACATGTCCGTGGGCTACTCCGCGGGCGGAGGCTCGCCCGAGGCCGCGCCGTTCGAGACGCTCCTGCCGTTCGCGCCGGCGGGCAGCGGGAGCGCCAGCGCGGACGACATCGCCCGGTTCATGATCGCGCATCTGCAGAACGGCGAGTATGACGGGCGACGCATCCTGGCGGATTCCACCGCCCGCCTCATGCACACGCGCCAGTTCACGCACGACCCCCGGCTGCCGGGGTTCGACCTGGGCTTCTATGAGCAGGACTCCCACGGCGTGCACATCATCGGACACGGCGGCGATACGCAGTTGTTCCACTCGGACCTGTCGCTCATGCCGGCCGAGAGCCTGGGCGTCTTCGTGTCGTTCAACACGGTGGGCGGCGGAGAGCTGAGCTTCGGGCCGTTCCTCGACCGGTTCCTCGACCACTACTTCCCGGAACCGCCGGCGTCGTCGTCGAAGACTGATGCCGGAACGTCGGCGGCTGCGGACCTGAGCGCCTACGTGGGGTCCTACCAGCTGAACCGGATGTCGTATACGACGGCCGAGAAGCTGCTGGGCCTGTTCGGGCCGGTCTCCGTGGGGAAGGACGACGACGTGCCGGGCGGTATCGTCACGCAAACGCCCCTCGGGAAGACCCACTTCGTGCTCGCGGGCGAACACCTGTTCCGGCAGGTGGATGGCTCCGCCCGGGTGGCGTTCCGCGTGGAGAACGGCCGGGCCAACCACTTCTTCATGAGCGACGTGCCCATGATGGCTGCCGAGCGGATCGCGTGGTACCGGACGCCGTTGATCGGGTGGATCCTGCTGGGGAGCGCCCTGCTCCTGTTCGCCACGGCCGTGCTCGCCCCGCCCGCCCGCTGGCTGCTGCGCAAGCGGTTCCCGCAGATCCCGCCGGTCACGGGCCGGGCTCGCGCCGCACGCCGGGTCCAGTTCGCGGTCGCCGCCTTCGCACTCGTGGCCGTCGTTGTCCTCGCCGTGGCGCTGAGCAACCAGACGGCGTTCATCGAAGGCCGCGGCGGGCTCATCTATTCCGCCCTCACATTGACCACGCTGGCCGCCATCGCCACCCTCGCACTGCTGTGGAACACCTACGTGGTCTGGCGGCGGAAGCTCGGCGACCGCTGGAGCCGCCTCCACAACACCGCCGTCACGCTCGGCGCCCTGGGCTTCGTGTATGTGCTGGCGCAGTGGAATCTGCTGGGCTGGAGACTCTGAGTCCGGGAAAGGCCCCGTCCCGGGCCCCGTCCCTTCTCAGAAGTGCACGCCGATGGACAGCACGGAATACCGCCTTTCGAGGTGGGGTCACACGGATGAGGCGCGAAGACGTGCTGCAGTCGGCTACGTGATCGGGATGCGGCAGAGCCCGCGGGGGGTGCCCGCGGGTTGAACAACGCCTCTCAACGCGCCGTTGGCTCTTCCCGGCAGCTCGGGTCGGTGAACCGGATCACCGTGCCGGCCAACCCGTCCGACACGTCCAGGCTGGCGACGTCGCCGACCACCGTGGCCCCGGTGACCGTCCGTCCCTGTCCCAACCCGACGATGCCGTCGCCACCCATCTCTCTCGCCCGCCGCTTCATCGCGGTCAGAACGTCCTGTAGCGAGGCCGGGGCCCGCCGCCGTCCCTTCACGACGCCGATCTCCTCGTACGGGCAGGAGGGGGCCTTGGTGCTGTACAGCCGCACCTCCGAGTCCGGCGGGAGCGGAGCGGCTTGCTTGAACAACGCGGACGATATCGCGGGGCCACAGGCCGTCAGAAGAAGCAACGAGACCGGGAAGAGTGTGTGGAGCCTCTTCATGGGAACCTCCGAGCGTGGCAGGTCGTTTGTCCGGAGACAGCTGGAGAAAGCGGAGAGCGTATGGCTTCCGGTTGTGCATACCGCGCCTCTGCGCCCTTCGTTCCCCGCGCCCGAAAGAAATCCTTGCTCTCCTGCCGGCCGGCTTGTATCGTCGTCGCTTTCCCGGAACAATTCCTGATCCGGTTACGCCTTCCCCAGGCGTAGCACCGGTGGTTGCTCCCCAAATCAAGCGGAGGTGCCCATGCGTGGTGTCTCGGTGGTCGGCGTCGTGTTGCTCCTTGTTGGCGCGTGCGCGCGGAACGACGCAGGCTCGGCAGCGGGCTCGGCTGGGGGTGGTGTGGCCGAAGCGGCGGTTGCGCCGGCCGTGGTCCATTTCACGGCGAAGGATTTCGCGTTCGAAGGGCCGGACACGATCGCGTCGGGCATGACGACCCTGGTGCTGCACAACGATGGGCCGAACCTGCACAACCTGGTTCTGATTCGTCTGGAAGACGGCAAGACCTTTGCCGACTTACAGGCCGGTGTGGCCGCCATGAAGGGGCCCGGCTTGCCGCCCGGCTGGGCCGTGCTGTCCGGGGGGGTGAACCCGCCGGACCCGGGTTCGGACACGGAGGGTACGCTCGACATCGCGCCGGGCAACTATGCCGTGGTGTGCGTCGTGGACGCGCCCGACCACGTGCCGCACATGATGAAGGGGATGATGAAGGCGCTCACCGTCGTTCCCGCCACGACGGCACCGGCGCCGGCGCCCACCGCCGACCTGACCGTCTCGGAGGTGGACTTCGCCTTCGGGTTTTCCGCGCAGCCGACTGCCGGGCGCCACGTGATCAAGGTGGTGAACAACGGCACGCAGGTGCACGAGTTCGAGCTCATCCGCCTGGCTCCCGGCAAGACGTTGAACGACCTGATGCAGTGGGGTCAGACGTACCAGGGAGGGCTACCGGGCTCGTCGCTGGGCGGCTCGGCGCCCATGGTGCCGGGGACGGTGGAGTACGTGCCCATGGACCTGACGCCGGGCAACTACGTGGCCCTGTGCTTCATGCCGGACCCCAACACCGGCAAGCCGCACCTGGCGGAAGGCATGGTCTACCAGTTCACGATCACGTGATCGTCCACCCGGCCGTGCGGTGAAGAAAGGGGGCGCAGCGTTGGCTGCGCCCCCTCTGTGCTGCGACGGGAGGCACCCCGGGACCATCGTTGCCCGCCACGAGCGCGGCGGGCCACCTCCCCGGGTCGGGGCAAGGCTACCCGCCGCTCCCGAACCGGTCCCGCAGGGTCCGCCGTACGAACGCGGAGGGCGGGTTGTGGGCCCGCGCCAGGTCGTAGGCCTGCTTGAACATGGCGTTCGCCTGGTCCCGGCTGCCCTGGCGCTCGTAGGTGAGGCCGAGGAGGTAGTGCATGAACGGGTCGCGGTTGTTGCCGCGCATGGCGATTGTCTTCTCGAACTGCGACTGCGCCGTGGCCAGGTCGCCCAGGTAGAGGCTCACGTAGCCGACGAGGTACGGGAAGAACCGCTCCTGCTGGGCGGCCACCGCTGAGTCGCTGTCCAGGGCGTGGCGGGCGGCCTCGATCTGCCGGTGCGCTTCGGCCCGGTCCCCCCGTCGCGCCGCGATGCGGGCCAGCGCGTGGGCCAGGCGGAAGTCCCACAGGGCGGCCGCGTGGGTGCGTGGCTCCGGCTCCTTCAGCCCCAGCTCGTGGCCCTTCCGGTACCAGGCCTCGCCCGTGTCCAGCTGCCCGGCGTCGACACACACGCGGGCGCCCTCATCGGCCATCTCGCCCTCCTGGTAGAACGCGTTCTGCGGCTCCGCCTGCTCCCGCGTCTTCCAGTAGTCGATGACCATCTGCTCGTACTTGATGGTGTTGGCGCAGTCGCCGTCGAAGGCGTACGACATGGCCATGGCGCGCTGTGCATCCGCCCGGGCGGAGGGGTCGGATGCCGAGTCGATCATGGCCTGGTAGATCTTGCGCGCCTGCGCCGTCCTGCCCTGCATGTCGAGCTGGATGGCCTCCCGCATGGGACCGGATGGGCCGCGCCGCTCCTGCTGGGCGTGCGCCGGTTGGGCCAGGACGCAGAACATGGCGGCGAGGGCGATGCCGCTGACGGGCCGGGCGCGGAGTGAGGCGTTCGGCATGGTCTTCTCCCGCGACGGGGACTCGTTGGATTCGGCCGGGCACGCGAGGGTCGGGGGAGTCGCGCGGACCGGCCGGGGACCGACCAAGGTGTGCGGGGGAGGCGGTGGGACACAAGAGGCCCGACGGCGCGGCGCCACGGCGGAGGCGCCGAAGCCGTCAGCGCGGACTTTCCTGAGGGAACCATTCG
>CAZUFP010000002.1:6782-15390 GCA_964619835.1 uncultured Gemmatimonadaceae bacterium | reverse complement strand
TGCGCGGGAATGGTCGCCATTGGCAGTGCGCTCCTTGTGTGGTCACGACTGTTCGATGAATTCCTGCATGGCCGCCCGCATCATGGTCCAGTTGGCTTGTCGCGGCGGTCAAATGATGTTGGCGGTCTCGTGCCGGTGTGGAGAACCGGTGGTGGGCGCGGGCCCGCTTCCGTGCGCCGCGACTTTCGCAGGGTGCAGGCCTCTGCGGGCCACGTACCAGGTGCCGACGGCGTCCATGCCGTGGACAAACGCAACGACGAACGCCGCGGTGATGAGGACGCTGGCGACGGTATACGGGTAGCGCGGGTCGGGGGCGAGGGCGCCGAGCCAGATGAACAGCGCCACGATGCTTTCCGCGGCGGCAAGCCTGTAGTGGCCGAGATAGATGTCGCCCAGGCCGGGGAAGACCAGAGAAAGCAGGCCGGCTCGGCGTGCGGATTTGAACAGGCCGCGGCAGTGCGGGCACACTTCCGGCCGGCCCTGCACCACACGATAGCAGTGCGGGCAGAGGTCTTCACAGCCCGCGGGGTCCCGGGCCATGGACTGGCCGATCCAGTCGCCCAGGTTCCGGAGGAACTTCCGATCCCGACGGGGCACGTGCGAGAACACGCGGCCCGAGCCATCGCCCAGCGTGAGCTTGGTGTTGCCCAGTACGGTTCCCGTGATCTTCTGGATGCTTCGATACCGGACCTGCGACACGAGCTCCCGGGGCCGCCGGCGGGAGTCGATCTGGATGAGCAGGATGCGACGGTCCGTCAGGACGATTGCCCTGAGGTTCAGGTAATACATGGCCCACCCCAGGAAGTACGATTCCAGGAACGACACGCCGCTGCCGAACGTCATATAGCGCACGCGTTCTCCCTCTTCCAGGATCGCCCGCAGCTTGCTGTCGATCCTGACCAGCAGCTTCAGCTTCTTCTTCGACAAACGCCGGCCGCTCCACGAGGATTCATTCAGGATCGAGTCGAAAACATACGGCGATTCAATGCCGTCGGCGGGCTGTGCCAGACTCCGGTACGCAGGCCTTTCCAGCATGGTGTGCACGGGTCCTCCTGGTGTGAATTCAGCGGCAGGAAACGTGGTTGGTGGCGGGGTCAGGTCGATGGCGGGTTCAAGCGGACGGCGGGACATGGGCAGGCGCACGGCGGGCCACAGCCCAGTGTGGCACCCACGCGCCGCCCGAGCCACGACGGCGGTCACACGGCACGACCAGCCCGATCAGGACTGCGGCTTTTCCTCGTTCGTTGGTTTTGAAGGCGTCGGTCCGGCGGCTTCGACGGCGGCCGTCGCCTTCGCCTTCTCCGGGACCATGAACCCGTAGGCGGTGGCGACGGCCAGCAGCAGCCAGAGCACGTCGAAGAGGCTCAGCTGGCCCCGGACGCCCGCCACGATCCCCATGTTCTGGATCAGGGTCTTCGCGACGGTCATGGCGATTTCGTGCTTCTCCGCCGCCGTCATGGCGGCCAGCTTCGCCGTGCCTTGCGCCTGCATGGCCGCCCACAACGCGTCCGGCACCGTGTCACCCGACGCGCTCACGGCGTCCAGCGCCTGGAGCGTGGGCGGGTCCAGCTCGCGGGCATCGTACATCTGCCAGGAGACCAGGCCGCCGAGCACGGTCGTGTCCGCTTCGATCTCCCGGGCGACCTGGCCCGCGCTGCCGGCGAAGATGACGACACGGCCCACCAGCAGACCGACCGCGGCGAGCCCCGCGGCGGTGAAGCCGAGGGTCCGCGAGCGGCGCGCCGTCATACGGCTCATGGCGAAACCCACGACGATGCCCACGCCCCAGGCGGCGAATCCGATCTCCCGCTGCGTCAGCATGGCGACGGCCGCCCACGCGAACCCCGCCAGGAGGGCGGCGCCCAGGCCGGCCGCGATCACCAGCGGTCCGCGGCCGTCGTCGGTACCCCGTGCTTGCATGCGCGGGAACTCCGGGCTCAGCTCGTCGTTCTCGGCCGTCATCGGCTGCTCCGTCGCTCAGTGTTGTCGAGAGCACCCACCATGATGCATGACGCATCGGCCGCTGGCAGGTCACCGGGACGCCGTCAATATGTGGGATTCGGGCGCAGGAGGCGAAGGGGACGGTTCGGCGTGCAACGGGGCGGCGACCCGATCCCTCGACCGCTCCCGCCAGCCGCGGGCTCCCGGCGTCAGCCCGGGTCGACTCCGTCGGCGACGAGCCGGAGCCTCACTCCGCACCGTTCGCCCATGTCGTACACGGCAGGCCCCCGCCAGGTGAGGGGAAGGGGTGAGGGCTACGGCGCCGCGTCGGTGAACGCGAAGCGCACCACGCTCGCCTGGTCGGTGCGGCTCAGGTAGAGCTGGAGCCGGACCGGGTCCACGACGAGCTGTCCGGCGTCCGGCACGCCTTCCACTACGACTCGCCGCCGGACGGCGCCGGTCTTCGGGTCCAGCAGCAGGAGCACCGAGTACCCCAGGTCGGCGGGCGTGTCCAGCATGAGCCACAACCCCTGCGTCGTCGCCTGGGCGTCCCGGGCGATGCGCAGCATGGGCAGGAAGGCCGGGTTCTTCTCGTTCCGGCCGGCGTTGAAGAACGTGTTCCGGATCGTGTCCAGGGTGGCGTCCTGCAGCGGCCGCCGCCACCGGAGCTGGCCCGTTTCCGAGTAGCGGCGCACCTCGCCTTCCGCCACCAGGATCAGCCAGAGGGCGCGGTCGGGGCCCCAGAAGGGCATGGCGAGGTTGCGGAACTGGTCCGGCACGTGGCCCGCGCGGATCTCGCTCCGCATGGCCGAAAAGTCCCAGACGGTGGTGGGCGGGCCGGGCGGGTTGCCGAAGCCGGCGATCTTGCCGCCGTCGGGGCCGAAGACTTCCACCAGCGTGCTGTCCGCGCCGCCCGTGGCCACGGCGACGGTGCCGTCGGGGAGCATAGCGGAGCCGCCGCCCATTCCGTTCGCCGGAACGCGCCAACCGGTGAGATACGCGCCGGACGTGCGGAACGCCTGGACGCGGCTCGTGCCGATGTCGTGCACCCACACCGTATCGCCGGACACCGCCATGGACACGGGCCGCTCCAATTCGCCCGGCCCGCTGCCGTCCCGGCCGATGATGACGGTGTCGCCACCGGGCCGGAGAGCGACGACGTGCTGGTTCTGGAGGTCCAGCAGGTACAGCGTGCCGTCGGGTCCCAGCTGCATGTCCGAGAGGCCGCCGATGAGGCCCGACGCCGGGGACACCACCATTTCCGGGCCCCGGAGCGTGTCCGCGATGACGGCCGCCGGCTGCGACTCGCCGCCGCACCCGGCGAGACCGGGGGCGACGAGGGCCAGGCCGGCGAAAGCCCCGATGGCATGAATGACTGCGCGGCTCCCGTGAGCCCTCATCGCGTACCTCCGGAATGCGAGTCGTTCGTTGGCCTGCAACCTAACTCTCGCGACCCAGCGCCGCCTCCAGGCTGCTACGCAGCGCACGGGTCGCGTCCAGCAGCTGGCGCAGGTCCGCGACGCGGTTCTGGGAGATGATGGTCTGCATGAACAGCGCACGCTCCAGGGCCGGAGCGCGCCAGGTGGCCGCGCCGGTGGGATCGCCGAACGCCGCGCCGCGGATGGCCTGGAACGGCACCGTCTCGATCAGGTACTGCACGTTCCGGTGGAACGTGCTGGTCCAGTCCGCGATCTGCTGCGCCGTGCCTTCCAGCACGCCGGCGTACGACGCGATCTGGGCCCGGACCGAGTCGTTGCGGATGAAGTTCAGGTCTCCCGTCTGCGCGATGGCCGTATAGGTCCCGGTCATGGGGAAGTACACCGAGAAATGGAAGGCGTCGGTGCGCCACATCGACAGGGAATCTTCCGGGGGCAGCGGGCCCGGAACGTGGACCGCGGCAAGCAGCTTGTAGGCCGCGTCGCGGGCACTGCTGTCCTCGTGGATCGCGGCGACCACCCGGCCCTCGTTCTCTCGCGTCGTCGCGAGCAGCTGCCGGAGGTCGATCTGCTCCCGCTGCCGGTCCTGGCGCCCCTGGCTCCAATCGCTGACCCAGAGGGCGACCAGGACGCCCAGCACGATCACCACGAATTCCCGGACCCAACGCCGGATGGCGCCACGTTCGATCTTCGTCATGTCCGTTTCTTCTCCTGGAGCAGCATGGCCCCGGGGCCGCCGCTCACCAGGATTCGCTCCGTGCCGGCTTTCGTGAAGGTGGAAGTCGTGACCGGAGGGTTCGGCAGCACCTGCTGCACCTCCGTGCGTTCCCTGCCGTCGCGCTGAAGGAGCGACTCCACCTCGCCCCTCAGAGTAGCGGGGTCCGGCACGACGTACCAATGGAGGGTCACCAGGCCGCCCGGGACCCGGGACACGTGCACCTCCAGCCCCGGCAGGAACGGCAGGTCCGGGGGGTAGCCCGCCGGCCGGAATACGACGACGCTCCTCCCCTCATCGGAACAGGGTCCTGCGCAACTTCAGCCACGAGCAAGCCGTCGTTGCCAGGCATCTTCACGATACGGCCATCATCCCGAGGAACGCGGCCAGGAAGACGCCCATGACGCCCTCCACGACGAGGGCGGGCACGAGACTCCTCGTCAGCCACCGGCTGCCGGCGAGAAGGAGAGGCGCCGCCACGGAGCCGAGGACCAGGTCGGCGTGGAAGGGCGTGAGGGGGGCGATGAGGAGCGCCGAGACCACCGTCGTGCCGATGACGGCCGCGCCCGCCCCGCGCCACCGCTCGAACAGCGTGTACAGGAATCCGCGCAGGAACAGCTCGCCGGCCAGCATTGTAGGCACGGCCAGCAGGATCAGCAACGCGAAGTACGCCAGCCTCGGGATGCCGTGCCCCGCCCGGATCGGCGGCAGCGGGGGCGAACCAGGCCCGGCCACGTTGACGGCGATGAGCAGGCTGAAGAGCAACGTGGTGACCACGATGATGCGGTACCCCGGCGTCGTGGCGAGGGGCGCCTGGCGCCACCATGCCTTGCCGAAGACCAGGAGCAGGGCGGTCGCGCCGAGCATCACGGCGGGCAGGCCCCAGGTGGGCGAAACGCGCACCAGCGCGGCGCCCACGAAGAAAGCCCCGGCGATCACGGCCGCCAGCCACCGCTGCCCGTCAGGCTTCGGCACCATCGTTCTCCCGGGGTCGGGGTGAGCCGTCGGCACTACCGCAACGCGAGCGTCAGCAGCGCGAACAGCCCCAGCCCCGCCGCCATGATCACCCAGTTGTGCGGGCGGCCCTCGCCGGGACGCAACGGCCGGCTCCACACCAGGATCGTAGCACAGCCGTTGGCGTACCGGGGCGGTGCGTTGTTGCGGCGGTAGATCTCGATGCCCTCGACGTTGCTGATGGGCATGTTCGCGACGGCGCCCGCGCGATGGTCGCCCGGCCGAGCCGGATCTCCACGTCCACATTCTCGCCGGCTCCCACTGTGAACGGCCGCGAGACGATGGGTTGGAAGGCGATGTGCTGCGTGCGCAGGGTGTAGCGTCCCGGCACCGACACCGGTAGCACGAACGCCCCGCTGCTGTCCGTCAGCACCGTGGTGCGTACCTGGCCCGCGCTGTCGGCGAGGCTCACCGCCACGCCCACCAGGGCGGTGTCGCCGTCGGTTCGGGTCAAGGGTTCCTCCGCCGCGGCAACCATCGCCCGGCGCGGGCCCGGTAGGCGTCGTACTCCGGGCCGAACGTGCGCTTCAGGGCGGGCTCCTCGTACAGGGTCACGAACAGGTGCGCAACAAGGAAAAAGACGGCGGCGTACCCGAACAGGACCGCCGATTCGTAGAACAGGGCGGCACCGGCCAGCGCCAGGACGGCGCCCACGTACATCGGATTGCGAAGCCGGCGGTACGGACCGGACACCACCAGGCGCCGTGGCGGATCGAAGGGAGCCGGCGTGCCCCGGCCAACCAGGGCGAAGGTCAGCACGCACCACGCGGCCAGCGCACCGCCCAGGACCGCTATCGTCAAACCGACGACCTGCGCCGCACCCGTGTCGTGCGGGCGGACGACCCCTGACCACTCCAGCAGGCGGGCCGGGACGAAGACCAGCAGGAGGGCCACGAACAGAGAAGCGTAGGTCAGGGTGCGGATCAACGTGAACACGGGTCGTCTCCGCACCGGCTCGACATTCATGGTGAGGTCCCGGCCTCCCAGCGGTCCACGACGGCGCGCGCCCAGTCCAGCGCGCGCTCGTTGTAGGTGTTCGCGTGAAAGTCGCCCAGATCCATGATGGTCACCGCGTAGGACCCGCCGGCGGGCGGCATCGCCGGCAGCGGTGGCACGCCCCAGTCCTCCGGAGCGCCCGACGGATCGCGGCGCATGGCCTCGAACAGGCGCCGCGGATCATCGCCACGCCGCGCCACTCGCCAGACGCCGATCCAGGCGCGCTCCAGAGTCGCGCGGTCGTGGGCCGATGGGTGCTGGAGCGCGAACGCCGCGAAGGCGAGGCCGTGCAGGGGACCCCACGGCTCCCGGCGGGAGTGGTCCAGGGCCAGCAGGGTGCGGAACCGATCGTGGCAATCGACCCCGGATCCGGCGAAGGGCGCGCCGCAGTCCGGGCAGGTGGCCGGGGCGCTGTCGTGCGATTGCGTCGTCGTGCTCAGAACAGGTGCGTGATTGTGATGCCGCCCAGCTTCTCCGCCAGGTACTCCGCGGCGATGCGCCGGTGGCAGTGGTCGGGCCGGTCCTCGCTGCACAGCAGGCAGCCTTTGTCCAGCATCGCGCGATCGACGGCGTTCTCGATCTGCCGCTCCTCGATGAGCTGCCGGTACTTCCGCTCGAACGCCGTCCAGTCCTTTCGCTTGCGCCCCGTGTCGATGATCTCCTGGGTGGGCGTCAGCGCCGCCAGGTGGACGTAGTCGATGCCGCCGATCTCCCGCAGGAAGAAGCGCAGGTCGTCCTGTTTCGCAAAGCCGGCGAGCTGCGATGAATTGTTGAGCCGCACATCCAGCACGCGGCGCACGCCGGCGTCACGCAGCAGGGTGAAGAAGCGCTCGGCGGACTTCTTCGTGAAGCCGATGGTGAAGAGAGAGAGGTCAGGCATATGCGTCACCGTGCCGCCCGGATCGCTTCCACGTACTGCCGGAACTCACCGCTGACGACCTGCGGCGCGCCGTTGTCCCAGAAAAGCTGGTTGTCGGGCGAGCCCAGCAGCGAGTACGCGATGGCTGCCAGGGCATCCGACGGGCCCTTGGTGCGGTAGTCCGCCTCCAGGACCGTCCACAGGAGGGACAGGTGCCGGCCCCACTGCACGGCCTGCTCGTACGTCAGGTCGTAGCGATCCACCAGCGCCTGCTCCAGAGGCTCGAAGCCGTCCACCGTCTTGATGCGGGTCAGGATGCCGGGCAAGGGCGAGCTTTCCAGGAACGCCCCGTTGAACGCTGCCGCCCGGTCGAGCACGGCCTGGCGCTCCAGGGTCAGCGTGTTGTAGCGGACTTCCTGCACCAGGATGATCAGCGACACGAAGATGGCGATGCTGGCCACGATCTCCGCCCAGTGGGACCATTGCTCCAGCTTCACGGCACCCTCCCGCCGTTCCGGGTGGCCAGGGCGACGAGGGGCCGTTTCACCAGCTCGCGGTAGCCGTACACCAGGACGTTGCTCGCCACCCAGGCGGACAGGGTCAGGATCACGGCCTTCCACAGAGACGGGATGGCGACATCCACCAGCAGGAGCGCGAGCCCGCCCACGACCACCAGGTGGATGATGTAGACGCCGTAGGAGCTCTCGCCGAGCGCAAGGCTCAGCCGGCCCTGCCGGTTCCACCAGAACCGGCCTCCGGCCACCAGCAGGTAGAGCATCATGAGGAGCGTCAGGTAGAACCCGATCCACATCACCAGCAGGTCGACGGGCAGCGAGACGAAGTACTGGCCCGGCCGCAGGAAGAAGTTGAGCAGCACGATGACGTAGAGGTCCATCGGGATCCAGGCCGTGCACGCCGCGGCGATGTAGAGGCCCTTGCCCGCCGGTTTCTCATCGAAGACCCCCAGCCGGAAGGCCAGCGCGCCCAGCAGGAAGACCAGGAAGTAGGTCAGCAGGCGCTCGTTCTGGAAGTCCAGCAGGGCCGTCTTGGTCCAGCCGGTGTGCCCCGTCACGCTCAGGCCGAAGCTGTACAGGACGCCCACCACGAAGACAGTGGCGACCGCCGCTGCCAGCGGGATGCGCGGCGGCCGGATCTTCGCTTTCGCGCCGGCCCAGAACAGCGCATCGAACAGGAACAGGACCGGCAGGAACCAGAGCCAGCTCTGGCCGAAGATGCCGTTGCTGAAATGGAAGTACGTCGTCCAGCGGTCCTGCGGCAGGCCGCGGGAATAGAGGAAGATGAACTTGTAGAGCGGCACCAGCGTGAGCACGGCGATGAGCCACGGCACCATGAGGCGGCGGAACCGTTGGGCCAGGAAGCTCCAGCCGGGACGCCGCCGCAGCGAGACGAGGGCCAGGTAGCCGGACACGAAGAAGATCGTCGGCATGACGAAGATGTCGACGACGAGGTTGACGATGCCGACGACGTCGTTCGTGGCCGGGTCGTCCACGAGCCAGAACGAGGCGAAGATGCCGCTGCTCTCGTAGACCGCGCCGGCATGGTACAGGACCACCAGGAAGATCATGGCGGTCCGCAGGTTGTCCAGGAAGAAGAACCGGTTCCCGGTGGTGTGCGGCCCGGCGGTGG
>CAZUFP010000002.1:3581-6682 GCA_964619835.1 uncultured Gemmatimonadaceae bacterium | reverse complement strand
CGGCGGTCGGTTGCTGCCCGTTGGTCGCCATCCGAAGCTCCTCGTGACTGCGGGGAATTCGGCATGATTCCGGTGGGCGGGGTCAACCCGCTCAAGCTAACGGGCGTCTCGCCGATCCGGAAGGCGATCGGCGGCCTGCCGCCTCGTTACGCACGCTCCGCATGGGTTTCCTCACGTTCGTCGCGCAGCATCACGACGCTGGCGCCGAACGTCCGGACGTGGCCGGACGAAGCGCATGCCGTGGCGAGACTTCCCAGGACCATCGCCAAGAGGAGTCGATGCATCTGTCTGATCTTTCGATGGGTTGAGTCGATTGCGTTCATCCGCCGAACCCGGGCAGCGGGCGCGTGCCGCCTACCCCTGCGATGCTTTCGCCCGGTCCACGGCCGCCATGAACCGGTCCGGCTGCTGCGTGCCGATGAGGACCCGACGGCCCGTGCGGAGGACCAGCTGGATCCCGGTGCGGCCGCTCACCGTGTAAGCCGTTCCGGAGGCGGCCACGCGGACGCCCCAGCCGCCAAATTCCTTCAGCGGCGCGTAGCTTCTGGGGGCCATCTGCGCGATCTCCTGGAACCGCCAGGACCGGAACCGCCGCTGGAACGGCGCGAAGCGGACGTGCACGCCGTCGTCCCGCACTTCCGTCTCGAGGCGGACGCCGATGAGCACGCCGGGCAGAAGGACCCCGCCCAGCAGCCAGATGGCGAAGAGCACGAGGTCGGGCGCCGGACGGGTGCCCCACGGCATGCCGAGCACCAGTTGGTAAAAGGCGCCGTACCAGAAAAGAACCGTCGGGCCGAGAAGGATCGCCCAGATCCACCATTGCGTGAACCGCTGTCGTTCCGTGAACCAGGTCATGGCTCAGGTCCGGCCACGGTCCGGCTCGCGACGTAGCACGTCGCAGGCATGGTCGGCGGCATCAGAAGACGATGCTCAGGAAGGCGCCGAACAGCACCACTACCACCAGCTGCGCCGCCACCGTCCATTGCCACGGGTCGGCATCGGCGTTCCCGGGCAGCCAGCGTGATCGCACGAACGCCGCCACGGCGATGGCCGCCAGACCCGCCAGAAGACCCCAGCTCGCGGTGATGAACAGCCAGGGGACCAGGTTCAACAACAGGTGCGGAGCTCTCCCCAGGTCCCCCTGGGCCAGCATCAGGACGAGCCAGACGGCCGGGAAGCCGACCGCGGCGATCCACGCGTGGCGAAACCCCTGCCGCCAGGCCCGCTCGACGCGGGCGGTCCAAGGCTCGACCAGAGGGTAGCCGCAATGGGGGCAGGTCGTGGCGCTGCTGGAGATACGCCGCTCGCATTCAGGGCATGAAATCAGCGTCATCGTGTGTCTCCCTGGCGTGGATGGGCATCAACCGCCTTCTGCATACCCATAACGCAGCGGCAGCGCCGTCGTTGGAAGTGATCGTCGCCGCCAAGTGGGGCAGGAAAACGTACACCAGCATCCCGAAGTTGAAGGCGAAGAAGAGATAGCACCAGAAGCTCCGTTGGCCCGTCCCGTAGAAAGCGGCGGTGATGCCGAAGGCGAGAAGAACCACGGCAGAGCAGTTCCGGTCATGGTCGGATCCCGGGGAAGCTCCGGCTCCAGCCGGTTGCCGCGGCAAGCTGCTTCAGGCGACGAACGAGACTGCGGCGGGTCCGCCGAGGACGGCCCGGCGCCTTCTTCGCCACCACCAGCAGCCGGCCGCCCGGCGCCAGGATTCCATGGACGCGGCGGAGCACCAGCCCAGGGTCCCGCACCACCTGGAGGGAATGGACCAGCATCACCTGGCCCACGTTCCGGAAGGGCAGCGGCGCGTTGAGGTCCAGCCGCACCAGCCCGACGTTCCCCGCCGCCGCGCCCAGAGGCCCGGCGCAGCATGCCCGGCGACACGTCGGCGCCGACCACGGCGCCTCAGCGAAAGGCCCATGTCGCGACCCTACCGGTCATCCCCGTCCTCCGGCGGCTCAACGATCGTCACCATGCCGCCGTGCTCGAACAGCTCTCCACGCAGGCGGAGCCGCCACCCGTCCGGCCCCTCGCGGAGCGTGGCCACGTGCATCGTGCTTTCCCGCCCGCCCTCCGCCTCTCCCACGTCCAGCCGGGCCCGGTACACGACGTGCGCCACGGACGCCCCCTCGTGCACGACGCCGACCACCTCGCGCACCCGGGACAGCGTGCCCTGCCGAGCGTAGGGCGCCAGCCGCGGGTCGAGCGCATCGAGCCGCCGCTGGAACTGCCAGCTCGGATCCTGCGCCTGGAGGTAGCGGGCCAGGGCTTCGGTCGCCGAAAGCGCGGCAAGCTGCGCGCGCGTCTCGATGCCCGCGAACTCGCCGTGAAGCGAGCCACGATTCTCCGCCTGGTGGCGATTGAATTCCGCCGCCTGGTACTCCGCCACCGCGTCCGGCAGGTCCGGACTGTGCCGCTTCACCTGCTCCGCCGTGAGCGTTCGCGGCGGAACGTCCTTCCGTTCGGCGTGGGACCGGTACCATCGCTCCACGTCGTCGGGGTCGGTGGCCCGCGCCGCCCGTTCCCATTCCCCCCGGTTCAGCGCTTCGATGGCTCCCGTCGCGACCGTCAACGCATCATCCATGGTGTCCTCGCCGATCGGCTGAAGAAAGGGCGGACGGCCGCCTCAGAACCGGAGGCCGATGGTGACGAGCGAGAAGTCGTGGGCGTCCGAGGCGAGGATTCCGCGGAACTCCACGAACAGGGGCACAGGCCCCTCCATGACCTCCACACCCATGCCGAGGCCGAACACGAAGGGCAGGTCATCCGTGAGGGCCAGGCCCGGGCCCGCCAGGACGTACGGCCGGACCACCGCGTCGGACGGGGACGCCTTCAGGCTGATGAAGCCCAGAACGGCCGTCCCCGCATCGTTCTGGAGCAGCGCATCGGCCCTGAGCCCGATCCCACGGATGGGCGTGGCCAGCTCGGCGTCCAGCATCGCGTTGAGGCTGAGCATGTCCGTGCTCGGATTGCTCATGCCGATGGCATAGCCGAAACGGAGGCCGCTCTGCGCGGACACCGGTGCAACGGACAATCCCACCAACAGGATGATCCAGGCTGTGATCTTCACAAGGACTCCATCGTCAGAGGATTTCAGGGTCTG
>CAZUFP010000002.1:0-3481 GCA_964619835.1 uncultured Gemmatimonadaceae bacterium | reverse complement strand
GGCTGCGGCGTCGTGGTCCGACACCCATAGCCGGTGGCGATCGTCCACCACCAGGCCCGCGTACGCCGGAACGGTGTCGGCGAACTCCGTCCGCGCTTCCACCCGGTCCGCCTCGCCCCCGAACCGGTTCGCCACCGCCGCCGCGAACCGGCGCCGGTCCCCGGATCGGAGCGGGTGGCCGCGGGACGGCAGGCTCCACCGTTCGAGAAGCGCGCCGTCGCGGACGGAAACGGCGACGACGCTGCTCCGGCCGGGGAAGAGGACGTACAGCCGCTCTCCGTCCACGGTCCATGCGGGGCCAACGGCCAGGGCCGGCGGGTTCGTCATGTGGCCCGCCCCCGTTCGCTCGTCGCTCACCTCCCACCCGTACTCCGGAACCGGATACGGGCCGAACAGCGTGTCCAACACCACGCCCGACCGCGTGCGCCGCACGATGGCGCCGGCCGCTGGCCGGGGATCGTACAACTGGCCCCACTCCACCTCGTCCACCAGAGATGCCCCGGCGACCACGATGCGCCCGGGCGAGCTCCGGGCGGGGATAGACCGGCTCGCCGCGAGCTCGCCGTCCGGGCCAAACGCGGTCAGCCGGCGCGACTGCACGTCCCACACGAACAGGCTGTCCCGGGCCGCGTCCACCCAGAGGGGGGCAACGAATTCACCCGGTCCGCGGCCCCGGCCGCCCACATCCCGTTCCCAGTCTCCGGCCGGGGCGAAGAGCGCCACCCGGCCTGCCCGGTTGTCCACCACCACAACCGATCCGTCTGCCGTCACGGCCACATCGCTGATCAACTCGAACGTCTCGCTGGACGCCGCATTGAGCGCCGCGCTCCCCAGCACGACGGCAGGTTCCGCAACAAAGACGGTGTCGGCCGGCACGCCGGCGACCGTGTAGAGGGCCACTCCGGCGCTGTCCGCGACGACGACATCGCCGTTCGCGTGACCCGCGCCGCTGCAGCCCAGCGCGGCGGCGGCCAATGCGAGGGCGGTTCTCGCGCGTCTCACATGTTCCGCGGTGAAGCGCCGCCTCTTCGACGGTCCGCTCCTCCCGTCGGGAGCCGGAAGCCGCGACGCGGGCAGGCGCATGTCAGTCGAAGTGGGCCCCGTGCCCGGCTACGACCCCGTGCCGCAGGGCCTGCTCCTTCGTCCGTCCACTCCGGTACACCCAGTACCCCAGCCCCAGGCTGGCCAGTACCTGAAGTGCCACGAGGATCGTTCGGACCACGCCTGCGTCGCGATGGGGCATGATGAACCAGTGCATTCCATCCGCCGCCAGAATCCACAACATTCCGGCGAGTATTCCATGCTTCATCACAGAGTCCTTGCCCATGTCTTGCCTCCCCGGCCGTTCTATCATGGCCTCGTTGCGCATGACTATCCCGTGCGCCGCGGTGGAAGTGTGGAATACGTTTCCAGGCTGGCGGCCTGCGTGGCGAAGCGGAGTGAGCGTCGGAGTGAACAAAGTGTGTGCAGACGCACGCTATAATTCTCGGGCGCGGCGCCCCGGTCAAGGGCGGGGCCCGAGGGTTGCGGCGTGCGGAGGCGCCGGTTGACGGTCAGGCGCCGCGGCCGCGACGTCGATCGAGGATCGGAAGCCGATCCTGCACGAGCTGTCTCAATGGCCCCAAGTCCGCCTGGTCGATCACTCGCTTCGGGAGAGAGTAGGCCGCCCTGTTCCCGACGTAGAACAGAAACATGTCACTGGTCTCCACGACCTTCTCGACCGCTCCCCATTTCGACGTGAAGGGCCGGCCCGAGAACGACTGCCCGACCTCGACTTCATTGGCCCAGAATTCAGAGGCGAGAGGGTATCTCGCTCGCCGTGCAAGAATGCCGAGCCCGAAGAAACGCAACTCGAAAAGCCCGGCCAGCGCGAAGGCCGGGATGACCCAAAGCAGGCCCGGCCCGAATCGCTGGCCACCTGCGCGGCTGCCGGACAGCAGAACGATGAGCAGCAGAGCGATGGCAACCCCCCAGACCGCCATGCGCGCGAACCGTTCAACGGCTGGCGAAACCGCGTTCTGGAGAACCGCAGAAGCGGCGTGGCGATACTCGGCACCAGACAGGTCGAACGTCCAGCGATAGGTGGCCATCGGGTCTCCATTCCGAATTCATCCGGGAGTGCGCTGACGTTCCCGGGCAGGCGTGACTCGGTCCCATGTCGTCGGCCGGTCGTGTTCGCCGTCAGGCTGGCAACCTGTATATGTATTCTTCGATTTCCGCCTGTCGAGCGTTGGCAAATCCCGTGTCCTGCCCGACTTTCACAAAACCGTTCTTCTCCAGGACTCTCTGTGAGCCATAATTGTCAAAAGCGACACGTGCGCGGAGCGGTCTGACCTTCTCGATCTGCAAGAGGTCACGAAGTGCAGCTGTCGCGATTCCCCGTCCCCAATACCTTCTGTCTATCCAGTACGTGATCTCTGCATCGTCTTCGATGTAGAATCTCGCAATGCTGCCCACGATCTGACCGCCGGTTCTTATCGTCCGCATATGTATGGTCGGGTCCGCCAGGAACCTCGAATCTTTTTTTCGATGTAGGCGGCTTTGTCGTCCGGGTTGTTGGAGGTGAAAGCCGCTAAATGGTTCGCTGTCTCGTCAAGTTGAAATTGAAAGAGTGTTTCCAGGTCATCTGCATCGGTCTCGGTCAATGTGATGTTGTTGTCTGTCATCATTCGTTTGTTTCGGGGGAGGGGCGCCCCTGTCAAAGCAGATATCTCCTGCGGGCCCCATGCCCAGTAAGTCCACATCCTCGCTGGTGGACAATCTTCCTCTGCGGAATGACGGCTAACGTTTCCAGAGTTGCGGCGCCGGCGCGTCCGCAAGGGTCTTCTTCACCACTACGCTTACATCTTTCATCGCACGTGTCTCGTGGGCACTCGGGTCAGTGACTTCTCATCCGCCACCAAGCGCACTGACCGTAACGTAGTAGCCGTCTGGATCCCGGAGCGAAAACTCCCGCGTTCCAGTGTTCGGGTTCACGTGCGGCTCCTCCTCCAACCCGGTGCCAAGCACACCAACGTTGCGTAGGGCTATCTCGAAATCATCGACCCGGAAGAACAACAGCAGGCCATTTCCAGGCTGCGCGCGATCTGGATCCGCCAAAGACGGGTGTTCGTGGGCTCCCCACGCGTGAATGCACAGCAGGACCGTTCCATCTGTGTCTACGACTTGCCCGAAGTAGTCATGAGTTGGCGGCGTCTCCGGGAGGCCAAGCAACGACTGATACCACCGCATGCTTCGGGGCACATCGACAACGCCGATGATCGTCCACGTGCGCCTCATCCGCCTACTCGCTCCGCATGACTCGTTACGAACATCCGCTGGCTCCTTCGCATGGAGGATAACGCTTCCAGGCTCGCGACCGGCCGAACGACGTGAGGGAGGTTCTCCGGAGTGAGCGAAGCGAACGCAGGCGCCAGCCGATTGTTAGCAGATCGTGGTCCGGGCCAAAGGATCACACGTGCTTCAAGAACTCCTCAGGTTC
>CAZUFP010000001.1:112542-156951 GCA_964619835.1 uncultured Gemmatimonadaceae bacterium | reverse complement strand
CTGGGTGTTGAACTCACCCTGCGTGAAGTTGGTGTTGCCGCCGCTTTCGTTGATCTCCGGGTCGAGCCCGGTGTAGTCCGTCCACGTAGCCAGATTGCGGCCTGACAACGTCACGCTCGCGTTGTCGAGCTGCGGCACCAGGTGTGTCAGGACCGGCGGAGCGAACAGGGTCAGGGACAGCTCCCGCCACTTGATGAACGACGCGTCCTTGATGTAGCCCCAGTTGGTCGCGTAGTAGCGGGAAGCGATGAACGCCGCCTGCTCGCTCAACGGAGCGTTCGGATCGGCGGCCGCGTACGTGCCGGTGGGCACCCGCCCGCCAGCGAAGCTGTAGCTGGTCCGGTCCCGGAAGGAGGACGTGTAGTCCAGCTGCTTGTTGCCGCCCCGGGCGTCGAACAGCGTCGAGACCTGCACGTAACGTCCCACGCCCACCGTGGCGCTCACGGTCCGCGTGTACGTGGGCAGCATCGGCCCCGCGTAGTGCTCCGCCATGCACGTGTCGCACGCCGCCGGCACGAGGCTCACCTCGTCTGCCGCCAACAAGCCGTCGCCGTTGGCGTCATCGTAGGTGTACGGCGTCTGGAAGTACGCACCGGCCGGGTAGCCCTGCTGGTGGCGCTGATTGCCGCGGTTCAGGATGATCGGCTCCACGCCCTCGCCCAGCGCCAGGATCTCGTTCTTCAGCGTCGTGTTCGTGAAGTTGAGGTCCAGCGTGAACATGTCCGTGTCCACCACGCGGGCGTTCAACGACAGCTCCGTCCCGCTGTTCATTACGCTGCCCAGGTTGTCCCACACGCTCCCGGTCAGGCCGAACGACGGGGCCAGCCGCCGCTGGATGAGCGCGTCCTGCGACTTCTTGTGGAAATACGTGAACTCCAGGCCCAGCCGGTCGCCGAGGAACCCGACATCGAAGCCGGTTTCGTACTCAGAGGTGCGCTCCGGCTTCAGCTGCGTGTTTCCAGTGCTTGACAGCGTGACGCCGGACACGTCGCTGCCGTCCACCTGCACGCTCACCGGTGAGAAGTAGGTGATGGCGTCGCGGAAGTCCGGCCGCAGACCCGACGTGCCAAAAGCACCGCGCAGGCGCAGGTTGGTCAGCCAGCTCAGCTTCGGGAACCAGGCTTCCTCACTGGGAACCCAGGAGACGTTGGCTGCCGGGTAATAGATGAAGCCGTAGTCGGTACCGAATGCGCTGTTGTCGTCACCGCGCAGCGACAGGCCCAGGAAGAGCCGATCCTTGTACGCCAGCTGTTCGCGGACGAATCCACCGACCGTGATGACCTCGGAGAAGCCTTCGTCCACCGAGAACAGGGAGCTCGTAGCACCCAGGTTGGCGGTACCTTCCACCGGCCCGGCACCGAACCCGTACGTGGACTGGCTCAGCTGCTTCAGGTAGCTGCCGCCGGCCGTGCTCGTGGAAATCAGGCCCGGCATGAGCGTGAACGTCCCGGTCACCGAGCCGTTCGCCGTGTACTGGTGGCTCGCCGTCCGCTGCGATTCCCGGAAGCCCAACGCGTACGTCGTCGAAATCGGCAGCCGGTTGGGCTGCAGCGTATCGAAGTCGTGACGGGCGATCAGGTCCAGCCCCACGTTCAGGTTGGCCGACAGCCACGGCAGCGGCGTATACGTCATGTTGCCGCCGGTGATCATGCGGTCGTACGCCTGCTCCGTCGGGAATACGGCGAGGTCCGACACCCGGTAGAACCACCCGTAGTTGTTCGGGTTGGCTTCACCGGTCGACGTCGGCGGGAAGTACGTGGCCGCACCCAGCAACCCGTTGATCAACGGGCTGAAGATGCTGTTGTCGTTGTTGTTCAACGCCAGGTAGCCCGTCATGTAGCCCATCGTCACGTCGACCTTCAGGTGCTGGGCCACCAGGGCGCTGACGTTCGCCCGCAGGTTCTTCTGGTTCTGACGGTTGAAGTAGATGACGCCCGCGCCGTCGTTCAGCTCGCCCGACAGGTAGTACGTCACCCGGTCGCCGCCGCCGGACACGTTCATGCCCCACTTGCGCGTGAAGCCCGTCTGGAACGGCGTCGTGCGGGAGTCCTTCAACGTGTTGAACACCATCGTGGAGTCCTGCGTGCAGGCCCCGGTCGCCGCCTGGAAGTCGAAGCAGGCGGAGCGGGCGGAGAAGTCGAACCGCCCGTCGGACCGGAACAGCGACGCACCCGGCGTGTTCAGCTGATAGGTGAAGATGTTGTCCGGATACGCCGTGATGTCATCCAGACGCCCCACCTCCCAGTACGCGTTCCACGACGCCGTGCCCGAACGGCCGCGCTTGGTCGTGATCTGGATCACGCCGTTCGCCGCCGCCGTCCCGTACAGCGCCGAAGCCGCCGGACCCTTCAGCACCTCGATGCTCTCGATGTCGTCCGGGTTCAGGTCGTTCAGACGCGTCGGCTGCTGACCACCCACGCCGAAGCCGCCCGTCGACGTGCTCATCTGCACGCCGTCCACGTAGATCAGCGGGTCGTTCGACAGCGAAAGGCTGTTGGCGCCGCGGATGCGGATACGCTGCGCGGTGCCCAGCGTGCCCGACACGCCCTGCATCGTCACACCCGGCGTGCGCGAGGTCAGCACGTCCGCCACCTTCAGCACCGGCTTCAGGTTCAGGTCCTGCGCGGTGATGGTGCCCACGTTGGAGCCCACCGCCCGCTTCTGCTCCTGCTGGCCCGTGATGGCGTTCACCACCACCGCGTCCAGCGCCACCGCCGTGGTCTCCAGCTGGAAGTCCACGCGCGCGGCGTCTCCCGATGTTACCGTGATCGTGCGGCTGCCCTGCCCATAGCCGATCATCGTCACCATGACCGTCTGCTCACCCACGGGAATCCCCGCGAGCAGATACCGGCCGTCCTGGTTCGTGATCGTGCCGCGCGTCGTGCCCTGGACGTACACCTGGGCCCCGGCGATCGGCCGCTGCGTGTCGGTGTCGGTCACCTGCCCGACCACACTTCCGGTCTGGGCCGAGGCGACACGAGGCACGAGCGCCCATGTGGCAAGCGCTCCGAACAACAACAAAGTCCTCATTCGCATCGTTTGCCTCCCGGGCTACGCCCGTTAGGAGTGGGATGTCACGCCGGCTCTTCGCCGGCGTTCCCTGGTCCTGCTCTTCCGACTACACACGTGTTCTGGGTGATCTTCACCTCCACCTGAAGAAAAAAAGAAAGCCGTAACGATTACGTTGCGGCTACAGCGGAATGCGCCGGACGCCCAAGGGACCGGGCGAGGTTTCGTTGTTTGATCGGTGAGGCACGTGCCGGTTCCTCGCCGCGTCGGCGCATGTGAGAATGGTTACGCACCCTCGCCTTGTTGACCCCAGCGTGCTTGGGAAACACGCACAGGGATAATGCGTTTCCAGGTGTTGAACAGTCAAGCTTCACATCGGCGTCAATTCATTTGCCGGTTCCGTTTGCGCCGACGTTCCCCGCTTCCACCAGGCTCGTTGAAGGGGTCCCATTTTCGCACGCGCCTCTCCGCCCGTCAAGTTGACGCCGATTCGGCCCGCCGGTTAGCTTGCTCGGAACGCAAGTGGTTGAGATGCAACAATATGCGGTACAATGTGCATGAATTTGCGAACCCGGAGGTCGGGATGAGCGTGGACATGGCGTACGATCAGCGGACGGGGTTCCGGAACCAGGAGCTTACGGACTGGAAGGACCCGGAGAACCGGCGCGCGATGGGAGAGGCGCTGGAGAAGGTGCGGGGTGAGCTGGGCGTCACGGTGCCGTTGATCATCGGCGGGGATCGGATTGCGGAGGGCGCGACGGGCGCGTCGGTGAACCCTGCGGATCCGACACAGGTGGTGGGTCGTTTCGTCCAGGGGACGGCGGAGCACGCGGACCGGGCGCTTGCGGTGGCGACGGAGGCGTTCGAGACGTGGAAGCGGGTGGACCACGAAGAGCGTGCGGAGTACCTGTTCAAGGCGGGGGAAGCGTTGCTGCGGCACCGTCTGGAGCTGGCCGCGTGGATGGTGTACGAAGTGAGCAAGAGCTGGACGGAAGCGGATGCGGACGTGGCGGAGCTGATCGACTTCGCGAATTACTACGCGCACCAGATGTTGCGCATCGGCGGCCGGCAGGAAGTGGTGCCGTATCCGGGTGAGGACAACGAGGTGCGCTACATCCCGCTGGGCGTGACGGTGGTGATTCCGCCGTGGAACTTCCCGTCGGCGATCATGGGCGGCATGACGTTGGCGGCGGTCGTGGCCGGCAACACGGTTGTCCTGAAGCCGGCATCCACGGCGCCGGTGATCGCGGCGAAGTTCGCCGAGCTGATGATGAGCGACGAGGTGGGGCTACCGGCGGGCGTGCTCAACTTCCTGCCGGGTCCGGGCAGCCAGATCGGCGACAAGCTGGTGGATGACGTGCGTACGCGCATGATCGCGTTCACGGGCTCGAAGGAAGTGGGTATGCGGATCTTCGAGCGTGCGTCGAAGGTGCATCCGGGGCAGAAGTGGCTGAAGCGCACCATCCTGGAGATGGGCGGGAAGGACGCGCTGGTGGTGGACGAGACGGCGGACCTGGATCTGGCGGCGGACGCCATCGTGGCGGGCGCCTACGGGTTCCAGGGCCAGAAGTGCTCGGCGTGCTCCCGGGCGATCATCGTGGACGAGGTCTACGACGAGGTGGTCGAGAAGGTGGTGGAGCGGGCCAGGAAGATCCGCATGGGCGACCCGTCGGACCCGGACGTGTACATGGGCGCCGTGATCGATCGGGCCGCGCGGGACAAGATGAAGCAGTACATCGAGATCGGGAAGCAGGAGGGCCAGCTGGTGCTGGGTGGCGGGGTCCAGGAGGAGGGGGGCTACTTCGTGGAGCCCACCATCATCAAGGACGTGGACCGCAACGCACGCATTGCCCAGGAGGAGATCTTCGGACCTGTGTTGGCGATCATCCGGGCGAAGGACTTCGACGACGCGCTGGACATCGCCAACGACACGGAATACGGCCTGACGGGCGGCGTCTGCTCGGCGAGCCGGTCGCGCCTGGAGAGGGCCCGCCACGAGTTCCATGTCGGCAACCTGTACTTCAACCGCAAGATCACCGGTGCACTCGTGGGCGTGCAGCCGTTCGGCGGCTTCAACATGTCCGGCACCGACTCCAAGGCCGGCGGCCAGGACTATCTGCTCCTCTTCACCCAGATGAAGTCCATCGCGGATCGCTCATAGGCGACCGTGCAGAAGGGAACCGGCGCGCCGCGCTGGCCGCCAGACAGCGGACCCCGCCGGGCACACCCGCCCGGCGGGGTCCCTGCATCGGGGCGCGATGCCATCGCCTTGCCGGCTCCTTTTCCGGCGGGTACGGCGCGGGTATGGCCGGTCGTGGGGTAGCTGGATGAGAAGAAGGATCGTTCTCAGTTGACCGGGGTTACAGCCCGGGCGTACATTCGTGCCACGGCAGCGAGGGTGGCGCGGACGGGGCGGTGGAGATCCAAGGAGCGGGACGAACGGATGCCGGCGCGCGAGCGTATTCTTGCGGTTCTGGACGAGATCCGTCCGGCGCTGCGATCGGACGGCGGCGACGTGGAGCTTGTCGCATACGACGAGGCGGACGGAGTCGTCCAGCTTCGTCTCATGGGCGCGTGCCACACGTGCCCGATCTCGACGATGACGCTGAAACAAGGGATCGAGCGGCGCATTCTGGTGGCGGTACCCGAGGTGCGGGAAGTGCACGCCAACTGAACGCGGCGGCCTTCCCTTCGCGATGAATGGGGCGGTCGGCGCCTGATTGGTGCCGACCGTTTTTATGGAAAGGAACGGGAATATGGCAGCGGACAGGGAGGACGTACTGGGGCGGGTTCGTGAGGCGCTGTCCGGCATCACGAATCCGGAAACGGGTCGGAACGTTCTGGAGGGTGGCCAGGTCCAGGATCTCACGTTGGAGGAGGACGGGCGGGTGCGGTTCGCGTTCGAACTCCGGCCGGAGGACCCGGGCTCGCTGGTGAAGGATGCGCGGGCCGCGGTGGAGGCGGTGGAAGGGGTCGGCCGGGCGAAGATCGACGTGCGTTTGCCGCAGAGCATGCAGGCGGGCCAGGCACCCCCACCGGAGCGAGGCCCGCAGGCGGGGACGGTGCCGGCGCCCACGCCCCAGGCGAACATGCTTCCCGGTGTACAGCACGTGGTGGCTGTGAGCTCGGGCAAAGGTGGGGTGGGGAAGTCGACGGTAGCGGTGAACCTGGCGGCGGCGCTGGCGGCCAGCGGCCGCAAGGTGGGCCTGCTGGACGCGGACATCTATGGCCCCGATGTGCCCCTGATGTTCGGGGAAACGCGGCGGCCTGCGGTGAGCGGCGAGCCGGGCAATGAGAAGATCGTGCCGCTGGAGATGTACGGGGTGAAGTACATGAGCCTCGGCCTGCTGCTGGATGAGGACCAGCCGGCGATCATGCGGGGTCCGCTCATCTCGGGCCTGCTCCGCCAGTTCCTGGAGCAGGTGGAGTGGGGCGAGCTGGATGTGATGCTGGTGGACATGCCCCCGGGGACGGGGGACGCCCAGCTCTCCCTCGTTCAGACCATCGATCTGGACGGCGCGGTCATGGTGACAACGCCTCAGGAAGTGTCTACGGCCGACGTGCGGCGCGCCATCCGCATGTTCGAGCGGGTGAACACGGCGGTGCTGGGGCTGGTGGAGAACATGAGCGGCTTCGTCTGTCCGAGCTGTGGCGAGCGTCATGAGATCTTCGGGGCCGGCGGGGGCCGGAAGCTGTCGGAGACCATGGACGTGCCTTTGCTGGGCGAGGTGCCGCTTGCGACGGAAGTCCGCATGGCGAGCGACGTGGGCGCGCCCACGAGCGTTGCGGCGCCGGATTCCCCGGCGGGCCAGGCATTCCGCACCATCGCCGAGGCCCTTGCTGAACGCATCGGCGTGGCCGTGGCGGCCGGCTGATCACCGGGAAAGGCCGGCAAACGAGAGGCGCCACGCTGTGACGCATGTCACGTTGTTGACCGATTTCGGCACGCGCGACGGCTATGTGGCCGCGATGAAGGCCGTGCTGGCCGACCTGGCGCCCGACGTGTTCGTGGCCGACGCCGCCCACGACCTGCCGCAGGGGGATGTGTACGGAGGCGCCATTGCTCTGCTACGGTACTGGCGGGTGTATCCTGCCGGTTCCGTGCACGTGGTTGTCGTGGATCCGGGAGTGGGGACGCGCCGCCGTGCGTTGGCGGTCGAGGCGGACGGCCGGTTCCTGGTGGGGCCCGATAACGGCGTGCTGAGCTGGGCACTGGCGGATGCCGGGGCCAGAAGGGCGGTGGAGATCCGCGAGCCCGTGGCCGGGGCGCCGGGTGATTCGGCCACGTTCCACGGACGCGATGTGTTTGCCCCGGCGGCGGCGCACCTGGCTCTGGGAAGGCCATTGGAGGGGTTGGGCCCGCCCGCCGACGATCTGGTTCGACTGCCGCGCCCCAGCCACGAACCGGCCGCCGGCGTGGTGCGTGGCGTGGTGATCGCGGTGGACCGGTTCGGCAACCTGATCACGAACATACCTGCGGCGTCGCTGCCGCCGCGCGTGCGCGTGCACGTGGCAGAAAAGGACGTCGGACCGCTGCGACGAGTGTACGGCGACGTGGAGCCCGGCGCCGTCCTGGCCTTGATCGGTTCCCTGGCCTCGTTGGAGGTGTCGGTTCGCGACGGCAGTGCAGCAGAAATGCTGGGGGTCCAGCGGGGAGCAGCCGTCGAGGCACGCTGGTAGCCGGAGGGGATCGGATCTTCGCGACACCGGCGCCCGGGCCCCCGCCGGCGGGCGTCGTGCGTGGTGGAACGGGGAGGGGGCGAGAAGCTCACATGCTTCTCGCCCCCTTCCATCTCCATCCGCCACCCGCTCCGGTGATCCGCCGCCGGCGGGCTCAGCGTCCCGCCCCGATCAGGTCACCGTCCTACGCGTCGTCGATCCATTTCTGGTCGAGCCCTTCCAACCGTTTGTGGCGTGGGCTGATGAGCCGGACCACCACGTACCCGATAAGGATCAGCGGCGCCACCTTGAAGAGCAGGAACCCCGCCAGGGACATGGCGATGCCGAAGATCGCGCCGATGACGGCCAGGACAACGGACACGCCCACCACGGCGGCGAGCCCGATAAGGAGCAGTGTGAGCAGTGAGGAGAGCATGCGACCTTCCTTGTCGTGATTACGACCCCTGCGATGTCGTCGGGTTGTCCACCCAACGCACGTTGATGGAGCCCAGGGCGCCGGACACATCGATGACCAGCCGGTGCTGCGCCTGTTCCCAGTTCTCGGAGTAGAACTCTCCGTTCCGTTTCGTGAACTGGCTGCTGTCGAACGATGCAAGGAACGTGTCCTTGTTCACGCGTACGCCCACATCGCGCGGTAGAACCAGGTTGGCGGAGCCCAGCGCCACGTTCAGCTCCGCGTTCACGTCGCCGCGCCATTCCCCGGTGAAGTCCAGCGTGATGTCGCCGACGCCGGCGTCCACCTTCAGGTTCCGGCAGTTCAGATTGCCCAGTCCGTAGGCCCGGAACGCGGCAGCGCCCACGGCGAACTCCGCGCGCCTGCACTCGCTCGCGTTGGGGTGCGAGAAGCGCACTTCGGTCTCACTGGCCCCGGTATGGATCTCCGCCTTCTCGATGTGCAGTCCACCCAGCTCCATGTCCGCTTCCACCGCGCCAAACTCCAGCGTCAGGTCCAGCGGCACGTCGGGGCTCAGCTCCAGGCGCATCTCGCCGCCCTGCCGGTCCTTGAGGCGCAGATGCTTGCCCGTGCCCTCGACCCCCACCGTCAACTGTCCGTCCCGATAGCGCGTGACCGGGTCGAACAGGTCTGCATCGTACTCGATCGTGGCACGGTAGAGCGTGTTGTCCCGGGCGGGCTGGATATTCAGCTTGCCCGCGCCGTACTGCACGTCCACCTGCAACTGCTTTTCGCCCGCCCGTTGCCGGGTCTGCGTGACGGTGCGCCAATCCTGGGCACTCGCCGCCGCGGGCACGAGAGCGGCCGCGGCGGCCAGGGCGAGGATGCGTCGGTCAAACATGCGGCTCCTCCTCGAGGTCGGCGGGCGCGGACGTCCGCCGGTGCAACGGCCGCGTCCCGGCACGGGAGATCAGCACGGCGCCGAAGCCGATGCTGAACGCCGCCCACGTGACGACGATGGCGAAGAACGTCAGCAACCCTCGCAGGAAGTCGAGCCAGGGCCCCGCCATGCCGACGATGTGAGCCGCGAGGTACAGGACCAGCAGCAGGCCCACACCGGTCATCACGTAGTAGTAGGAGTTGGCGCGCTTGAACCAGTCTCCGCCGTCGAAGCGGCGTTCCGCGAGCGCTTCGCCGCCGGCGTGCGCGACGGACAGGTAGCCAACGATTGCCGCCAGAGTCACGGCCACCGGGAACAGCGGCACCCACACGAGCAGCAGCGGGATGCCCACGATGGAGACGGCCAGTGCGATCATGCCCAGGATCCACGCAGGCAAAACCAGGAACGAGCCGGCAACACCCACCAGCAGAGAGCGTAGCGTGGACTGGCGGGCCGTGTCCGAGATGCCCTCCAGGTATTTCCGTCCGAAGAACACGCTCAGGAAGCCCAGGCCGACCAGGATGGCGTACACGATGAGCGTGGAGAAGACGCCCGAGATTCCGCGCCAGATGTGCCGGAACGGGCTCCGCGAGATCGGGTTCACCTGGGTTCGCAACTCGGCCCGCAGCTTGTCCCGGATCTCCCGCTGGATCTGCGCTTTCAACTGCTCGGCATCCACGCCGTGGCTGATGTCGATGCTCGGGTCCACGCCTTCGATGGCGCCTTCCAGCGCGCGCAGCCGTTCGTTCAACAGCCGGATGCTGTCCTCACCGGATCGCGCCCCCTGGAGCGCGCCAGCGGCCTGGCCGTTCGCCGGTTCAGCCAGATCCGCAGCGGAGGTGCCGGGCGCGCCCGGGGCGCTCGCCGGCGCCTTGGCCTCGGCCGCCGGCGCGTTGGCCGCAGCGGGCGTACCGGTCGGTGCAGCCGCCTGAGCGGACGCCGCCTGGAGCACCGATTCCAACTCGCGGTCGAGTCGTTCGGCCACACCGGTCTGTGGAGGCTGCCACGCGATCAGCAGAGGGGCCAGCTTGTCGTCCGGCACTTCCATGGCCTTGCTCAGCAGCGCGCGCCACGACTGGTACAGGGCGTCGCCCCGCTCGTAGTGGCCGATGCGTTCGCCGTTCATGCGGACGTTGCCCGCCTCGTCCAGGGCCAGGTCAAGAGTGCGCCCGCCCCGCAGCTCGAGCTTCAGCTCGGCGGCGCCTTCCCGCGACATCTGGATCTGGCTGGACAGGATCGGACTGCCTTGCGGCGCGGCCTTTTCCTGCGCACGAGCCGGCGCGGCCGGCAGGGCGATCAGGGCCGCGACGGTGAAGGCCAGCAACAAGCCGCCCCGGTTAAAAGCTGTACGAAGCATAGTGAGATCTCCGCGTGCGACGGCGGAACAGGTTTTCGTAAAGGATCCAGATGGAGCCGGCCGTGAGCGTCGCGAGCCCGACGAGCGTCAGCCCGATGACGCTGCCCGACTCGGCGCTGATAGCCCGGAACGCCTCCGCGGTGTAGACGGCCAGCGGACTCTGGAGCCACTGGCCCCACACCCAGCTGCCGGCGGCGCTCGCGCCGGTCGTGATGCCATGGGCGACGATCAGCCAGATGCCTTGCACCGTCACGCCGGGCTGAGACATGAGCCACACCACCAGGCTGGTCCCGACCAGAACCGGCAGCGCCATGAATGCCGTGGCGAACGCCCAGCCGGCCGTGGTGTTCGGCACCAGGCGGCGAAGCAGCTCCGGCACCCGGACCGACCGCGGTTGGCGCACCAGAACGCCGGCCATGACGCGGTCCGCGAAACCGACGGACGGCGCATGCTGCGGCAGCCCGGCAAGCGCCACGAAAAGCGATCGCCACTCCTGCAGCTCAGCCTGACACTGGCCGCAAGTGGCGACATGCGCTTGCACGACGGCGCGTTCGGCTTCGTCGAGGCCCTCCTCCACGAATGCCTGAAGCCGTTCCGGCGTCGGGTGCTGAGGTGAATCGCTCAAGTCCGTGCTCCGTGTTTCCGTTGTTCGTCCCACCCTACGGGAATCCCGTGCCAGGAGTTTCAGGAGCGGAGGTGCTCCAGCAAACCCCGCAATTCATTGCGGCCACGGTGGATGTATGTTTTGACCGTGCCCAACGGCAGGTCCATGATTTCCGCGATCTCGTCGTACGGCCGGCCTTCGATGTGCCAGAGGATGAGAGCTTCCCGGTATTCCGGGCGGAGCTCCGCCATCGCGGACTCGATCTCGCTTCCCAGCTCCTTGCTGGACGTGTACTGCTCCGGATCCTCATCGTGAGAGACGGCCGTCAACGAGCTCGCCTCCGCCTGCTCTTCTGTACGTGCGTGCGGAGAGCCATCCAGCGAAAGCGTTTCCGGCTCCTTCTTGCGTAGAAGGTCCACGGTTGTGTTGTGGGCGATCTTGAAGATCCAGGAGCTGAACTTGTATTTCGGATTGTACCGGTCCAGCGCGTTGAAGACCTTGATGAACGTTTCCTGGGCGAGGTCTTCCGCCTGCTCCCGGTCCCGGACCATACGATAGATGACGGAAAAGACCGGCCGCTCGTAGCGGCCGATCAACTCGCGGTACGCCGATTCGCGCCCTTGCTGGGCGTATGCGACCACGTCCTGATCTGTCAGCTCCGCGTAATTCACCGGCTTCGCGGCGTGATTCCCGGGGTTTCCTGTATCCCCATACGATACGGACGCGACCCGTGTTTCGGCATCGGGGTTGTTAGGCGGCGGGACGCCGCGTAGCTTCCGGGGCTTCCCGAAGCCGTAGTTTAGCGCTCCGAACGTGCTTCCGCGACCTCGATGACTGCCGGCAATCTGCCTGACGCCCACGAAAAGGCGAGCACGGTTCAACGCATGTTCGGCGCGATTGCGCCTCGGTATGACCTGCTCAACCATCTGCTCAGCTTGAACATCGATCGCCGCTGGAGGCGGCGTGCGGTGGACATGCTCGTGCAGGGCGGCCGTCCCGCCGGCCGATTCCTGGACGTGTGTGCCGGGACCTATGACCTGGCGATCGAGCTTGCCCGCCGGCCGCAATTCGACGGCGTGGTGGTGGGCTCTGATTTCGCGTTGCCCATGCTGGCGCAGGGTGCGCCCAAGATTCGCCGGAGCGACGTGGTCCCTGCGTGTGCGGACGCGCTGCGCTTGCCGTTCCCGGATCACCGCTTCGACGGCGCCATGGTGGCGTTCGGCGTGCGCAACCTGGCGGACCTCGATGCGGGACTCCACGAAGTGGCGCGTGTGCTCCGCCCCGGCGCGCGTTTCGTGATCCTGGAGTTCACCGTGCCGGCGTGGCAACCGTTCCGCTCGCTGTACCTTGCGTATTTCGAGCACGTGCTCCCGTGGATCGGTCGCCTGGTGTCTCGCCACGCCAACGCCTACGCCTACCTGCCGGCATCCGTCCTGGAATTTCCGGCGCCGGCGGAGCTGGCCGCTCGGATGGAAGATGCCGGATTCCATGATGTCCACTGGGAAACGTTGACGGGTGGCATCGCCGCCATACACGTTGGAACCGCCTGGCAACCCTGAACCGACGGAGCGCCTCATGAAACGCCGTCTTGCCGTTGCCGCTGCCATCGTCCTCTGCATCCGGCCCTCGCCCGTTTCGCCCCAGGAGCGACCCCTGGGCACCCTCCGCGAACAGGCGGAGATCCAGCAGCAGTGGCTGCAGATGCGACTCGAACGGGTACTGCCTCGCATCATGCGGGAGCGCGGGGTCGACATGTGGATCATTCCCGTGCGGGAATACAACGAAGATCCCGTGTTCTGGTCGCTGGTCTCGCCCACCACCATGGCTGCCCGCCGGCGCACCATCTACGTCTTCTTCGACCGCGGTCCCGGACGCGGCGTGGAGCGCATCGCCATCGGCGGCTCTTCCCAGGGCGGGCTCTACCAGGTCGTGCGGGCCCCGGACGCGGCCGTGGGGAACGCCGGCACTGAGCGCCGCCTCGCCGAACCGTTCGGTCCGGAACAGTGGAAGCTGCTCAGTCCCGTCGTGGAAAGCCGGGATCCTCGCCGCATCGCCGTCGACATCTCACCGACGCATGCGTTCTCCGATGGCCTTTCGGCCGGCGAGTGGGAACAGCTCCGGAAAGCCCTGGGCCGCTTCAACGGCCGCGTGGTGCGGGAAGAACGGCTGCCGCTCGACTTCATCGCCGAACGGCTCCCGGAAATGCTCCCCACCTTCGTGGAAATGCAGGAGCTCGCCCACCGGATCATCGCTACAGCGTTTTCGGAAGACGTCATCAAGCCGGGCGCAACGCGGACGGAGGATGTCGTGTGGTGGATGCGGCAACGCCTGAACGACCTCGGCCTGGACACCTGGTTCCAGCCGTCGGTGGACGTTCAGCGACGGGGCACGGAGATGGCGGATTCCGCGAATCCCGTCATCTTGAGGGGCGACGTGCTGCACTGTGATTTCGGGATCACGGCGCTCGGCCTCAACACCGACACCCAGCACATGGGCTACGTCCTGATGCCGGGAGAAACCGACGCTCCAGCCGGCCTGTATGCGGCTTTGGCCAACGGCAACCGGCTTCAGGATATCGTCCTGGAGAGCATGGTGCCGGGCCGCTCCGGCAACGAGGTGCTCAACGAGGCGCTGTCTGCGATGCGTGGCGCCGGCATCGATGGGACCGTCTACTCACACCCGGTGGGCGCCAACGGGCACGGCGCCGGCCCGCTTGTCGGACTGTGGGATCGGCAGGAGGGCGTGCCCGGCCGGGGCGACGTGCCCGTTCGGCCCAACACGTGGTTTGCCATCGAGCTGCAAGCCGCGACGCCTGTGCCCGAATGGGGCGGTCAACGCATCCGCGTGGGACTGGAAGAGGACGCCTACCTGGATGGCACGGGCGCTCGCCACTGGGTACTGGACCGGCAAACCCGCTTCCACCTGGTTCGCTAGCCGATGCCGCATGGCCGCCGCCGCTGACCGCGGCGGCGGCCATGCCTCCATTCAGGCCCGGCGCAGCACCTGGCGCGTCGCGAAGCCCGTGGCCCCCAAACCGGCGAGTCCGGCGAGCCAGAAGATGCCGTAGTGCGCGGCGACGAAGAATACCTCCAACACCTGCCACGCGGTGAGCCCGCTCGCCGGAATTCCACTGCGCCCGAGGGTTGTCTGGGCGCCGACCGCCTCCAGCATCGGGACCGCCCAGTAGGCCGTCCACGCCAGCGCCACCGCGATCAGGACGACACGGATCACCTTCCAGGCCTTCGCGCCTGCCACGCCACGCTTCGAGGTGCCCGTGGCCGGGCCCTCGTAGGCATATCTATCGCTCATCGTTCCACCCGATTTCCAAGTCACGTGGTCCGGAGCCCAATCCGGACTGGACGATGATAAAGCGACGGCTCGAGCCCGGCAGTCGGGAGAATGCGGAATCTCTCGTGGGTGCATTCCCGACCCTGTCGGGACATTTCCCACAACGGCCCGCGGTGTGCTGCACCGGGTTGTGGAGCCGGCGGCGGTCTACTATATTGCTGCGTGGTTGAATGGTTATAAATACTCCGGACTACCGATACAACGACGGGAGGTCGCGATGATGGTGGTGACGCATGAGGGCGGGGTGAAGTTCGTAGCGAACGTACGCGGGCACCGGGTGGAGACGGACCAGCCGACGCGCGGCGGGGGCGAAGACAGCGCGCCGATGCCGCTGGAGATGATGGGGGTGGCGCTGGGCACGTGTGTGGCGTTGTACGTGCAGCAGTTCTGCAAGGCGCGCCAGATTCCGCACGAGGGCATGCGGGTGGAGCTGGAGATGCTGGGTGCGCCGAACCCGAACCGCGTGGGTCGTTTCGAGCTGCGGGTGGTGTTGCCGGAGGCGGTGCCGGAGAAATACCAGGACGCGATTGACCGGGTGGCCCGGAGCTGTGCCGTGCACAACACGTTGATGCACGCGCCCGAGATGACGATTCGGGTGGAGCAGGAAGAGGCCGCGGCGGCCTGAGCCGGCGAGGTGGGACCGGGGCCCCGTCGCTTGTGAGGGGAAGCGCGGCGGGCTATCGTGGCAGCGTTCGTTTCGCGGCCGGGGTAGCCCGCCGCGTTGTGCGTCACCCGATCGATCCCGGATCCCATGCAAACGAGACGATGGATGGGCGCTGCCCTGGCCGTAGTGCTTCTGCTCGGATCATCTCTGGCGGGTCTTTCCGCCCAATCGGCGCAGGTGCCTTCTCCGCAGGACGTGCTGGGTTACGCGCGGGGTGCGCGGTTCACCCCGGGTGCGGACGTGGTGGGCTATATGGACGCGTTGGCGGCGGCGGTCCCGCAGCGCGTGCGGGTGGAGCGGTACGGGAAGACGGGCGAAGGCCGGCCGCTGATCCAGGTGGTGATTGCGCGTCCGGATGTGATGACGCGGCTGGACGAGGTGCTGGCCCGCAATGGGCAGCTGGCGGATCCGGACCTGGCGGAATCGCAGGCGCGCTCGATCGTGGCGTCGAACCCGGCGGTGGTGTACCTGAGTTATGGGGTCCACGGCAATGAGAGCTCGTCGAGCGAGGCGGCCATGTGGACGGCGTGGGACCTGGCGCGCGGCGCGTCGAGCGTGGCCGGTGTGCTGGACTCGGTGATCGTGGTGATCGATCCGGTGGTGAACCCGGATGGCCGGAACCGCTACGTGAACTACTACCGGCAAGCGCGGGGCGTGGAGCCGAATCCGCACGCGGCGTCGCGGGAGCACCAGGAGCCGTGGCCGGGCGGCCGGTTGAACCACTGGCTGTTCGACCTGAACCGGGACTGGGCGTGGGCGACGCAGCCGGAGACGAGAGAGCGTCTGGCAACCTGGAGCCGGTGGACGCCGCAAGTGCACGTGGACTTCCATGAGATGTCGCCCCGGTCGACGTATTTCTTCTTCCCGCCGACGCCTCCGGTGAACCCGATCTTCCCGGCCTCCACGCTGAGCTGGATGACGTATTTCGGGAAGGCAAACGCGGCGGCGTTCGACGCACGTGGCTGGCAATACTACGCGGCGGAGTCGTTCGACCTGTTCTACCCGGGCTACGGGGACAGCTGGCCGAGCCTCGAGGGTGCCATCGGCATGACGTACGAGCAGGCCGGTGGTGGCGGCGCGGGCCTGGTGGTGGACCGGCCGGACGGCACGCAATTGACGTTGGCGGAACGGAGCGAGCATCACTGGGTGGCGGGTGAAACGACGATCAAGGCGGCGGCCGAGGCGCGGACGCGGCTGCTGACGGACTTCGCTGCGTTCCACCGCAACATCGCGGCGGGGTTGTCGGACTACCTGCTGGTGCCGGATGGCTCGGTGGAAGCGGCGCATGCCCTGGTGGGCCTGCTGCAGCAGGAGGGGATCCAGGTGGAGCGGGCGGCGCGGGCCTTCCGGGCCGATGCGCAGCCGAACACGGGTTTCGAGGCCCGCCGCGATTTCCCCGCGGGCACCTATCTGGTGCGGGCGAAGCAGCGACGCGGCCGGCTGGCGGTGGCGCTGCTGGAACCGGAAGCGCTGCTCAAGGCGAACTTCTCCTACGACATCTCGGCCTGGTCTCTACCGTACGCGTACGGCGTGGCGGCATACTCGGTGACCCGCGAGCCCGATGCGGGCTGGCAGCCGGCACCGGAGCGGGGTCCGGCCGGTGGCACCGGCTCGTTGGCGAGGCCAGCCACGTCTGCCACCGAGCCTTACGGCTACCTGGTGAAGCCGACGCTGGATGCCTGGAAGAGCATGATCCGGTTCATGGAGGCGGGCGGCCGCGCCACGCTCCTGGAAAAGCCGTTCCGGACAGCGGCGGGCGCGTGGCCGCGCGGCACGATCTTCCTTTCGCGCCAGGCGAACGACTCGCTGACGGCGCGGGTGGGGGCGAGCGGGTTGTCCGGCATGGCGACGGCGGTGAAGACCGGCTGGACGGAGGACGGACCGGAGCTCGGGACGGAGGAGTCGTTGGACCTGACGTTGCCCCGGGTGGCAGTGCTGACCGGGGAAGGGACGTCGGCGACGTCGTACGGGGCGCACTGGTCGTTCCTCGAAGGAACGCTGGGCCTGCCGTTCGACGCCGTGCCGCTGGCCTCCGTGAACGCGACGACGCTGGCTTCGTACGACGTTGTGGTGATGCCGGAAGTGCGTCGTCCGGGCAACGGTGTGGTGGAGGCGCTGAAGCAGTGGGTCGAGGCGGGTGGTACGCTGGTGGCCGTCGGCTCCGGGGCCCAGGCGGTGGCCGATCCCATTGCCGGTGTCAAGATGCGGGAGGCCGACGCGGGGCGGGACTCCACCGTGGCGCGAGGGCTCCAGACCCGCACGGAGCGGGAGCAGGAGCGTTGGCGGGAGGACGTGCCGGGCACGGTCCTGCCCGCGACGCTGGACCCGGCGAATCCGCTGGCGTTCGGCGTGGGCGTGGCCGGCGACGATACGCGTTTGTTCGTGCTTCAGACGGGCACGCGGGCATTCGAGCCGGATCCTTCCTTCGAGACGGTGGCCTGGTTCCCGGGCGACCTGAAGGCGGTAAGCGGCGTCATCGGCGATGCGAACCTGAAACGTCTGTCGCGTGCGGGCTGGCTGGTGACCAAGCCGGTGCGCCGGGGCCGAGTCATCCTGTTCGCCGGTGACCCCATGTTCCGCCAGTTCTGGTACTCGGCCTTCCAGCCGTACGTGAACGCGTTGCTCATCGGTCCGAGCATGCAGAGCTACGGGCGGTACTGATGTGATGGCGACGCTGCGCGCCGGTTGTCCCCACCGGCGCGCAGCGACTACATTTCCCGGCCATGCCAATGGACAATCTGAAGCAGTTCCTCGAGGCCCTGGATACGGCGGGCGAGCTTGTGCGCGTCCGGGAGCCGGTGGCCGCGCGGTTGGAGATGGCGGAGATCGCCGACCGGGTGATGAAGAGCGCGGGCGGCGGCAAGGCGCTGCTGTTCGAGCACCCCGTGCTGGACGACGGCTCCGCCAGCGAGATCCCGGTGGCCATCAACCTGTTCGGCTCATGGAGCCGGATGGCCCTGGCCCTGGGCGTGGACCGGATCGAAGTGCATGCCGAGCGCATCGCGGAGCTCATGCAGCCGGACATGCCCAAGGGTCTGTGGGCCAAGGTGCAGATGTTGCCGAAGTTTGCGGAGCTGGCCAAGGTCCCGCCCCGGACGGTGCGCGGCACTCCGCCGTGCCGGGAGGTCGTCGTGGAGGGGGAGGCGGTGGATCTGGGCCGCCTGCCCATCATGACGTCCTGGCCCGGGGATGCGGGCCCGTTCGTCACCCTGCCCATGGTCATCACGAAGGACCCGGAAACCGGCGTGCAGAACGTCGGCATGTACCGTATGCAGGTGGTGAGCCGGAACACCACGTTCATGCACTGGCAGCGCCACAAGGGTGGTGCGGCGCATTTCCGGCGGTACCGGGAGGCGGGGATCCGTCGCATGCCTGTGGCCGTGGCTCTGGGTGCGGATCCCGCGACCATGTACACGCCCACCGCACCGCTGCCGCCCGGCATCGACGAATACCTGTTCAGCGGGTTCCTGCGTCGTGCGGCCTTGCATGTGGCCGAGGCGGTTGGAAGTGACCTGCGCGTGCCCGCCGAGGCCGAGATCGTCCTGGAAGGGTACGTGGACACCACGGAAGCGCCGGGCATGGAAGGGCCGTTCGGCGACCACACGGGCTTCTACACGCCGGAGGACTCGTTCCCCTATTTCCACGTCGAGCGCATCACGATGCGGAAGAACGCCGTGTACCCGTCCACCATCGTGGGGCGCCCCCCCATGGAGGACTTCTACCTGGGTGGCGCCACCGAACGGATCTTCCTGCCGCTGCTGAAGATGACCATGCCGGAGATCGTGGACTACCACATGCCGGCGGAGGGCATCTTCCACAACCTGGTCATGGTGTCCATCCGCAAGGAGTATCCGGGCCACGCCTACAAGGTGATGAACGGGTTGTGGGGGCAGGGCCTCATGAGCCTGGCCAAGGTGATCGTGGTGGTGGACCATTTCATCGATGTCAAGAACCCGCAGGAAGCCTGGTGGTACGCCCTCAACAACATCGATCCGGAGCGGGACGTCCGCTTCACCAAGGGGCCCATGGACGACCTGGACCACTCGGCCCGCGGTCCGGCGTTCGGAACCAAGATGGGGATCGACGGCACGCGCAAATGGCCGGAGGAAGGGTTCGACCGGGTCTGGCCGGACATCATCGAGATGGACGAGGAGGTCCGCCGCCGGGTGGACGAGCTGTGGCCCCGGTTGGGGCTGGGCGGCTGACGTGAGGGACGCCGCCAGCGCCGTGGGCGACCGTGAGGGGCAGACGTTCGCGGGCGAGTCCCTGGCGGCGCGCTACGCCAGCTTCGTGAGGCTGCCCCACACGCTGTTCGCGCTGCCGTTCGCGGGTGTAGGCGTGGTGCTGGCTTCGTACGCCCACCCGGATGGTGTCTCGCCAACGGCACTTCTGTGGATCCTGCTGGCGTTCACGGCGGCGCGTTTCGCGGCCATGGGCTTCAACCGGATCGTGGATCGGGACTTCGACGCGGAGAACCCGAGGACGCTGCAGCGGGAGCTGCCTGCAGGCCGGCTCACGCTGGCCCAGGCATGGGTCGCGGTGGTCGCGGCGTCGGCGCTGTTCATCTTCTCCGCCTGGCAGCTCAACGCGCTGTGTGGCTGGCTGGCGCCTCTCGCCCTGCTCTGGGTTTTCCTCTACTCCTACACGAAACGGTTCACATGGACGGCGCACCTCGCCCTCGGGCTGGGCCTGGGGATCGCCCCGGTGGGGGCTTACCTGGCCATCGCCGGGGCCTGGAGCCGCCCATGGTGGGCGCTGGTGCTGGTGGCGGCGGCCGTCATGTTCTGGGTGGCGGGTTTTGACGTCATCTACTCGTTCCAGGACATGGATTACGACCGGGCGCGAGGCCTGCGCTCACTGCCCGCGCGTTTCGGCCTGGTGCGGGGAGCCCGCGTAGCCCGGGGCCTCCACGGCGGGGCCGTGGCGTTGTTCTTCCTGATCTGGGCGTTGCACCCGTTCCCCGTGCGCTGGCTCTACCTGGCCGCCGTGGCCGTCATGGCCGTGCTGCTCCATTTCGAACACATGCTGGTGCGGGACCAGGTCCGCACGGGCAGGCTGGACATCGCGCGCATCGACCGGGCCTTCTTCCGCGTGAACGTAGGCGTGTCTTCCGCGGTATTCCTGTTGACTCTCCTCGACCGGCTGATCCTGCGATGATTCACGACGACGGGCGCAGCAAGACCGATCGGCCCGATCCGACCGCAGGTGGGCCGACGGATCGCGCGGCGGTCCCGGGAACGGGCGAACCCGGGACGCGGGATCACCAATCCGCCGGGCCGCCTCTCAGCGTGGCCATCACCGGCGCATCCGGTGCCGTCTACGGCGTACGATTGCTGGCCGCCCTGAACGAACGCGGCGTGCCCGTCCGTTTGATGGTGTCCAGCACGGGGTGGCGCTTGCTGGAGGAGGAACTGGACCTGCGTGGCGAGGCAGACCTGCGTGGCGCGACGGGCAACTGGAGCCGGCTGGTGCTCTACGACAATGCAGACCGAGGGGCCACGCCCGCGTCGGGCTCGGCCCCATCCCGGGGCATGGTGATCTGCCCGTGCTCCATGGGCACCCTGGCCAGCATCGCGCAGGGCACGACCCGCTCGCTCATCGAGCGGGCGGCCGACGTCGTGCTCAAGGAACGGCGGCCCCTGATCCTGGTGCCCCGCGAGACGCCGTATTCAGCGATCCATCTCGAGAACATGCTCAAGTTGACCCGTGCCGGGACGATCATCTTACCGGCGTCTCCCGGTTTCTATCACCGGCCGAAGAGAATCGCCGAGCTCGTGGATTTCGTCGTGGGTCGCGTGCTTGCCCATGTGGGCATCGACAGCGGACTGGGTCCGCGTTGGCAGGCGGGGGAGGCGTGAAGGTGGATCGCAGACCGGGCAGAGCAGGAGATGGGAGTGGGCCGATGCACCGGGGGACATCGTGAGGATCGGGCTGATCAGCGACACGCACGGCGTGCTGCGGCCAGCGGTGTTGGACGCGCTGAAGGGAGTCGACCGGATTCTCCACGCGGGTGATGTGGGGCGGGCCGACATCCTGGACGAGCTGGAAGCCGTTGCTCCGGTGAGTGCGGTGTACGGCAATACGGACCGAGGTTCCCTGCAGGGGACGCTGCCCTCCCAACTGGAGCTGGAGCTGGAAGGTCGCCTCGTCATACTCACGCACGGGCACATGCTGGGCCCGCCGAACCCGCTGACTCTCCACGCGGCATTTCCCGACGCGAACATCGTGGTGTACGGGCACACGCACATCGCGGCCATCGACCGCTACGAGGGAACGCTGTTCGTAAACCCCGGCGCCGCCGGGCCCGGCCGCTTCGGCCTGAAACCGTCGCTTGCGATTCTGGATCTGGGCCAGGAAGAAGAGGTCCGGCTGGTGGACCTGCGATAAACGCGGCCAACCGCGGCGTGGCACGAACGTCCTGATGTGGCCCGGCGGCATCGAGCCGGCCTGTATCAAGCGATGCGGCGTTCTTCGGCCGTGCCGTCCGGAGCCATGAGCCGGGCCTGCTCCTCGGGCCGGCGGCGGAACCAGCGCATGACCAGAAGCATCTCGGCGATGGCGTCGGCGCCGGCATGCCGGAGCGAGGCCGGACGCTGAAGCTGGCGGCGGACACGACGCAACGCGAGACGCCGCGCCGACACCGACCGCGGGGCTTCCATCTCATCCTGCACGCGCCCGCCGTTCAGGACATACCAGCGATCGTCTCCGTCGTGGCCCGGCACGTCATACACGCATGAGAGCGCGGCCATCGACCCACGCACACGCGCCAGCTCGTTGCGCACGCCGATGAGACGGGTGGCGCGCTCCTCCAACTCGGCGGCGTATTCGAACTGCCAGCGTTCCACGGCCTGAGCCTGCCGCCGCTGAAAGAGGGACAGGGGTTCGTCGCTGTCCCCATCCAAAAAAGCGAGGGCCATGGCCAGGCGGTCCAGGTACTGGGACTCGGTGCAGCCCGCGGCGCACGGCGCGAGGCACCGACGCAGCTCCGCCCGAACGCACAGGGGAGGGTAGGCCGCGCCGAACAGGTCTCCCTGGTCCCCCAGCCGAAGTGGCGTCTTCGCCGGGCAGTCACGGAGCTCCAACAGGTTGGCCAGGTCCCGCACGGCCCGGCGGACGCGGTCGATGCCCTGCAGCGGACCCAGATAGGTTGCGCCGTCGTCCTGCAGCTGGCCTGTCACCAGGAGCCGCGGCGCAGTCTCTTGAGGGACCTTTACGAAACACACCGCCCGCTTCCGCTTGTGCTCCACGTTGAACGCGGGCCGCCAACGCCGGATCAACCGGAACTCCCGCAGAACCGCCGCGAACTCGTTCGGCACGTAGTCCCATTCGATCCGGTGCGCGTACGCGATGATCTCCGCGGCCTTCTCGCCACGGTCCGCGCGAAAATAGGACAGCAGCCGGCCGCGCACGCGCACCGACTTGCCCACGTAGATCGGGTCGCCGGCGGGGCCGAGCATGCGATAGACCCCGGGCCGATTCTCGGCCGTGGCCCGGACCTGTTCCCGGAGCCTGGCTAGGCGTTCGTCTGGCTGCATCGTGATCCGACGAGGACGTGAACAGGGCAATATGCGGGCTTCGGGAAATGTTCGGCAAGAACGTTGGGTGAGGCGAGGAGGATACGGCGAGGAGGATACGGCGAGGAGGATACGGCGAGGAGGATACGGCGAGGCGAGAACGGCGAGGAGGGTGAAGCGAGAAAATACGGCGAGGACGGTACGGCGGGGTGGCGCGGTGAGCTATGGGGGTGCCCATCGTATTGGGGGATGTTGGGCGCATGGGGATTGAACGATCGAGGGAGATGCCGGTTCAGCGGCTGGCGCGGATGCTGGACGCGGACGTGGCGGGCTTGCTGGACGAGCGGGTTCGGCGGGCGGACGCGGACCTGCGGCAGCAATTGCAGCGGGCGGCGAACTCGGTGCTGCTGAACGTGGAGGAAGCGGCATCGAGCTTCCGGGCGGGCCGGAAGGCTCAACTGTATCGGGTGGCGAAGGGCTCTCTCGGGGAGTGCGATGCCGTTCTCCGGGCCCTGGTCGACCGCGGTATCGTGGCGCCCGCGGCAACCCGCCGGGCCCACGGCCGGATCTCGCAGCTCGCCGGCCAGCTGACCCGTATGATCCGGAGTCTCGCCCCCTGACCCCGCCTGCCCCGCCTCGCCTCCCCTCACTCTCCTCGCCCCACCGTCCTAGCAGTATCCCTCTCGCCGTCCCCTCCTCGCCGCGGCGTCCTCGCAGTATCAACTTCGCCGCACCCGCCTCGCCGTATCCGCCTCGCTGTATCCTCCTCGCTGTATCCTCCTCGCCGTACCCTCCTCGCCGTACCCTCCTCGCCGTACCCTCCTCGCCGTACCCTCCTCGGTTCACCGGCTTACCCCTGGCATGTCGTGCAGAAGAACACGGAGCGGTTCGACAGCACGGCGCGCTCGATGGTGTGGCCGCAGCGCGGGCAGGGCCGGCCGTCGCGGCCGTAGATGCGCAGGCGAGGCTCGAAGGTGCCGGCTTCGCCGGATCCATCGCGGTAGTCGCGCAGGGTAGTGCCCCGGGCGCGGATGGCGTCGCGCAGCACGGCGCGCAGGGCGCGGTGCAGGCGAACGGCTTCGTCGGCGTCGAGTGTGTTTGCGGGACGGGCAGGGTGGATGCGGGCGCGAAAGAGGGCTTCGTTGGCGTAGATGTTCCCGACGCCGGCGATGCGGCGCTGGTCCAGGAGCCAGTTGCGGATGGGCGTGCGGGAGGTGGTAGTGAGGGTGTGCAGACGCGCCGCGGTGAAGGAGGTTCGCAGGGGCTCGATGCCCAGCTCACGGTCGCGGCGTTTCCAGGCCGTGGGATCGTACAGGTCGATGCGGCCGAACCGCCGCGTGTCGTCGAAGAGCAGGGAGCGGCCGTCGGCGAGGGCGAAACGGGCGGCAACGTGGCGTAGCTCGTCGGCCCGGGGTGCGTCGTCTACCACCAGCCGGCCGGTCATGCCGAGGTTGACGACGATGCGCCTTCCGTCGGCGAGGAGGAACACGACGTTCTTGCCGCGGCGCTGGACATCGACGAAGGCGTTGCCTGCCACGGCCTTGCGGAGAGTCGCGGCGGTGAGGCCGGGCGCCAGGATGTCGGGGAAGGGGACGCGAGCCCCGGTGATACGACTGCCGGGCAGCCGGCGGCGCAGGTCCCGGACGATGGTTTCGGCCTCAGGCAGCTCCGGCATGCCGCTCCAGCTCGCGCCAGCCGATGTCGCGGCGGAACTGGCGCCCTTCGAAGTCGATGCGTTCCGCCGCCGCCAGGCTCCGCTCGGCGGCTTCCTGAAGGGAGTCGCCTTCCGCGGTGACCGCCATCACGCGGCCGCCTGCGGTGAGCAGCCGGCCGCCGGTGCGGCGCGTGCCGGCGTGGAAGATCTGCACGTCGTCGGCCTCGAGGAGGTCGAGAGGCACGTCGATGGGCATGCCTTTCTCGTACCCGCCGGGGTAGCCGCCGGACGCAAGGACGGTGGTGAGGGCGGCACCACTCCGCCATTCGGGGGTGATGCCGGCGATGCCGTCGCGGCGGGCGACGGCCAGCAGCATGTCCAGCAGGGACGAACGGAGCATGGGCAGGACCACCTGCGTCTCCGGATCGCCGAAGCGGGCGTTGTACTCCACCACTCGGGGGCCGTGCTCCGTGAGCATGAGTCCGGCGTAGAGCAGGCCGCGGAAGGTAGCGCCGTCGTCCCGGAGCGCGTCGAGGGTGGGTTGGAGAATGGTGCCACGAACGCGTTCGAGCAGGGCGTCGTCCACCATGGACACCGGGGCGTACGCGCCCATGCCGCCGGTGTTTGGCCCGGTGTCGCCTTCGCCGATGCGTTTGTGGTCCTGGGACGGCAGCAGCAACACGGTGTCCGTGCCGTCGGTCAGGCAGAAGACGGACAGCTCTTCCCCTTCCATGAACTCCTCCACCACGACCTCGTCCCCCGCATCGCCGAACTCCCGGGCTTCCAACATGGCGCGGGCGGCCGCGATGGCCTCTGCCTCCGTCTGGCAAACCACGGCCCCTTTGCCGGCGGCGAGGCCCGACGCCTTCACGACGATGGGTGCCCCCTGCCCCTTGATGTAGCGTGCCGCGGCTTCCGCGTCGGTGAACGACTCGAAGCGTGCGGTCGGTACGCCGGCCCGGCGCATCAGCTCCTTGGCGTAGCGCTTGGACGACTCGATGCGAGCGGCCGCCCGTGAGGGCCCGAATACGGGGATGCCGCGGCCTTCGAGGGCGTCGGTGAGTCCCGCGGCCAGGGGCGCCTCGGGTCCGATGATGGCGAGGTCAATGGCCTCGCCATCGGCCCAGGAGGTGAGGGCCGCCAGCTCGTCGGGCCCCAGGGGCAGGTGGATGGCCAGGGCGTCGGTGCCGCCGTTGCCCTTGGTGATGTAGCAGACGGCATCCGGCGCGTCTCGCTTGATCTTCCAGAGCAGGGCGTGTTCCCGGCCCCCGTTGCCTACGATGAGGATCTTCATCGTGGTTTCTTGAATGCCTCGGTGAACTGTTCGCGCATGCGTTTCGCGGCTTCGCCGAACTGCTCCATCATGCTGGCGGCTTCTTCCCGGTAGGCGCGGGCGGCTTCGGCCAGGTCCTCCGAGTAGGGCCGCCGCTCGTCGGTGCGCCGCTGGTACTCGCCGCGCAGCACGCGGTCGTAGTCGCCCGCCTCGATCCAGTCGCGGAGCTCGGCGGCCCGCAGCGTATGGAACGGGTGGGTCATACCCAGCAGGTTGAGCACCTTGAACACCGCATCGGCGACGTCGCCGCCCTTGCGGTACTCATCCGCCTGGATGAGGAACTCGTTGAGATCGGTCTCCTCGGGTGTGCCGCCGCCCGCCAGGCGCAGGAACGCGCTGAGGGAGGCTTCCGGATCCTGCACGGCGAGGAGCCCCGCCCGGTCCGAGGACAGCTCCGCCTTGCGGTTCCATTCCAGCAGGCCGAGCAGAATGGCGCGGGCGGCCAGGCCGACGATGGGGAACCCCAGCTGGGCGAGCCGCAGCAGGAGCACCGTCATGGTACGGTAGAGGACGTGGCCGGACATGATGTGACCCAGCTCGTGGCCCAGGAGGAACCGGAGTTCCTGCTCGTCGGTCAGCAGCCGGATGGTGCCCGAGTTGAGCACGATGAACGGCTCGTTCATGCCGTAGGCGCCTGCGTTCACGATGGGCGTCTGGGAGACGAAGAGCGGGTAGTGGGCGGGCGAGTCCATGGTGCGCAGCACGTCGACGTACAGGCGCTGCACGTCCGGGAACTGCTTTTCGGACACCCTGACTGCGTTTGCCTGGAACGCGAGCCGGACCGGCTTCTCGCCGAACAGACCGAACACCTTTTTGAGGACCTCGTCGAATCCCGGCAGCCGGCGCAGGGCGGCCAGGGCGGCGCGGTCCGCAGGGTGCTCCCACGTGTCGGAGCTGATCTCGGTCAGGATGATATGGCTGCGATCGCGCTGAAGGTCGTCGGGCATGGGGTTGCTCCTCTCAGGAGGCCGTTGATGTCTGCGGGCCTCTACGGCGTCGGTTCGACGGTGGTTTCAGCATCATTCGTGCTACCGGGGCGGCGGGTTCCCGACCGCCGCAGCGGGCGAATCCACCGGCGGCCCGGGCGGCGGCGGTTCCAGTCCCGCGGGTGGTTTGACGCCGGTGAAGGCCTTCCAGGGCCGCTGCGAAACCTGACGTACGAAATTCTGGAGCAACAGCGACGTCGTGTCCATGTTGGCCAGGATTCCTTCCATCTGCGGCTGGCTCTGTTGGAGCAGCTGATTGACGTCATGGACGAGCCGCCGGGAGTCACCGAGCAACAGTGTGGCCGAGTCGATGGTAGCGGTGGCGGCGGGCGCCATGGTGTTGATGTGGTCGCGCAGATCGGTGGTGAGCCCCTGGGCCAGCTCGAGCTGGTCCTCGAGGCTCGCCATGAGGGTGGGCAGCCGGGAAGCCGTCCGGGCCACGACGTCGTTCGCCTGCGTGATGGTGGCGATGGAGGAGTCCATGAGCGTACGCGCCGTGGTCATGGTCTCCATGAGCTGGTTGCCCAGGTTCTGCGTCAGGTCCTGCACCTGTTCCAGGACGGCGGTGGAGCGGACGCCCGGCAACGTGGAGCCGGGCTCGAGGCGCGGCCCGGGCCGGTCGGGCTGCTCCAGCACGATGTAACCGCTTCCGATGACGGCCGGCGGCACCAGCCGCGCCTCGGTGCCCTGGCGCAGGAAGAGGGTGTCCCCGGATGCCAGGCGCCACTGGATGTTCATCTGGACGCGGAACCGAAGGTTGCCGGCGCTATCGATGCTCGGCTGGATGTCGCCCACCTGACCGACCGTGTAGCCGCGCAGCATCACGTTGGCCTGGGAGGACAACCCGTCGATGCGGTCGAACTCGGCGTACAGCGGGTATGTCCTGGCCGACAGCGCCGGAGACAGCCACAGGAAGCTGCCCAGCAGGATCAGCAGGGCGGCCACCACGACCGAGCCCACGGCGAGATCAGTCCGCTCCCACTTCATTGTGCGAGATCTCCAGTCCCCGCTCGTCCAGCAGCAGGATGGTATCGGCGAAATCGTAGAGGACGCTCTCGCGCTCCATCGTCGTCAGGATGGCCGTGCGCGCGCGGCGGCGACAGAGGCCGAGCAGGAAGCCGGCGCGTGACTCCCGCAGCGGCCCCACCGGATCTTCCAACAGGAGCAGGTCCGGATCGCGGACGATGGCGCGGGCGATGACGGCCTCCCGGGCCACGTCCGGCGGCAGGTCCGCCGGGCGCAGATCTGCCCACGCGGACAGCCCGCACTCCGCCAGGGCGCGGTCCGCGCGTTCGCTCGCCCCGGACATCTCCGCCGACCCGCTGTACAGCAGCGGCACGATCAGGTTCATGCGCAGCGTCAGGTTGCTGACCAGGCCCGCCGGCTCGCTGAAACCCACTCCGAGCCGGCGCCGGAACCGTTGGGCCTGCCACCGGTTCAGCTTGCCGGGCTCCACGCCCAGCACCTCGACGGTCCCGCCGGTCGGCTCCCGCAGGCCCACGAGCAAGCGCGTGAGCTGCGTGGACAGCGAGATCGTCGTGCGGACGACGCAGAAAGCACCTTCATCGACGTCGAAGCTCACCGGACCCGGCCAGTCGAGACTGGCCGGCGCCACCGCGTCCGTGAGTCGTACCGCGACGCTCATCCGTTCAACACCAGCCAGAACAGCAGCGAGAACGACGTCGACACCAGAAACACGAACAGCAGCGACGCCACGACGCCGCGGGTGACGCATTGCGGGATATCCGTGGGCCGCCGTCCGCCCAGGCCTTCGTACGCCGACAGCGTGGCAATGCCCACCCCGAAGATCCCACCCTTCGCCAGAGTGAGCCAGACGTCGCCCGGCTGCGCGGCGGCCCGGATGGACGCCAGCACGTCGGGGATGGACACGTGCACCAGTATCCAGGCGAACAGGGTGCCGCCGAGCAGCGCGATGAGGTCGAAGAACAACGTCAGAATGGCGACGGACAGCGCGCCGCCGATGACGCGCGGCACCACGAGATACTGAAGCGGCTCCACACCCATGGCTTCCATGGCTTCCGTCTCGCGCAGCACACCATTGGTGGCGAGCTCGGCGGCGATGGCGGTGCCGGAGCGCCCGATGACGACGACGGCCGTCAGCAGCGGGCCCAGCTCGCGCACGACCACCGTGACGAGGATCGTGCCCAGGACCTGCGAGAACCCGAGTCGCGCGGCCTGCGCGTTGGTCTGCACGATCACCACGACCCCGATGACGAGGGCCATGGTGAGCAGGAACGGGATCGCCTGGACGGCCGTGAAGCGGATCTGGTTGATGATGACCCGCAGCCCCAGGCCGCGGATGGTCCTGGGGTAGTGGAGAACCGCGCGTACGATGGCGCCCACGAACCGGACGCGGTTGAACAGGTTCCTGCCAAACGCACGGGTTCGCCGGCCGATGCCCTCGACCGCGGCCGTGACCATGCGTCAGGCGGACGCGAGCGCCTGGTCCAGGTCCTCCAGCAGGTCGTCGATGTCTTCGATGCCCACCGAGAGGCGCACCAGGCTGTCCGTGATGCCCATCGCAGCCCTACGGTCCGCGGGCACGGCCGCGTGCGTCTGCAGGGCTGGCAGCCCGATCAGGCTCTCCACGCCGCCCAGGCTTTCCGCCAGCGCAAAGATGCGCGTGCCTTCCACCACCTTGCGGGCCCGCTCCGGCGAACCGAGCTCGACGCTCAGCATGCCGGTGAAGCCTCGCATCTGGTGCTTGGCCAGCTCGTGCTGCGGGTGGGAAGGGAGGCCGGGGTAGTTGACCCCCTCGACCTTCGGGTGCTGCTCCAGGAACTCGGCCACCGCCTGCCCGTTGCGGTTGTGCGCTTCCATGCGCACGTGAAGCGTCTTGGTGCCGCGCAGCACGAGCCAACAGTCCATGGGGCCCGGCACGGTGCCGGTGCTCTTCTGGAGGAACCGCAGCTCGTCGGCCACGCCGTCGTCGTTCGTCACCACCATGCCGCCCACCACGTCCGAATGCCCGTTCAGGTACTTCGTCGTGGAGTGGACCACGATGTCCGCGCCCAGCTCCAGCGGGCGCTGGTTGTATGGGCTCGCGAACGTGTTGTCCACGCACAGGAGGGCGCCGCCGGCGTGGGCCACCTCCGCGGCCGCCGGCAGGTCCGACAGACGCATCATGGGGTTCGTGGGCGTTTCCAGGTGCACCAGCTTCGTGTTCGGACGCATCGCGTCCCGGATCTGATCCGTGTCCCGGCTGTCCACGAAGGTGAACTCGATGCCGAAACGGGACAGCACCTGCCGGAACAGGCGCGTGGTGCCGCCGTACGTGTTCTCCTCGGTGACCACGTGGTCCCCGGCCGAGAGTCGCTTCACCACCGCCTCGATGGCCGCCACGCCCGTGGCGAAGGCAGCCCCGTGCCGGCCTCCTTCGAGAGCCGCGATGTTCTCCTGCAGAGCGTTCCGGGTCGGGTTCTGCACCCGCGCGTATTCGTAGCCGGCGCGGGGCTTGCCCAGTCCGTCCTGCACGTACGTCGATGTCTGGTAGATCGGCGGCATGATGGCGCCGGTCGTGGGGTCCGGGTGCTGTCCGGCGTGGATGGCTCGGGTCGCGAAGCGATGTCCGTCGTCCGTCATCGGGATAGGCCTGTTTCGGTAGCGTTGGAACGGGAGCGCTAATGTAACCCGGTGCGCGCGACGCGGGCAATGGATGGGCGGAGTGGAGACTGCCTCTTGCTTCCATGCCCGGCCTGCCGGAACCTGGGAGAAGCGTGAAGCGTGAAGCGTGGAGCGTGGAGCGTGGAGCGTGGAGCGTGGAGCGTGAAGCGTGGAGCGTAGCAGCACGGAGGATGCAGCTCCCGAACGAAGACGATCACCGGGGGTCCGTTTGACACACAGGACGCTTTCCTACGAACGCGTGGCAGGCAGCGGGAGGCCGTCGAGCTGGCTGCTCGTGTTGCACGGCATCTATGGAGCGGGGCGGAACTGGGGGCAGGTGGTGCGGCGCGTCGTGCGGCGGCGTGAGGACTGGGGCGCGCTGTTGGTCGACCTGCGCCAGCATGGGGATTCCCAGGGCTTCGCTCCGCCCCATACCATCGCGGCGGCGGCGCGGGACGTTTCGGATCTGGTGCGGGCGTCGGGTCTGAAGGCCGGCGCGGTGCTGGGACACTCGTTCGGTGGCAAGGTGGCGTTGCGGTATGCCCAGGAACGGCCACCAGACCTGAAGCAGGTGTGGGTCGTGGACTCGGTTCCGGAGTCGCGAGCGCCGGAAGGGAGCGCCTGGGAAATGTTGGCCGCGTTGCGCCGCGTCCCCGGCGCCTACGAGTCCCGGCAGGCGGCCATCGAAGCGCTGTCCCGCCAGGGTATCGCGGTGCCGGTCGCGCAATGGATGGTCACGAACCTGGAATGGCGCGACGGCCGCTACCACTGGCGCATCGATTTCGACGACATGGAGGCCTTGCTGCGGAGCTTTTTCGACACGGACCTCTGGAGCGTTGTGGAAGATCCACCGCCCGCGGTCGAACTGCACTTCGTGCGCGCGACACGGTCCATGGTGATGGAACAGTCCGTGGCCCGCATCCGCGCCGCCGGAGAGCGCACCCGCGTCACCGTGCATGACGTCGAAGGGGGCCACTGGCTCAACGCCGACAACCCGGACGCGTTGGTCGACCTGCTCGTCCGGGGGCTGCCACGGGGGTAGCACGTCCCGGTTGTGAAGGCGCCTGTTTCTCGCTTCCAGTGCCTGCTCGGCCGCTCCGAGGCTGCGAGCGAAGTGGCTGGTGCGCAGGTCGCGGGCGATGCCCTTGCGGTGCTCCCAACGCACATGACGCCGCGAGTCAGGGGGGGAAGACGGCGGCGCTGGCGTCCGGGAACCCGTTTGTGTGACCGGTGCCGGGGGCGTTCGTGTCGTGGGCCGTTCTGGATCATCCTGGCGTCCGTGTGAGCGAAGCTCCGTCTTCTTCGCGTGACCTTGTCCGGCGCCGGAGGCTTGCCTACGTTCTTCGCGCCGCGAATGCATTTCCGCGGCCCTTTTTTTTCGCGAACATCCCGGAGGACGATGTCCTTTCAACCACCCGCGGGTTTGATGGTGAGCGTATCCGGCGTGCGCGGGCGCGTCGGGGAATCGCTCACGCCGAACGTGGTCGCTCGCTTTGCGGCGGCGTTCGGCAGCTACCTGAGTGAGACGACGGGCAAGCGGCCGCTGTGCGTCGTGGCGCGTGACTCGCGGACTTCGGGACCGATGTTCGTCCGCGTCGTGACCGGCGCGTTGCAGGCCGTCGGTTGCGACGTTGTGGACGTGGGCCTGGTGCCGACGCCCACGGCGCTTCTCGCGGTGGAGCAGTTGGGTGCGGCCGGCGGCATCATCGTGACGGCCAGCCACAACCCGGTGGAGTGGAACGCGCTCAAGCTGGCGTCGGGGTCCGGCATGTTCCTGGACGGGGAGGAGAGCCGGGCGATGCGTGCTTTCCTGGATGACGGCGCGCAGCGTTGGGCGGGTTGGGACGGCATCGGTGCGGTGAGGACCGACGACGGCGCGGTGGAACGCCATATCGCTGCCGTGCTGGATCTGCCGTTCGTGGACGTGGACCGACTGCGGGCGCGGCGGTTCAAGGTGGCCCTGGACGCCATCCGGGGCGCCGGCGTCATGCTGCTGCCGCCCCTGCTGGAAGCCCTCGGTTGCGAGGTGGTGGGTCTCAACATGGAGCCCGACGGACGTTTCCCGCGTGCGCCGGAGCCGGTGGCGGAGAACCTGGGCGAGTTGGGCGCGCTGGTGCGGGAGTCCGGTGCCGATCTCGGGCTTGCGACGGATCCGGACGGGGACCGGTTGTCGCTGGTGGATGGGTCGGGCCGGGCGGTGGGGGAGGATTTCACGTTGGCGTTGGCGGCGGCCCTGGTCCTGCGGCACCGGCCGGGCCCCGTGGTGACGAACCTGTCCACGAGCCAGGTGGTGGCGGACGCGGCCAGGGCCGCGGGCGTGCCGTTCGAGCGGGCGCCGGTGGGCGAGATCAACGTAGCCCGGCGAATGCAGAGCGCGGGCGCCGTCGTCGGCGGTGAAGGCAATGGCGGCGTGATTCTGCCCGACGTGCACCTGACGCGCGATGCGGGCGTGGCGGCGGCGCTGGTGCTGCAGCTGCTCCTGGAGACGGGCGAACCGCTGGAGCGGTTGGTGGCGGCGCATCGCGACTATCGGATCCTCAAGGACAAGGTGCCGCGCCCCGATGCGCCGTTGGACGTGGTGTACCGGCAGTTGGAAGATGAGCTGGGCGCCCCGGTGACGGACCATCAGGACGGGCTCTGGCTGAGCTGGCCGGAAGAGCGGCGGTGGCTGCATTTCCGGCCGTCGGGCACGGAGCCGATCCTGCGAATGATCGCGGAAGCGCCGGACGAGGCGGAAGCCCGGGCATTGATCGACCGGGTGCGCGTGGCCCTCGACGCGCGCTGAAGAGGTTCTCTATCATGGAAGGGTCGGGCGCGGTCGCCGCCCGGGCCGGGGTGGGATTCTCCCGCTCGCCGGTGGGTCCGGGCCGGTCTCAATCGAACGGAGCGCTAGATGTGTGGCATTGTCGGCTACATCGGGAACCGTGACGCTGCGCCCCTTCTGCTGGAGGGGCTCCGCCGCCTGGAGTACCGGGGCTATGACTCGGCCGGCATCACGGTGGGGTGCGACGGGAACCTCCAGACCCTCAAGGCGGTGGGGAAGATCCACAACCTGGAAAAACGCCTCGGCGACGGCCTGTGTCCGAACGCGACGTGGGGGATCGCGCACACGCGGTGGGCCACCCACGGTGCGCCGACGGAGATCAATGCCCACCCCCACGCCGACTGCAAGGGCGAGATCGTACTGGCGCACAACGGCATCATCGAGAACGCCGGCACGTTGCGGAAGAAGCTGGAAGACCTGGGACACACCTTCCGTAGCGAGACGGACACCGAGGTGGTGGCCCACCTGATCGAGGAGGCGTTCGAAGGCTCGCTGGAGGAAGCGGTGAGCGCGGCGCTTGGCCAGGTGGAGGGCACGTTCGGCCTGGCCATCGTGAGCAAGCGGGATCCGGACAAGATCGTGGCTGCCCGGCGAGGCAGCCCGCTGCTGGTGGGCGTGGGCGAGGACGGCGAGTACTTCGTGGCGAGCGACGTGGCGGCGGTGCTGGCGCACACGCGAAGTGTGATCTACCTCGCCGACGAAGAGATGGCGGTGCTGACGCGGGACGGGGAGCGCACGTACTCGCTGCGCGGCAGCCGCGTGAGCAAGGAAGTGGAGCACGTATCCTGGGATCTGGACGCCATCGAGAAGGGCGGCCACGCCCATTTCATGCTGAAGGAGATCTTCGAGCAGCCGGACACCCTGCGCGACACCATGCGCGGCCGGTTGCTGGAGGAGGAGGGTACGGCGCGGCTGGGCGGCCTGCGCCACCTGATGGACCGGCTCGAGCGGGTGAGCAACATCATCATCACGGCGTGCGGCACGTCCTGGCACGCCGGCCTGCTGGGCGAGTACATGCTGGAGGAGGCGGCGCAGATTCCGGTGGAGGTGGAGTACGCCTCCGAATTCCGGTACCGCAGCCCGGTGATTCCGCCGGACACGGTCGTCATCGCCATCAGCCAGTCCGGCGAGACGGCCGATACGCTGGCGGCCATCAAAGAAGCGAAGCGGCGGGGCGCGACGGCCATGGGGATCGTGAACGTCGTGGGCTCCAGCATTGCCCGCGAGACGCATGGCGGCGTCTACATCCACGCCGGGCCCGAGATCGGCGTCGCGTCGACCAAGGCTTTCACCAGCCAGGTGGTGACACTGGCGCTGTTCTCGACGCTCATGGCGCGCGTGCGGCGCATGTCCGTGCTGGAAGGCCAGCAGATCGTCGCGGCGCTGAAGCGCCTGCCGGAGCAGGTGGAGCAGGTGCTCGGGTTGAACGACGAGATCCGGGCTCTGGCGGAGATCTACCGGGATGCGCCGAACTTCCTGTACCTGGGCCGCGGCTACAACTACCCCACGGCCCTGGAAGGCGCCCTCAAGCTGAAGGAGATCAGCTACATCCACGCGGAAGGCTTGCCGGCGGCGGAGATGAAGCACGGCCCCATCGCCCTGGTCACCGAGGACATGCCGGTGGTGGTGGTGGCGCCCCACGACGCGGTATACAAGAAGGTGGTCTCCAACATCGAAGAGGTGAAGGCGCGGGGCGGCCGGATCATCGCCGTCGTCACGGAAGGCAACAGCGAACTGGCCGACAAGGCCGACCATCTCATCACGATTCCGGACACGATCGACATGCTGACACCTGTGCTGGCGACGGTGCCCCTCCAACTGCTGGCCTACCACATCGCCCTGTTCCGCGGCTGCGATGTCGACCAACCGCGCAACCTGGCCAAGTCTGTAACGGTGGAGTAGCCGGTGCGGGTGGTCGTCCAGCGGGTGCAACGTTGCGAGGTTCGGGTCGGGGGCGGCGTAAGCGGCCGGATCGGGCCGGGTCTGGCGCTGCTCGTGGCGTTCACCCACGACGACGACGAGGACGCCCTGCGCTGGATGGCCAACCGTGTCATCGGCCTGCGCGTGTTCGGCGACGGCGAAGGCAAGATGAACCGATCGCTCACGGACATCGGCGGGGACCTGATGGTGGTGAGCCAGTTCACGTTGTACGGCGATGCGCGCCGCGGGCGGCGCCCGAGCTTCGTGGAAGCGGCGGCCCCCGACGTGGCCGAGGACCTGTACAACCGGTTCGTGGCCGTGCTCCGCGAACATGCGCCCGGCGCCGTGGAGACCGGTGAATTCGGGGCGCACATGGACGTGGACCTCGTGAACGACGGCCCGGTCACCCTGGTGATCGACCGGTGAGCATGCCAGCCGCCCAACCGGACCCCGGCGTGGCCGGCGTTCCGCCCATCGTCCTGGCCTCCGCGTCCCCTCGCCGGCGCAGCCTGCTGGAGCTGTTGGGCCTCCGGTTCCGCGTGGTGCCCTCGGCCATCGACGAGGTCCTGCGGGACGGCGAGGACCCGGGCAGCCACGTGGAGCGTCTGGCCCGGGAGAAGGCGCAGGCAGTGGCGGCGTCCCATCCGGATGCGCTGGTCATCGGCGGTGACACCATCGTGGTCGTGGACGGGACGCCCCTGGGCAAGCCAGCGGATGAAGCGGAGGCCGTGGCCATGCTGATGCGGCTCCAGGGGACCACCCATCGCGTGGAGACGGGCATCGCCGTGGTGGCGCCGGGCGGCCGGGTGCAGAGCTCCGTCGAGCGCGTCCACGTGTGGTTCCGCCCCTTCGACCGGCACACGGCCGAACAGTACGTGTCCACCGGCGAGCCCATGGACAAGGCGGGTGCCTACGGCATCCAGGGGTTCGGCGCCACGCTGGTGGACCGCATCGATGGCGACTACTTCGCCGTGATGGGCCTGCCCCTGGCCCGGCTCGTCTCGCTGCTGCGCGCTCTGGGCTGGCACTACACCTTTCACGGAATCGAGGCGCTCTGACCGTGCAAGCACCGGAAGCGGTTCGCTGGTCCGACGACGGCCGGGCAGTTGACCTGCTCGACCAGCGGTTGCTGCCGGAGCGCGAGGTGCGCCTGCGCCTGGAATCGGCCGCGGCCGTGGCCGAAGCCATCCGGGAGATGGCGGTGCGCGGCGCGCCGGCCATCGGGATCGCGGCCGCGATGGGCGTGGCGGTGGAGCTGGGCCGAGGCGCGCCTGCGGACCGCGCGGCGTTTCTGCAGCGTCTGAACGACGTGTGCGACATGCTGCGGGCGACGCGCCCGACGGCCGTCAACCTGGCCTGGGCGGTGGACCGCGTGCGCGGCAAGGCGGAGGCCGCCTCCGGCGGACCGGACACCCTGGCCGACGTCCTGCATGCGGAGGCGGACGCGATCCTGCAGGAAGACCGGGACATGTGCGCCCGGATCGGGGAGCATGGCCAGAGCCTGCTGCCGGACGGCCCGGTGACGGTCTTGACGCACTGCAACGCCGGCGCGCTGGCCACCGGCGGCATCGGCACGGCGCTGGCGCCGCTCTACGTGGCGGCGGAGCGAGGCCGGACGGTGCGCGTGTTCGCCGACGAGACGCGGCCGCTGCTCCAGGGAAGCCGCCTGACGGCATGGGAGCTGATGCGCGCGGGCATCGAGGTGACCGTGGTGGCGGACTCGGTGGCGGCGACGCTCATGCGGCAGGGTCGTGTGGACCTGGTTCTGGTGGGGGCCGACCGCATCGCCGCCAACGGCGACGTGGCGAACAAGATCGGCACCTACTCGGTGGCGGTGCTGGCGCGCCACCATGGCGTGCCGTTCTACGTGGCCGCGCCGACCAGCACCCTGGATCGCGGGACCGCAGCCGGCGCAGCGATCCCCATCGAGGAGCGGGACCCCGACGAGATCCGGCGCGGCTTCGGCCGGCTCACGGCCCCGGCGGACGTACCGGTCTATTCGCCCGCCTTCGACGTGACGCCGGCGGAGCTGGTGACGGCCATCGTCACCGACCGGGGCGTGCTGCGTCCCCCGTATCCGGAAGCGATCCGCGAGCTGTTCGCACAGCGGGAGGCAACCTGAATGGCAGCGATCCTGGCCATCGACCAGGGCACCACGGGCAGCACCTGCCTGGTCATCGACGACGCCGGACGCGTGCTCGGGCGCGCGTATTCCGAGTTCACCCAGCATTTCCCGCAGCCCGGGTGGGTGGAGCACGATGCGTCGGAGATCTGGGGTGTGACGCTGGCCGTGGCCCGCCAGGCGCTGGCCGCCTCCGGCCTGGAGCCGTCGTCCATCGCCGGGATCGGCATCACGAACCAGCGGGAGACGGTCGTGGTGTGGGACCGTTCGACGGGCGAGCCCGTGCACAACGCCATCGTGTGGCAGGACCGGCGGACCGCGGGCCGGTGCCGCGAGCTGCGCCAGGCCGGCCACGAGGCCGACATCCGCGCGCGCACCGGCCTGGTCATCGACCCGTACTTCTCCGGGACCAAGCTGGAATGGCTGCTGGAGCACGTGGACGGACTGCGGGCGCGGGCGGAAGCGGGTGAGCTGGCCGCGGGCACCATCGACGCCTGGCTCATCTGGAACCTGACGGGCGGGCGGGTCCATGCCACCGAGCCCACCAACGCCTCCCGCACGTTGCTCTACAACATCGACCGGCTGGACTGGGACGGCGAGCTGTTGTCCCTCCTGGGCGTGCCGCGTGCGTTGCTCCCGGACGTGCGCCCGTCCAGCGGCATGTTCGGAACGACGGATGCCTCCCTGTTCGGGGCGGAGATCCCCGTGGCCGGCGTTGCCGGGGACCAGCAGGCGGCGCTGTTCGGGCAGCGCTGCTGGGAGAAGGGGCGTGCGAAGAACACGTACGGCACGGGCGCGTTCCTGCTCCTCCACACGGGCGACCGGCGCGTGGAGTCGGAGCGGGGCCTGCTGACGACCGTGGCCTGCGACCCGCGCGGCGGGCCGGCTTACGCCCTGGAAGGCTCCATCTTCATCGCGGGCGCCGCGATCCAGTGGCTGCGGGACGAGCTGAACGTCATCGAGCGGGCAGACGAGACGGCCGCGCTGGCCGCGTCTCTGGACTCCAACGACGGCGTGTATTTCGTGCCCGCCTTCGTCGGGCTCGGGGCGCCGCACTGGCAGCCCGAGGCCCGCGGCACCATCGTCGGGCTGAGCCGCGGCACCGGGCGTGCCCACGTTGTGCGGGCCGCCCTCGAGTCCATGGCGTACAGCACGCGGGACGTGCTGGAGGCCATGGTCGGCGACTCGGGCGTCGACGCCCGGGACCTGGCCGTGGACGGCGGTGCGGCCGCCAACAACTGGCTGATGCAGTTCCAGGCGGACCTTCTGGGCGTCCCCGTCCAGCGTCCGCAGATGCTGGAAACCACCGCGTTGGGCGCCGCCGGCCTGGCCGGCCTCGCCACCGGCGTCTGGCCGGACGCCGAGGCGTTCGGCGCGTCCCGCCCGGAGCCGGACCGGTTCGAGCCGGACATGGCCGTGCCGGAGCGACGTAGACTGGTCGCGGGCTGGGACCGGGCCGTCGCCGCGGCGAAGGCGTGGGCGGAGGCGGCGGATGGCTGACGGCGTGGAGCGGCCCGTGCGTGTTGCCGTGTGCGGAACCGGCCACGACGCGGATGCGGGCCTGCTGGAAGCGGCCGAAGAGATCGGCCGGCGGCTGGCCGAGGCGGGCGCGGTGCTGGTGTGCGGGGGACTGGGTGGCGTCATGGAGGCCTCGGCACGCGGCGCCGCGGGGGCGGGCGGCTTGACGGTGGGCATCCTGCCGGGGCGGGACGCGGATGCGGCCAACGCGTGGATCCGGATTCCGCTGGCCACGGGTCTGGGGGAGGGCCGCAACGTGCTGGTGGTGCGTGGAGCGGACGCGGTCATCGCGGTGGGCGGGGAGTGGGGCACCTTGTCGGAAGTCGCGCTGGCTCGCAAAATCGGCATCCCGGTGATCCTCTTCCGTCCGGGCCTGACGGCGGGCCTGGGCATCCCTGAAGCACACACGGCGGAGGAAGCGGTGACAGAAGCGCTTGCCGTGGCGGCGGGCCAGACATGACCGGCCTGTCCCTCCTGCTGGCCGCGCTGGTGTTTGCTCCGGGCACGGCCCCTCTCGGGCACGCGATGGCCCCGCCGCCGGCTGCCCCGACGGCGCTCGCGGCGCCCTCGTGGCCGGTGACGGTGGGCGCCGCCCGCGGTGACGCGTGGACCGGGGAGGACAAGGCGCAGCACCTGTTCATGTCCTTCGCCCTGACCGCCATGACGTACGGCGTCGCCCGAGCCGCCGGCATGGAGGCACGCGTGGCCCTGCCGGTGGCGGGCGGCCTGGGGCTCGCGGCGGGGATCGGCAAGGAGATTCATGATCGGCGGCGCGGCGGGTTCTTCAGCACACGGGACCTTGCCTTCGATCTGCTGGGCATCGGGCTGGGACTGACGCTGGCGTCGTATACGCGTTGAGAGGAAACGAATGGACATCCTGATCATTGGCATCCTGGTGGCGGTGGTGGTGGCGGTGGTGGTGATCCCGCTGGTGCGGCCGGCGCGCGGCACCCTGGATGAGGCCACGCTGGACGCGGAGGTGGAACGGTACCGGAAGGCGCTGCGGCATGATTCCGTGTGCGACCAGTGCCTGGAGGCGAACGAGCCGGAGGCGGCCTACTGCGCCAACTGCGGTGCGCCCATGTCGGCGGAGCGGGAGGAGGCGGGAACGTGATCGACCTGCGCAGCGACACGGTCACGCGCCCCACGCCGGGCATGCGGCAGGCCATCGCAGCCGCCGAGGTGGGCGACGACGCGTTGGGTGACGACCCCACGGTTCAGCGGCTCGAGCATCGCATCGCCGATCTGCTGGGGAAGGAGGCCGCCCTCTTCTTCCCCAGCGGCATCATGGCCAACCAGACGGCGGTGCTGGTGCTTACGCGACCCGGGACCGAGGTGGTGATCGACCGCCGCGGACATATCCTGGACTGGGAGGAAGCGGCCCCCGCCATGTGGGCCGGCGTCCTGCTGCGGCCGGTGGACTCGCCGGACGGCATCCTGGACGCCCGGCTGGTGCGGGAAGCCATCCGTCCGACGGGCGTGCCGCAGCCGGAGACGTCGCTGGTGTGCATGGAAAACACGCACAACGCCGCCGGCGGCAAGGTCGCGCCGCTGTCCACGTTGCAGGCGGTGCGCGACGTGGCCCATGAACACGGCTTCCCCGTGCACCTGGACGGGGCCCGTCTGTGGAACGCCAGCGTGGCGAGCGGCGTCGGCCTGGCCGATTTCGCCGCCACGGCGGACACGGTCATGGTGGCGTTGTCGAAGGCGTTGGGTTGCCCCATCGGCTCCATGCTGGCCGGACCCTCAGACACGATGGCGCGGGCGCGGCGGATGCGCCGGAAACTGGGCGGGTCCATGCGGCAGGTGGGCGTTCTGGCCGCCGCGGGGCTGTACGCGCTGGACCATCACCTGGACCGGATCGCCGACGATCACCGGCGTGCGCGGCACTTCGCCGAGCAGATCGCGGGGCTGGACGGGGTGTCGGTGGTGATGCCCGACACCAACATCGTCATGGTCGACATCTTGCGTGAAAACACCGACGGCCCGACCGTAGTGCAGGAGCTTGCCCGGCGCGGGGTGCTTCTGAGCGTTTTCGGCCCGCGCCGCGTCCGGGCCGTGACCCATCTGGATGTGGACGACGAAGGTGTGCAGAACGCCGCCCGGGCGTTCGCCGAGGTGATGACCGGGTAGAACGTCGGAAACCATGCATCGTTCACGGTGGCACTCTCCCCGAGGAGGATCGACGATGAAGACGACACGGCTATGGCCTGCGGCACTGGCGATGGTTGGTCTGGCGGCCACGGGCTGCAGCCGGAACCAGCCCCCCCCGCCGCCGCAACCGGTGGTGCAGGTGGACACGGTGACCGTGACGCGCGAAGTGCCGCCGCCGCTGCCGGAAGGCAATCCCACGATGATCTGCCTGGCCAACGGGCAGTCGGTGAACATCCGTGTTTCGGCACAGGGCGACACCCTCGTCGGCCCGCAGCGGGCGCGGCTGAGGGACCTGCGTCCCGTGCTCGACTTCCAGGGCAACTACGCGGGCGGAACGTCCTGGTTCGTCGGCGATGAGGCGATTCGCATGGGCCGGCGCCAGTACCACAAATTCGGCACGCCCATGACCAAGCGTTGCGCCGACCTCAAGATCGTGGGCGCGAACAACGGCGTGAATCTGTTCGCCGATGCCAACGCCACGGCGCCATTCGATCTGCTTTACGTGCCCGTGAGCCCCGGTATCTTCCAGTCGTACCAGGCGCAGGTGGGCCGCGTTCGCGGCTGACCCGGCCCGGGCCGCACAGCGCGCTGGAGGCCGGGGGACGGACCGGTTGCGGTCCGTTCCCCGGCCTTTTTCGCTATCCGGTTGGCGGTTTCTGGCCTTCCTGGCCCGGAAGCCCGGCCGCATCTTTCCACCATCCGGCGGAGGGGGTATCTTGGTGCGGAGCGGGCCCACCGGAATCCCCGACAAAATCGTAACTCGTTGACAGGCGGAGACATGCCGACGGTCGAGATCTCCGAGGAAAAGAAGAAGGCTCTCAACGTCGCGATCCAGCAGATCGAGCGCGCCTACGGCAAGGGCTCGATCATGCGCATGGGCGTGGACGGTGCACGGATCGAGGTCGCGGCGATCTCGACGGGCGCCATCAACCTGGACGCGGCCATCGGCATCGGCGGCATTCCACGCGGACGTGTCACGGAGGTGTACGGCCCGGAGTCCAGCGGCAAGACCACGCTGTGCCTGCACATCATCGCGAACGCGCAGAAGGCCGGCGGCGTGGCGGCGTTCATCGACGCCGAGCATGCAGTGGACATCGAGTATGCCCGCAAGCTGGGCGTGGACGTGGACAATCTGCTGGTCAGCCAACCGGACACGGGCGAGCAGGCGCTGGAGATCGCCGAGGTGCTCATCCGCAGCAACGCGGTGGAGGTGGTCGTCATCGACTCGGTGGCCGCACTGGTGCCGCGGGCGGAGATCGAGGGCGAGATGGGCGATTCGCATGTCGGCCTCCAGGCCCGGCTCATGAGCCAGGCGTTGCGGAAGCTGACGGGCGCGGTGAACCGGTCGCGCACGGCGGTGGTCTTCACCAACCAGATCCGCGAGAAGATCGGCGTCATGTTCGGCAATCCGGAGACCACGACAGGCGGCCGCGCTCTGAAATTCTACGCCAGCCTGCGCATGGACATCCGGCGCATCGGGGCCATCAAGGACGGCCAGGAGCTGGTGGGCAACCGGACCCGTGTGAAGGTGGTGAAGAACAAGATGGCGCCGCCGTTCCGCCAGGCGGAGTTCGACATCATGTACAATGAAGGCATCAGCCATCACGGCCTGCTGGTGGACCTGGGCGCCGAGTTGGGCATCGTGGACAAGTCCGGCGCCTGGTACTCGTACGGCGAGACCCGTCTCGGCCAGGGCCGCGAAAACGCCAAGGCGTTCCTGAAGGAGAACGAGGAGCTGTCGCAGGAGATCGAAGGCAAGGTCCGGGCAGAGCTGGGCATGAAGGGCTCCACGCCCGCGGACGAGGAGCAGGAAGACGACGCAGCGGACGAGTAGCCGGCCCCGCGCGACGCGCGAGGGGAAGGGCCCCGGCCGGTAGCTACCGGCCGGGGCCCTTCGGCACCACCACGTGCGCCGACCAAACGTGCGTCGCGCGCTGTGCCTCCAACCGCTGCGCTGTACGTCAGTGCGCCACCGCCCTGCGTGCGAGCACCATCACGTACTCCAAGTCCATGTCGTCGCGCCAGGTGCCGTAAACCGTCTCGCCTACGAACCGCATGGGCGTGAAGCGGTCCGGGAACGTGACGGTGCCCAACAGGCGGCCATCGGCGTCGAACACGTCAAAGGCAGGTGAGCCGATGCCGGAGGCGTCTACGCCACCGCCTTCGGCGTCCGCCTCCTTCACCGTGCGGATCTGCTGTACCCACAGGCTGTTGTCCGGCCCGGCCAGCATGTTGCCGATGGCGGGGTAGTAGTCGCCGATGCTGAACAAGCTCGACACCCGCGACGCCGCCTGCGGCGAAGTACCGGTGCGCTCAAGGGACTCACGCATCGCCTTGAGCATGGCCTGCCGGTCCGCATCGCTCACTCGCTTCCGCTTCGTCGGACGGATGATCACACGCTTCAATTCCCCGTCCAGTCCTCGGATCTCGATGCGGTATTTGTCGTTGATGCCGGATGCGATCCGGTCACCCGGCAGCAACGTCCACACGGCCTCCGGAGCGAATAACCGGGCCTGCGGCCTGCTCGCGTTGAACTGCACGGCTTCGCTCACCGTCAGGTGCATGACCGTGTCCTGGATCGTGCCGTCGGTGCTTCGCTCGAGGATCAGGTTGTACTGTGGGCCGGCTCGAGGTTGATCCGATGCCGAGCGCGACACGACTTGCTGGAGAAGGGTGTTTCGTTCCGTCAGCTCCCAGCGCACGCCCAAGCCCTCGTTCCGCGGAACCCGGAACGCACCGGCGTAACTGCCGTCCGGCGCGTACCGGTCTACGCGTTGCATGAGCGGGTCAACCACGAACACGGTGTCGCCCCGGCCGACCAAGATCGCAGCGGTGTGGCGGCTCAGCTCGCCCGGGTCGTTGCCGGGACTCCCCACCGTGCGCAGGTACTTACCCGATGCGTTGTAGACGTTTACGTGCTGCGCCCGCCCGTCCAACACGTAGATGTTCCCGGTTCTGTCCACGGCGAGAGACACGATCAGGCGGAACTGGTAGTGGGGCTCGGCCTGCGCCGTCCCGATCCGCAGCACCTCGTCGAATCGCCACGCGTCTCCCGCACCCCAGGCACCGCGCCCCCCGTTGTCCACGATGGCGACGCCCGCGCTGTCCCGAACGACGCTGCCCGCACCGTTGCCACCCGCGCACGCCAGCACGAACACGACCAACAGCAACCCGGGTATGACGGTCCGTTTCATGCTTCCTGCCCGACAATTCGAAGATCAACGTTCACGCCGCGCCGGTCCGTTTGACGATACGCTGCCCGAAGCCCCGACCCCTCGCGCGGGTCGCTGCCCGGCGTGCCCGCTTCAGTCTGCCTGTGCCTTACGCGTCAGCACCATGACGTGCTGTACGTCCATGTCGTCGCGCCACACGCCGTACACGGAGTCGCCGTGGAAGCGCATGGCCAGGAACCGGTCCGGGAAGGTCACCGTGCCCAGCAGCCGACCGTCCGCGTCGAACACGTCCCACGTGGGCGAGCCGATATCCTGGGCGTCGAAATCGCCTCCCGCGGCGCCCATGTCTGCCGCGGTCCGGATGTGCTGGACCCACAGGCTGCCGTTCGGGCCACTCAGCAGGTTGGCGAATGCCGGATAGTAGTCGGCGAAGCTGATGGCCGAAACGAGCTGTGGAATCGCCTGGGGCGGCACGCCGTTCCGCTCCCACACCTCCCGCAGCGCCTTTAACAACGCCTGTCGATCCGACTCGCCCACCGGCTTCCGCTCCGACGGCCGATTGATCACACGCTCCAGCGTGCCGTCCGGGGC
>CAZUFP010000001.1:86400-112442 GCA_964619835.1 uncultured Gemmatimonadaceae bacterium | reverse complement strand
AGGGGGAACGTGCCGGCGTCGCTGCCGTCCGGCGCGTACCGGCTCATGCGCTGGAGCATCAGGTCCGCCACGTACACCGTGTCCCCCTGGCCGATGAGCACCGCCGCCGCTCCCCGGCTCAGCTCGCCCGGCCCGTTGCCCGGCCGGCCGACGGAGCGCACGTACTTGCCCGCCGCATCGTAGACCCGGACATCCTGCGCCTGCTGGTCCAGCACGTAGATGTTGCCGGCCTCGTCCACGTCCAGGGCCGCCACCTGGCCGAACTGGTACTCGGGATCGCCGGCCGACGTGCCGATCTTCAGCGCTTCCGCGAACTCCCACGGGCCGTCCGCGCCCCAGGATCCGCGCCCGGAGTTCTCCACGATAGCGACGCCCGCGCTGTCGCTCATGACCCCGCCCGAGGCCCCACCACCGCCACATGCGGCCACGGGCACGACAAGCAGGAGGGCGGGTATGATGGTCCGTTTCATGCTCGGTCTCCGACGATCCAGAAGAAGAGGTCCCACCGCGGTGTTCCGGATGGCGAACCGCGGTCGGGCCGCCACGACCCCTCGCACGGGTCGGAGGCAGACCTATATTATAGCGCCGCGCCACGAAGTTGGCGAAAACGAGAGCTTCCCATAAAAGGCATCCATGACCGCGGCGGAAATCAGACAACGGTTCCTCGAATACTTCCAACGGAACGGCCACGAGATCCGGTCCAGCTCGAGCCTCGTGCCGGCGGACGATCCCACCCTGCTGTTCACGAACGCCGGGATGGTCCAGTTCAAACGGGTTTTCCTGGGTGAGGAGGACCTGGGGATCCGGCGGGCCACGACGTCTCAGAAGTGCCTCCGGGTGAGCGGGAAGCACAACGACCTGGAGGAGGTGGGGCGCACGGCGCGGCATCACACGTTTTTCGAGATGCTCGGCAATTTCTCCTTCGGCGACTACTTCAAGCGCGATGCCATCCGGTTCGCGTGGGAGTTCATGACCGAGGAGCTGGGCCTGGACAAGAGAAAACTGTTCGCGACCGTGCACTACACGGACGACGAGGCGGCCGCGCTCTGGGAAGAGATCGCCGGATTGCCGAAGAGCCGCATCTTCCGGCTGGGCGACAAGGACAACTTCTGGCAGATGGGCGACACGGGGCCGTGCGGCCCGTGTTCCGAGCTGCACTACGACCTGCGCGCGGAAGGCGCAGGCAGCGACCTGCCGGAGGACGAGTTCGTGGTTCGCGGCGAAGCGGGCGAGTTCCTGGAGCTGTGGAACCTGGTGTTCATGCAGTTCGATCGGGCCGCGGACGGGACGATGACGCCGCTGCCGCGTCCATCGATCGACACGGGAGCAGGGCTGGAGCGTATCGCGAGCGTCATCCAGGGTGTGCGCTCCAACTACGAGACGGACCTGTTCCGATCCCTGATCGATCGCGCGGTGGACGTGGTGGGCCATGAGTACGACCCGGGGGAAGGCGGCGTATCGTACCGCGTGCTGGCGGACCATGCCCGGGCGGTGGCCTTCCTGCTGGCGGACGGAGTCTTCCCGACGAACGAGGGGCGGGGTTACGTGCTGCGCCGCATCCTGCGGCGCGCCGTGCGCCACGCCTGGCTCATGGGCCGTCGCGAGCCGACGCTGGTGGAGGTGGTGGACGAGGTCATCACGCGCATGGGCGGCGTGTTCCCCGAGCTGGTCCAGCGGCGGGAGCATCTCCTGCGGTCCACGCGCACGGAGGAGGAGCGGTTCCTGTCCACCATCGACGCGGGCATGGAACGTTTCGACGCGCTGGCCCCGGCCGGGCAAGCGGGCTCCGTGATCGCCGGCGCCGACGCGTTCCGCCTCTACGACACGTTCGGCTTCCCGCTGGACCTGACGGAGCTCATGGCGGAGGAGCGCGGGTACGAGGTGGACAGGGCGGGCTTCGAGGAGGCGCTCGAAGCGCAGCGCGAGCGTTCCCGGCTGGACCGTGCGCAGTCGGAACGGGAGGTGTCGGACAGCCTGGCGCACGGCTGGGAGGAGCTGGAGCCGGAGGCGGAGCAGGAGTTCATCGGCTACGAGACGACACTGGCCGAGACGGATGTCACCGCGTTTCGCCGGGAGGACGGACGCGTGGCCCTGGAGCTGCGCCGCAACCCGTTCTATGTGGAGTCCGGCGGCCAGATCAGCGATACGGGCACCGTGGAAGGCCATGGCTGGCGCATGGTCGTGGATGACGTGCGCAAGGTCGCAGGCCGGGTGGCGGTGATCGGTGACGTCGAAGGCGACTTCCCCGAGACGGACCGGCCGTTCCCCGTACGGGCGGAGGTGGCCCAGCCGCGGCGCCACGACACCGAACGGAACCACACGGCCACGCATCTCCTGCATGCGGCGCTTCGCGGCGTGCTGGGCACGCACGTGGTGCAGCGGGGCTCCCTCGTGGCGCCCGACCGGCTGCGCTTCGACTTCTCGCACCCCCAACCCATGACGGCGGCGGAGATCCGGGAGGTGGAGGAGCGGGTGAACCGGGCCATTCTGGAAGACCACGCGGTGCGCATCCGCTTCATGGCGTACGACGACGCCATCGGAGAAGGTGCCATGGCCCTCTTCGGAGAGAAGTACGGCGATGTGGTGCGCACCATCACGGTCCCCGGGGTCAGCATGGAGCTGTGTGGCGGCACGCACCTGCGGCACACGGGCGAGATCGGCCTCTTCCGCGTCGTGTCGGAGACCGGTGTCGGTGCCGGTGTGCGCCGGATCGAGGCGGTGACGGGCACGGAGGCCTTCCGCCGCACGCTTGAGCAGGAAGACACGCTGCTGCGGGCCGCGGCACTGGTGAAAGCGCCGCCGGACATGCTGGTCCACCGTATCGAGCAGCTGGTGGAGGAGAACCATGAGCTGGGCCGCCAGCTCCGGCAGGTGCGGCGCGAAGGGGCCGCCGATCTGGTGGGCGACCTTGTCGATGCGGCGGCGGCCGTGGACGGCGCTCGCGTGGTGGCGACCGAAGTGTCCGTCGCCACACAGGACGAGCTGCGGTCGCTCGGCGACCAACTGCGGGAACGCCTGGGCAGCGGCGCTGTCATCCTTGCCGCCAGTTACGACGAAAAGACCGCGTTGTTCGCCGTGGTGACGGACGACCTCATCGGCCGTGGCGTCCGCGCCGACGAGCTGCTGCGCCAGGTGGCGAAGCTGACGGGCGGCTCCGGTGGCGGACGGCCGCACATGGCACAGGGCGGGGTGGGGGACCCGTCCCGCGTTTCGGACGCCCTCGCCCAGGCGCCGGCCATCGTTCAGGAGCTGCTGGGCAAGGCGGGATGACGGCGCCCGACGCCTGGCTGGAAAAACGGGAATCGGGCGTCCCCGCGTCGCTCGTGGCGCGCATGCGTCATTATCTCGCCGGCCGTTCCGGTCCGCTCCCGGACCGGCTGGTGGACGCCGCGTTCGACGCTCTGCGGGCGGCGCTGGCGGCGCCGGACGAGCGCGCCTCCGCGTTGGACCTGCTGGCGGCCGACGCCCTGCTGACGGCCGCGTTCGAGGCCGCAGCCGAGGAAGGCGTCGCGGCTGTGGGTCGCCTCGCCGCGGCTACGGGGCCCGCCGCATTCGCGGACCTTCTCACGGGATAGCCATGAAGAGCCCCCTGGTGGACCGGATCACAGGCCAGCTGACCGAGCTGGCCCAACTCGCCGCGCACGTGGCGGAGGGCGAAGCCGGCCGCATTGCGGATCTCGCGGAACGGGTCCTGGACACGTTCGAGGCGGGCGGCAAGGTCATGTTCTGCGGCAACGGCGGCTCGGCTGCCGACGCGCAGCACCTCGCCACCGAATACGTGGTGCGATTCCGGCGTGAGGGCCGGGCGCTGCCGGCCCTGGCGTTGACCACGGACACGTCGTTGCTGACGGCGTCGGCCAACGACCACGGCTTCGATCACGTGTTCGCGCGACAGGTGGAAGCGTTGGGCCGGCCCGGGGACCTGCTCGTTCTCCATTCCACGTCCGGGGAATCGGAGAACCTGCTGCGGGCGGCGGACGCGGCGGCGAAGGCCGGCGTTCGCACCATGGCGCTGCTGGCCCGGGGCGGTGGCCGGCTGCGGGACCGCGTGGACGACGTGCTGGTCCTACCCACGGACACCGGCGCCCATGCCCAGGAGCTACAGCTGGCCATCGGGCATATCATCTGTGATATCGTGGAAGAACGACTCCGAACCGGAGAGAACGGCTGACATGGTGAGTATCGACCTGTCGGGCAAGCGGGCGCTGGTCACGGGCGGATCTCGCGGCGTGGGGCGCGCCACCGCCCTGATGCTGGCGCAGGCCGGCGCAGACGTCGGCATCTCGTATCGGTCTCGCACAGGGGACGCGCAGGAGGTCGTGCGGGCGATGGAAGCGTCGGGCGCAAAAGCCTTTGCCGAGGCGGGGGACCTGGCGGATCCAGGAGATGTGGACCGCCTGTTCCTGCGGGTGGAGCGCGAGTTCGGCGGACTCGACCTGTTCGTGGGCAACGCCGGGATCTGGCCGCCCGAGCCCGTGGCCGTGGCGGACATGGAGGACCGCCAGTGGCGGCGGACGGTGGCGGTGAACCTGGACTCCATCTTCTACACGACGCGGGCCGCCGCGAAGCTGGTGGGGGATGGCGGCCGCATCGTGTTGGTGAGCTCCACGGCGGGCCAGCGGGGCGAAGCGTTCCACGCCGACTACGCCGCCACGAAAGGCGCCATCCTGTCGCTCGTGAAGGGCATCGCCGTCGAGCTCGCCCCGCGCGACATCACGGTGAACTCGGTGGCGCCCGGCTGGATCGACACGGAGATGTGCGACCTGCCGTTCGCCGATGGAGGACGGGGTCGCGTCGAAGCCGGCATCCCGCTGGGCCGGGTGGCGTCCGCCGAGGACATCGCGGCGCCCATCCTGTTCCTCTGCTCGTCCCTGGCCCGCCACATCACGGGAGAGATCCTCAACGTGAATGGGGGGGCGGTCCTCTGTGGCTGAGGCCGGCGATCTCGATGGAGTTCTGCGTGACCCGGCCCGCCTGGCGAGCCGGCTGACCGACTGGATCCGCGCCCGCGTCGACGAGGCGGGTGCCGACGGCGTGGTCTTCGGCCTGTCGGGTGGCATCGACAGCGCGACGGTGTGCGGCCTGGCCGCGCGTGCCCTGGGTCCGGACCGCTGTCTGGGCCTGATCCTGCCCATCGGCTCGGACCCCCGCGACGAAGCGTTGGCGCTGGACGTCGCCCGACGGTTCGATGTGCCGGCCGTGCGCGTCGAGCTCGAGCCCGCGTTTGATGCGGTGCTGGCGGCGCTGGAGGCGGTGGCGAATGGCGGCCACGCCCCTCGCCGGGCGGCTCCAGACGACGACGCGAGCCATCTCGCCCGGGCCAACCTGAAGCCCCGGCTACGCATGCTCACACTCTACTACCACGCCAATCTGCGCAACCTGCTGGTGTTGGGCACCGGAAACCGCGACGAGTTCGCGGTGGGCTACTTCACGAAACACGGCGATGGCGCCGCGGACGCCTTCCCCCTGGCCGACCTGCTGAAGTCCGAGGTCCGCGGGCTGGCCCGGCACCTGGGCGTAGGCGACGAAGTGGTGGAGCGTGACCCGTCGGCCGGGTTGTGGGCGGGCCAGACGGATGAGGCGGAGATGGGCTTCACGTACGAAGCGCTGGACCGGTACCTGGCGACGGGTTCGTCGGGCGACGCGGCCACCGACGCCGCCATCCGGGGGCGTCAGGAAATCGCCCGCCACAAGACGATGGCGGCACCCGTAGCGAGGCCGGAATCGGACCGATGAACGTCGAGGCGTTGGAACGTGCCGTTCCGGACCCGGTCCGCCGGCTCGCCCGGCGGTTGGAGGACGCGGGTCACGAGGCGTGGGCCGTGGGCGGCGCCGTGCGGGACGTCCTGCTGGGCCGCCCCACGGAGGACTGGGACCTGGCGACCGACGCGCGCCCGGGCCGGGTTCGGCGCCTGTTCCGGCGAACCGTGCCCGTCGGCATCGAGCACGGCACCGTGGGCGTGCTCGATGGAGGCGTGCTGTACGAGGTGACCACGTTCCGCCGGGATGTGGAGACGTTCGGGCGCCACGCGGTCGTGGAGTTCGCCGACAGCATCGACGAGGACCTGTCCCGGCGCGACTTCACCTGCAACGCCCTGGCCTGGCGCCTGGCCACGGGCGAGCTGCGCGACCCGTTCCACGGCCTGGATGACCTGAACGAAGGCCGGCTGGCTACCGTCGGGAAGGCCGCGGACCGGTTCGCCGAGGACTACCTGCGCATCCTGCGCGCCCTGCGCTTCGCCGGCCACTTCGAATTGCATATCACCCCCGACACCTGGGAGTCCCTCGCCGCCGCCGTCGACGAGCTCCGGGCCCTCTCGGCGGAGCGCGTACGGGAGGAGCTGTGGAAGGTGCTGGGGCGGACCCGGCATGCGTCCCGAACTCTGCGTCTTTACGCCGAGGCTGGCGTGCTGGACGTCCTGTACCCCGAGATGGCGGCCGTGCGCGGCCTGGATGACGGCGAAGGGATCAAGCCTTGGGATCGAACACTGGCCGCGGTGGATGCCCTGCCGCCGCACCGCCTGCTCCTGCGGGCGGCCGCGCTGTTCCACGCGTTGGGGATGCCGGCTGCGAGGACCCGCGACCTGCGGGGCGGTTGGCGCTACACCGGCCACGAAGTCCTCGGGGCACGCCTCGCCGCGGACGTCATGCGGCGGCTCAAGGCATCCAACGCGGACACGGAATGGCTGGCGCGGCTCGTGCAGCACCAGCGAGACCTGTTCCCGCCGGATGCGCCCGACGCCGGCGTGCGCCGCTGGCTCCGGCACGTAGGGGCCGACCTGGTGCGTGACCTGTTCCGCCTTCGTTTTGCGCTCTGGCGAGGAACACGCGTGGAAGGGCGCCCGGAGGACCTCCTCGAGCGATGGTCCATGGCCCACAGGGCTCTGTGCAGCCGTCCTGCCCTTGAAGTTGCAGACCTGGCCATCGATGGGCACGACCTCCAGGCCTTGGGCCTGGAGCCCGGGCCGCGCTTCCGTGAGATCCTCGGCGAGCTGTTGGAGCGGGTCACGGAGGAACCCGCCCTGAACGAACGGGCCGCGCTCCTGGACCTGGTGCGGTCCGAGTTGATCCGATCGTGAAGGAGAGCTGTTGAGCGACCTGGACCTGTTCGGCCACGAAGCGGGCGGGCGGAGCTCGGAGCCCGCGGAGCCGGGCCCCGGCGCGCCGCTGGCCGCCCGCATGCGGCCACGCACCCTCGATGAGTTCGTGGGGCAGTCGCACCTGCTGGCGCCGGGCAAGGCGATGCGGCGGCTGATCGAGGAAGACGAGGTCGGCAGCCTGATCCTGTGGGGCCCGCCGGGGACCGGTAAGACCACGCTGGCCCACATCATCGCCGAGCGTACCCGGTCCATCTTCGTGCCTTTCAGCGCCGTGACGGAAGGGGTGCCGCGCGTCCGCGAGATCATCAAGGAGGCGGCGGCCAGGAAGAAGGCGGGGGGCCGCCACACGATCCTGTTCTGCGACGAGATCCACCGCTTCAACAAGGCTCAGCAGGACGCCTTCCTGCCCCATGTGGAGGCGGGCACCGTCTCTCTCATCGGCGCGACCACCGAGAATCCTTCCTTCGAAGTGATCGGGCCGCTCCTCAGCCGATCACGTGTGTTCGTGCTGGAGCCGCTGCGCCCGGAAGACCTGGAGAGCATCCTGGATCGTGCGCTCCAGGACCGGCAACACGGCCTGGGCGCGATGGAGGTCACGCTGGACGACGATGCCCGGCAGGCCCTGGCGGTGGAGGCCGACGGGGACGCCCGCCGGGCGCTGAATGCCCTGGAAGCCGCCGCCAGTCTGGCCGGCCGCGGCGGGGCCATCACGCTGGATCACGTGCGTGAAGCACTCCAGCGCCGGTTCGCACACTACGACAAGGGCGGGGAAGAGCACTACAACCTGATCTCGGCCATGCACAAGGCCGTTCGCGGCAGCGACCCCCACGGCACGCTCTACTGGCTGGCCCGTATGCTGGACGGCGGCGAGGATCCGCTCTACATCGCCCGCCGGTTGGTCCGCATGGCCATGGAGGACATTGGTCTCGCGGACCCCGAGGCCCTGCGCCTCGCCATAGCGGCGCGCGACGCATACCATTTTCTCGGGTCCCCGGAAGGCGATCTCGCGTTGGCGGAGGCCGCCGTCTACCTGGCCACCGCGCCCAAGTCCAACCGCGTATACGCGGCACTCGGCCGCGCCATGCGTGCTGCGAAGGAAACACCCGCGGCGCCGGTGCCCCTCCACATCCGGAACGCGCCGACGAAGCTCATGAAGGAGCTGGGCTACGGGCGTGACTACCACTACGCGTTCGAGTCCGAAGACCATTACATCCCGCAGGAGTACCTGCCGGAAGCGGTGCGAGGCCAGCGCTACTACGAGCCGAGCCGGTTTGGCTTCGAGAAGCGGATCGCCGAGCGCATGGAATGGTGGGATGCCCGGCGCCGACAGGCCGACGGCACGTCGGAGCCGTCCGGGGAGTATAAGGAGCCGACGCATCCGGATACGGGAGAGGACGGGACGTGAAGCAAACCATTGTGAAGAGGGCGGGGACACGCATGCTCGCCGTACTGGTGGTGGCGGGCGTGGCGGCCTGCGTGCCCAGGGTCAAGCAGCCGGAGGTCCGGCTGGTGAGCGTGCAGGTGAGCAGCCTCGGCCTCACGGGCGGCAGCGTTCTGGTCCGGCTCAACGTGTACAACCCGAACACGTTCACCCTCGACGCGAAGGGTTTGAGCTATAACGTTGAGCTGGCGCAGGACTCGAGCGGTGACAGGTGGCTGACCCTGGCGGAGGGCACCTTCGACCAGGCCGTGCGCGTCGCTTCCGACGACAGCGCGCAGGTGGACATCCCGGTGGAGTTCACGTACAAGGGCCTGGGCGGTGCGGTTCGCGCCCTCATGCAGCGCGGTACGTTCGACTATCGGATCCACGGCAACGTGGACGTGCGGACGCCGGTCCGGGCCAGGATTCCGTACAGTCACAAGGGCGTCGTATCCATGAGTGGAGCGAGCTGATGCCGGCTGGGGACCGGATGGTCCGGCCGCGCCATGCACGGCTCGCACGAACGGTGTGAACAGGAGCAGGCCATCAACCGCACGATCGAAGTAGAACAGCCGCAGGACCGGGTCGTCCTGGTCGGCGCGCCGACGCGAGACTTGTCCCCCCGGGTGGCAGACGAGCACCTGGAGGAGCTGGAGCGCCTGGCGGACACGGCGGGCGCGGCCGTGACCGGTGTCCTCCGGCAGCGCCTCGAGACGCCTCATCCCAAGTACTTCATCGGTGAAGGGAAGGCGCACGAGTTGAAGGAAGTCGTGCAAGCCGCGGGGGCCGATGTGGTCATCTTCGACGAGGACCTGTCGCCGGCTCAGGGCAAGAACCTGGAAGACCTGCTGGGCGCCCGGGTCATGGACAGGACCGAGCTCATCCTGGACATCTTCGCCACACGTGCCCGCACCAACGAGGCGCAGATGCAGGTGGAGCTGGCCCAGCTCGAGTACTTGCTGCCGCGCCTGAAGCGCATGTGGACCCACCTGTCGCGTATCCGCGGCGGCATCGGCCTTCGTGGCCCCGGCGAAACGCAGCTGGAGACGGACCGGCGCATCATCAGCCGGCGCATTACGGACCTGCGCGAAAAGCTGGAGGTGGTGGCGCAACGCCGGGCGACGCAGCGAAAAGGGCGGTCCACCGAGTTCCAGGCGGCGCTCGTGGGGTACACGAACGCCGGGAAATCGTCCATCCTGCGCACGCTCTCCGGGGCGCAAGTGTTCGTGGAGAACCGGCTCTTCGCCACGCTGGACCCGTCGACCCGCCAGGTGTACCTGCCCATGGGCGCCAAGGTCCTGGTGAGCGACACGGTCGGGTTCATCCGCAAGCTTCCCCACGACCTGGTGGCTTCGTTCCGTGCGACCCTGGAGGAGGCCCTGGAGGCGGACGTTCTGCTGCACGTGATCGACGCGTCGCATCCCGGTTGGGAAGAGCAGAAGCAGGTGGTGGAAGACGTACTGGCCGAGATCGGTCTCGGTCGCCGCCCCGTGGTGCTGGTGTTCAACAAGGTGGACCAGCTGACCCACCCGGAAGAGGCGGCCCTGCGCCAGCGGGTGCGGGCGCTCTTCGCCACTCCGTCCGTGTTTGTCTCGGCGATCGAGGAGAACGGCATGGACGAGCTGTTGGGCCGGCTGGAGGACGAGGTGCGCGCCCAACGTCCGGAAGTGCACGTGGTGATCCCCGCGGCAGACGGAGAAGCGCTCGCCACGGTGTACCGTGAGGGTGAAGTGATCCGCCAGGAGCAGCGGGACACGGTCATCGACGTGCTGGCGCGCCTGCCCCGTCCCATCCTCGGGCGTCTGCAACAGCGCGGCGGGGTCGTCGTCCACGGGGCCGCGTGAGCGAGCGCGTCGTCATCGTGGGTCCGGGACGCATGGGGCTCGCCCTCGGCGCCGCCCTCGTGCGGGGCGGGTCCGTCGAGTGGCTGGTGTACCAGGGCCGTGCCCAGGAGCCGCCGCCGCACCCGCTCTTCGATGCCGGCGATGCCCGGTACGTCGCGGGCCCCGCCCGTGTGCCGGACCGCACGTCCCTTCTCCTGCTCGCCGTGCCGGATGACGCTTTGCCCGAGGTGGCGCACACGATGGCGCGGGCGGGTGAGGCGCCGTCCGGGTGCTCGGCGTTCCACCTTTCCGGTGCGTTGTCCACCGATCTGCTGGCGCCGTTGCACGAGGCGGGCTACGCGGTGGGGTCCATCCACCCGCTCCAGACGGTGGCGGACGCCTGGTCCGGGGCGGACCGCCTCGCCGGGGCCTCCTTCGCCATCGCGGGGGAGCCGCCCGCCATGGCGGCCGCGCGGCGGCTCGTCCACGCGGCAGGCGGACGCGCCATCGTCGTGCCCCCCACGCTCCGGCCCCTCTACCACGCCGCCGCCGTTTTCGCTTCCAACTACCTGGTGGCGGTGACCGGGCTGGCCGTGGAGATGTTCCGACAGGCCGGCATTCCGGAGAACGACGCGATCGCCGCCATCCTGCCGCTCATGCGCGGCACCATGGAAAACCTGGAAGACCTGGGCCTTTCGGCCGCCCTCACGGGACCCGTCGCGCGAGGCGACGTGGACACGGTCCGGCTGCATCTGTCGCGGTTGTCCGGGACGGAGCGCACGCTATATTGCGCCCTCGGGCTGGTCACGCTGCGCCTGGCCAGGGCCGCCGGTCTCGACGAGGAGCGGGCGGCCGACCTGGAATCGCTGCTATCAACCGGCTGATGCGTCTCCACATCAACATCGATCACGTGGCCACGGTCCGTCAGGCTCGCCGCACGGATGAGCCGGACCCGGTGCGCGCCGCGGTGCTCGCTGAGCTGGGCGGTGCCGACGGGATCACCGTTCATCTGCGTGAGGACCGGCGCCATATCCAGGAGCGCGATGTCCGCCTGCTGGCGGCCACGGTCCGCACGGGCGTGAACCTGGAGCTGGCGGCGGTGGACGAGGTTCTGGCGATCGCGGCCGAGCTGCGGCCCATGGAAGCCACGCTCGTGCCGGAGAAGCGGGAAGAGGTGACGACGGAAGGCGGGCTCGCGCTGGAAGGAGCCGCGGACCGCTCTCGCATCGCCCGTGCGGTCGTCCGCCTGAAGGACGCTGGCATCCGCACCTCCCTGTTCGTCGACCCCCACCCTGGCTCGTTGCACGCCGCCGTCGACCTGGGGGCCGACGCCGTCGAGCTGCACACGGGCGAATTCGCCGAGAGCTGGAAGGACCGCCGCGGCGTTGACGAACAGGTGGACCGGTTGCGCCAGGCGGCGGCGCTCGGTGTTTCGCTGGGCCTCGATGTCCATGCGGGGCACGGTCTCACCTACGAGAACGTGGGGCGGGTCGCAGCGCTCAGCGATGTGCAGGAGCTGAACATCGGGCACAGCGTCATCAGCCGGGCGTTGTTCGTGGGCATGGAGCGCGCGGTGCTGGAGATGTGGCAGCGCATCCGCGAAGCGCGCCCGGAACCTGCAGGCGGGTAGTCCGTGTCGCGACTGTTCATGTTCTTCCGGGAAGAAGCGGCGGAGCAGCTCGCCGGCATGCGTGCGAGCCTGCTGGACGGCGACGCCGAGGAGCTCTATCGGCAGGCGCGGGTCCTGCGCGGTAGCGCCCAGATGGCCCGCCAGGACGGCGTCCGTCAACTCGCGGCGACGGTCGAAGGGATGGCGCGGCAACTAGCGCGTGGTGAGATCCACTGGGACGAAAGCGTGCGTGCGGAACTGAGCAACGCGACGGCGGATCTGGAGCGACAGGTCGGCGAAGCCAGGGAGCGCGTAACACGGAAGCAATCGGAGGATGACGTGGAGGAGCAGGAGATCGTTCCCATCCGCGAGCTGCAATACGCCGGTGACCAGGCCTTCGATCGTGCCCGGGAGCTGCGCAACGCGCTCGAGCAGCATATCGACGATCCGGACGGCCTCGAGCTGTTGGCGGAACTGTACGACCTCATCGAGCTCGGCCGGGCGTGACCGAGAGTCCGGGCGCGCCACAAGCCGCCCGTCGGGGTGGCACTCGATTCGACTGGAAGGCCGTGGTTGGCGTCCTCGTCAGCGTCGGCCTTCTGTATTACGCGCTCCGGGACGTTGATTTCCACGACGTGGGCCGGCGGGTCATGCTCGCCCATCCCTTGCTGCTCCTGCTGGCCGTGGCCGTGAATTTCCTCGGTTTCCCCTTCCGCGCGTTCCGTTGGAAGGCCCTGCTGGAACCTGTCGGGAAAACGGGGTTCGGCAACCGGTTCTCGGCCACCTGCGTCGGCTTCATGGCGAACAACCTCCTGCCGGCGAGAGTCGGGGAGTTCGCCCGTGCTTATGCCCTTTCCCGCCTGGAGCCGATTCGCATGACGGCCTCGTTCGGTTCCCTGGTCGTCGAACGCCTCTTCGACATGATCGTGGTGGTGTCTTCGCTGCTTCTCGCCATGACGTTGCCCGGGTTCCCGGCCATGAACGCGGCCATGCCCGACGTCTGGCGCGCAGCAGAGACCATTCTCGCCATCTTCGCCGCCGGCTTCGTCGTCGTGTTCATCATGGTGGCCTGGCCGGCGCGCTCCGTGCGCGTCTTCGAGGCCCTGGCGAGACGGCTCCTGCCCCACGCGTTGCAGCGAAAGGTCATCGACCTGCTGGAGGGTTTCCTTCAGGGGCTGACGGCGATCCGCCGGCCGGTGCTGGTCCTCCGCGTCGCGGCCTGGTCGGCGGCCGTATGGGGGATCAACGCCCTGTCCTTCTGGATCGGGTTCCACGCGTTCGGCGTCCACGTGCCGTTCAGCGGCGCCCTCTTCCTCCAGGCCATCATCGCACTGGCCGTGTCGCTGCCGTCCGTGCCGGGCTTCTTCGGCATCTACGAGGCGGCCGTGCGCGTGGGGCTCGTGGGCGTCTGGGGCGTGGCCACCGCCCCCGCGATCGCCTTCGCGCTCGGATTCCACATCACCACGTTCATCCCGGTGACCCTGTTCGGCCTGTTCTACGTCTGGCGGCTCGGCTTGACCTGGTCCGAGGTCGGCCACAGCGGGGAGGCCGTGGACGACGCCGTGGAGCATAGCGCGTGAACGTCGGCCGATCCGTCGCGCTCCGGGCCCCGGCCAAGGTCAACCTGCGCCTGAACGTACTGGCCCGGGAAACGTCCGGGTACCACCAGATCGAGACCGTCTTCCACGCTCTCGAGCTGGCCGACGACCTGTCGGTGACTGTTTCCGGAGACGATATCCAGCTCACCGTGGACGGCCCGAACATAGGCCGCGTGGAGGACAACCTCGTGGTGCGGGCCGCCCGGCTCTTCCAGGAGGTGTGCAAAGTCCCGCCCGGCGTCCGATTCCATCTCGTAAAGCGTGTGCCCGCCGGGGCCGGGTTGGGGGGCGGTTCCAGCGACGCGGCCGCCGCGTTGCGGGCGCTGAACACCCTCTGCCGGCAACCCCTCCAACCCCAGGACCTGAGCGCCCTGGGGGCGACCCTCGGCAGCGATGTCCCGTTCTTCCTGTGCGGGTCCCGGCACGCCCTGGCCTGGGGCCGCGGCGAACGGCTCCTGCCGCTGCCACCCCTCCCCCCGCGGCCCGTGCTGCTTCTCGTGCCCCCCTTCGCCAGCCCGACGGCCGCCGCGTACCGGCGTCTCGACGAAGCCGGCCCACCCACAACGTCCGCACGGACCTGGAGCTATCCACAACTCCTGTGCTGGGACGACGTCGCCCGCACGGCCGCCAACGACTTCGAAGCCGTCGTTCTGCCCGACCACCCTCCGCTTCAACAGGTCCGCGATGCCCTGCAGGCTGCAGGCGCCGCTCCCGCGCTCCTCGCCGGCAGCGGTTCGGCCCTGTTCGGTGTGTTCCCCGACGAACCCACGCGCGACACCGCTGCGCAGGACATCGCCCGGTCCTGGCCCGAGCTCTCGCTCCTCCGTACTCGGACCGCCGCAGAATCCTGAGCCCGCGGTTGAAAGAGGCGCCCGTTCCCCCTAAGTTCTCACGACTTTTCAAGGTCCCCCCTGGTGTAATCGGCAGTCACGCCGGCCTTTGGAGCCGGAAGTCCAGGTTCGAGCCCTGGGGGGGGAACTGCCGTCTTCGTGTTCGAGGCGTTTTCGGGGTCGTTCCACGCCGACCCGGCTCGCCCCACACTCCCGGCCCCACGGCCTCGAATCACCACCTCCCTTGACCCGCTTCGGTTTGCCTGCCTCGCCCTATCCTCCTCCACGTACCGCCCTCGCTGTATCCGCCGCTCTGGTGCGTTCTCCCCGGACGGTCTATCTTGTATCGGCTCCGAGTGATGCCGGGCGGCCACGCCCGTGGGGATGCGGAGTCAGGAAGCATCGCGTATTCCTGCCGCTGGAGATTTCATTGCATTACGAGACAGCGAACGGTACCCAGGCACCCATCCCGGATTGCCTGGCCTTCAGCCTGGAGCGGTATTTCGATTTTCGCAGGCCCGTGGAGTTGCGCGCGACGTCGCACACGGGCGTGCTCGAGCGCATCCGTCCTACGGTCAGCGAAGCCTGCCAGGCTCACTTCACCGCCTTCCTCCGGGAGCTCCGTTCCGAGGGCTCGCTCACGCTGCATCGCTGACGTCCGGAACCCGCGCGCACGCCGCGCAATACAGTTGACACCCGGAACGTTTCCGATACCTTACAGGCCTGTTGCGTAGGCTATCGGAAACTCGCACCCGTATGTGCATGTCGGATCATCAGTCCCGTGGACCGCTGCTGCTCATGGCGGGGACGGCGAATCGGCCGTTGGCGGAGGAGATTGCGGAGTCCATTGGCATTCCTCTCGCGGATGTGACGATTTCGCGGTTCGCGGACGGCGAGATCTTTGCACGCATCAACCAGAACGCCCGGGGGCGGGACGCGTTCATCATCCAGCCGACGCCGGCACCGGCGGACAACCTGCTGGAGTTGCTGCTGCTGGTGGACGCGGCGAAGCGGGCGTCGGCGGCGCGTGTGACGGTGGTGACGCCGTACTATGGCTACGCGCGGCAGGATCGAAAGGACCAGCCGCGCGTGGCGATCGGTGCGAAGCTGGTCGCGAATTTGATTGAGGCGGCCGGGGCGGATCGGGTGCTTGGCATGGACTTCCACACTCACCAGATCCAGGGGTTCTTCGATGTACCGGTGGACCACCTGTACGCGGCGCCGGTGCTGACGCGCTATTTCGAGGAGATGAAGCTGGAGGACCCGGTCGTCGTGGCGCCGGACGTCGGTGCGGCGAAGATGGCCCGTGGATTTGCCCGGCGGATCAATGCAAATTTCGCGATCATCGACAAGCGCCGTCCCGCGCAGAACGTGGCGGAGGTGCTGACGGTGGTGGGGGACGTGAAGGGCCGGTCGTGTCTCATCGTGGATGACATGATCGACACGGCGGGGACCATGACCAGCGTGATCGAGGCTCTCAAGGAGCGCGGCGCGGAGGAGATCTACGTGGCGGCCACGCACGCGCTTCTCTCCGGGCCTGCCCTCGAGCGCTTGGAGGCGGCGCCCACGGAGGCCGTGGTGGTGACCAATACGCTGAATGTTCCGGAAGAGAAGAGGTTCTCGAAGTTGAAGGTCCTGTCCATTGCACAGCTGCTGGCCCGGGCCATCCGTTACACGCACTCGAACGAATCAGTGAGTCAGCTGTTCGACTGAAGGGAGAAGGATAGGGTATGACGGAGACGGTGACGTTGAAGGCCTCGCTCCGGGAGGAGACGGGCAAGGGACCCGCGCGCCGGATGCGGCGGGAGGGTATGATTCCGGCCGTGATCTACGGACGGAACGAAGACACGCGCTCGCTGAGCATCGACGCGCACGAATTCGACAACCTGATGCGGCGCGTGTCGCTGGAAAACACGCTGATCGACCTGTCCATCAAGGGCAAGCGTGGCAAGGTCCGGGCGTTGGTGGGAGAGGTTCAGATGAACCCGGTGAAGGCGGAAGTGTTGCACATCGACTTCCACCAGATCCAGGCCGGTGAGAAGGTGAACGTGCAGGTACCCATCCATCTCGAAGGCGCGGCGGCGGGCGTGAAGGAGGGGGGCGTCCTGCAGCATGTGCTGCACGAAGTCGAGGTGCGGTGTTCGTCGGAGACGATTCCGGAAGCGTTCGTCGTGGATATTTCTGCGCTGAATATCGGGGACTCGGTCCACATTGCGGACATGGCGTTCCCCGAAGGCGTGGAAGTGCAGGTGGACGCGGACCGGACCGTCTGCCTCGTGGCGGCGCCGCGCGTCATGACGACAGAGGAAGAGGAAGCAGCCGAGGCGGCGGAAGGCGCGGAACCGGAACTGGTGGGCCGTGGCGAGGCTGCAGAAAAGGCCGAGGACGAGGAGTCCGACGCGGAATCCTGAGTGAAGGTCGTGTGCGGGCTGGGCAATCCCGGCCGCGAGTACGATGCGACCCGGCACAACGTCGGGTGGTGGCTGGTGGACCGCATTGCCGCGGATTGGGGCCTGGGCCCGTTCCGGCGCGAAACGCAAGCGCTGGTGGCGGCGGGTCCGTTGGGTCCGCATAGCGTGCAGCTGGTCAAACCTCGCACGTACATGAATCGCAGTGGGGCGGCGCTTGCCCGGTTCCGGCACGTCGACGGGTTCGATGTCACCCGCGACCTTCTCGTGGTGGTGGATGATGCCGTGCTGGACGTGGGCCACGTCCGGTTCAGGCCCGCAGGCAGCGCCGGCGGGCACAACGGCTTGAAGTCGGTGGAATCGGCGCTGGGCACTCAGGAGTATGCACGGTTGCGGATTGGCGTGGGCGTGCCGCCGGATGGCGTGGACCTCGCCGATTGGGTGCTCTCCGAGTTGCCGGCGGATGACGAGGAGCGGATCATCGCGTTGTTGCCGGATCTGGCCGCTGGTGTGCGGCTCTGGCTGGACGAGGGGATTGAGGCGGCCATGAACCGGTACAACCATTAGCCATACACCTGCCAAAAAGCGGAGGCGTTCGTGACGGACTTACTGGCGTGGACGCAAGGGGCCGCGGTGCTGGGGTTGATCGGACTGCTCGTGGCACTGGGGCTTTTCCTATATGTAAAGGCTCAATCAACAGGGACCGACCTGATGCGGGAGCTGGCGGACGCCATCCACGAAGGTGCGATGGCGTTCTTGCGCCGGGAGTATACGGTGCTCGCCGTGTTCGTCCTGATCGTGGCCATTCTGCTGGGTCTCGCGATCGGGCGCTACACCGCGTTCGCCTATGTTACCGGTGCGCTCTGCTCGGTGCTCGCCGGTTTCTTCGGCATGTCGGCGGCGACGCGCGCGAATGTGCGCACGGCGGCGGCCGCGAAGGAATCCGGCCAGGGTAAGGCGCTTCGGGTCGCATTCTTCGGCGGCGCGGTCATGGGGCTGTCGGTGGCCGCCCTCGGGCTGCTGGGCATCGGTATCTGGTATTTCATCTTCGCGGCGCACGCCCAGGGCGACGTCGCGTTCCGTGAATTCGCAGAGATCATCAGCGGCTTCGCCATGGGCGCCAGCTCCATCGCGTTGTTCGCCCGCGTGGGCGGCGGCATCTACACGAAAGCCGCGGACGTGGGCGCGGACCTGGTCGGAAAGGTGGAAGCGGGCATTCCCGAAGACGACCCGCGTAACCCGGCCACCATCGCGGACAACGTGGGTGACAACGTGGGCGACGTGGCGGGCATGGGCGCCGACATCTTCGAGAGCTACGTCGGCAGCGTGATCGCCACGATCGCCATCGGAGCCTCCAGCGCGCTCTACGCGGCGAACCGGGCAGAAGCGGTTGCCCTGCCGTTGCTCACCATCATGATCGGGCTGCTGGCCTCCCTGGTGGGCATCGCTCTCATGAAGATCCTGGAGCGCTCCAACGCGGCCTCGGCTCTGCGCAACGTGACGTTCATCGCCGCCGCGCTGTTCCTGGTGGCCGTTTACTTCGCTGTGCGGGCCATGGGCTTCGAGATCTTCGACCCGACGACCGCGAAAGCCTATTCGGCCACGGGCCCGTTCTGGGCCATCGTCTCCGGCACCGTGGTCGGCATCATGGTGGGGCTGATCACCGAGTTTTACACCGGTGCCCGCCCTGTCCGGCGCATCGCGAACGCCAGTGTCACCGGCTCCGCGACCAACATCATTCACGGCCTGGCCGTGGGCATGGAATCGACGGCGCTGCCGGTCCTGCTCATCGCCGCCGCGATCGGGGTTTCGTACCACTTCGCGGGCCTGTACGGCATCGGGATCGCGGCCGTCGGCATGCTGGCCACGGTGGGCGTGACCATGTCGGTGGACGCCTATGGACCCGTCGCGGACAACGCCGGCGGCATCTCGGAGATGGGCGGGCTCGGCCCCGAGGTGCGCAAGATCACGGACGGACTGGATGCCATCGGCAACACCACGGCCGCCATCGGCAAGGGCTTCGCCATCGGCTCCGCCGCCCTCACCGCGCTGGCCCTGTTCAGTGCCTATGCGGCGGCCGTCGGCCTGGGCAACGGCGGCCTCGACATCATCAACCCCGAGGTTACCATCGGGCTGTTGATCGGCGGCACGATGCCGTTCTTCATCTCGGCGCTCACCATGACCGCCGTCGGCCGCGCGGCCGAAGGCATGGTGAACGAAGTGCGGCGCCAGTTCCGGGAGATCCCGGGCATCATGGAGGGCACCACCAAGCCGGACAGCGCACGTTGCGTGGACATCTCCACCCGGGCGGCCTTGAAGGAGATGATCGTTCCGGGCCTGACGGCGGTGATCGTGCCGGTGGTCGTCGGTTACTTCAGTGTGCGTGCGTTGGGCGGCCTGCTGGCCGGCGCCACGGTCACGGGCGTGCTCATGGCACTCTTCATGGCGAACGCCGGCGGTGCGTGGGACAACGCCAAGAAGTACATCGAGGGCGGCCAGCACGGCGGCAAGGGCAGTGAGCCGCACAAGGCTGCCGTCGTCGGCGATACGGTGGGCGACCCCTTCAAGGACACGTCGGGCCCGTCGCTCAACATCCTGATCAAGCTCATGAGCGTGGTATCGCTCGTGCTCGCGCCGTGGTTCGTGAAGGTGCACCATCTGAACGTGCACGGTGATGTCACCGCCGTGGTCGAGTTCGTGCGCACGGCCCTGCACGCGGTCTTCGGGTAATCCGTCGGCCGGCCGCACACGCGGGACCGGCCGGCAGGGACGGCAACCCCTCACGGGCCGCGGCCGATGGGTCGCGGCCCGTGTGCCTGCGGGGGCGCCGTTCGCGGATGGCGCGGGCCACCCTCATATTCCGTCGGACCTTTTCACGAACCGGACACGTCATGGCCGATCTCAGCTTCGCCGCCGCCCTGGAATTCGCCCGCCAACTCATCCGCATCCCGAGCCCGCCGGGCGGGGAAGGGGAAGTGGGCGACCGGCTCCTGCGGGAGCTCCAGCGCCTCGGGTTCGACCGCGCATGGCGGGACGAAGTGGGCAATGTCATCGGCGTCGTGGAAGGCAGCGGCGAAGCGGAGCCGGTGATGCTCAGCTGCCACCTGGACATCGTGGACCCCGGTGACCCGAACGCCTGGGAGCATCCGCCGTACGCCGCGGATCTGGCCGACGGCTTCCTGCACGGCCGGGGCGCCATGGACATCAAAGGGCCGCTGGCGCTCCAGACCTACGCGGCGGCGCACTTCGTGGGCCAACGGCCCCCGGGCGACGTCATCGTGGCGCACACGGTGATGGAGGAACGGGGCGGCTGGGGCATGGAACACTTGCTGGAGTCCGGCGCCGTGCACCCCGGGGCCGCCATCGTGGGGGAGTCGACTCACGGCGACGTCACCATCGGACACCGGGGCCGGGCCGAGATCGTCGTTTCCATCCACGGCCTGGCCGGGCATGCCAGCGCACCCGATCGTGCCGCGAACGCCCTGGACGGCCTGCCTGCCGTTCTCGACGCGGTGCGCCAGTTCGCCGCCGAACGCCTGGACGCCGAGGACCCCGTGCTGGGGCGGGCCAGCCTGGTGGCCACCCAGGTGGATGTCCTGCCTGCCAGCCGCAATGTGATCCCCGACCTGGTGCGGGTCTACCTCGACTGGCGTGTCCTGCCCGGCCTCACACCCACCTCCGCGGCCGACGCCGTGCGTGGCTTCCTGAACGAACGTGTGCGGTTGGCCGACGAACGCCTCCGGGTGGACGTCGACTGCGCCACGGAGCATCAGCGCACGTGCACGGGCATCGAGAAAGACCGCCAGCTCTTCACGCCCGGGTTCCTCATCCCGCAGGACCACCCCATCGCGACCGCCGCCGCCGGAGCCATCGCCCATGCCACGGGCCATGCGCCGGCTGTGCGGCCCTGGGCATTCGCCACCGACGGCGGCCACATCTGCGGCGTCCACGGCATTCCCACCATCGGCTACGCGCCGGGAGAGGAGCGCCATGCCCACACGAACACTGAACGCCTCAGCCTCGCCGCCGCCGAGGAGGCGTATTTCGTCTATCCCCAGCTGATCAACGCCCTCTTCCCCGTTCTGGCGAAGCCCTGACGGACGCCGGCAACGGCGTTCGAGCCCGCCGCAGGGGGTGGCGGGGCGCCGCCCGGAAAGAGGGCGGCCCACCCCATAGCGCGGCCCCGGGCTTTACGAAGCCTTTCCTCGCCGGTATACTTACAGGCTTTCTATCCTGCTCCGCGCACGACGCGGGGCCGTACGAGACCGGGGGAGGAAACGCGTGAAGGATTACGAGATCGTTTACATCTTCGACTCGATGCTGGACGAGGAGAAGATCCGCACCAAGCTGGACGGCTACCATCAGCTGATCACGGGTGAAGGCGGCGAGATCACGGCCGTCGACTTCTGGGGCAAGCGCCAGCTTGCCTATCCCATCGCCAAGAAAGCCGCAGGGAATTACGTCGTCGTGCAGTTCCGCACGGGTGCGGAGGCGCTGCCGGAATTCGAGCGGCGTCTGAAGCTGGACGATGAGCTGCTGCGCTACCTCATCGTGCTGAGCGAAGGGGAGCCGACGGCGCCCATGTCGCTGTCTACGCGGGAGCCGTCGTCCAAGGACGACGATGACGACGATGACGAGGATGAGGAGGACTGATGGCGGGCCGACAGAAGAACTGCCCGTTGTGTGAGTCGGGCATCCGGCAGATCAACTACAAGGACGAGAATACGCTCTCGCGGTTCGTCACGGACGCTGGCAAGATCCTGCCGCGTCGCCTGACGGGCATGTGTGCGCGGCACCAGCGGCAGGTGGGCACGGCGATCAAGCGGGCGCGCTACCTGGCGCTGGTTGGGTACGCGAACACGGGCGAGAGCTGAGTCCCGTGGCGACTGGCGGACGGTGGCCGGCGGTCGTCGGCCTCTCGCTGGTCGTGATCATGCAGGCGGTGGTGCAGCCCGTGCTGCTGGTGTTCGTGCCGCTCGGGCTGCTCCTGGTCGCGGGGCCTGCCCGGCCGCCGCGTCTGCACTTGGCGGCGCTGGGGGCGTTGCTGCTGGCGCTGACGTTGTTGGGCCGGCACGTGGACGCGATGTGGTACGCCCAGCGGGGATGGGCGTTGGTGCTGGGCGCCTGGTTCATCGCCATGGTTGTGGCGTGGCCCGGAGCCCGCTTCATCTCCCGTGCACTGGGGGCGGTGGCGGCATCGGCAGGCACGGCGATGGCGGTGTTCCTGGTCCGGCGCGAGCCCTGGCACCAGTTGGACTGGACCATCGGTCAGTTCTGCCGGCAGTCGGTGGCGACCTTCGTTGCGCAGGCGAACACGGGAGCGCAGGGCCGCGATTTCGTGGAAGCCATGATGGAGGCGGCGGAACTGGCGGCGCGGTACTACCCGGCGGCGGTGGCTCTGGGCTCCGTCGCGGGTCTCGGCCTGGCCTGGTGGGCGTATCGCAGGCTCGTGGCCTCGGATTCACCGCTGGGTCTGTTGCGGGATTTCCGCTTCAGCGACGGTCTGGTCTGGGTCCTGATCGCGGGTCTGGCACTGGTCGTCGCGCCGTTGGGCGACGTGGCGTCGCGCTTCGGTGGGAACGTTCTGGCCTTCATGGCGGCGCTTTACGCGCTTCGCGGACTGGCGGTGGTGGTGGCGCTGGTGGGCGCGCCCGGCGTGTTGGGCACGATCGTGGTGGCCCTGGTCGCGCTGGTGCTTCTGCCCGTCATGATGACGAGCGCGGCGGTGTTGGGGATCACGGACACATGGCTCGACCTCCGGACCCGGGTGCGGTCCGGCATGGAGTGAGGGGAGTGAAGACATGAAGACGGTGAAGCTGATCCTGCGACAGGATATCGAGAAGCTGGGCGAAGCCGGCTCGGTGGTGAGCGTGCGTCCGGGGTATGCCCGCAACTACCTGTTGCCGCAGGGCATGGCGTACGAAGCGACGGAAGCCAACATCCGGCAGCTGGACGAAGAGCGAGAGCGCGAAGAGCAGCGTGCGCGCCGCGATTACCTCGAGGCGAGGCGGCGGGCCTCCATTCTCGAGGACGTCTCGTTGACGTTCCATGCGCGGGCGGGCGAGGAGTCGAAACTGTTCGGGTCCATCACGACGGCGGACATTGCCGAGCAGCTCGGCCAACAGGGTTTCGATTTCGAAGTGGACCGGAAACAGATCGATCTCGAAGAGCCCATCAAAGCGCTGGGTGTCTACAACGTGCCGGTGAAGCTGCACGCCGACGTGCGGCCGGAGATCAAGGTCTGGGTGATCAAGGAAGAGTAATCGCCTTGCCGCCGGTGTCCCTGATGCCGGCGGCCCGTTACATTGCAGCAGAGTCGACGTTCTGCGCCCGCGACCGCGGGCGCAGGCAGATTGGCCCCCACGCCCGGGAGTGGATGCAGAGCAACGAAGCGGAACGTCGCGAGGCCACAACGGACCTGACGCAGGAGCCTGATCTTGCGCGCGCCGTGGAACTGGCGCTGGAACGAAAGGGCCGCGACGTCGTCGTGCTGGATCTCCGTGGGCTGTCGAGTGCCACGGACTATTTCCTGATCGTGAGCGGCACCTCCGACATCCATGTCCGGTCTGTCGCCGAACACATCGTGGAAGAAATGAAGAAGGACGACGTCCGTCCGGGACATGTGGAAGGTTTGCGTGGCGGGCGATGGGTCCTGCTCGACTACATCGACTTCGTGGTCCACGTGTTTCACCCCGCGGTGCGGGAGTTCTATCAGCTGGAGCGTCTCTGGGGGGACGCGCCCACCCTGATCCCGGACGGGCAGGAGTTGTAGCACCGTCACCGGAGCAGCCCAATGAGGCGCAGCCTGTGCAGCGCGGCCCTTGCCGGGGCCCTCCTCGCCTTCGCCGTCAACCCCGCACAGGCGCAGTTCGGACGGAACAAGGTCCAGTATCGCGCGTTCGACTTCCGGATCATCAGGACCCAACACTTCGACATCTATTTTTATCCGCAGGAGCGTGAGGCCGCGCTGGACGCTGCGCGCATGGCCGAGCGAGCGTACGGACGGCTGTCGCGGCTGCTCCAGCACGAGTTCGACTCGCGCAAGCCCATCATCCTGTACGCCTCCCACAGTGACTTCCAGCAGACAAATGCACTGCCCGGCCTCATCGACGAAGCCACCGGGGGGGTGACCGAGATCCTGAAGAACCGGGTCATCGTGCCGTTCACGGGCTCCTACGCTGATTTCGACCATGTGCTGACGCACGAGCTGGTGCATGCGTTCCAGTTCGACATCCTGTTCGGCGACGGCATGATGGGCGAGACAGGACCGGTGATGCGGGTTCCGCTGTGGTTCATGGAGGGAATGGCGGAGTACCTGTCGCTGGGCCGTATCGATGCGCATACGGCGTCCTGGGTGCGAGACGCGGTGATCGCCGGCTACATCCGTGACATCGACGAGATGAACCAGCGGGACGACTACCTGTCCTACCGGTTCGGCCAGTCCCTGTGGGCGTTCATCGGGCGCCGGTGGGGCAACGAATCCATCGGCGTGGTGTTGCGGAAGCTGTCACGCATGGGGCTGGAGCGTGCGTTCGTGTCCACGTTCGGCCTGACGCTGCCGCAGTTGAGCCGCGAATGGCTGGCGTCGGTGCGTACGGCTTACCTGCCGGAGCTGGTGGAGCACGAGCCACCGTCGCGCTACGGCCGCCGGTTGACCCGCCACCTGAAACTGACGGACCCGTGGTACCTGGCCCCGGCCCTGGCCCCGGACGGCCGGACCATCGTGTTCGCGTCCCAGCGGCAGGGCTTCTTCATGGACCTGTGGCTGGCGGATGCCACGACCGGCCGCGTGCTGAAGCGGTTGGTCAAGGGATCCCGCAGCGCGGGGTTCGAGTCCCTGCGCTACCAGAGCTCGACCTCGGCCTTTTCGCCCGACGGGCGTTTCGTGGCCTTCTCCGCGGAAACCGGCGGCCGGGACGCCCTCTACGTCTACGACGTCCGCGGGCACAGCGTGGCGCGACGGCTGCGCTTCCCGCTGAACGGCGTCGAGAACCCCAGCTGGTCGCCGGACGGGCGGCAGATCGTCTTCACCGGCCTGGATGGCGGGTTGAGCGACCTCTTCGTCACCGACCTGGACGGCCACCTGCGGCGACTGACCCGGGACCGCTACGCCGATCTCATGCCCAGCTGGTCGCCCGATGGGACACAGATCGCGTTCACCACCGATCGGGGCCCCGAGGCGGACATGCAGCGCCTGCGCTACGGCAATTTCCGCGTGGCGCTGCTGGACGTGGCTACCGGGCGGGTCCGGCTGCTGCCGGGCCAGGACACGGGCAAGAACATCGACCCGGTCTGGTCCCCGGACGGACGGCACCTGGCGTGGGTGAGCGATCGGACGGGCGTCAACGACCTGTACCTGTTCGACCTCGATGAGCAGGCCCTGTTCCAGGTCACCGACGTGCTGTCGGGGATCATCGGCACGAGCCACCTCTCGCCGGTCCTGAGCTGGTCGCGGGCGGGTCGCCTTGCCTTCGTCTACTTCGAAGACGGCGGATACAACCTGTATACCATCGCGGATCCACTGGCATTGCCCCGGCGGCGGGTGTGGGCACCGGCCGCGCCGCTGGTGGCGCAGTACGACACGGCCGCAGCCGGTCGTTCCGGGGGCGGGTCAGCCGGCGTGGGCGGGGCGTCGTGGGCATCGAGGGCTGGGGGGCGCGGTGGGCTCCCGGACTGGCTGAGCCAGGACGCGGTGGGCTTCCGGGCGGCGGACGTCGCACCGCCGGCCCCCGCGCCGGGTCGCAACGGCGTGCGCGCCGGTCCTCCCTCGGTCCTGCAGCTGCTGGACAGCGTGGGCGCGGTGCTGCCGGACACCGGCGCCTTCGACGTCGTCCGCTACCATGTGAAGTTCACGCCGGACGTGATCGGCCGGCCCACCATCGGCGCGACCGTGGGCGGCTATTACGGCAACGGCATATACGGTGGAAGCTACATCGCGATGTCGGACATGCTGGGCGACCAGAACATCGTCCTCGCGGGCAACATCAACGGCTCGCTGTCCGACGCGGTATTCTACGGAGGATACGAGGTCCTCAAGCGGCGCGTGAATTGGGGGGTCACACTTCAGCAGGTGCCCCTGTACCGGTACCGGGGCCTGCAGTCATTCACGGTGGACGCGAACGGGACGCAGCAGAGCGCCCTGGCCCACGTGTTCATCCGCGATGTGATCCGCCAGGCGACCCTGGTGGCCAGCTACCCGTTCAGCCAGTTCCAGCGGGTGGAGTTGGGGGGCAGTGCCGTCTATTTCAAGCGGG
>CAZUFP010000001.1:75846-86390 GCA_964619835.1 uncultured Gemmatimonadaceae bacterium | reverse complement strand
GCAAGGCGCTGGGGGAACATTTTGGACCAAGCATCAAGCGGGACTACCTGATTCGGGGCATCCTGACCGAGACGGACCGGCCGCTGGTCCGGGACACGCGCATCGGTGACGTTGGGTTCGTCCAGCCCACGGCTGCGCTGGTGTTCGACAACACGCTGTTCGGCTGGACCGGCCCCATCTGGGGCACACGCTACCGGTTGCAGGCTTCCCGCATCTACGGCGGCTACTCTTTCGACGAAGGCTACCTGGACTTCCGCAACTACTGGAACTTCAAGCGAACCGTCGTGCTTGCCGGGCGGCTGGTGGCGCTGGCGCGCAGGGGTGACGACGCCGACCGTTTTTCCCTCTACTGGGGCGGGCCGTACTTCATACGCGGGTATGACGCGAACTCGTTCGATCCTTCCGGCCCCGAGTGCGCCTTCGGTCGGGGCGGATCTCTCGCGGCCTGCCCCGTCCGCGACCAGCTGATCGGCTCCAGCGCCGCCTTCATGAACCTCGAGCTTCGGGTCCCCGTCATCACGGAGCTCCAGCTCGGGTTCCTCGGCACGTTCCCGCCCGTGGACGCGGTGGCGTTCTTCGATGGCGGCCTGGCCTGGGACAACCACGCCTGTGTAGGCTCCGACTACGACCCCACGGCGGCCTGTACGTCCGCGACGCCCGTCCACATCGTCTGGCAGCGTAAGCCGGGACAGGATCCGTACCTCTACCGGCAGCCGCTGTACAGCTGGGGGGTCGGCATGAGGCTCAACGTCTACTATGCGGTTCTCCGATTTGACTACGCCTTGCCTCTGGACCGGCCGGACCGGCACGGTGTCTTTTCCCTGTCGTTCGGGCCCTCGTTCTGAGGTTCCGGGACATGCAGGCGGCTGGATCTTTTTCGACGGCGCTCGGTCCCTTATCATTAGGCGCACCGCGGAGCGCGTACGGCCCTCGTCGTCGCGTACACCCGATTCGGCAGTGATAACCCGCAAAGGTCCTGTTCCATGAGCCTGGATGCACGGCCCGCCGCAGAGGTCTTCGACCCCGGCGCGGGAGAACTCCCGGTTGGCCTCCGGCACGCCGTGTCGGGGGGCTCGCCGGTCGTGCTGCTGGTGGCCGGTGCGGCTGCGCGGGAGAGTGGTTGGGCGGCCCGGGCGGCGGTCGCTGCGGCAGACGGGGCCGCGCGACAGCGGGAGGTGATCCTGGCGGACCTCGGCTTCGAGAAACCGGAGCTGCACGGCGTCCTCGGTATGCGGAACCGGGAGGGCCTGGCCGACGTGTTCCTGTTCGGTGCGTCCCTCGACCGGGTGACGCAACGGGCCGCGGGCCATCGGTTCCGGCTGGTCCCGCCGGGCGCGTACGTCCCGGATCCGGCGGAGATCCTCTCATCTTCGCGGTGGTTCAGGCTTCTTCCGGAGCTGCGCCAGCTCGGCACCGTGATGTTGGCGTACGTACCGGCGGAAGCCGTGGGCCTTCCGGACCTGGTGCGCCACGGTCCTGTGGTGGTGCTGGAGGCGGACGGGGAAGATGTGGAAGCCGCGCTGCCGGATGGGTGCGACGTGGCGGCGACGCTGGTGCCGCCGGGATCCGCCGACCGCCGCGGGTCTTCGGGCGGGCAGGCCGGTGCCGGACCCGGAATGGCCCAGGAGTCCGGGGAGGGGTTGGCCGGCGCCGGGGAGCCGGAGGACGGGTTGGCCGGTGTGCCGCCGGCGCCGGCGGCGACGGCGGGCAGCGACGAAGACGCCGCTGGTGCCGAAACGCTTCCCGTTGAGCCGGAGGCATGGATCGCCGAGGTCCCGTTGATCCTGCCGGACGTTCCCATCCCCGGGTCACCGGTGGACGAGCTCACCATCCCACCGGTGCTGCGCCACCGCAACCAGGGGGGCAGGCGGGTGTCGCCGGTACTCTGGATCCTGCTGGCGATCGTGGTAGCTGTGGCGGCATGGTACGCCTTCACGGAATACGTGGCGCCCGCCCGCGGCCAAGCGGCCGTTCCGGCGCAGCCGGCGCCTCCGCCGGCCGACCCGGGCAAGCCCATCGAGACCGAAGTTCCGGTCTCGGTGTCCATTGAAGTGTATGAGAACCTGGACGTGGCCCAGCGGCGCGTTGCGGCCCTGCGGGCCGCGGAGCCGGACCTGGAGTTCTTCGTCTCGCCCGTGCTGAACGACGGCGTGACGTACCAGATCGTGATGGCCGGCCCCGTCGCGGATGTCGATGCGGGCATGGCGTTGATGAGGCGTCTGGTCCAGGACGGGTACAAGACGGCGGAGGAGCCGTGGTCGGTGCGTCCGACGGCGCTCGCGTTCCGGATCCAGGATTTTGAAAGCAAACAGGCGGCGATGGCCCGCCGGGACCAACTGGCGGCGCAGGGCGTGCCCACCTACGTGGTGGAGGTGCCCTACACGGTCGGTCCTGCGCACTATCGCCTTTACGCCGGTGCGTATGAATACAGGAGTGAGGCGCAGGTAATGGCGCAGTTGCTGCAATCCGCAGGCATCGACGCTCCGCTGGTCCCACGCACCGGACGGCCGGTGGCATGAAGCTTCGCAGGCTCACCCTCCACGGGTTCAAATCCTTCGCCGATCGCACGGAGCTCCAGTTCCACGAAGGCATCACGGCCATCGTGGGGCCGAACGGGTGCGGCAAGTCCAACATCAGCGACGCCATCCGCTGGGCGTTGGGCGAGCAGCGTCCGACGGCCATCCGTGGCTCGCGGATGGACGAGGCGATCTTCCAGGGCACCCAGTCGCGCCGCGGGTTGAACCGGGCCGAGGTCGCCCTGGTCGTATCGAACGATGATCGCGTGCTGCCGCTGCCCCAGGACGAGGTAGAGGTGCGCCGAACCGTGTTCCGGGAGGCCGGCAGCGAGTACGAGCTGAATCGCGAGTCGGTGCGCCTGCGCGACATCCTCGACGTGTGCCGGGACACGGGGCTGGGCACCAATGCCTATGCCATCATCGAGCAGGGCATGGTGGACGCCATCCTGTCCGAGCGGGCGGACGAGCGCCGGCACCTGTTCGAAGAGGCGGCAGGCATCGGGCGCTACAAGGACCGCCGCAAGGGGGCCCAGCGTCGGCTGGATGCCGTGGAAGGCGACCTTGCACGCCTGGAAGACGTGATCGCGGAGGTGGAGACGAAGGTCCGCAGCCTGGGCCGGCAACGGCGCCGGGCGGAGCGGTTCAAGGAGTTGCGCGCACGGAGGTTGGCGCTGGACGTGGCTGTGGCAGCGGTGGACCTGGAGGGGGTGGCGGACGCCCTCGCTGACGCCCGGGCGCGCCTGGCCGATGTGAGCCGGGACGAGCCGTCCCGCCGGGCGGAGTTGAGCGCTGCCGAGGCCGACCTCGAGAGGCGGCGGCTGCAGGCCGCGGACGTGGCCCGGCAGCGGAATGAAGCCGCCCAGCATCTGGACGGGGTAAATCGGCGGATCTCGGATCGGGACCGCGAGCTGGCCGTTGCGCAGGAACGGCGGGTTCACGCCCAGCGGCGCCTCCAGCAGATCGAAACGGATCGGGAAGAGCTACGGCGCCGGATTGCCACCCTGCACGAAGAGATCGAGCGGCTGGACGTGGAAGGCGGGGACCGGCAACAGGAATTCGAGATGCTGGCCGGCAAGGTCGCGGAAGTGCGCGACCGCCAGCACTCCATGCGGGAAGAGCTGGCCGCCGCGCGGCAGGTCGAGGAGAAGGCGCGCGCCCGGGAAGACGAGCTGGCGCGGCGTATCGCCCAGCTCGGCGGCGATGCCGCCGCCGCCGCTGCACGCACTGCGGAAGCCGCCGAACGAGGCGAACGGCTCGAGCTGGAAGAAGGCGAGCTGGCCTCGGAGTTGGCTCGCCTGGACGAACAGGGGGATCTCTTCGCCACCCGTACCGAAGAGCTCTCCGCCCGCCGCGCCGACATGATGGCGGATGTGGACGCGCTTCGGGACCAGTTGCGGGCGCTGCGGGAAGAGGAGCAGGACGCGAGGCGCGCGTTCCAGGAAGCCGAAGACAGGGCCAGCCTGCTGGCCGCCCGGTTGGCGGCGGTGGAAGCGCTGGAGCGGGATGGCCAGGGCTTCGCTCCGGCGGTGGCCGCGGCGTTGGAGGCACGCGACGAGCTGGGCGGCCTGCTGGGGCCGCTGGCCGAATTCCTGAACCTGGACCGGCAGCGCGCGGCGGCGGTCGAGGGCGCACTGGGCTCGTTGCTGCAGGCTCTGGTCGTGGAGGACGACGAAGCGGCGTCCGCCATCGAAGCGTGGGTCCAGCAGGACGACGCGCGGTCCGGCGTGCTGGCGCTGCTTCCCAGAGACGCCTTGCCGCGGGTGCAGTCGCTGCTCGAGGCGCTCCGATTCGTCGGGCGGGCCAGTGAAGAGCCCGTGTTGATCGGCCGTCGCGAACGGTTGGCGACGTTGAGGGGCGAGGCGGAGGAAGCGGGGCGGTCGCGTGATGCCAGAGCGGCCGCGCGCAGCGCCCTGGCCGAACGCGCGGCCGGTACGGAGACGGAGCTGCGGGAGCTGGAATCCGCGGCGCAGGCGGTGGAGCTGGAGCTCCGCCGTCTGGAAGCGGACGAAGCGGCCCGCACGGACCAGCGGGCGCGGGCGGAGCGTTCCCGGGACGAGCTGGAGCGGCGGCGATCGGGCTTGCGTGCCGCCGCGGAGCAAGCGCGCGCCGAAGCGGCCTCGGCGCGGCAGGAGCGCGACCGGCTGGCGTCGGAGCTGGAAGGGCGTCGGCAGGAGCGTGAGCAGGCAGCCCTCACGTTGCGCGAGCGGCAGGCCGCGTGGGAAACGGTGCGTGACGAGGAGGCGGAGCTCCGCATCGCCCATGCCCGGGAAGAGGCGGCCCTGGCCGAGATGAACCGGCGCCGCGTAGGTGCCGCGGAGGCCGTGGAACAAGCGGAACGGCGGATCGCCGGCCTGGACACCGAAGAGGCGGAGCATCACCACACGCTCGAGGAGCTGGAAGGTCTGCGCGCGGAGGCGGAAGCGGACCTGGAACGGCTGTTCGCCGAACGGGATGCCGCCTCGGACACCCTTTCGCAGCTGGACGAACAGCTGGCGGAGGCGGGTGAGGCGGCCGACGCTCTGGAGAAGCGGGCGCGGGAGCTCCGCGGTGCCGTGGAGTTGCGCGGTGAGGAGCGGCACCGGCTGGAACTGCAGGTGGCTGAAGGGGAGGCGGTGCGCCGGCGGGTCCACGAGCGCATCGAGCTGGAGTGGGGGAAGTCGTTGGATGAGCTGTCCGGCCAGGTCGAGGCGGCGGACGGCGTCCCCGAATCGCTGCGTGCGGAGCAGCAGCAGGTGATCCTGGACCTCGAGCGCCTGGGTCCCATCAACATGCTGGCGGTGGAGGAGTACGACGAGGAGAAACAGCGCCTCGAGTTCCTCACCGGCCAGCGTGACGACCTGGTGCAGGCCCGCGACGACCTGCAGTCGGCCATCCGGCAGATCAACCGCACCGCGCGCCAGCTCTTCCACGAGACCTTCGAGCAGGTCCGGCAGCATTTCCAGCACACGTTCGGCGCCCTGTTCGAAGGCGGTGAATGCGATCTCTGGCTGGAAGACCCGGAGGACCCACTGGAATCGCCGGTGGAGGTCTCCGCATCGCCGCGCGGCAAACGGACCCAGCGGATCCACCTGCTCTCCGGGGGCGAGCGGGCACTCACGGCCCTGGCTCTGCTGTTCGCCATCTACCTGGTGAAGCCAAGCCCGTTCTGCGTCCTCGACGAGGTCGACGCGCCACTGGACGAAGCCAATATCGGCCGCTTTTTGGTTATGTTGCAGGAGTTCAAGAAAGACACGCAGTTCATCGTCATCACCCACAACCCGCGCACCATGGAAGCCGCCGACTGGATCTACGGCGTCACCATGGAGGAACCGGGCATCAGCACCATCGTCGGCGTTCAGATGGACGATGTGCTCGCCATGGGCAGCGTGGACTAGGGAGGCGCGCTGGCATCGTGCGCATCACCATCGTGGGATCGGGAACGGCGGTGCCGGAGCCGGGCCGGGTGTGCTCCGGTTACCACGTCGCGGTGAACAGCACACGTCTGCTGCTCGACGTGGGCCCGGGCGTCGTCCATCACATGGCCCGTTTCGGCATCAACTGGAAACGCCTCACCCACCTGGCCCTCACCCATTTCCACAACGACCATGTCGGCGACCTGCCCTACCTCCTCTTTGCCCTGCGCTGGGGCATGACGCCGCCCCGGAGCGCACCGCTCCTGCTGGCGGGTCCGCCGGGCACCCGTGAGCTCATGAATCGGCTGGGCGCGGCCTTCGGAAGCCACGTGGAGGCGCCCGACTTCCCCGTGCGAGTCCACGAGATGGACGACGGCGACGCCCTCGACCTGGGCGGTGGAGCACGACTCCTGGCCTGCCGCACACGCCACACCGATGCGTCGCTGGCGTACCGCGTCGAATCCCCCGATGGCACGCTGGCCTACACCGGCGACACCGGCGCCGACCCCGAGCTTGCCCGATTCGCCGCAGGGGCCGAGGTGCTCATTGCCGAGTGTTCCCTTCCGGACGACGAAGCCCAGGACATCCACATGACACCCGGCCGGCTGGCCGACTTCGCCCGAACGGCGCAGCCGGGTCGCCTCGTGGTGGTCCACATGTATCCCCAGCTCGCCGGCATCGATGTTCCCGCGTTGCTGAAAGACCACGGCTGGACCGGCGAGACCGTATGCGCCAGGGACGGAATGAAGCTGCGCATCGGCGCATCGGCGGGTTCGCTAGACGATTTGACGGTGCCGGGCTAACTTTACGGCTTGGCCGCTCGTATCCTGCGGGCCGTCACCACACGAAATAACGAGAACCATGCTGGTCGTCATGCACCACGAGGCGGACGACGCGGACGTCCGCCGCGTTATTTCCGCCATCAACGAGATGGGCTACGAGGCCCGGTCGATCCCTGGCAAGCAGCGGACGGCCATCGGGCTGATCGGCAACGACGGCAAGGTCGACAGTGGTCGTCTGGAAGCACTCCCGGGAGTGGTCCAGGTGATCCACGTGACGCAGCCGTACAAGCAGGTTTCTCGTGAGTGGCGCCCGGAATCCACCGTCATTGAGCTGAAGAACGGCACCCGGATCGGAGGCGACGACGTCGTCCTGATGGCCGGCCCATGTTCCGTCGAGTCGCCCGAACAGATCGCGGAGATCGCGCACCGGCTGCGAGAATCGGGGGTCACCATCCTGCGGGGCGGCGCGTTCAAGCCCCGCACCTCGCCCTACTCCTTCCAGGGCTTGGGCGTGCGGGGCCTCGAATTGCTCGCCACCGCCCGCGAGGCCACGGGGATGGCCGTCGTCACCGAGGCGTTGGAGCCGGACATGGTGGATGTCGTGGCGGAACATGCCGACATCATCCAGATCGGCGCGCGCAACATGCAGAACTACCCGTTGCTGCGCCGTGCAGGGCAGAGCGGCAAACCCGTGCTGCTGAAGCGAGGTCTGGCGGCGACCATCAAGGAGCTGCTGCTGTCTGCGGAGTACATCCTGGCCGAGGGCAATGACCAGGTGATCCTGTGCGAACGCGGCGTGCGCAGCTTCGACCACCACACGCGCAACCTGCTGGACCTGACGGCGATCCCGGTGGTGAAGTCGTTGTCCCATCTTCCCATCATCGCCGATCCCAGCCATGGCACCGGCCTGCGTTCGAAGGTGGTGCCCATGGCGCGGGCCGCGGTGGCCGCGGGCGCGGACGGCCTCATGATCGAGGTGCATCCCGACCCCGATCGCGCCCTGTCCGACGGCGCCCAGTCGCTCTATCCGGAACAATTCGAAGAGCTGATGGGACAGGTGCGGGTGATCGCGGAGGCTATCGGCCGCACCCTGGTGCCGCCCCTGGCCGGCCGCGTGCCCGCCTGAGCGCGGCGCCCACCGCGCACGTCGTGCTTCCGTTCCGCGGGTGACCCGGCCTACCATGGCCGGGTCCCGCCCGCCGGGCCATCGTGCACGCAACACCCCAAGCGGCCGGAGGCGGGCGTGACAGCGGCACACGAGCTGGGCCGACGCGGTGAAGACCTTGTTGCGGCCGCGCTGGAGAAGCGCGGCTGGCAGGTCCTGCATCGGAATTACCGATTCGGCCACCGGGAAATCGATCTGATCGCGCGGCACGGACGCACCGTGGCGTTCGTGGAGGTGAAGACGCGGGCAGGCCCGGGGTTCGGCGATCCGCTGGAAGCCGTGCATGCCCTCAAGCGCCGGGAGATCGAGAGGGTCGCTCGCGCCTGGATCGCGCGGCACGGCCGTGTGGGCGACTGCTACCGGTTCGATGCCGCTGCCGTGTACTGGGCACGGGGCGCCCCGCCACGTCTCCGTTACGTGAAGGACGCGTGGCGGTTGTGAGGCTCGCTCAGTCGGGCCGGCCGTTGCCCGCCGGGCCATCTCCGGGATCAGCCAGCAGCTCCCCCACTCGTACCATGGCGCGGCCCCGTTCCATGAGGACCTCGGCCAGCCGATTCACCAGGGCCGCGGGGACGGTCGCCGGCTGGCGGCGGTAGCCGTCAAGCTCTTCCGTTTCGATGCCCAGGGCCAGGGCCAGTTCGTTCCTGCGGCCCAGGAACAGATCCGTGCCTCGCTTGAAGTCCAGGGGCATGTTCCCTCCTTAGCCGAACAGGCGTCGATGGTCCGCCATCATGCACCGGTCCTGAACGACCTCGATGCCCGCCTCCGCAAGAGCCCGCGCCGCGTCATCGTTCCGGATACCCAGCTGGAACCAGACGTACGCCGGCTTCAGCGCGAGAAGATCCGGCACGTGGGCCGGAATGTCCTCTGCCCGCCGGAATACGTCCACCAGGTCGATGCGGCCCGGGAGATCCGCCAGGCTCCGGTACACCGGTTGGCCCAGGATCTCCCTCACATCGGGGTAGTAGACCGGCACCGGGATGATCTCGTACCCCACCTCCTGCAGGAAGGCGGGGACGTAGTACGCCGCGCGGTCCGCGCGGCTCTCCGGCTTGATGCCCAGCACGGCGATCCGGTGCACGTCCCTGAAGACACGGCGCAGGTCGTCGTCTGTCGTGATGAGGTTCGTTCGCCAATCACCCATCGCGTCGATCCATGCTCTTGAATTTCCGATAGTTGCAGCGCGTCCGGGGTTGACCCCGCCCGAACGGGCCGGTTACCTTTGCTGCGCGTCCCAGGCCCGCAGGACGCGAGCGCGCGAATCCCGTCAGGACCCCGCAGGTAGCAGCGGTAAGTGACGCGGACGTCGCTGCGATCAGCCTGGGGCGCCTTTTTTTTCTGCAAGCGCCGCGCCCCGCGCCGGGGTTGCCACCAGCCGGACGGCCCCGTAAGGTCAGCGGGACCGTCCTCTGAATCAACAGCGAGACTCGATGACGCGCACCGCCCTCGCCCGGCAGTACCGTCCCCGACGGTTTGGTGAACTCGTAACGCAGGAACACGTCTCCGATACGCTGCGTACCGCCGTGCTCCGGGACCGTGTCGCCCACGCCTACCTGTTCACCGGACCGCGCGGCGTGGGCAAGACCACCGTGGCGCGCGTGCTGGCCATGGCTCTGAACTGCCCCAACCGCGGCGCGGACGGCGAGCCGTGCGGGGAGTGCGAGTCCTGCCAGCGGATCTGGGCCGGCCGCACGTCCCTGGATGTCGTGGAGATCGACGCCGCATCCAACCGGGGCGTCGATGATGCGCGGGACCTGCGCGAACGCGCGATGTACGCCCCCACCGAGGAAAATCGGTTCAAGGTCTACATCATCGACGAAGCCCATATGCTGACGCGGGACGCGTGGAACGCCCTCCTCAAGATCCTGGAGGAGCCGCCGCCCCGGGTGATCTTCGTGTTTGCGACGACGGAGCCGCAGAAGATCCAGCAAGCGGCGCCGCCGGTGCTGTCGCGGTGTCAGCGGTTCGATTTCCGACGGATCGGCGTGCCGGCCATCGTGGAACGGCTGAAGCAGGTGCTGGCCGGCGAAGGCGTGGAAGGCGACGACGAGGCCTTGATGCTCCTCGCCCGCCGGGCCGAAGGCGGCATGCGGGACGCCCTGTCCCTGCTGGACCAGGTGCTGTCCTTCGCCGATCGCAGCCTGACCGTGGAGGACGTCCGCCAGGTTCTGGGCCTGGTGGGCGAGGACGTGTATCTGGAGCTGTTCGACATCCTGTCCGAACGGCGCGTGGCGGATGTCTTCCATTTCGTCCAGCGGCTGCTCGACGAAGGCTACGACCTGTCCGAGTTCTATCGCGGCCTCGCCGATGTCCTGCGGGCCATGCTGGTCGCACGGCTGGAAGGGGCCGAAGCGGCGAGCGTCCGCGCAGACCTGCGGCCAGCGTTCGCACAACGCGCGGAACGCTTTGCGGTGGGCGATCTGCTGCGCATGCTGGCCCAGGTGGCCGAGCTGGACGCGGATGGACGGTTCCGCAAGAGCAACAACCCGCAAATCATGTTGGAGGCGATGCTGCTCCGGTTCGCGCATCTTTCCAGCACGGTGGAGCTGGAAGCGCTGATCCGGGCTGCAGGGGGCGACGACCCGGGCCTTCCGGTCCCTCCTCGCGGTGCTCCACCGACACGGCCTTCCACGGGTACGCGTCCCGTTGGTACGCCCCCGGCGGGAACGACGCCGGCGGGAACGACGCC
>CAZUFP010000001.1:0-75746 GCA_964619835.1 uncultured Gemmatimonadaceae bacterium | reverse complement strand
CCGGCGGGAACGACGCCGGCGGGAACGACGCCAGGGGTGCCGCCGGCCGGGACATCGTCTGCCGGAATGTCGCCCGGCCCGGCCGGCCGATCGACGCGATCGCCGGCAGGCGAGATCCTCGACGCTCTGCGCGAAGGTACGACCTCGACGCCGGCAACGTCCGTGTCGCCCCGAGCCGCGACGCAGGCGCCTGCAGACGCGGCGGAGACGCCCACGACCGCGGCGGAGACGCCCACGACCGTGGCGGAGACGCCCACGACCGTGGCGGAGGCGCCCGCAAACGCGGCCAGGGCGCCCGCGGTCGGCGCTCCGTACGGCGCGGACGTTGCGGAGCAGTCGGGCGGAAGCGTGGAGGCGGCTCTTCGCTACTTGATGGACCACGACGGTTTGCCGCCCGGGCTGGGTCCGTTTTTCCGGGTGGCGCGTGTCGCGGAGGAAGGTGAAGGGCGGGCGGTCATCGAGCTTCCGCCCGGTCCGGCCCTCGAACGGTTGGCAGACGGCTCCGTCGCGCTGCGGACGCTGGAAGCCGCACTTGCGGATCGCATCGGACGCCCACTGCATGTGGAAATCCGGCCGCCGGACCCGGGTGCCCGGCCCCGGGAGCGCCTGACGCCTCAGAAGGTCAAGAACGACCGCCTCGCGCGCATTTCCCGCGAGGAACCCGCCCTGGGCCGGGCGGTAGAAGAATGGGACCTGGAAATCGTGGAATGACGGCGTCGGCGGGGCGCTTGGCGCCTTGCGTCGCCGAAACCGGGCGGTCTATCTTGGACGCCGCGTGAGGGAGGAACACGAGTCTTCATGACGAATCTGCAGCAGATCTTGCAGATGGGCCAGCAGATGCAGGCCCGTCTTTCGGAGATTCAGACGGAGTTGCGCAAGCAGACGGTGAGCAGCTCCAGTGGCGGTGGCATGGTCACCGTCACGGCCGATGGGCAGGGCAGGGTGCGGGAGATCCGGATCGACCCGGCCGTGGTGGATCCGGCGGACGTGGAGATGCTGGAGGACCTGGTCCTGGCTGCGGTGTCTGAAGCGCAGCAGCGTGCCAGAGAGCTCTACGAGGAGGAGATGAAGAAACTGGCCGGCGGCATGCCGATGCCGTTCCAGCTTCCGAATCTGCTCTGACCCCCGAATGGGAGCCATCGAGGATCTCACCGGGGAGCTCTCGCGGTTGCCCGGCATCGGCCGGAAAACAGCGCTCCGTCTCACGTACCACCTGTTGAAACGGCCGCCTGAGGAGACGCGGCGGCTGGCGCGGGCGCTGGAAGGGGTCGCCGATCGGGTGCGTCGCTGTTCGCGCTGCGGCAATCTGACGGAGGTGGACCCCTGCGAGTTGTGCACGAACCCGCGCCGTGATCGCAAGACGATCTGCGTGGTGGAAGAGGCATCGGACATCGGGGCGATCGAGCGCACGGGGGAATATCGAGGCCTCTATCATGTGCTTGGAGGGCGACTATCGCCCTTGGACGGCGTGGGCCCCGACGAGTTGAACATCGATGGGCTGCTGACACGTCTGCAGGGCGGGGCGGTCGGGGAGAGCGTGGCGGAGATCATCATCGCCACCAACCCCAGCGTGGAAGGCGAGGCGACGGCGCTGTATCTTCAGAAGCTGGTTGGGTCGCGCGGCATCCGGGTCACCCGTCTGGCGCGAGGCCTGCCGGTGGGTGGTGACCTGGAATACGCCGACGGCGTGACGATCGCGGAAGCGCTGTCGGGCAGACGCGAGCTGTAACGGAAGCCAATGAACTCACGGAAGATCCTGAAGACGATGGGGTTGGTCGCCCTGGCGGCGGGGGCTGCCGCGATGGTGGGCGTCCTCGTTGTCCGGGACCAGTTCAGCCGGCACCGGCGGGACCTGTTCAGTGCGCGCCCGCTGCGCCGCATGGCCGCGCTGGGTTACATGGCCGGCCGCGAACCGAGCGTGGAGGCGGTGCAGGTGCTGCGGGACTACATCGCGTGGGAACCCCGGCCGTTGATCCGCCGGCGAGCGGTCCAGATCCTGGAGCGCATGGAGCGGGAGCTCGACAAGACCACCCCCCGGGGACCGCACGGACCGGTAGTGAACGGGGAGCTGGCCGGATGAAGGACGCGGATGGCGTGGGGTCTCTGGGCCCGGAAGACATCGAGCAACTCCAACAGCTGCTTTCCACGTTCATCGATGACGCAGGCGCACGTTGCGTGTTGATGCTGGACCGCACGGGCCACCTGCTTGCTTCGGTCGGGGACGCGCCGAACTTCGACGAAACGACGTTCGCTTCGCTGGCAGCGGCGGATTTCGCGGCAAGCGACCAGTTGGCCGGTCTGCTGGGGGAGGACGAGTTCACGTCGCTGTATCATCAGGGCGAAGCCGGCTCCATGTACCTTGCCGACGTGGCCGGCCACGCCATTCTCGCCGCTGTCTTCGACCACAACACGACACTCGGGATGGTGCGTCTCAAGACGCGCACGGTGGTGCCGGAAGTCGTCGAGTTGCTGAACGAGCTCGTGGGGCGCCCCTCCACGCCCGGCCAGGGTCTGGATGCGAACTGGCTGAGCGCGGCCGCGGATGAGATCGATCGCCTGTTCGCAGGCTGACGGGAGGGGACGACGACCGCATGTCGATGATCAACTATGCCAGCCGCGAGATCAACTGCAAGATCGTCTATTACGGTCCCGGGCTGTGTGGCAAGACCACGAACCTCGAACACGTCTACAACAAGGTCAACCCGGAGACGCGGGGGAAGATGATCTCGCTGGCGACGGAGAACGAGCGGACGCTGTTCTTCGATTTCCTGCCGGTCGACCTGGGTGCCATCCGTGGCTTCAAGACCCGTTTCCACCTGTACACGGTCCCCGGCCAGGTGTACTACAACGCGAGTCGCCGGCTGATCCTGAAGGGCGTGGACGGCGTGGTATTCGTGGCGGACTCGCAGGTGGAGCGGATGGACGCCAATATCGCGTCCATGCAGAACCTGTACGAGAATCTGGCCGATTACGGGTACGATCCGCGGCAACTCCCGATGGTGCTCCAGTACAACAAACGGGACCTGCCGGAGGTCGTGTCGGCGGAAGAGTTGTCCGCGCAGCTGAATCCGGCTTCGCTTCAGGAGTACGAGGCGGTGGCCACTCAGGGCGTCGGCGTGTTCGACACGCTGCGCGCCGTGAGCAAGCTTGTCCTGACATCGTTGAGCTGAAGCCTGTGTCGGTGCTCGAGCGCAGCACCCTGCCCAATGTGATCACGATCGGTCGCATTCTGATGGCACCCGCCGTCTTTTTTTTGATCCTGGCGCCGGGCTTCCTCAACCTTCTCGTCTGTTTCGCCCTCTTCCTCATCGCGGCGTTCTCCGACCTGTGGGACGGGCACCTGGCGCGCAAGTACGGTTGGATCACTGACTTCGGCAAACTTGCCGACCCCATCGCGGACAAGCTCCTGCTGGTGGCCACCTTCGTTCCGTTCTACATCCTGTCGCATCGGCCCGGGCCGCTCGGCGAGCTGCCGGTCTGGGGCACGCTGCCGCTGTGGGTCGTGCTGGTCGTCCTGGGCCGCGAGGTGCTGATCACCGCGCTGCGCACCTGGGCCGCGCACCGGGGCCGCGTGCTCGCCGCCGGTCGCGCAGGGAAGTACAAGGCCGTGGTCCAGAACATCTTCATCGGCTCGGCCATTCTGTGGTACGCCCTCCGCTCGCGTGCCCTGGAGGACCACTGGAGCGGCGCGTTGTGGGCGGGCTGGCGGATCCTGCACGGGACGGTGCTCTCCGTCTCGCTGGCGGTCGCCGTCATCCTCACCGTGTTCTCCATGATCGTTTACCTCAGGAGTTGGCGAATCCTCGCCCGGGGGACCGGTTGAGCGCCGTCGAGCTGGTGACCATCGGGACGGAGCTGCTGCTGGGAGATACGGTGGACACCAACGGGGCCTGGTTGGCCCGGCGCCTGGCGGCCGCCGGCATCCGGGTGGCGCGGCGTGCAACCGTCGGCGACGACGCCGGCGCGATCCGCCAGGCCGTCACCGCCGGCCTCGAGCGCACCGGTCGCGTCATCTGCACCGGGGGACTGGGGCCCACCGAAGACGACCTGACGCGGCCCGTCGTGGCGGATCTGCTGGGGCGTCCCCTGGCGACGGATGCGCGCACCCTGGAATCGATCCGCGAACGGTTCCGGCAGCGCGGCCTGGTCATGGCGGAGCGCAACCGCACGCAGGCAGCCGTGCCGGAAGGTGCGGAGGTGCTGCCCAACCGTCGGGGAACGGCGCCGGGCCTGTGGATGGACGACGCGGGCGACCGTTGGGTGGTGCTGCTGCCAGGTGTGCCGCACGAGATGCGCACCATCGCGGAGGAGGAGCTGCTGCCGAGGCTCGCGCGGCGCCTCCCCGGTCTACGCCCCATTCGCTCCCGCACCGTGCGGACCACCGGGATCGCTGAATCGACGCTCGCCGAACGCGTCGCCGATGTCGTGGCGGACGCGGCGCCGCTGACCGTGGCGTTCCTGCCCTCGTTCGCCGGAACCGACATCCGTCTGACGGAATGGGGCGACCTGGACGACGCGGCGGCGGACGCCGCGTTGGACGCCGCGGAGCGTGCGTTGAGGGAACGGGTATTGACGCACGTCTACGGCGTCGACGGGGTGGACCTGGCCACCGTCGTGGCGGATCGTCTCGTGGCCGCCGGAAAGAGCCTCGCCCTGGCCGAGAGCTGCACGGGTGGCCTGCTGGCGAAACGGCTCACCGATGCTCCGGGCGCCTCCCGGTTCGTGGTGGGGGGTGTGGTGGCGTATTCGAACGCGGTGAAGCGCCAGGTCCTGGGTGTGCCCGAAGAGGTGCTGGACGCCAACGGCGCGGTGAGCGAAGCGACGGCACGCGCCATGGCCCGGGGCGCCCGCCGCCTGCTGGACACCGACGCCGCTCTGGCGGTCACCGGCATCGCCGGGCCCGACGGCGGCACGGCGGACAAGCCGGTGGGCACCGTGTGGATCGCGGCCGCCCTGGGTGAACGGCATGTGGCGCGCCGTTTCCTTTTTCCGGGCGAGCGTGACGAGGTGCGGCAGAGGTCGGCGCAGGCCGCCCTCGACATGCTGTTGCATCTGCTCAGTTCGGAGGGTCTATGACCGAGAACGTGCAGGAGCACCACGGCTACCTGGAGGGTCTGGGCCGGCTCCGGATCCACTACCGGACCTGGGAAGTGGCGCGACCGGTGGCCGGTCTCATCATCGTTCACGGCCTTGGCGAGCACATCAGCCGCTATGAGGAGTTCGCCGGCGCCATGGCCGGATACCGCATCTCGAGTTTCGGCTTCGACCTGCGTGGACACGGGATGTCCGAAGGCCGGCGTGGACACATCGGCAGCTTCAATGTCATGCTCCAGGACCTCGACCGCTTCCGACGCGAGGTGCAGGGACTCTTGGACATGAGCTGCCCGCTGTTCATTTTCGGGCACTCCATGGGCGGGCTGATCGTGACCCGCTACCTGGAGGAGTACGACGCCGACCTCGCTGGCGGCATCATCATGTCGCCCTGGCTGGCCACCGCCATGGAAACGCCGCGTTGGAAGGTCACCCTGGCGACGACGTTGAACCGGCTGCTCCCGGCGCTTCCGTTCCGCACGGGCCTGAACGCCGACCTGCTGTCTCACGACCCGGGCGAGGTGACGCAGTACCGGGATGATCCGCTGGTGCACGACCACATCACGCCGCGGTTCTTCACCGAGACGTCCATCGCCATGGGCCTGGCGCTGCAGCGCAGCGATCGCCTGAACGTGCCTTTGCTGTTCCTGCTGGCCGGCGCCGACGGGCTGGTGGACACCGACAAGGCCGTTGGGTTCGCGCGTTCCCTCCAGGCTCCGGACGTGACGCTGCGGGTCATCCCGGACGCGTATCACGAGCTGCTTCATGAGCCCGAACGGCCCGCCCGCTATGCCGAGATCCGGGAATGGATCACCAAGCACCTGTCGGACTAGCGCTGCCGATTCGGCATGCCTGGCTGGTATCGGGATTGCACCACACACACGGACACACGAACCCTTAGATCCGCAGGGGCAATGAGGGAAAGAAAGAGATCAGCGCAACCGGACACGGCGGACCGCGGGTCCGAATCAGCGGCGAACGGTGAGGAACAGGGGCAGGTTGCGGAGCAGGAGGCGGAGGCCGTTCCGCAGGAAAGCCCCGACATGGCGGCCGCCGGAGACGCGGCTCCGACCGGGGCCGAAGACGAGTTGGAGCGGCTCCGGCGCGACATGGAAGCCCTGAACGACCGGCATCTTCGGCTGGCCGCCGAATTCGACAATTATCGCAAACGTCACGAGCGGGAGCGCGTGGAGCACCGGGTGCGGTCCCAGGCGGAGCTGGTGGTGGGCCTGCTGGAAGTGCTCGACGACCTCGAGCGGGTGGAAGAGTACGACACGGCGACGGCGACGGTCGTTTCCTTCCTGGAAGGCGTGCGGCTGGTGGAACGCAAGCTGCGCTCGCTGCTTGAAACGGCCGGGCTGGAGGTCGTGGACGTGGAGGACCAACTGTTCGACCCGAACACGATGGACGCCATGATGACGGTGCCCACGTCGGAGCCGGAGGAGGACGATCTGGTGGCGGACGTGTTCCAGAAGGGATACCGCTTCAAGGACATCCTGGTCCGCCCGGCGCGTGTGCGGGTGAAGAAGTACGACCCGGAGGCGGGTAGCTGATTGGCATGGCCACGGCAACGAAGGACTACTATCAGGTTCTGGGCGTAGCCGAGAAGGCGACCCCGGAGGAGATCAAGAAGGCGTATCGCAAGCTGGCGAAACGGTTCCATCCGGATGCCCATCCGGATGACCCTCAAGCCGCTGAGCGTTTCAAGGAGATCGGGGAGGCCTACTCGGTGCTCTCCGACTCGGAAAAACGCAAGAAATACGACCAGATGCGCCGCCTGGGTCCACTGGGCGGATTCGGCTTCACGGGCCGGCAACGTCCCGGCGCCACCGAGACGACGTTCAACATGGAGGACCTGGGCGATCTCGGCGGCCTGGGCGATTTGTTCTCGTCCATCTTCGACCTGGGCAAGCGTCGGCGGGGCCGCGGCCGCGGCAGCCAGCGCGGAGCCGACGTCGAGTACACGGTCGAGATCTCGTTCGGAGTGGCGGCGCGGGGCGGCAAGATCGACATCACCGTGCCCATCACCGAGGATTGCACGGTGTGCAACGGCACCGGCGCGAAGCCCGGCACGAGCCTGAAGGCGTGTCCGGAGTGCAAGGGAACGGGCACCATATCGTTCGGCCAGGGCGGGTTTGCGGTGAATCGTCCGTGCCCGGCCTGTTTCGGGCGTGGCCAGGTCCCCAGCACACCCTGCACCGCGTGCGGCGGCACGGGCCAGGTGCGTCAGGACCGCAAGATCCGTGTGAACGTGCCGGCGGGCGTGGAATCGGGTTCGCGCATGCGTCTGTCCGGCCAGGGCGAGCGTGGCCACGGCGGCGGCTCGCCCGGCGACCTGGTCATCGTGTTCCAGGTGAAGCCGGACACGTTCTTCCAGCGGGACGGCCTGGACATCCACTGCACGGTGCCCATCAACGTGGCCCAGGCGACGCTCGGCTCCAAGATCCGGGTACGCACGGTGGATGGGAAGCGCGTGACGCTGAAGATCCCGCCCGGCACGCAGTCGGGCACACGTTTCCGGATCGCGGGGCAGGGCATCCAGAAGACGGATCGGCGGGGCGACCAGTACGTGAAGGTGAAGATCACGGTGCCGGAGCAACTGACTCCGGAACAGGAACGTCTCATGCGCGAGTTCGCCGAGGCGTCTACCCTCAAATATTGACCGGGCTGCCGATTCCGTGCATTGCGGCGCAAAGCGCAGCCATCGAAGGGATCACGACCCCGACGCCCCCGGCCCTGGGGGGCAGCGGATGCGTCCGCCGCCCATCAGGAGCTCCCCTTCATACACGGCTCCGGACTGGCCCGGCGTCACCGCGCGCTGCGGCGTCGCGAGCCGCAGACGCACCCCCTCGTCGTCCGACGCCTCCACCGTGGCCTCCACCAGTGGCGCCCCGTGGCGCAACCGGACCCGCACGGCCATGCCGGCTCGCGGTGCGGTGGCCAGCCAGTTCACGTCACTCAGCACGACGTCTTCGCGATAGAGCTCGTCGTCCGAGCCCACCACGACGCGATTCTCCGACGGAACCACGCCCAGCACGTACAGGCGGCGACCACGTCCGCCGCCCAACCCTTTCCGCTGGCCCACCGTGTAGCGCCCGTAACCGTCGTGGCGGCCCACGACGGCGCCGTCCCTCGTGACCATTTCGCCCGCGGACAGGGCGGGGTGGCCCGCGCCCAGCCGATCGGCAAGGAAGTCGGTGTAGTCCCCCGTCGGGACGAAGCAGATCTCCTGGGATTCCGGCTTGTCGGCGGTCTCCAGGTCCAGGTCACGCGCCCGGTCGCGTACCGCGGGCTTGGTCAGGTCACCCACCGGGAACATGAGGTACGGCAACACCTCCCGCGGGATGTCCCACAGGAAATACGTCTGGTCCTTGGCATCGTCCAAGCTCAACGCGATGCTCGGGCCGGCGTCGCCCGCCACCATCCGGGCGTAGTGTCCCGTCGCGATACGGTCTGCCCCCAACATCCGGCCGCGGCGCAGCAGATCGGGGATCTTCGTGTTCGAGTTGCAGCGCACGCATGGATTCGGCGTGCGGCCAGCGACGTATTCGCTCACGAAGTCGTCCATCACGGCCGCCCCGAACGAGTCTTCCATGTCGAACACGTAGTGGGGCACGCCGAGGCGTTCACAGACCCGCCGGGCGTCCATGATGCCATCCAGACCGCAGCAGGTCTTGCCGTGGGTGGGGGTTTCGGCGTAACAGAACGTCTTCATGGTGGCGCCGATGACCCGGTAGCCGCGTTCCACGAGCAACGCGGCGGCGAGGGACGAATCCACGCCGCCCGACATGGCGACGAGTACGGTCTCGCTCAATGCGCCCCCGCATGGGAGCCGTTGGAGCGCTCGCGCAGCCGAGCGATCACGCGGGGCACCACGTCCAGCGCACGGTCGATCTCCGCGTCGGTCGTCGTGCGGCCAAGAGAGAAGCGCAAGGAAGATTCGCCCTCTGCGACCCGCCCCATTGCCACCAGCACGTGGCTGGGCTCCACGGCGCCGCTGTGGCACGCCGACCCGCTGGACACCGCGATGCCCTCCAGATCCAGCGCCGCCAACAGCATCTCCTGGTCGATGGCCGGGACCCGCAGGTTCAGCACGTGGGGGAGCCGCGGCGCTCCGGCGCCGTTCACGCTCACGCCCGCCACCTTGGCCGTCAACCCCGCTTCGAGGCGATCTCGCAACGCCGTCTGCCGGGCCGACTCGGCTTCCCGCTCCCGGTCCGCCAGCTCCGCGGCCGTGGCAAGGGCCACGGCCCCGGCCACGTTCTGCGTGCCGGGGCGAAGATCCCGCTCCTGTCCGCCGCCCCACAACAGCGCCTCGATCTGCACGCCCGACCGGACGTACAGCGCGCCGACGCCCTTCGGGCCGCCGATCTTGTGGCTCGACACCGATACCAGATCCACCGGTATCTCGTCCACGCGCACCGGAACGCGGCCAAACGCCTGTACCGCGTCCGCGTGATAGCGCACGTCCGCGGCCCGGCAGCGTTCCGCGATGGAGGCCACGGGCTGCAGTGTGCCGACTTCATTGTTGCCCCACATCACGGACACCACGGCCGGCCGATCATGAAGGGCTTCATCCAGCGCGGCCAGGTCTACCACGCCCCGCTCGTCGACCCCCAGAATCTGAACGTTTGCCCCACCCCGCGCCGCCAGCCGCGCCGCGTCCAGCACGGCACGGTGCTCGATCGCCGAGCACACCACGCCCGCACCCCCGGCGCGCCACCGGCCCAGAACGGCCAGGTTGTCCGCTTCCGTGCCGCCGCTCGTGAACAGGACCTCGTTCCGCGCAGCGCCAAGGGCCGCCGCCACCCGTTCGCGGGCCTCTTCCAGAGCCGCGCGCGCCGCCCGGCCCCACCGGTGCGTGCTCGACGGGTTTCCCCACCGGTCTTCGTAATACGGCGCCATGGCCTCGCGCACTTCCGCGCGCACCGGCGTCGTCGCCGCGTGGTCCAGGTAGATCGTTTCGTTCGTCATGGTCCCCTCATAACCCGCGCAGTCGCCGAGGGTCCGAACTCGAGTTCGAATTCGAATTCGGCCTCACCTCGCTTCACCCACCTCGCCGCTCCGCCTCGAAGTACCCGCCTCGAAGCGTCCGCCCGCGGCGCCCTCCTGGCTTGATCCGGCCGCCGTCCTTACCTTTCCCAACGACGTGTTGCATCAAACCCTGCCTCCGGCCTTGCCGCCCGAACTGCCGCATCGGTTCCGGGCGACCGTCCACGGAACCGTCTTCGCGGGTCGGGCGGATCACCTCGATCGCCTGGAACCCGGCGACGAGTTGATCCTTCTGCCGGATCCACCCCTGGACGCAGACCCCGGTGTGTGGGTGCATCTGCCCGACGGTGACCTGCTGGGCCACCTGCCGCCGGAAATTGAGGCTTGGTTGGCGCCCTGGCTGCTCCGGGGTGGCCGGGTCATGGCGCGGGCGGTGCGGATTTCGGGGGACGATGTGCCGAGTTGGCGCCGGCTCCTCATCGAAGTGGACTGCGTCGTCTGAGGCGCTCTCAGAAGCTGCCCACCGGCAGGTTCACGACATCGTCCACCTGAACGGTTTCCCGGGTCCAGAAGGGCTCCCCGTACGGCCGCCGGATCAGGGAGCCGTAGTGCGCGCATTGCGCCAGGATCTGGTCCCGCAACGGACGCTCGCCGCCATAGACCTCGCCTGCCCACGTCTTGCCCTCGAACTGGGAACGGAAGGTGAAGATCGCCTCCAGCTTCCGGTCCATCTGGTCCGTGATGTCCACCACGAAACGCGGCTGTCCCGCGTCTTCGCGGTAGGCGGCGGCGTAGAGCACCTTGTGGGGGCGATGGGGTCCGCCGGGAATGTCCGTGTTTCGCAGGCCGGCAAGGAAGCAGGCGTCGTAGCCCAGCTGGCTGGCGACGCGGTGGTCCGGGTGTCGTCCCACCGGCCAGTGGAGGATCACGGTGCGGGGCCGGAGCTCCCGGATGTGGGCGGCCACAACGGCGCGGACGGCGGGCGTGTTTTCGAGGGCACTATCCGGCAGGCCGGCGTTGCGCCGCTCCGTAAGATGCAGGATGCTCGCCGCCTGGGCCGCTTCGGCCGCGCGCTGCTCGGCCGATCCCCGTGTGCCCGACTCGCCGCCCGTGAGGTCCAGGACGCCGGTGCGGTACCCCTGGTCCGCCGCCCGCAGCAGGGTGCCACCGCACAGGAGCTCGGCGTCATCCGGATGGGCGACGATGGCCAGGAGGTCGACGCTCATTCGTAGCGAAGCGCTTCCACGGGGTCCATTCGCGACGCGCGCCACGCGGGCACCATGCCGAAGACGATGCCGGCGATCACGGCCATGAGCAGGGCCGCCACGACTGCCACGAAGGGCACGGACGCCGGGATGGGGGTCACGGCTTGGACCAGGAAGGCGAGGGCTCCGCCGGCTATCATGCCCAGCACGCCGCCGGCGAGGGTGAGGGTCGTCGCCTCGAAGAGGAACTGCCAGAGGATCTCCCGGCGGGTGGCGCCGATGGCCTTGCGCACGCCGATCTCGCGGGTGCGCTCGGTGACGGAGATCATCATGATGGCGATGACGCCCACGCCGCCCACCAGCAGAGCCACGGCCGACAAGCCGATCATGACGGCGAAGAACATGCCGGTGATCTTGTTGAACATGTCCAGCAGCGCCTGCTGTCGGATCACCGCGAAATTGTTGGGTTCGGCCGGGCGCAAGCCGCGCATGGTGCGCATGGCCCCGATGACCTGGTCCATGGCCTCTGCCTGGGTGGTCCCGTCCGCTGTCACCACCAGGGCGTGCAGCATCCCGTCCCACGCCTTGAGGGACTTGATGGCCGTCGTGTAGGGCACCACCGCGAAGTTGCTGGCCGCGTCGCCGAAGATGTTCGCTTCCTGCTGGAAGATGCCGATGACCTGGAACGGCAGGCCTCGGATCTTCACGATCCGGTTGAGCGGGTCGAGGGAGCCATACAGGTTGTCGGCCAACGCCTTGGACAGCACCACCACCTGGCGCGAAGACCGGACGTCCGACGGCAGGAAGTTGTGCCCGGCGATGAACTTGCCGGTGGTGAACTCGTCCCAGCCCGCGCTGTTGCCGGAGATCTGTACGCCGCTCACCGGTGCCCCGACGGCCTGCATCTCGGAGCTCAGGCTCAGTTGAGCAATGACCTGGCGCACGCCGGGCAGCGTCCGCATGTGCTCGATCTCGTCCATCCGCACCTTGGGGTTGTTGCCCCACGGCGGCCCGTGCTCGTTCGTGATGCGCACTTCCGAGACATCGTAGCGCATCAGCATGAAGTTCTCGGGGCCGGCGGACTCCAGACCCGACAGTGCTTCGGAGCGGATGCCCGTCACCATGGCGCTCATGGTCATGACCACCGCCACGCCGATGACCACGCCGAGGATGGTCATGATGGAGCGGAACTTGTTCGCCCGCAGCTGGTCCAGCGCCAGGAGGATGCCTTCGCCCAGGTTCTCGATGCGCATGGGTTACTCCGCTCGCAGGGCGACGACGGGGTCGAGACGCGCGGCCCGGGACGCGGGATAGAGGCCGGCCAGCACGCCCACGCCGAGCCCCATCAACGTGGCAACAGCGATGGACCATGGCGCGACCGTGGCCGGCAGTGGCGAAACGGCTTGTATGATCTTCGCCATGCCGATGCCCAGGCCGATCCCGATGAGGGCGCCGGAGCCCGACAACGTGCTGGATTCCACCAGCACCTGCATCAGGATATCGCGGCGTTTGGCGCCGACGGCCTTGCGCATGCCGATTTCCCGCGTCCGCTCCACGACGGACATCAGCATGATGTTCATGATCACCATGCCGCCCACCACCAGGGCGATGCCGACCAGGCCCGGGAACGCGATGAACAGGATGTTGCTGATCTTCTTCCAGAAGGCCATCGACTCGTCCTTCGTCTCCACCTCGAAGTCATTGGCCTCGGTGGGCCGCAGGCGGTGGCGCACGCGCATGATCGCCTCGACCTCGTAGCGGGCGGTCTCCAACGTTGTGGCGTCGTTGGTGCGGACCAGGATCTGGTCGACGACACCGTGCGGATTCGTCATGCGGGCCAGCGGTGAGCGGGCCGGCGCGATGGCGCGGTTGTCCAGGGAGAACCCGAAGATGGAGCCCTGGGGCTTGAGCACGCCGATGACGGTGAAGGGGAAACCGCCGATGCGTACGGTGCGTCCGATGGGGTCCAGGGACCCGAACAGCTTGTCCGCGCTCTCGGAGCCCAGCACCACGACGGGCAGACCGGACTGGTCTTCCAGCGGTCCGAACAGGCGGCCGCGGGCGACGTCGTATTCCCGGATCCGGAAATAGTCGGCGGATGCCGTCGTGAGCATGACGTTCTCGATCTCGACGCCCCGCTCCGACTTGATCTGGCCCATGGTCTCGCTTTCCACCGCGACCATCGCACCCACGCGGAGGTTGTTCCGGATGGCATCGGCGTCCTCGAGCTTCAGCCGCGGGCGCCGACGCCAGGCCCGCCACTGCTCGCGACTCGTGTTGATGTTGACCGACGGTGTGCGGCTCACCGTGAGGGTGTTCAGCCCGTAGATCTTCTTGGCGAAGTCCACCTCCATGTAGTGGTTCATCCCCTGCACGATGGTGATGACCGCGATGAGGAACATGACGCCGATGACGACGCCGATCACGCCGAAGAAGCTCTTCAGCTTCTGGGCGCGGATCTGCTGGAACGCCAGTCGGATCGCCTCGCGTGGATTCATGTCAGACCATGGCTGGTTGACGCTGTCCGTTGGACTTGTCGCTCTCGATGGCGCCATCCCGCAGCAGGATCGTGCGGCGGGCATGCAGCGCGATCTCGTGCTCGTGGGTCACCAGGACAATGGTCTGTCCGGTCTCGTACAGCTCCTCGAACAGCTCCATGATCTCGACGCCCGTCTGCGTGTCCAGGTTCCCGGTCGGCTCGTCGGCCAGCAGGATGGCCGGGCCGTTGACCAGGGCGCGGGCGATGGCCACGCGCTGCCGCTGGCCGCCGGACAGCTCCGCCGGACGGTGCATCATGCGCTCCGCCAGGCCGACGCGGGCCAGCACGTTTTCCGCACGCTCCCGGCGTTCCTTGCGGGACTGCCCCCCGTAGATGAGCGGCAGCTCTACGTTGTGCAGCGCCGTGGCCCGCGGAAGCAGGTTGAACGTCTGGAAGACGAAGCCGATTTCCCGGTTCCGGATCTGCGCCAGCTCGTCATCCGTGAGCTGCGAGACCGCCGTGCCGTTCAGCCAGTACTCGCCCTCGGATGGCGTATCCAGGCAGCCGATCATGTTCATCAGGGTCGACTTGCCGGACCCGGACGGACCCATGATCGCGACGTATTCGTTGCGCCGGACTTCGAGGTCGATGCCTCGCAGGGCGTGCACCGTCTCAGCGCCCAGAACGTAGTCCTTCTTCAGACCCTGGGTCCGGATCACCGTCTCGTTCATTCGCTCACCCTTCCCCTGCGGGGGCCCCCGCCTGGCCCATGACACGGATCGCCTTGCCGTTGATGAGGCTGCGGATGGCCTCGTATGGACCTGCCACGACGGTATCGCCTTCGGCCAGACCGTCCAGTACCTCGAAATGCTCCTGCCCGGTGATGCCCACCTTGACCGGGACGAACGTCGCCTTGCCGTCCCGTACCAAGAAGACGCCTTCCACGTCCTGATTGTTCGAATCCAGGTCGGCCGCCGCCGCCTGGGCCTCCGGCGTCTCCTGCGGCATGGGCTGGAGGTCCTTCTTCTCCCGCACGGTGAGCGCGATGATCGGGATCGACAAGGCGTTCGGCCGGACGGCCGTGACGATCTCCGCGGTGGCGGACAGGTCGGGCCGTAGGATGGGCGGCGGGTCGTCCAGGGTGAGCACGACCTCGAAGTCCACCGCGGACGATTGCGTGCTCAGCGCGTTCCGGTCCTCCGGCGCCACTACGGAGCTGTGGGCGATCTCCGTGACCCGGCCCACGAAATCCCGGTTGGGGAACGCGTCGATGAGGATCTTGGCGCTGTCGCCCAGGGCAATGGACGGCACGTCCGTCTCGTCCACCCGCACCACCGTCTCCATGTTGTTCATGTCGCTGATGGTCAGCAGCAGGCTGCGGGGGTTCGCCATGGTGCCGATCACCGCGGTCTCGCCCGTTTCCACGTTCAGCCGCGTGATCACGCCGGCGATGGGTGCCCGGATCACCGTCTTGGACAGCTGGTCCTCCGCCTGCCGCAACGAAGCGATGGCCTGGTCAACGCCGTACTGGGCAGCTTCTTCCAGGGCCGCCTGCACACGCGCCTGCGTCTGCGCATCCTCCAGCGCCTGCGGACTGACCAGCGTGGAGTCGCGCTGGCGCATCTGCTGCGCCCGAGAAAGCGCCTGGTTCGCCTGAAGCTGTGAAGCCCGGCTCTGGGCCTCCCGGGCACGTGCGGCGCTGACGCCCGCGCGCGCCTGCGCCACCGCCGCCTCGTACTGCGACGGGTCGATCCGCAGGAGCACGTCACCGCGCTTCACCGTGTCGCCTTCCTTCACCCGGACCTCGGTCACCCGGCCCATGATGTCGGACTGCACGTCCACGGCGCGGTGCGGACGCACCCAGCCGCTGGCCCGCACCATCGCCACCAGATCCCGGCGGGCCACCGGCTCCACCCGCACTGCAACCTCTGAGCTCGAACTGCCCTTCACTGCCGCCACGATGATCGTGCCCAACACGACCACCGCCAGGAGCAGCAGCACCACCTTCCGTTTCTTGCTCATCGAGAACTCCCCTCATCCCGCAATGTCCGACCGACGGCGGAATCGAGCGCCGAAAGTGCGTCCTGGTAGGCGTACACGGCGAGCAGGTACGATTGATCCGCCTGCGCCTTCAGCGTCTCCGCCTGCATCAGGTCCACGAACGAGCTGGCGCCCACCCGATACTGTTCTCTCGCCAACTGGAGCTGCTTGTCTGCCACGTCCCGGTTCTTCCGCTCCATGCCCACCGCACGGTAGGCCGCCTCGAGCGTCAGATTGGCCGCCTGTACCTGCGTCTTCAGCTGAAGCTGCTGCGCCTGTAGCCGGTACTCCGCGTCCTCTTCCGATACCCGCGCCGCTTCCACCTGGCGGCGGCGAGACAGGCCCTGGAAGATCGGCAGCGAGATCTGCAACGAAGCCGAGAACGGCTGCTTCTCGAATTTGAACGGCCAGACGTTGTTGGCGTCGATGATCTGCTGTTCGTCCGCCTGCGTCAGCACGTAGCCGCTGCAGTCGGTCGGCAGGCCCGGGGGCGGCGTCGGGAACAGCGAAGCGATCTGGAGGGAAAGCTCGCAGCTCTGGCGCGAACTCTGCATCCGCGAACGGGCCTGGCTGATCAGGTATTGCGAGTCGCCGACCTGCCGCGCGAACCCCGACCACCCCGCCGACACGGACAAACTGGGCAGGTACGCGGATTTGGCCATGCGCACACCCGCCTTGGCCGCGCTCGCCGTCGCCGCCGCCGCCCGCAGCTGCGGGTGATTCGCCATGGCCATCTGGACCAACGAGTCCGTGCTCCACTTCGGCTCGAACACCGGAAATTCCGTGGTCAGCTTGATGTCGGTATTCAGCTCCACGCCGATCTGTTGCATCAGCGTCAGCTTCGAGCCTTTCAGCTGCGTCTGCGCCTTCAACAGGTTCACCTCTGCCCGCCCACGCTGCACCTCCGCCTGCTGCGCCTCCAGCTCGATGGCGGATCCCACCTCCACCCTCGCCTGCGCCAGTTTGAGGTTTTCCTCCGCACTCTGGAGCTCCTGACGCGCCAGGTCCACGGCGTCCCGGGCCCTCAGCACCGCCAGGTACTGGCCCTTCACTGCCGTCTGCAACGTCAACGCCGCCGCGGCCACGTTCGCTTCCGCCGCCCGGCGGTTGGCCTTTTCACGGCCCACGTCGAAGAACGTCGCACCGGACAGCCGATAGCCCAGGCCGATGGAGTAGTTGGAGAAGTAGTACGACGGGCTCGAGGCCATGCCGATGTCGGCGCCCGTGAACGTCCCGTACACCGCAGGGCCTGCGGCCTGGTACTGCAGGCCGCCGCCCACCGACGCCGATGGCAGGAACGCACCGTACGCCGCCCGCACGGCCCAGTCCGCGTCGCCTTCGTTGTTCAGTTGCGCCAGATAGTTCGGGTTGTTCTTGCGCGCCAGTGCAAGGGCTTCGTCCAACGACAGCGTCGCTGGCTGCTGCGCACGCGCAGCGCCCGCTACCGTCAGCAGTAGAAGCGTCACCCCCGCCGTCAGTCCGCCGACGTATCTGCTATGCACCGCAGTCCTCTCTCTCCACGTTGTTCCCGGATCCGGAAACCGACAGGCCGCCCGCCGGGCGGCAGGCACTCGCCGCCTGCCCGATCCATTGCTCGTGATCCGTACGCCCACGTCGGCGCACGGGTTTCAACCGGCGCCATCCGCCGCCGCCGCCTCGCCCCGAAAGACGCCCGGCAGCGCCGGAACGCTGGCGCCGGGATATTTAGACAACGATCGAATCGTTCGGCGCATCCGTCAACCGGGAGGGGCCGTACGCTGGGCGATGAAGCTGCGGTCCGGGATGGACACGCGCAGGATGCGTCCCTGGCTGTCGGTCCAGAACTGTTGCTGTCCGGCGCCGGTGGGCTGGAGTGTGTACTCGGTGGCGGCGATGGTGCGATTGCCAACACGGATGCTGTCCTGTCCCTGGACCTGGATGTGCGCGGACGTCTGGAGGCTGCGCCGCGGGATGATGAGCGTGAGGTCGGCGGAGGAGCTGGAGCCCATGAGGGCGCGCAGGAAGTAGTACTGATGGGCGATGCCGTCGTCGAGGAGCGCCACGCGGCCCCGGATCAGGTACTCGCGCATGCGTTCGCCTTCGGGCGAGATGAACCGCACCGTGAACCGGTCGCCATCGGCCCGGGCAAGGATCCGCTGGGCCGCATCGCCCTGGACGACGATCTCGTAGGCGGTGGGTCGGGGCGGATTGCCCTGGAGCTGAAGGGAGGTCCCGATCTCCTGGGCGCCGTTCTCACGAACGACACGGCCCCGTGCGATGATGCTCGCGGCCGGACCGCTGCCGATGCGCCGGATGGAGAACGTTTCTGTGCCGACCTGCTGGCCGTTGACGGAGATGTCGAAGCTGCCTTCGTCGAGCGTAACGTTCTGCGCCGAAAGCGCGGCGGGCAGCAGGACGAGGATCACCGGGATCCAGGGTTTCACGAGCATGTCACCTCCGGTGGTTTGTTGCTGCAGACTACCCCCGGGGCGCGTCGATGTTCGGTTGCAGGGGAGTCACAGTGTGTCGGTATCCAGGGCGTCTTGCCGCAGGAAGACGGCGAGATTGACCGCGTCGAGCATGCGCTCATAGATGCGGCGTCCGACGTCCGCGTTCGCACGCGTGGGGTGGCCGAGTGAGCCGGGTCCGGCGTCGGGCGGGGCCGAGCGCGGCCCACCGCGGTGGTGGTGGCCGGCCGGGTAGTCGCGAGCGCGGTCCATGCGCACGAGCTCGGGAAACAGGTGTAGCATGAGAGACGTCTCGGCCTCGCCCGCGCGCTCCGGGCCGGAGCCGGCGACGAGATCGTGGATGTCCACGTCCCACAAATCAATGACGCGAACGCGCGCGTGGTCGGTGACGAGGGTCGAGAGGGCTTCCAGGTGCGAGCGGTGCCTGTGGCCGGTGATGAGGATAAATTCGTTCACGCCGTGGTCTTCCCACGAAGCGAGTAGCTCGTTGAGAGCGCGGTGCAGCGTTTTCCGCTGGAGGCCTGCCGTGCCGGCGAAGGTGCGCGGCGTATCCCGGTTCGTGCCGAACTGGAAAGCGGGCGCACGAAGAACGTCGTGTTCGCGGGAGAGGTCGTTGCACATGTGCTCGGCGATGCGAACGTTGGTGCCCAGGGGCAGGTGGGGGCCGTGCTGCTCGAGGGCGCCGACGGGGATGATGAGACGGGGGTCGCGGGCGAGGTGGGCGGCCACATCGACCCAGCTGAGGTTTTCCAGACCGAGGGTGTTCATGCGTTGGCTCATGGTTCTTCCCGCGACCGAGATGAACGGTGCCACGGCGGAATGATGCAGGCCGGGCGGCGTCTGCGCCATCCGGCGGTCTGGAGGGCCGGCGCCGATTCGCGTCGGGGTACGCGGGCGCCATCGCGGTGGCGTACCTGGCGGTGGTGCTTCTTCTGCTGTGGGCGCGGGAGCTGCGCACGGCGTACATCCTGGGTTCGGTGGTGGTGCTGGGAGTCGGGACGTGGCTGACGTGGCGCCAGCGCCGCCGGGGCGACGTCCGGGGGGCGCTGGTCTACGTGGCCTGCGGTGTGTTGGCGGTGGCGGTGGTCTCATCGAGCGTCATCGAACACCGTCTGCACCGTGTCGCTTCGGACTGGGCCCGGTTCTCCTCGGCCAGGGAGGCGACGCACGCGGCGGAGCTGGATCGCCGCATGGATGGGCTCGTGGCACGCGGCCGCACCGTCGTGAAGGTCGCGGCGGACCGCGTGGCGGCCGGCGGCGACACGCTGTTCGACATCCTCGGAGAGCTTCAGCGGCGATCGAGCGTTCAGGCCATCGTCGCGTTCGACGGCGTGGGGCAGCCGGTGGCGTGGGCGGGGGATCACCATGGGCCCGTTCCCGAGCCTGTGCGGGATGGGTCCGTTTCCGTCTACTACGGCGAGCGGCCGCTCTTCGGCTACCTCTACTTCGTACGGTCCCTGCCCGACCGCCATCGAAGCGTGGCGGTGGCCATCCTGCTGGAAACCGACCTGCCGGGCGAGGAGTCGGGGCCGGGATTCGCCTCGCGGTTCGCCAGGGTGACGGGCGAACGGCCACGGTTCGCCGCCGGTGGGGGCGCCGGCGCGGTCTGGAGCCTGGTGGCCGCGAGTGACACGGTCGTCCACGCCACGTTCGAAACGCCGGACCAGGCGGGTCTGCGCCTGTCCATCGCTACGGCGGGCCGGCGTTTCGTGGCCGTGCTGCTGCTGGTGGCCATGATCTTCCTGGCGGCGGCCTGGCTGCGGCCGGCACGGCACCGCCGTGGGGCCGCGAGCCTGGTCCCGCTGTCTGCGCTGGCCCTGGCGCTGCTCGTGGCGCCGCTGGGCCGCACGCTGGGTCTCCAGCGCCTGTTCTCGCCGATGCTCTTCGTGCTGCCGATGCCGGGCGACATCGTGCTGGAGAGCGTGCTGGTGATCCTGCTACCGGCGGCGGCGCTGCTGGCCACGTTGTACGGGCGGGTGAACGGGCGGCGTGCTCTCTACTGGCGTATCCCGGTGGGCGGGCTGGTGGTGGCCGCGGTGTTCGCCGGCGGCATGTGGGTGCTCCAGAGGAGTGCAGCATCGCCCATGCTCCAGGGTGGCGCGCCCCTGTGGATGGGCTTCCAGGTGGCCGCGCTCGTCCTGTTCACGGTGGCAGCGAGACTGGCGCTGCCGCGGGGCCGCGGCGTCGGCGGGCGCGCACGCTGGGCGGCGGGCGGCGCGGGGCTGCTTCTGGTGTTCATCCTCGTCATTGTGCTCATCGGCGTCTGGCGCGTGGGCCACGTCGTGGATCCGATGTTGCTGGCCCTCTGGGCCGTTCCGTCCATGCTCCTGGCCGTCGCGCTGGCATCTTACGACGGCCGCGGTCAACGGCTGGTCCGGTGGTTGGCGGCGGGGTTCCTGGCGGCCACGGCCGTCGTGCCGCACACGTGGACGTTGAGTGGCGAGGCGCAGCTTGCGACGGCCGAGCAGGAGCTCAACACGCTGGGGACGCGGGCGGACCCGTTCCTGGACTACCTGCTGCGTCGATTCGCCGAGGAGGTGCAGACACAGCAGGCACGGGGCGCCGACAGCACGCGGCTGCTGTACGGGGCCTGGCTGGCCAGCGGCCTCGCGCGGGAACCCTATCCGCTGAGCCTCACGTTGTGGGGCCAGGATGACCAGGCGCTGGTGGTGCTGCCGCTCGGAGGGGTCAGTGCCCGGCGGGAGAGTCCGCCGCTGTTCCTGCGGCGCATCCTGGACCAGGCCCGGCGCCAGGACGTGTGGCGGGCCCAGCCGGTGCGTGGCCAGCCGGAGGTCAACGAAGTCCTGGCGGTACCTCTGGATGACGGCCGGGTGGTTTCGGTGGTAGTGGCGCCCCGGCGCCAGTTCGAGCGCGCATCGCCGCTGGCTCAGCTGTTGGGCGGAGAGAGCACGTCGCAGATACGGTTGGAGTTCGTGCCCGCGTCGGTGCTGTCTCAGACTCCGTCGGGACGCGTGCGTTGGCGCGCCACGGACACAGGCTGGCGCAGCGAAACCATCGTCCCCTATCCCACCGGCAACTACGAAGTGCACCTGGAATACCGGCTGCCTCCGGCGGGCGTGCGCTTCGCCCGCGGCATGCTGGTGATCGCGGCGGACCTGGCCTTCCTGCTGCTGCTGTGGGCGGTGGGCCGGCTGGCGCGGGGTGATCCTCCGGTGCCGCCGGGGGGCTGGTCGGCCTGGCTGGCCAGCTTCCGGGCCCGGGTGACGCTGGCCCTGTTCGCCTTCTTCCTGCTGCCCACGGTCATTTTCGGATGGGCGACGTATCAGGCGCTCGCCGAGGAGGTGGTGCGTTCGGCCCGGGTCGTGGCGGAGCGCGCCGTCGCCGAGGCCGCAACCGCGTTCCCGGATACGGACCTGCCGGAGCTGTCGGCGCGGATCGGAGAGGAGGTGCTGTACCTGCACAAGGGCGAGCTCATTGAAGCGTCCTCGCCGGAAGCGCTGGACCTGGGCCTGTACGGGGCCTGGATGCCGCCGGCGGTCTACCGCGTCCTGGAGACGGGCGAGGAGATCCGCACGGTGGACACGCGGGAACTGGCCGGGCGCCGCTACCTGGTAGCGTACCGCCGGGTCCTGCCCACCGGGACCGGGACCCTGGGCGTGCCCGTCTGGCTGTCGGCCGGCGACGTCGCGGTGCGCCAGCGCGAGCTGTTGCACCTGGTGCTCTTCTCGGCCCTCGTCGGCGGGCTCCTGTCCCTTGGACTGTCGGTGCTCGTCGGCCGTGCGCTGGCGGGGCCGCTGGGCGAACTGCGGCGGTGGTCGGCCGCGGTGGGTGCCGGGCGCCTGAACGTCCGCCTCCCGGCTCAGCGGAACGACGAGTTCGGCGAGCTGTTCACCTCGTTCAACCGGATGGCGCGCCGGCTTCAACGTGCGCGGGCCCGTGAGCTCCACACGGCGCGCGTGCTGGCATGGGGCCAGATGGCCCGCCAGGTGGCGCATGAGATCAAGAACCCGCTCACGCCCATCAAGCTGGCCGTCCAGCACATGCGGCGGGTCTTCAAGGACCGGCGCCCGGATTTCGAAAAGGTGCTGGACACCAACACGAACGAGATCCTGGCGGAGATCGAGCGGCTGTCGGAGATCGCCCGTGTCTTCTCGCGCTACGGCGCGCCGGCAGAAGCCGCCGGACCGCTGGAGGCGGTGGACGTGCCGCTGGTGGTGCGGGAAGCGCTCACGCTGTACATGACCGGCGACGACGACATCGAGTACCGCCTGGACGTGGACGGACCGCCCCCGGCCCTGGCCCGAGCCACCGAGGTGAAGGAGGTGGTCCTCAACCTCCTGGAGAACGCCCGGCTGGCGGTGAGCGGCTTCGGCGCGGTGAGCGTCCGCATCGCGGGCCGGGACGGCGGCGTGGCCCTCAGCATCGAAGACGATGGCGAGGGCATTCCGCGGGACCAGCTGGCCCGCATCTTCGAGCCGCATTTCTCGACGCGCTCCTCCGGGACCGGCCTGGGCCTCGCCATCGTACGTCGGCTGGTGGAGGGGTGGGGCGGCAGCATCCAGGCGGACAGCGAGCCGGGCGTGGGCACGACGATCCGGCTGTGGATCCCCGGCGTCGATGCGAGCGCGGCCGGCGGCGGAGATGGCGACGGGGCCCGGGGAGGGGAGTGGGGGCCGGAAGGCGCCGCCACCTGACCGTGTGGGGCCCGGCCCGTGCCGACGGGCTTCGTGGATGAGAAAGGGCGCGGGCGACGATCGTCGCCCGCGCCCTTCGTCTTGCGTTTCCGCCGTGGATCAGCGGATCCGGTAATTGGTGATCTGGGGCGCCGTCTGCTGCGGCAGGATGACCGTGAGGGAGACGACGTCGCCCGACTTGAGGTCCGCGGCGATGCGCTCCACGTCGCTCGGGCTGTTCACCTTCTTGTTGTTGATGGACAGCACGACGGTGCACCGTCCCACGCGCCCGGCAGCCGGGCTGATGGGATCCACCGATGTGACCACGACGCCGGCGCCGGACGGTACCTGGCACTGGCTGGCGATGTCGTTGGTCAGGGCCGCGACCTTGAAGCCCAGCAACCGTTCGGCGCGCGGCCGGTTGTCCGTCGACGGCTCTTCCGTCTTTTCCGTCGGGAACTCGCCCAGCTTCACCTTCACCGTCATGGGCTTGCCGTTCCGCATGATGCCCAGCGTAACGACCTGGTCGGGTTCCATGCGGGCCAGCCTCGTGGTCAGGTCCACGTTCGTCTGGATGGAGTCGCCGTTCACGGTCTCGATCACGTCACCCATCTTGAGACCGGCCTTGTCCGCCGGGCCGCCTTCCTGCACCTGGCTCACCAACGCGCCCGAGATCCGGGACAGGTGGTAGAGCTGCGCGTCGGCGTCCGTGACCGCGCCGATCAACACGCCCAGCATGGGGCGGCGCACGTGGCCGTACTTGATGAGGTCCTTGGCCACCCGCACGGCGAGGTCAATGGGGATGGCGAAGCCCTGGCCGGCGAACTCGCCGGTGGACGAGATGATGGCCGAGTTGATGCCCACCACCTGGCCCAGCAGGTTGACCAGCGGGCCGCCCGAGTTGCCCGGGTTGATGGAGGCATCCGTCTGGATGTAGGCTTCCAGCGCGGCCTGGTTCGGCTGGCCGCTGGAGTTGCCCTGGTTCTGCAGGATGCCGATGCTGCGGCCCTTGGCGCTCACGATGCCCGCCGTCACGGTGAACTGGAGGCCCAGCGGGTTCCCCAGCGCCAGCACCCAGTCGCCCACCTGAAGGTCATCGGAGTTTCCGATGTGGGACACGGGCAACGGCTTGCCGTCTTTCGGCGTGATCTTGATGACCGCGATGTCCGTGTTGGGGTCGGTGCCGACGACCTTGGCGTTGAACACGCGTCCGTCCAGCAGCGTCACCGTCACTTCGGTGGCGTTCGCCACCACGTGGCGGTTGGTGATGATGTAGCCATCCTTGGTGTAGATGAAGCCGGAGCCCGCACCCTCCTCCACCTGGGGTCCGTTCGGCACGTTGAAGAACGGCGCCAGCTGCGGCGGGATGTCCGGGTGCTGGACCCGCTCCTTCGACACGACCTGGATGAACACGACGGCGGGGAGCGCCACGCGGGCCGCTGCCCGGAACGTCGCCGACAGGTTCCTGGCCGTGAGCGTATCGACGTTGGCCGTGGTGTTGCCCAGCTCGCGCCGCACGGTCTGCGGCGGCTGCTGTGCCTGCGCTTCCTGCTGGCTGCCGCACGCAGCCAGCAGGGCTACGGAGAGTATGAGAACTCTTCGCGCCATATGCCTCGATTGATACATTGATTCCCTCACGTTTTTGCTGGTTCAGTCGTCCTGCATCGAAACATGCTGTCCGGCCGATATGCAGGGTGCGTGCCCGCGGGAAATGGCGCCTGCCGCGCCGCATGTTCCGATCCGGGGATGCCGGCATCCGGGCGGACCGTCCGCCATCCGTCGGGGGCTCACCGAGCCATGGGATGAATCGAATCCCGCCGAGGGTTGTCTCCGCACCCAACGTTTCTGGCGTTGCGCGCGTCTAGATGACGACATACCAGCCGATCACGACCAGAGGACGAGCATGAACGGGTTGAGGATGAAAGGGTGGCGGACCCTAGCCGCTTTGCTGGTGGTAGCCGGCGTGTTGTGGCCGGTGCCGTCCGCTGCGCAGGTCACGCCGGATACGTCGATGCCCGCCATGGTGGGGATACCCATGCCGGTGCCGTCGGACACTCTGACGATGCAGGAAGCCGTGGACCAGGCGCTACGCGTCGTCCCGCAGATGATCCAGGCGGAGACATCGGTGCAGACGGCCCGCATGAGCGTCTCGCAGCAATGGGCGTCCATGCTGCCGAACCTGTCGATGTCCACCGGGGCGTCGGTGTCGGCGTCGCAGCGCTTCAACCCCGAGACAAACACGACGGTCACGAGCCCGTCCAGCGACAGCTACAACGCGCGCCTGAACAGCTCGGTGACCCTGTTCGCCGGCGGACGCAACCTGGCACGGCTGCGCGCCGCGCGGGCGGACGCTACGGCGGCCGACGCGTCGCTGTTGGAGCAGCGCTTCAACGTCACGCTGTCCGTGAAGCAGGCGTTCTACGCCGTCATGCGGGCGGGGGAGCAGATCTCCGTCGCGCAGGCCAACGTGAAGCTGGCACAGGAGAACCTGGACGCGGCGACGCGCCGCCAGCAGGTGGGATCGGGGACGATATCGGATGTCCTCCAGGCGCGGGTCCAGGTCATGAACGCGCAGCAGTCGCTGCTGAGCAACCAGTCGTCGAAGCGTACGGCGATGTTCGCCCTGGGGCGCTTCGTCGGGGTGGACGGGCCCGTGGAAACGCGTCTGGAACAGCCGCTCGAGCAACGGCCCCTGGCACTGAGCAGCGACTCCCTGATGTCTCTGGTCATGGCGGCTTCACCGGCGGTGAACGCGGCGGTAGCGACCAAACGGGCGCGCGATGCGAGCCTGACGGCCGCGCGGGCCGCGTGGTTCCCGTCGATCTCCGCTTCGGGCGGCTACACGATCGCCAATGACAACCCGTCGTTCTCGAACTCGGTCAACAGCTGGAGCGTCAGCCTCGGCCTGTCGTACCCGATCTTCAACGGCTTGCAGCGGGAGAGCTCCATCGAGCAGGCGAACGCCCAGGCGGCGGTGGCGGACGCCCAGCTGGCGGACGCGCGGCGCTATGCGCGCAGCCAGCTGGAAGCGCTGACGTCGTCCCTGGATGTGGCGCGCCAGCAGGTGACGCTGCTGCGCCAGACGCTCCAGGCGGCGGAAGAGGCCTTGCGGGTCCAGCAGGAGCGCTACAGGGTGGGGGCCTCGACCATCCTCGATCTCATCACGTCCCAGGCGGCCCGGGTCCAGGCGGAATTCAACCTGATCGGGGCCCGTTACGATTACCAGATCGCGCTCGCACAGCTCGAGGCGCTGGTGGGGAGGGAACTGTGAACAACCAAGGGAGGAACCCTGTGAAGCGAGCGTTCCTGACACTCGGCGTGCTCGTCCTGATGGGAGGGGTCGCGGCCGGCTGCCGGCAGAGCGCCGCGTCGGAGGCCGACACGTCCGATGAGACGGCGGCCGTCGAGCGCGGCGATCTGAACATCCAGGTAGAAGCCTCGGGCCTCCTCGAGCCCTTGAAGGTCGTGGAGGTGAAGTCGAAGGCCTCGGGCGAGATCCTGTCCCTGCACGTGGACATCGGCGACCACGTCCAGCAGGGCACGCTCATGGCGGAGATCGACCCGCGCGACGTGCGCAACGCCCTCGCCCAGGCGCAGGCCGACCTGGAAGTCGCCCAGGCCCGCGTGTCGGTGTCGGAGGCGCAGCAGAAGCGCTCGAAGGAGCTGCGGGACGCCAACGTCGTCGCCGAGTCGGAGTACGAGACGTCCGTGCTGGACGCCGCCAACGCCAGGGCGGCCCTGATCAAGGCGCAGACCAACCTCCAGCTTGCCAAGGAGCGCATGGGCGACGTCAAGATCACGGCGCCCATCACCGGCACCATCCTGACGAAGAGCGTGGAAGCCGGTCAGATCATCGCGTCGGCGAGCCAGAACGTGTCGGGCGGTACGACGCTGATGCAGATGGCCGACCTGTCGACGATGCGCGTGCGGACGCTGGTGGACGAGACGGACATCGGCAAGGTCAAGGCGGGCCTGACGGCGGAGGTGACGGTGGAGGCGTACCCGGGCCGGACGTTCGTGGGCAGCGTCGAGAAGATCGAACCGCAGGCCACGGTGGACCAGAACGTGACGATGTTCCCCGTCTTGGTGCTTCTGGACAACGGTGAGGGCCTGCTCCGGCCCAACATGAACGCAGAGGTCACCATCAAGGTGGCGAACCGTCCGGATGTGCTGCTCATCCCCAATGCGGCCGTGGTCAGCATGGCCGACGCGCAGGCGGCGGCGTCCGTCCTGGGGCTCGAGGCGAACGCCCTGCAGCAGGGGATGCGCGCGGCTTCTGCGCGCCCAGCTGCGGATCCCGCGACGCCGGCGGCCCAGGAACGGCCGGCAGGGGCTGCCGCGGACCCGCAGGCGGCTTCGTCGGATACGTCGCACGCGGCGGCCGGCGCGCCGAGCCAGGACGACTGCCGGGCGCTGTTCGGCAAGATCCGGCAGGCGGGCGGCCCCAGCGGGCTGAGCGAGAAGGACCGGGCCACGATGGCGGCGTGCCGGCAGGAGTTCGCCGGGCGGCGCGGCGGCAACGGAGGCGCGCCGAGGATCGTGAACGGCGTGGAAGTCCGCCGGGCGTTGGTCTTCGTGCAGACCGCGAAGGGTCCCGAGCCGCGCCCCGTGGAGCTCGGCCTCAATGACTGGGACAAGTCGGAAGTGATGACCGGCCTGAAGGAAGGCGAGAAGGTCATCCTGATCTCGGTCGCCCGGCTCCGGCAGCAGCAGGAGCAGATGATGAATCGGATCCGCGAGCGGAGCAGCCCGATTCCGGGCGGCGGCGGGCGTGGCCGGTAAAGGAGGTCAGCCATGTTGTTGACCGAGATTCTGCGGGTCGCGCTGGATTCCATCCGCGCCAACAAGCTGCGGTCGTTCCTGACCATGCTGGGGATCATCATCGGCATCGCCGCGGTGATCACCATGGTCGCCCTGGGCGCCGGCGCCCAGCGGTCCGTTGAGCAACGGCTGCAGAACCTGGGCACGAACGTACTCACCATCCGGCCGGGACAGCATTTCTTTGGCGGGGTGGACCGGGGGGGCGCCCGGTTGACGACGGATGACGCCCTCGCGCTTCAGCGCGACGCCGTGACGCTGAAGGCGGTTTCGCCCGAGATGGAGCGCCGCCAGCAGGTCGTGTACGGCAACGCCAACGCCAACCTGGAGATCGTGGGCGTCTGGCCCGACTACTTCGAGATCCAGAACATGCCGCTGGATCTGGGCCGCCTCTTCACGCCGGGCGAAGAGCGCGGGCGGCGCCGGCTGGCGGTGATCGGCTCCAACGTGGGCGAGCGCATGGGCGTGGCCAGCTCCGCCGTCCTGGTGGGGCAGACGCTCATGGTCCGCGGCGTTCCGTTCGAGGTCATCGGGACACTCAAGACCCGCGGGGACCAGGGGTGGATGAGCCCGGACGACGGGATCTACATCCCGCTGGCCACCGGCCAGTTCCGGGTGTTCGGCACCAAGATCGTGCGTGACATCCTGGCCCAGGCCAACGACGCCAAGGCGATGGACCCCGCCATCACGGAGATTGACCGCATCCTGCGGCGCGAGCACCGGATCCAGCCTGGCGACGAGAGCAACTTCAGCGTTCGAAACCAGACGTCGCTCATGAGCACGTTCCAGGAGACGACGCAGACGTTCACCTTCCTCCTGGCCGGCATCGCCATGATCTCCCTGCTGGTGGGCGGCATCGGCATCATGAACATCATGCTGGTGTCCGTCACGGAGAGGACGCGGGAGATCGGCGTGCGCAAGGCGCTGGGCGCGCGCAAGCGCGAGATCATGTACCAGTTCCTGACCGAGGCCCTGGTGCTGTGCCTGGCCGGTGGCGGGTTCGGCATCCTCTTCGGCATCGGAGGCGCCATGGCGCTCCAGCGCATCGCGGGCTGGAACACGTTCGTGGAGCCAATGGCGATTGCCCTGGCGTTCGTGTTCTCCGCTGGCGTCGGCCTGTTCTTCGGCATGTGGCCCGCGCGACGGGCTGCGAGCCTGGATCCCATCGTGGCCCTGCGCTACGAGTAGGCGAAACCCGAGCCGCCGGAACGCGGCTTTGGGTTGAGCGGGGCACTCAGCGCCCCCGGGAACGTTCCCGGGGGCGCTTTACGTTCGGGGACCCATTCGCCTATCGGCTTGCCCCGGCACGACGCGGATCCTGGATCGCGGTTTCCGGACTCCTCCAACCCGTCGCGCCATGCTCGCACATGTCCTAAGCGCCGCCGTGCTCGGCGTCGATGCCTACCTGGTCCGCGTCGAGGTCGACCTGGCCTCCGGCCTTCCGTCCATGAATGTCGTGGGCCTGCCGGAAAGTGCGGTGCGCGAAGGAAGGGAACGCGTGACCGCTGCGCTCCAGAACAACGGCTTCGCCGTCCCGCCGAAGCGCATCACCATCAACCTGGCCCCGGCCGACGTCCGGAAGGACGGCAGCGCGTTCGACCTGCCCATCGCCGTGGGCCTGCTGGCCGGCAGCGGAGTGGTTCCGGAGGGGCCCGGCGATGTTTGCCTGGCGGGTGAGCTGGGCCTGGACGGCGAGCTCCGGCCGGTGCGGGGAGCCCTGTCGATGGCCCTGCTCTGCCGCGACGAAGGGCTGCGCGGCTTCATCCTGCCTTCCGCCAACGCGGCCGAAGCCGCCATGGTCGAAGGTCTGGATGTGCACGGCGCCGCCTGTCTGGATGACGTCGTGAAGCACCTCACCGGCGCGCGCATCCTGGACCCGACGCCGCCAGGCGAAACGACCGTACAACCGTGGCGCGCACCCGGCCTTCCGGACCTGTCCGATGTGCGGGGACAACAGAGCGCGAAGCGCGCCCTGGAAGTGGCGGCGGCGGGGGCGCACAACCTCTTGTTCATCGGTCCCCCCGGCGCGGGCAAGTCCATGCTTGCTCGTTGCCTGCCATCCATCCTGCCGCCGTTGAACCGTGACGAGGCGCTGGAGGTCACACGCGTTCACTCTGTCGCGGGACTGCTGGCGTCCGGCCAAGCACTGGTCCACGCCCGCCCGTTCCGGGCGCCGCATCACACCGTGTCGGATGTGGGCCTGGTGGGTGGTGGCTCCGTGCCGCGTCCGGGTGAAGTGTCCCTGGCGCACCACGGGGTGTTGTTCCTGGATGAGCTACCGGAATTCCGCAGGCCTGCTCTGGAGGCGCTCCGGCAGCCGCTGGAGGACGGGTTGGTGCAGATCCGCCGCGCACGCGTCTCGTTGACCTATCCGGCGCGGGTGATGCTGGCGGCCGCCATGAATCCATGTCCCTGCGGCCACCACGGCGATGGCACGGACCGGTGCGCCTGCGGTGACGCCGTCGTGCACCGCTACCTGTCCCGCGTGTCCGGACCGCTGCTGGACCGCATCGACGTGCACGCCGAGGTGCCCCGCGTGTCGGCCCGGTCCCTCACCGCACGCACACCCGGTGAGCCCAGCGAAGCCGTCCGGACCCGCGTGTTGGCGGCCCGGGCGCGGCAGCTGCACCGATTCCGGGACCGGCCGGGTCTGTTCGCGAACGCCCACATGGCGTCCCGGGATGTGAGGCAGCTATGCCCGGTGGGCGAGCCGGCCCTGGCGCTGCTGCGGGCGGCCATCGCCCGGCTGGGGCTGTCGGCGCGGGCGTACACGCGGGTGCTGAAGCTGGCCCGCACCATCGCCGATCTGGACGGGGTCGAACGGATTGGAGCGGAGCACGTCGCGGAGGCGATCCAGTACCGGGGCCTGGACCGGAAGAGAGCGGTGGCGTAGACGCGGCGGGCGCGGTGCGTGGCCAGCCATCCGGCGGTCGTGGCGAAGCCGTGGAACGCAGTGCGGGCCGGGTCGGCTTCATGGTGCCGGCAGGCCCGCCAGCCTGTTGCCGGGAACAGCCGAAACCCCGCATCCAGCTTGCATTTTCAGCCGATGCCGCGTAGGTTGCGGCGACCGCAGGAGGTCCCAGGTGGGGCAGGGCGTGGAACGGGTGGACCAGGCGAAACCTGGCGGTGTAGCACGTCGTGGACGTGTTCAGGGCGCGCGAGTGGAGGCAGGTTGGGCGACGATCTTCGAGTCAAACAAGCGCGTCTGGAGGCAATCCTGCGCGAGTGCGGATCCCTCTGCATCGGCTACTCGGGCGGAGTGGACTCTGCGTTCCTCGCCGTATCTGCCGTCGACGTGTTGGGTCCTGAGCGGGTCCTGGCCGTGACGGGCCGCAGTGAGGCGTACCCGGCGGTTCAGCATGAAATGGCCCTGGAGGTCGTCCGGTCCTTCGGTGTCCCGCACATCGAGATCGACACGGATGAGCTGAACAACCCGGATTACGCGGCGAACCCCGCCAATCGCTGCTACTTCTGCAAGACGGAGCTCTGGTCGGGACTGGTTCCGCTAGCGGCAGACCGTGGGCTTGCGGTGGTGGCCGACGGAGCCAACGCGGACGATTCCGCCGACTACCGGCCTGGCGCCCGTGCGGCACGGGAACGGGGCGTTCGCTCGCCCCTTCAGGAGGCCGGGCTCACGAAGCAGGAGATCCGGCTTCTTTCCCGGGCTCGCGGCCTGCCCACGTGGGACCAGCCGGCGTCGCCGTGCCTGTCCAGCCGGCTGCCCTACGGGCTGGCGGTGACGCCGGAGCGGCTGCGTCAGGTGGAAGCAGCCGAAGACGAGCTTCGAGCGCTCGGGTTGAGCGAATTCCGCGTGCGGCACCACGGAGACGCCGCGCGCATCGAGGTGTCGCCGGCGGAGCTGGATCGGGCGGCGGCGCACGCGGGGGAGCTTGCGCGCGCTCTGATGCGCGTCGGGTTTCCCCGGGTGCTTCTGGATGTGGAGGGGTATCGGCGGGGCGCGCTCAACGAGTCGTTGGTGCAGTTGAAGGCGTCATGACGGGGAACGAAGACACCGCCGCGCGTCTGCAACGGGTGCGGCGGCTGCTGGACTCCGCCGGGCTGACCGGCGCGGAGGTGGACGTTGCCGGACACGAGTCGGAGATCGTAGCGGTGGCCGCGCCGGCGTCCGAGCTGGCCCGCCTGCGAGAGCTGGCGCCGGCCATGAAGGCCTTGGGCTTCCGATACGTCGCCCTCGAACTCGGGGCCGAGAACGCCGGGCAACCGCCCGCGCGCCGGCCCATGAATGAAACCAGCCGCGAGTTGCCATGAGACTGTTCATTGCACTGAACTTCCCGGCCAAAGAACGTCAACGGCTCTACCGCGCGGGCAAGAAGCTGCGCGCGGCCGACCTTCCCATGAAGTGGGTGGACGTGGACAGCCTGCATCTGACGTTGAAGTTCCTGGGCGAGGTGCGTCCGGAACGCGCGGAGGAAGTGAAAGCGGCCGTGAACCGGATCGCGGCCAAGACCCCGGTGCTGGAGGTGGCGTTGAGCAGTTGCGGCGCGTTCCCGACGCTGCGGCGGCCGCGCGTCGTGTGGGTCGGCGCCGATGCCACGCCGGAATTGCGCTGCCTCAAGCATGACCTTGAGTGGGAGCTGGCGCCACTTGGCTTCGAACGGGAAGTGCGTGCCTTCCATCCCCACGTCACGCTCGGGCGGGCCGCGAACGATGCACGCGCGGGCGATTTCCGTGAATTCGAGGACCTGGCGTCCGGGTTTGACTACGAAGCCAGGATCACCGTGAGGACGGTCGACCTGATGGTCAGTCATCTCTCGTCCAAGGGTGCGCGTTACGAGCGGCTCCTGTCCGCCTCGCTCAAGGCTCCCCACAAGGTGAAAGAGGCCGCGGGCTGACCCATGTTTCGGTTCCTGGGCGGGTGCTTCAGCAAGGTCCTGGGACTGATCCTGTTGGTCATCGTGGTGGCCGTCGCCTGGTTCTACCGCGACGAGCTGCGGACCGTCTGGCGCGGGCTGCGCGGACCCTCACACGTCACCGTGTCGTCCGAGCTGGCGGACTCCGCCGCGGCCCGGCTGGACGCGGCCCTGAAGGGTCACGGCCCGGATCGCGTGGCCCTCACGCAGCCGGAGTTGCAGAGCCTGTTGAAGTACCGTTGGACGTCGTTCCTTCCGGACTACGTCGTGCGGCCCGATGTGCAGCTCGCCGCCGGTCGCATCCGCCTCCAGGCGGCGGTCCCCACCGAACGATTCAGAAGACTCCGCGAGCTGCAGGACGTCCTCTCCTTTCTGCCGGACACGGCTGAGCTGGCGGCCACGGGCCAGTTCATCCCCCTGGCGCCCGGCCGCGTGGCGCTCGAGGTGAGCGAGATCACCGCCGCACGCATCCCGGTGCCGCAGCGGCTGGTGCCGGTGATCCTGGACAACCTCGGCCGGCGCGATGAGCCGGGGCTGGCGCCCAACGCGGTGGGGCTGCCGCTTCCCCGGGGCGCGACCGCCGTGTTCGTGAGCGGCGATTCCCTCGTGTTTCTGCACGGCGTGGCGACGGCGGCGGGAGGAGGGGGATAGAATGGCGCGTATCCTCATCGTGGACGACGAGGACAGCATCCGGCGAGTGCTGCGCCAGGTCCTGGAGTACGAAGGACACGATGTGCGCACGGCGGAGGGCGGGGGCGAGGCCCTGGGTGTGTATCCGTCGTTCGAACCGGATCTGACGTTCCTCGACGTCAAGATGGCGCGCATGGACGGCCTCGAAGTGCTGGGCCGTATCCGCGAGAGCGACCCCGACGCGCTCATCGTCATGATCAGCGGCCACGGGAGCATCGACACGGCCGTCGAAGCGACGCGGCGGGGGGCCTACGATTTCCTGGAAAAGCCGCTGGACATGGATCGGCTCCTGCTCACGCTGCGCAACGCCCTGCAGCAGCGAGGCCTCGCGGCGGAGCTGGGCCGGCTGCGGGACGAGGTGGAGAGCCGCTACCAGATCGTGGGCCGCAGCTTCGCCATCCGAACCGTGGTCGATCGCATCGAGAAGGTGGGGCCCACCGAAGCGCGGGTGCTCATCAGCGGGGAGAACGGGACGGGCAAGGAGCTCGTGGCCCGGGCGCTTCACCGGCTATCCCCACGATCCGGCGGGGCCTTCGTGGAGGTCAACTGCGCCGCCATCCCTTCCGAGCTCATCGAGAGCGAGCTGTTCGGCCACATGAAGGGTGCGTTCACCGGGGCGCACGCAGATCGCACGGGGAAATTCGAACAGGCGGACCAGGGCACGCTTTTCCTGGACGAGGTGGGCGACATGAGCCCGGCGGCGCAGGCGAAGGTGCTGCGCGCCCTCCAGGAAGGCGTGATCACCCGCGTCGGCGGGGAGACGCCGGTGAGTGTCAACGTACGCGTCATCGCGGCCACCAACAAAGACCTGGCCCGGGAGATCGAGGGTGGCCGCTTCCGGGAAGATCTCTTCTTCCGCCTCAACGTCGTACCCATCCAGGTCCCGCCCCTGCGCGCCCGCAGGGAAGACATTCCGATGCTGGTGCGGCACTTCACGGAGACCGCCGTGGAGGCCCAGGGCCTGCCGCCTCGCCCATTCGCGCAGCCGGCCGTCGAGCGCCTTTCCCGCATGGATTGGCCCGGCAACGTGCGCGAGCTCAAGAACACGGTGGAGCGGTTGTTGATCCTTTCCCGCGGACCCGAGGTGCAGGCCACCGATGTCGACCGCCTCGTGGCGGGCACGCCCGGCGGCGGCGGACTGTCCGCCGACCTGCTGGATGCCGGGACCTTCAGCGAATTCAAGGACCGGGCCGAGCGGGCGTTCATCCTCGCCCGCCTGCGGGAACACGACTGGAACGTCAGCGAGACGGCCCGCACCCTCGACATGCCCCGCTCGAATCTGTACAAGAAAATCGAGAAGTACGGCCTCGTCAGGGAGGACTGGTGAACCGCCCCGGCCCGTGCTCCATCCCATCCGCCCTGCCCGTATGACCGCCGGCCAGTTCTACGTCATCCTTGGCCTTGCCTGGCTGGCCGCATCCTTCGGCAGCGGCGCGGTGCTGGCGCGCCTCGCCATGCGGATGCATCCGGGCCTTTCGTTCCGCAAGATGTGGCTGTTCTACAGCGTGCTGATGAGCGTTGCCGTCGCGGGGTTCTTCGCGATTGCGCACTGGTGAAGGAGAATACGGCGAGGAGGATACGGCGAGGAGGATGCGGGGAAGGCGGCAAGGGGAGCGGGAGGCGGCGGGATGAGGCTGGGAGTGGTTGGTGGTCGGTTTGGGCGCCCGCGTTGTGCGTGTTCCGGCCCCGCCTTGCGAGCCTCATGGCCGCCCCTCAGGTTGTCCGCGTGGCGAAAACTCCCTGACAAATCTACGCGGCGGGCCCCTGGACAGCGCCCGGCTGCATTCGGAGGCAACGATGGCGGAAAAGTTCAAGAACTACATTGCCGGGGGCTGGCGTGAGCCGACAACCGGCGAATACCACGAGAACCGCAACCCGGCGCGCACGGATGATGTGATCGGGTTGTTCCCGAAGTCGGGTGCGGAAGACGTGCACATGGCGGTGGAGTCAGCGAAGCGCGGCTTCAGGCTGTGGCGTGCAACGCCGGCGCCACAGCGCGGCGATGTGCTTCGACGGGTGGGGGACCTGCTGGTGGCGCGCAAGGAGGAGATCGCGCGGGCCATGACGCGGGAGATGGGCAAGGTGCTGGCGGAGACGCGCGGAGATGTCCAGGAAGGCATCGATACGGCGTACTACGCGGCGGCGGAGGGGCGGCGGTTGTTCGGTCACACGGTGCCCAGCGAGCTGCGGGACAAGTGGGCCATGAGCTTCCGGCGGCCCATCGGCGTGGCCGGCATCATCACGCCTTTCAACTTCCCCATGGCAATTCCTACGTGGAAGATCTTTCCGGCGCTGGCGTGCGGGAACTCGGTGATCTTCAAGCCGGCTCACGACGTGCCGCACACGGGCACGCTCCTTGTCGAGATCCTGCTGGAGGCCGGGCTGCCGCCGGAGGTCGTCCAACTGGTGCACGGCAGTGGCAGCTCGGTGGGCAACACGCTGGTGGCGCACCCCGAGGTGCCACTGGTCTCGTTCACCGGCTCGACGTCGGTGGGCTCCAAGCTGGGCGAGACGTGCGGGCGCATGCACAAGCGGCTGTCGCTGGAGATGGGGGGCAAGAACGCCCAGATCGTCATGCCGGACGCCAACATGGAACTCGCCCTGGACGGTGTGCTGTGGGGTGCGTTCGGCACGACGGGCCAGCGGTGCACGGCCACCAGCCGGCTACTCCTGCACGAGGCCATCCACGACCAGTTCGTCGAGATGCTCGTCAAGCGGACGGAGGCCCTCCGCCTGGGCGACGGCCTGGAAGACGACACGGACGTCGGGCCGATGATCAACGAGGCGGCCGTGAAGAAGACGGCCGAGTACGTGGCCATCGCCAGGGACGAAGGCGACGAGGTGCTGTGCGGTGGCGCCCCGGCCACCGGCGGCGCGCTGGACAGGGGCCACTTCTTCCAGCCCACCATCCTGACGGGCGTGCGCCCGGGGTCGCGCCTGGCCCTGGAAGAGATCTTCGGACCGGTGCTGAGCGTGATCCGCTTCCGTGACCTGGATGAGGCGATCCAGATCAACAACGAGGTGGAGTACGGCCTGTCCAGCGCCATCTACACGGAAGACGTGCGCACGTCCTTCCGCGCCATGCAGGAGCTGGACAACGGCATCACCTACGTCAACGCCCCGACCATCGGCGCCGAGGCCCACTTGCCGTTCGGCGGGGTGAAGCAGACCGGCAACGGCCACCGGGAAGGCGGCTGGGAAGTCTACGATTTCTATAGCGAGACGAAGGTGGTCTACGTCGACTATTCCGGCCGGCTGCAGCGCGCCCAGATCGATACCTACGACCTGGACTGAAATCGGCGGCCCACGAGCGGCGGCCGCGCCGGGGGTAGCGCGGCCGCCGCATCGCCGATAAATTGTTGTGCCGCTTTGGCGGCGGCCTTCACTCCACGCACACGGTCCGACGGACTCGCCCGTCGGCCTTCACAATAACCGGCTCTCGCGCCGGGGACGGAACATCTCCTCGTTGTGCGGTTGTCGAACACCAGAAACACCTGAAGGACTGGCCGCACCTTTCATCGTGACTGATTCGGAACAGCAACGGCCACCCGAGGAAGACGGGCAGAACGGAACGGAATCCAGCCCGAAATCCCACACTCATCCGGCCCTCTCCTTTGGCCGGTGGATTTGGGATTGGACGAAGTCGTTGGTCATCGCCTTCACGCTGTTCGTTGTCATTCGCACCTTCGTGGTGGAAGCGTTCCGCATTCCAACCGGCAGCATGGAGAATACGCTGCTCGTCGGCGATTTCTTGTTGGTCAACAAAGCCGTGTACGGTGCCCAAGTACCGGGCACGTCCATCCGGTTGCCGGCCTTCGAGGCGCCCCGGCGCGGCGATGTCATCGTGTTCAATCCGCCGCTGGACCCGGACAAGAACTACGTCAAGCGTGTGGTTGGTGTGCCGGGCGACACGCTCCAGATGCGGGACAAGGCCCTCTACGTGAACGGGGCACGGCAGATCGAGCCGTACGCCGTGCACTACGATCCGGCGGATGTCTACGCTCCGAGCATGGCCTGGCAACGGAAATTCCTCGTCGATCCGCACGATTCGCTCTATTACCGGCCCACGCGCGACAACTGGGGCCCCATCGTCGTGCCGCCGCAGGAGTACTTCGTGCTCGGCGACAACCGGGATGACTCGGAAGATTCCCGATACTGGGGTTGGGTCAGGAGCGGTGCCATCGAAGGCAGGCCTCTGTTCGTCTATTTCTCGTTCGACCCCCAGGGCGCCAGCACCCTGCCGTGGCTCACCGCCATCCGGTGGAGCCGCATCGGCGGGGCGATACACTAGGACCCCTCGGGCACCTGGGTTGGAACGGTTGGGCCGTCTTCGTTGGCCGCGGACGGAGTTGTTCACGTGATCGTCACAGCTTCGGAGTGTCGCCTATGGCCTTCTCGCGCTCGCGCAGAATGAGCTACGAGGAGAGTTCCCTCGATCAGTACTTGAAGGAGATCAGCGCTTATCCGCTGCTTTCCCGCGAGGACGAGGTCGCGTTGGCTCGCCGCATCCGGAAGGACGACGAGGAAGCGCTCAACACGCTCGTCAACGCCAACCTGCGCTTCGTCGTCTCCGTCGCCAAGAAGTACCAGAACCAGGGCGTCGCCCTCTCCGACCTGATCAATGAGGGCAATCTGGGCCTCATGCGCGCGGCCCGGAAATTCGACGAGACGAAAGGCATCAAGTTCATCTCCTACGCCGTGTGGTGGATTCGCCAGGCCATCCTCCAGGCCCTGGCCGAACAGAGCCGTATCGTGCGGGTACCGCTCAACCGTGCCGGCGCCCTCCACCGCATCGGCAAGCGGTCTTCCGCGCTCCTCCAGGAGCTCGGCCGCGAGCCCACCGTCGAGGAGCTGGCCGACGAGCTGGACCTCTCGGAAGATGAAATCCAGCGCACCCTTTCCCTGTCCCAGTCGCACCTTTCTCTGGATGCACCGCTGACGCCGGGCGAGGACAATCGTCTGCTGGACTACCTGCCCGATCAGTTCTCTCCCGCGCCGGACGATGAAACCTATGAGCAGGCGCTCACCCACACCGTCGAGGAAGCCCTCGCCACGCTGAAAGAGCGGGAGGCCAAGATCCTGCGCCTCTACTTCGGCCTGGATGGCCAGGAGCCCATGACGCTGGAGGAAATCGGCTCCCTGCTCGGCATCACGCGCGAGCGCGTTCGTCAGATCAAGGAAAAGGCGCTGTTACGGCTGCGGCACGCGTCGCGGGCGCGGTTCCTCGAGACATTCATGCGGTAGGGGCACGGGACCGTCGCCCTGGCTTGACACCTCCCCCAAACCGGCCTATCCTTCAAAGCTGTTCCGCTTTGAAAGGACTCGAACGACTCGAGCATGAAGACGTATACACCCAAAGCCTCCGACATCGAGCACAGGTGGTGGCTCGTTGACGCGGACGGCAAGGTGCTGGGCCGACTGGCCAGCGAGGTCGCCAAAGTGTTGCGCGGCAAGCACAAGCCCATGTACACGCCGCATCTGGACACGGGCGACTACGTGGTGGTGGTGAACGCCGAGAAGGTGCGCCTGACGGGAAACAAGGCGGAAGACAAGACCTACTTCCGTCACTCGGGCTACATGGGCGGCGACAAGCACATCCCCTTCAAGCGGATGATCCAGGAGCACCCGGAGCGGGTGATCGAACTGGCCGTGAAGGGCATGCTGCCGAAGAACAACCTGGGCCGTTTGATGCGGAACAAGCTGAAGGTGTACGCGGGGGCGGAGCACCCGCATGAGGCGCAACGGCCCGAGCCCCTGGAGATCTGATGGCGACGAAGGCACTGGAGCAGTACCACGGCGTGGGTCGGCGGAAGACGAGCGTGGCTCGAGTGTACCTGCGGCCGGGCAGTGGCGCGTGGTCGGTGAACGGCCGGACGCTGGAACAACATTTTCCGCGGCACACCCATCAACAGCATGTGCGGGAAGCGCTGGCGGCCGTGGAAGCGGAGAGTCGTTTCGACGTGAAGATCACCGTGCGCGGGGGTGGCCTGACGGGTCAGGCGGGTGCCGTTCGCCTGGGTCTGGCACGAGCGCTACTCAAGTACGACGAGGACCTGCGGGCGCCTCTGCGGGAGCGGGGCATGCTGACGCGGGACGCGCGGGAAGTGGAGCGCAAGAAGCCGGGTCGTCCGAAGGCCCGCAAGCGGTTCCAGTTCTCGAAGCGTTGATCCGGATACTCACGCGGCGACGGGCCGGCCGGTAAACCGGGCGGCGGTCGCCGCGAATCAACACACTGCTGGACGCGGAGTCGGGGTCCCTCCTTGTGGGGGCGACGATGCGGATGAAGGCAGTGGACGAACAACCCCGATCGAGGAACGACGAACAACATGGTGGAAACGCAGATCAAGGAACTTCTGGAAGCGGGTGTCCATTTCGGGCACCAGGCCAGCCGCTGGAACCCGAAGATGCGCCGTTACATCTTCGCGGAGCGCAACGGCATCCATATCATCGACCTGAAGAAGACGGCGCGATTGCTGGACGCCGCAAAGGAAGCGGTGCGGGAGATCACGCTGGAAGGCGAACGGGTGCTGTTCGTATGCACGAAGCGGCAGCTCCGGCCTGTCGTGGAGCTGGAAGCGCAGCGGGCGGGTGCGTTCTATGTCACCGAGCGCTGGCTGGGCGGCATGCTCACGAACTTCCAGACGATCAAGAAGCAGATCCGCCGTCTCAAAGACCTCGAGCGCGGGATCGAAGAGGGCTCTTTCGAATTCTACACGAAGAAGGAGCAGTTGCTGCTTGAGCGGGAGCGCCAGAAGCTGGACAAGTACCTGGTCGGCGTGAAGGACATGGCACGGGTGCCGGGGGCGATGTTTGTGGTGGACGCCCGCAAAGAGCAGATCGCGGTGCGCGAGGCCAACAAACTGGGCATTCCGGTGATCGCGATCACGGACACGAACGCGGATCCGGACGCCATCGACTACCCGGTCCCCGGCAACGATGACGCGATCCGGTCGGTCTCGGTGATCACGGGTGCGATCGCGGACGCGGTGGAGCAGGCGCGGCGGGAGCTGCCGCCGGAGGTACGGCGCCGGGCGGAGGAAGCGGAAGCGGTGACATACTCCACGGAAGGCGGCGTGCAGGAGGCGGAACGTGCGGAGCGTCCGCGCAAGCGGCCGCGCCGCCGTCGTCGCCCGCGTCCGGAGGCCATCGCGCAGGCGCGTTCCACGGGCGACGAGTCGGAGGACGAGGCCAGCGAGGAATAGGGTCCGAGCTGCGGGGCGGGCCGCTCAGCGCGGGAAACGGGCGCTGCAGCGCTGCAGCTTGCAGCGGTGCAGCGCCTTTTCATGCGAAGACACGTTTGAGAGTACACACGCAATAGAGGACGACAAATGGCGATCAGTGCGGCGGAGGTGAAGAAGCTCCGGGACATGACCGGTGCCGGCATGCTGGACTGCAAGAAGGCGTTGGAGGAGACAGACGGCGACTACGAGAAGGCGGTGGATGTGCTGCGGGCGAAGGGCGCGGCGAAGGCCGCGAAGCGTGCGGACAAGGAGGCGTCGGAAGGCGTGGTGGGCAGCTACATCCACATGGGCGGCCGCATCGGCGTGCTGGTGGAGATCAACTGCGAGACGGACTTCGTGGCCCGCACGGACGACTTCCAGCAGCTGGTGAAGGACGTGGCGATGCACATCGCGGCCTCCCGGCCCATCGCGGTGACGCCGGAGCAGGTCCCGGCGGAGACCGTGGAGCGGGAGCGGGCGATCTATCTGGAGCAGGTGAAGAACGAAGGCAAGCCGGAGAACATCCGGGACCGCATCGTGGACGGGAAGATGAAGAAGTTCTACCAGGAGTCCACACTGCTGCAGCAGCCATTCGTGAAGGACCCGGACAAGACGGTGGGCGACCTTCTTACGGAGATGTCGGGGAAGACGGGGGAGAAACTGGAGATCCGCCGGTTTGCCCGCTTCGAGCTCGGGGAGTAGGATCATCGGATGACTGGGTCACAGGGCGGGGAAACGGCGCCAGCCGTGAAGTACGGGCGCGTGCTGCTCAAGTTGAGCGGCGAGGTTCTGGCGGGCGAACAGGGCTTTGGCATTTCCATGGCGGCCGTGGACCGTCTGGCCGCGCAGGTCACGAAGGTCCACGAGCTCGGCGTGGCCCTGGGCCTGGTCATCGGCGGCGGCAACATCATGCGGGGCACGCGAGCCAGCCAGGAAGGGCTGGACCGCGTGAACGCGGACTACATGGGCATGCTCGCCACGGTCATCAACGCCCTGGCGATGCAGGACCTGCTGGAACGGAAAGGCATCACGACGCGGGTCATGACGGCGATCCGCATGGAGCAGCTTGCGGAGCCCTACATCCGGCGTCGGGCGCTGCGGCACCTGGAAAAGGGGCGGGTGGTGATCTTCGCGGGTGGCACCGGCAACCCGTACTTTTCCACGGACACGGCGGCGGTGCTGCGGGCCATCGAGATGGAAGCCGATGTGCTCATCAAAGCGACGAAGGTGCAGGGCGTATTCAGTGCGGATCCGGTCAAGAACCCCGATGCGGAATTCCTGCCGCACCTTACCTTCATGGATGTCATGACGCGCGAGTTGCGCGTGATGGACGCCGCGGCCGTGTCGCTGTGCAAGGACAACGATGTTCCCATCATCGTGCTGAACATCCAGGACCACGATTCCGTGGTGCGGGCGATCCGTGGCGAGCGCGTAGGCACGCTGGTTTCGTAGAGATCGCAAGCCTATACTTGGGAACCGGTTCCGCAATTTCCAACGGAGGAAGAGGCATGCCGACCATCGCTGCGGCGCGGAAGCTCATGGACGATGCGGTGGAAGCGATGCGCAGGGAATTCGCTTCCGTACGAACGGGGAAAGCGAGCCCGGCGCTGTTGGACACGATCAAGGTGGACGCCTACGGCTCCAAGATGCCTTTGAACCAGGTCGCGACCGTCAGCACGCCGGAACCCCGCCTGCTGGTGGTGCAGCCGTGGGACAAGGGCTTGCTTCAGGCCGTGGAGAAGGCGATACAGGCGTCCGATCTCGGGTTGAATCCATCCAACGATGGGAACCTGATCCGCATCCCCATCCCGCAGCTGAACGAAGAGCGTCGCAAGGAGCTGGTGCGGATGCTGCACAAGATCGCCGAAGAAGGCCGGGTCAGTGTCCGGCACGCCCGGCAGGAGGCGAACAAGACCATCAAGCAGCAGCAGACGGACCACGAGATCAGTGACGACGAGGCCCGCCATCAGATGGACGAGGTGCAGGGGTTCACCGACGACTATATCAAACGCCTCGACGAGTTGTTGGCGGCGAAGGAGGAGGAAGTGATGGAGGTGTGAGCCAGTGGCTCACGCGTCCAGGGGCGGACGAAGAACGCGGCGGGGGCCGGGGGTCCGGACGGGAGTAGAAGTCGGCCAGACCCGATGCGGGGGTGCCTGAGAGAGACAAGACATGGCATCGCAGCGTTTGCAGGCGATCAAAGTGGATGGACGCATCCCGGTGCACGTGGCCGTCATCATGGACGGGAACGGGCGTTGGGCGCGTGCACGAGGCTTGCCGCGCTACCGCGGCCACAATGCGGGTATGAAAGCGGTCCGCGAGACCATTGAAGGGGCGATCGAAGCGGGCGTCCGGTGCCTGACGCTGTTCGCGTTCTCGGAGGAGAACTGGAACCGACCCGATCGCGAGATCAACGCGCTCATGCTGTTGCTGCAGCGTTTCGTGGAAAAAGAGAAGGAAGAGTTGAAGCAGCAGGGCGTGGAGGTGGTGGTTCATGGGGATCTGGACCGGGTTCCGTCGGGTCCGGCCGCCGCGATCCAGCGGATCCAGGAGTACACGCGTGGCGGTACGGCACTGCACCTCAACCTGATGATCAGCTACGGCGGACGGGCGGAACTGGTCCGGGCCGCGCGGCTTCTGGCGGCGCGGGTCCTGGCGGGTGAGCTACGTCCCGAGGATATCGATCAGGAGCGTTTCGCGGGGAACCTGTATACGGTCGGCCTCCCCGATCCCGACCTCCTGATCCGGACTTCCGGTGAAATGCGTATCTCGAATTTCTTGTTGTGGCAGCTGGCCTATACGGAGCTGTATTTCTCGCCCGTACTGTGGCCGGACTTCGATCGCGAGCGGTTGTTCGAAGCCATCGAGGCGTACCAGAAGCGGGAGCGCCGCTTCGGACGCGTCTCGGCCAGCTGACGCGAATGGCGGTCGGCGAGCTCGGTCGGCGTGTTCTGGTGGCGGCGGTGGGGATTCCCGCCGCCGTCCTTCTCATCTATCTGGGGAGTTGGTACCTGGGTGGGCTGCTGGCGGTGGCGGCGGGCATGGCGGCGTGGGAGTACTACCGCCTCGCCGCGGCGCGCGGACAACGCCCGTTCGTGTTACCCGGAGTGGTGTTCGCCGCCGGCATCATCCTGGTGAGCACGGCGTGGCGCGGGCCGGAGGTGGGCGCCACGCTCTGGCAGCTCACGGTGGCGTTCACGCTGGCGCTGGGTGTGCTGGCCGTTCTGGAACGGGGCGCGGATGAAGGGCCGATGGCGGCTACGGCGGTGACGTTGACCGGCGCGCTGCTGCCGGGCGGCGCCCTGGCCTTCGCGCTGTTCCTGCGCCACATGCCGGCGTTCGACGTGGGGAGTGGTTGGGGCTCCTGGACTGGAGCGGCCCTGGTGGCATACCCGCTGGCTGTCACATGGCTGAACGACACGGCGGCCTATTTCGCGGGCACGCACCTGGGGCGTCGCAAGCTCTTGCCGCGGGTGAGTCCGAAGAAGACGTGGTTGGGCGCCGAAGCCGGGTTCGCGGCCGGTGTGATCGCCGGCTGGCTTTATGCTCGTTTCGTATTCGGCTGGTGGCTGGAAATTCCGCTGTCCCCGTGGCTGGGCGCGCTGGGTGGCGGCGTCATCGCCGTGGCGGCTCAGTTTGGCGACCTTGCCGAATCGATCCTCAAGCGTGAGGCGGGCATGAAGGATTCGGGGTCGCTGCTTCCGGGGCACGGCGGTGTGCTGGACCGCCTGGACGCCCTCCTGCTGGCTTTCCCCGTGGCCTACTGGTACCTCAGGCTGGTCTTCCGGGTGGTGGGGATCACGTCGTGAGAGGCGTCGCCGTCCTGGGGGCCACGGGCTCCATCGGCGCGAGCGCGGCTGCCGTGCTGGAGCGGCACGCGGACCGGTTCCGCGTGGTGGCGTTGACGGGCCACCGCAACGTGGGCCGTCTGGCCGATCTGGAGAAGCGCTTGCGGCCGGACGTGGTGGTGCTGGTGGACGAGCACGTGGAGGCTCCGTCCCACTGGGAACGAGGCCGCGATGCGCTGCTGGCCGTGGCCGCGCATCCCGAAACACACACCGTCATCAACGCGGTCGTGGGCGCCGCGGGCCTCGAGGCCACGCTGCGGGCCCTGGAATCGGGGAAACGGCTGGCCCTGGCGAACAAGGAATCGCTGGTGGCGGGTGGTCCATTGGTGCTGGATGCCGCAGCTCGCGGCGGCGGCGAGCTGGTGCCGGTGGACAGCGAGCACAGCGCCATTCTCCAGTGCCTCCAGGGCAAGGGGGACGCGCCGGTGCGCCGCTTGATCTTGACTGCGTCAGGCGGGGCGTTCCGCGACTGGGACCTTGCCGATCTGCCCAACGTCCAGCCGGAACACGCGCTGCGCCATCCCACCTGGAGCATGGGCGCGAAGATCACGGTGGATTCGGCGACCATGGCCAACAAGGCCCTGGAGGTCATCGAAGCCCACTTTCTGTTCGGGGTGGGCTACGACCAGGTGGACGTGGCGCTGCATCCGCAGTCGATCATCCATTCCATGGTAGAGTTCGTGGACGGGTCGGTGTTGGCACAGGTGGGCTTCCCCACGATGGAGCTGCCGGTGCTGTACGCGCTGACGCATCCCGAACGCCTCGCGGACGACGGCCGCCGCTTCGACCCGGTCACGGCAAGCCCTCTGACGTTCGAAGCCCTGGACACGCGCCGCTACCCGACCTTCGCCCTGGGCGTGGCGGCCGGGCGCGCGGGCGGCACGGCGCCTGCGACGTTCAATGCGGCGAACGAGGAAGCCGTGGGCGCGTTCCTGGAACGCAGGCTGTCGTTCCCGGGTATCGCCGACGCGATCCGGTATGCGCTGGACAGGGTGGAGGTACGACCGGCGGATTCTCTGGCTGCGGTGCAGCGCGCGGACGCGCTGGCGCGTGATGCGGCCCGAACCTTGATTGAAAGAGTCTCGTGATCACGATCCTCGCGCTCGTGGTAGTGCTCGGCGTGCTCATCTTCGTGCATGAGCTTGGCCATTTTGTGACGGCCAAGCTCGTGGGCATCGAGGTGCAGCGTTTCTCCATCGGACTGGGCCCGAAGGCGTGGGGCTTCACACGCGGCGAGACGGAGTACGTCATCTCCTGGCTGCCGTTGGGCGGCTACGTCAAGATGGCCGGGATGGAGGAGCTGGAAGCCATCGAGGGCGGGCCCGACAGCTCGAAGGAGCGGAGGGCCGAGGAGGACGCGCACAAGCCGGGCCCGCGGGATTTCGATTCGAAGTCGCTGCCGGCGCGCATGCTGGTGATCTCTGCCGGCGTGATCATGAACATGGTGTTCGCGGTGGTCGTGTTCGCCGGCATCGCGATGATCTGGGGCGTGGACCTGCCCGTGACGCCGATCCTGGGCGGCGTGGAGGAGGGAAGCCTGCCGGTCCAGGGCCGCCCGTTCCTGGACGTGCCGGCGGGCAGCCGGATCGTTGCCGTGGGCGATCATGCCGTCGAAAACTGGCGCCAGGTGCAGCAGTACATCATGACGGCGCGGGGCGGCTCGGAGCTCACGGTTCGGTTCGAGCATTCGAAGCCCATCACATTCCAGGTGCCGGAAAAGGACTCCGTGCGGGCCGTGCTCGTGGCGTCGCTCGCGCCGGAACTGCACACGACGCCCCTGATCGGACAGGTGGTAGAAGGTGGGCCTGCGGAAAAGGCCGGCGTCAAGACCGGCGACCGCGTGCTGGAAGCGGGCGGGGCCCCCGTCCATTCCTGGCTCGACTTCGTGAACGTGATGGAGCACCAGCCGGGCCGTCCCGTGCCGCTGGTGGTGCAGCGGGGTGGGGAGCAGGTGGCGCTGACGGTGGTGCCCGATTCGGTGGCCGTGCCCGCGGCGCCCGGGCTCTACATGGGGCGCATCGGGGTGGGGTTGTCCCCCGTTGCGAGGGACAACCTGCCTCGCGCGCGGAAAGGGCCAGTCGAAGCGCTGGGCTACGGGGTCAGCCGGACGTGGTACTTCACCCGCCTGATCGGCCAGTGGATTGCCGGCCTGTTCACGGGCAAGGCCTCGCCGCGCGACGTCGGTGGGCCCATCATGATCGCCCAGATCAGTCACCAGATGATCGAGCTGGGCCTGGAAGCGTTCCTCAACTTCCTGGCGTTGTTCTCGGTGAACCTGGCCGTCCTGAACCTGCTGCCTATCCCTATCCTGGACGGCGGTCAGCTACTGTTCCTCGTGCTGGAAGGCGTGCGCGGCCGCTCGCTGTCTTTCGAGCAGCGCATGCGGCTCAGCCAGGTGGGCCTGGTGATCGTGGTGGCCATCATGGTGTGGGCGCTGGCCAACGATGTGATGCGTTTGTTCGGGATGTAGCGGCGGCCGGCAGGGCGTCAGCCGAACAGCTCCGTCTGGGGAGGCGATCCGGTCTGCCGGATCGCCTCCACGTCGATGGGCTCCAGGGGTCGCGGCTGGGGCGCCACTCTGAGCAGGCCCCGGAAGTGGAGGGCGTCCAGCGTGGCGGCGACGACATCGCGTGCCAGGCCCGCATCGTTGCAGTGCTCGCTGAGGTGGGCCAGCACGACGCCGCCCAGCTCGCGGTGCCACAGCTCGCCGGCCAGCGCGGCCGACGCCCGGTTGGACAGGTGCCCGTGGCTGGAGGCGATCCGTTGCTTCACGGACCAGGGGTAGGGCCCGTTCCAGAGCATCGCCTCGTCGTGATTGGCTTCCAGGACCAGCAGGTGCGAGCCGGCCAGGGCGTTGCGCACGGCGGCCGTCGGCCGGCCCAGGTCGGTGGCGATGCCCAGCTTGCTGCCCGAGCCCTCTTCGGTGAGTGTCACGGCGACGGGATCCGCGGCGTCGTGCACGGTGAGGAACGGGTCGATGCGCAGGCTGCCGATATGGAACGGCTGCGAAGAGGCGTACAGACGCACGTCTTCCTTGCCCCGAAGCAACTTGCCACAGGCGTCCCGGGTGCGGCGGGTGAGGTAGAGGGGCACGCCGAAGCGGCGGGCGAACACCCCCATGCCTCGCGTATGGTCTCCGTGGTCGTGCGTGATGACGACTCCGTCCAGCGTCGCCGCATCGACGCCCACGGCAGCCAGCCGCCGAGCCAGATCTTTGCCGCTGAAGCCCGCGTCCACCAGAACACGGGCGTCCTGCGTTTCCACCAGTGTTGCGTTGCCGGCGCTGCCGCTGCCCAGGACCGTGACCCTCACGACGTCCCCATCCAACCGCGCCGTACCGCTTCATCCCGCGCCGCCCGCAGCTGGGCCCGGCCTCCGTCCGTGAGCGCCACGTCGCGCCGCCGCATGGCCAGCGCGGCGGTGTCGAGGAACCGATCGATGTCGTGGCTGCTGGCCGGGTCGCTTCCGCCCCATGCGAACGGAGAGACGTACTTCGGCGGGGACCCACCGAAGATGTTCGCCCCCGGGCCCACGACCGTGCCGGTGTTGAGCAGGGTGCCGATGGCCGTCTTGACGTGGTCGCCCACGAGCGCGCCCAGCTTCACCGCGCCCGTGTCCACGGCGCCGTTGGGCGTCCACATGCGCACCCTGCCGTAGTTGTTCTTGAGGTCGCTGTTCGTCGTGAAGGCGCCCAGGTTCACCCACATGCCGACGAGGGCGTGGCCCAGGAACCCGTCGTGCGCCTTGTTGGCGTAGCCCAGGAACGTGGACTCGCCCACCTCCCCGCGTACCCGGCAGACCGGCCCGATGGAGCTGGCTTCATAGGACCCACCCAGCAGGGTGCTGCCGGGACCGACGTACAGCGGGCCGGCCAGGCGGGAGAACGCGCGTACCACGGCATGGTCGTCCAGCCAGATCGGTCCACCCGACGTGTCCAGCACGGTGCCCGGCTCCAGCGCGACGTTGGCGCCCACCACGATGAGGCCGTCGCCCAGGACGTGGACGCCATGGGGCAGTTTGGGCCGGTCGGCGTCCGGGTGCAGCCAGCTCACGTCGGACACGATGCGTTCCACGTTCTCCGTGACCAGCTGCCAGGGATGAGTGAGCAGGGAGCCGGGTATCTCCCGCACAGGAAGGAGGGGCGTGCTCGCGGCGGGGTCCAGCAGGAACGCCTCATCCGGCAGCGGCGTTCCCGCGGGCGCGTACCAGCCGCACACGGCGCCTTCCATGGCGAGCAGATGCGGCTCCGGGCCCAGGGCGAGGCCGTCGCCGTCCGGAACGGCCCGGGATGACAGGAATAGGGTGGGACGGTCGGGAGACGGAGGCCCGTTGAGCACGGGCGGTGCCCAGGGCTCGTCGAACGCCCGCAGGTGTGGCGCGGCGATGTGGCCGGCGCAGCGCAGGCCGAAGCGGCGCTCGGCCCGCTGGCGCAGCGTCATGGTCCCGAATCGGAGCTCGCCCGCCGGCCGGGTCAGGCAGAAAGGAAACCAGTCGCGCGCGATTGCGTCGTCGAAGAGGATGAGGGTCGCGTCCATGGCTCACTCCGTCTCGCCGAGCGTCCTCAACGACGCAGGCAGTTCACTCAGCAGCCGTTTCAGGTCCGCTGCCCGCGCCCGGGGGGCGACCAGCGTGACCTGGCCGGTGCGCACGACCACCAGGTCCTGCGTGCCGAACAGGACGATAGGCCCGTCTCCGTCTGCCCAGGTGATGCAGCCCGATGCGTCCACGGCATGGGCCGGGCCGACGCTCACGTTGCCGGCCGCGTCGGAGGCCAGGCTGCGGCCGAGGGCATCCCACGTGCCCACGTCGTCCCACCGGAACGCGGCGGGGGCTACGGCCACGGCTCCGCTTCGTTCCAGGACGCCGACGTCCACACTGAGGGTCGGCGCCCGCTGGAAGTACCCGTCCACGTCGCCAGCGTCCAGTAGCGGCAACAGCTCCGCCAGCTCCGGCGTGTGGCGTCGCACCTGGTCCAGGAAGAAGGCGGCGCGCCAGACGAAGATGCCGGTGTTCCAGAGGTGGTCGCCCGCCGCAAGGTATCGTTCCGCCGTAGCCTGGTCGGGCTTCTCGACGAAGGAACGGACCGCGTGCACCTCCTGCTGGCCGGGCAACAACTCGCCAACGTGGATGTAGCCGTAACCCGTTTCCGGTCGGTCCGGCCGCACGCCGATGGTCAGCAGCACGTCGTTTGCAGCGGCAAACGCCATCAGCCGGTCCAGTTGGGCGCGGAATGCGTCCGGCGGCACGATGACGTGGTCCGCATGCAGAGACGCCATGACGGCGTCCGGGTCCCGCCGGATGAGCTCGTGTGCCGCCCAGGCCAGCACCGGGGCGGTGCTGCGGGCCACCGGCTCGACGAGCATATGCGCGCGGTCGAGGCCGGGCACGGCGTCGCAGATCGGCTGGACCAGGCCGGCCCCAGTGAGAACCCGAAGGCGGTCCAGCGGGATGAGAGGCGTTGTGCGCGCGACGGTGTCGGCGATGAGCGGCCGCTCGCTGGCAAGAGGCAGAAGCTGTTTCGGGCGGGCAGGCGTGGAAACGGGCCAGAAGCGTGAGCCTACGCCGCCGGCCAGCACCACCGCCCAGTACCGCTCACTCCTGGAAGAGCTGGTCGATGCGTGCAAGGAGCTTCTTGGGGCTGAATGGTTTTGTCAGGAAATCGGTGGCGCCGTAACGGCTGGCGTTCTCGCGGTCCGCTTCCTGCCCCTTCGCCGTGAGCATGATCACGGGCGTCTCCCCGCGGTGCGGCAGGCGGCGCAGCTCGCGGAGGACGTCCAACCCGCTCAGGCGGGGCATCATGATGTCCAGCAGGACCAGGTCGAAGGGCTGATCCGAACGCAGCAGCTCGAGTGCTTCCTCGCCGTCGTGGGCCAGAAGCACCTGGTACGGCCCGTCTTCGAGTTTGAGCTGGATGATCCGACCGATGTAGGGCTCGTCGTCGGCCACGAGCACGGTACGCCGGGTTCGGTCGGTCTGTGGCATGGATCCTCGGAGCGGTGGCGAGCCGGCGAGCGGAATCCGATTGCGACCCCGGCCGGTCTGGGGCGGAACGTATGGCAGTTCATCGGCGTACGTCAAGCGTGGCGCGTACGTGAAGCGAGTTGACATGGGGGTCGGCGCGTCGCCATCTTCCGCGCTCCGACGAAACGGCGAATCATCATGAGAGGCAGTGACTTGAGGCGTAATGAGGCGGCAGTCGTCCTCGGCGTGGCGGCGTTGCTCGCCGTGGCGCTCGTGGCGGGCTGCGGCAACTCCCTTGGCCCGAACACCTGGTTCGCGGTTCCGGATTCCGCGACCCTCTATTCCCTCTCTCGGCCCGAGTACATCGGCAAGCCCTCCGCGTACGACTTCACGTCGAGCGGAAGGGGCGGCGTCGTCGTGGAGGCGCCGGGCTACACGAACCAGTGGGATATCGCCATCGTGGACGGCGCGAACGGGCTCGAGCTGGCGCCCGCGGGGACGTTCGAGGGTGTCACCGCGAAGCCGGCGTTGACCCGCATCACGACGGCCGGCGAGACGTTTGAGACCCTGGCCCGTGCACCGTCGGACTCGAAGCTGTACTCGGACAGCACGCGTCTGCCCGCGGTGGAAGGGGGGCTCTACGTCGTGCGGACGCGCCAGGTCAGCACGTGCGTGTACTACGCCAAGTTCGAGCTCATCTCGGTGGACCAGCAGGCGGGCACGGTCCGGCTGGTGGCCATGGGGGACCCGTACTGCAACGACCGCGCACTCATCTCTCCCTGAGGCCCTGACTCCATGCTGGACTTGAAGCTGATCCGCGAGGCGCCGGACACGGTACGCGAGCGCCTGCGCGTGCGAGGCGACGAAGGGTTGGCTGCGCTCGTCGATCGGGTGGTTCGGCTTGATGAAGACCGGCGCTCGCTCATCGCGCGCGTGGACGACATGCGGGCCCGCCGCAACGACGTCTCGCCGCGCGTCGGGGCGTTGAAGAAGGAAGGCCGGGACGAGGAAGCGGCGGCCCTGATCCTCGAGATGCGGGAGTTGGGGGACGAGATCGGTGGGGCAGAGGAGCGTCTGGCGGTGGTGGAGGGGGAGGTGGAGACGCTGCTGCTGGAGATTCCCAACCTGCCCGATCCTGAAGTCCCGCCGGGCGGCGAGGAAGACGCCATCGTCGTGCGGGAATGGGGCAATATCCGTGAACCGGATTTCGAGCCGGCGGCGCACTGGGACCTGGGCGAACGACTCGGTATCCTGGACCTGCCTCGCGGTGCCAAGGTGGCGGGCAGCGGCTTCCCCCTCTACGTGGGCCTCGGCGCTCGCCTCGAACGCTCGCTCATCAGCTTCATGATGGACCTGCATGCCCGGGAGCACGGCTACACGGAGGTCTGGCCCCCGTTCGTGGTGAACCACGAGGCGGCGCGCGGCACGGGCCATCTGCCGAAGTTCGCGGACGACATGTACGAGGTCGAGCAGGACGGCCTGTTCCTGGCGCCGACGGCCGAGCTGCCGGTGACCAACCTGCACGCCGGCGAGCTGCTGGCACCCGACGCGCTGCCGATCCGTTACGTGGCCTATACGCCGTGCTTCCGTCGTGAAGCGGGGGCGCACGGGAAGGACACGCGTGGCCTGATCCGCCTGCACCAGTTCGACAAGGTGGAGCTGGTCCGGTTCGAGCGGCCCGAGGACAGCGAGACCGCCCTGGCCGAGTTGACCGGCCACGCGGAGGAGGTGCTCCGGCGCCTCGGCCTCCCGTACCGGGTCCTGCTGCTGGCCGGCGGCGACCTGGGCTTCTCCAACGCCCGGACGTACGACCTGGAGGTGTGGTCTCCCGGCGTCGACCGCTGGCTGGAGGTGTCCAGCTGTTCGCGTTACACCGATTACCAGGCGCGCCGGGCGAATATCCGGTATCGTCCGGAGGCGGGCGCCAAACCGGAGTTCGTGCACACCTTGAACGGCTCGGGCCTGGCCCTGGCCCGCACGGTCATCGCGGTGCTGGAGACCTACCAGCAGAGCGATGGCAGCGTGCGCGTGCCGGATGCCCTCGTGCCGTACATGGGCCAGGAAGTCATCCGGCCCTGAGCCGGTGCGCGGAGTGGGGCCGCCGGGCGTCAGGCCGGTCGCCCGGGCCCGGCGGGGACGTGCGGCCTGACCTTCCGTGATGCACCTGCTACCTTACACGCCATGAACGTGCGTCACTGGCCGACCGTGCTGGCCCTTCTGGCCGTAGCCGTGCTGGGTTCCTACCTGGTCTACACGGAGCGGCTGGTCCGGGACATCCGGCGCGAAGCGGAGATCCACAAGCAGATGTACGCCATCGTGAACGATGGCCTGCTGGCGCTGGAGCCGGATGCGCCGCTGGAGGCGCTGCTGGAGCTGCAGCGCACGTTCCGGGAGCTGGGCATCCCGGTGGTGGTGGTGAACGCGGCGGGCGAGCCGTACGCGTCTGCGAACCTGCCGTTCGACGCCGACCCTGCCAACCCTGACGATCGGCAGCGGCTGCTGGACTACGCGGCGCGCCTGGATCTCCGCAACCCGCCGGTCGTCAACGAAGACCTGGGCACGATCCATTTCGGCCCTCCGCCCATGGAGGGCCGGCTGCGCTGGGTGGCGTGGTTGCAACTGGCCGGGGCGGGTCTGCTGCTCTTCATCGGCTACGTCATCGTGCGGGGGACGGTAGGTGCGGAGCGGGAACGGGTCTGGTCCACGATGGCGCGGGAGCTGGCCCACCAGATGGGCACGCCGCTGACCTCGCTGCGCGGCTGGGTGGAGATGCTCCAGCTGCCGCCGGAGCGGCGTGCGGAGCTGGCGCCGGACGCGCGCATCGCCCACGAAGTCGGGGCCGATCTGGAACGTCTGGAACGGGTGTCGCGCCGGTTCGAGCTGATCGGCAAGCCGCCCGAGCTGGTGCCGGTGTCGGTGGAAGGGGTATTGCGGGAGCTGGAGCGGTACCTGCGGCCGCGGTTACCCCGGTTCACGCCGGGTGTGGAGCTGGTGGTGCGGGCGAGGCCCGGGCTGCCACAGGTGCTGGCGAACCGCGTGCTTCTGGTCTGGGCGCTGGAGAACCTGGTGAAGAACGCGCTGGACGCGCTGGCGGGCCGGGGCGGACGGATCCGGGTGCTGGCGATGCGGGGCGAACAGGGGGTCCGGTTCGTGGTGGCGGACAACGGGCCGGGCATCGATCCGGCGGTACGGGATCAGCTCTTCGAGGCCGGTGCGACGACGAAGGAGGGCGGTTGGGGTGTCGGTCTTTCGCTGACGCGGCGGATCGTGGAAAACGTCCATCGTGGCCGGATTGGCTATCGCCCCGACACACCGCGCGGTACGGTATTCGACATCGACATTCCAGCCGTGGAGGCGGCAGCATCGACGACACCGGGACGATGACGCACGAGCTGAACGCGGGGTTGAACCCGGAGCAACGGGAGGCGGTGGAGCACTTCGAGGGGCCCTTGCTTGTGCTGGCCGGCGCCGGTTCGGGCAAGACCCGGGTGCTGACGACCCGGGTCGCGGCTCTCATCCACGAGCACGGCGTGGATCCTGCCGCCATCCTGGCCGTGACGTTTACGAACAAGGCGGCGGGGGAGATGCGCCAGCGGGTGCGGCACCTGGTGGGGAACGACCCGGCCGGGATGTGGATCGGCACCTTCCACTCGGTGGGTGCGCGCCTGCTTCGGCGCCATGCCACGCTTCTGGGTTGGTCGCCCAATTTCACCATCGTGGACGCGGACCAGTCGCAGCGCGAGGTGAAGCGCACGCTCGAACGCCTGAACATCTCGCCCAAGCGCTGGCATCCCAAGGCGGTGCAGTCCGCCATGTCCAGTGCGAAGAACGCCCTGGTGGACCCCGATGAATACGCCGAACTGGCGGTGGACCCGTTCACGCGGGTGGTGGCGCAGGTGTACCCGGCCTACCAGGCATCCTTGAGGGAGCAGAACGCGTTCGACTTCGACGACCTGCTGGTGAAGCCCGTGGAGCTGCTGCGGGACCATGAGCGCGTGCTGGAGCATTACCGGCGGCGGTTCCAGTTCGTGCTGGTGGACGAGTACCAGGACACCAACCACGCCCAGTACCGGTTCCTGGACCTGCTGGCCCGTGAGCACGGCAACCTCATGGTGGTGGGCGACGACGACCAGTCCATCTACGGCTGGCGCGGGGCTGACATCAGCAACATCCTCGACTTCGAGGCGGACTTCCCCGATGCCCGCGTCATCCGGCTGGAGCAGAATTACAGATCCACGCGGCGCATCCTGGACGTGGCGAACCACGTCATCGCGGAGAACACCCGGCGCAAGGGCAAGACGCTGCGCACGGAAGCCGATGAAGGTGAGCCGGCGACGCTCCTGGAGGCGTCGGACGAGCGGGACGAAGCGGACTGGATCTGCTCGGAGGTGGAAGCCCGGCTGGCGGAGCCGGACCGCTCGCCACGCGACTTCGTCGTGCTGTACCGCACCAACGCCCAGTCCCGGGCGCTGGAAGAAGCGCTGCGGCGCCGGGACCTGCCGTACCAGATCGTGGGGGGCACGCGGTTCTACGAGCGGCGCGAAATCATGGATGTGCTGGCGTACCTGCGCGCTGTGTCCAACCCGCGGGATGCGGGCGCCTTCGATCGTATCGTGAACTACCCGCGCCGGGGCGTTGGCGACGTGACGCAGGCGAAGCTGCTGGCCTGGGCCACCGAGCGAGGAGAGACGCCGTTGGAGGCTGCGGCGCACGCCACCGATTGCCCCGACCTGTCGGGTGCCGGGGCGCGCTCACTGGTGAAGCTGGCGGCCACGCTGGAGCATTTTCGCGGGCTGGCCGCCCACGTGGGCGTTGGCGAGCTGCTGGACAAGCTGCTGGCACAGGTCGGGTTCATGGCGGCGCTCCTGGACGAGGGGCCGGAGGGCGAGGAGCGGGCGGACAACGTGCAGGAGCTGGTGGCGGGCGCCTACGAGTTCGACGAGCAGATGCAGGGGCTCGACGCGTTGGACGAGGAGGAGGACGTGCCGGACGCCACGTCGCTGGACCTGTTCCTCCAGAAGGTGTCGCTCATCGCGGACGTGGACCGCCACGACCCGGACGCCGAGGCGGTGACGTTGATGACGCTGCACAACGCGAAGGGGTTGGAATTCCCGTTCGTGTTCATCAGCGGCCTGGAGGACGGACTGTTCCCGCTGGCGCGGGCGTTCGACGAGCCGGCGGAGCTGGAGGAGGAGCGGCGCCTGTTCTACGTGGGCATCACCCGGGCGGAGCGGAAGCTGTACCTGACCTACGCGCGTTCGCGCCGCCGGGCGGGCGACTTCAGCATCTCGCCGCCGTCCAGCTTCCTCAACGCGATCCCGGACGAGCTGGTGGTGCGGAGGAGGACACCGCAGCTCCAGCAACGCCGGCAGCAGAGCCTGGAATGGCGGGACCGGTTCGGCCAGGGGCAGTCGGGTCGGGATTCGCCGTCGGACGGCCTGGTCATCGATTACAGCGACTCCCAGGATGCGCCGCGGTTCATCAAGGGCGAGGTGGTGGTGCACCCCCAGTTCGGTCGCGGCACCATCCGGGAGCTGTCGGGTTTCGGCCGCGACCTGAAAGCGGTCATCGAGTTCGATGGAGTGGGGCGCAAGAAGGTGGTGGTGCGGTACGCGAACCTGCAGAAGGAACTGTAGGGCCGGCGGTGGAGCCGCGGGCCTGACCGACGACCGACGACCGGGGACAAACAGGCGGCAAGGAGGGGCGATGGGCATCGGAGAAACGGACGTACGGCGGATCGCCTCGTTGGCTGGACTGGATCCGAGCCCGGATGAGCTGAAGCGTCTGGAGGGGGAGCTGGCCGGTGTCCTGGCGCACATGGAGCTGCTGGCGGAGGTGCCGCTGGACGAGGCGGGCGCGCGGGTCGAGGAGGGCGCCGCTCCGTTGCGTCGCGATGAACCGGGCGCCGACGGGTTGGCGAGGCCCGTGCGGGAGATGGCCCCGGACTGGAACGCCGGTTTTTTCTCGGTGCCGCGCCTTCCCGCCCTGGGTGAAGGGCCGGAGGACGGGGCTGCCGGTGAGGACGAGGGTGGAGGGGAGCGGTGACGGATCTTCCGGGCGCGAGGGCGCTTGCCGCCGCCGTGGCGGCGGGCCGGACGACGGCGGAAGAAGCGGTGTCGCAGGTCAGCACCGCCCTCCGGCAGCGCGATGCGGGTCCCGAAGGCCTGCACGCGTTCCTCAGTCACGACGCAGAAGCGGTGCGGGAACGGGCGCAGGCGGTGGACGCGGCCTTGAACGCGCGGCCGGCGGGCCCGCTGGCCGGCGTGCCGGTGGCCGTGAAGGACAACCTGTGCACATTGGACCATCCGACCACGTGCGCGTCGCGGCTGCTGGAGGGGTTCCGGGCGCCGTACGAGGCCACCGTGATCCGGCGGCTGCGGGACGCGGGTGGAGTGGTGGTGGGGAAGACCAACCTCGACGAGTTCGCCATGGGCTCGTCCACGGAGCATTCGGCGTTCGGCCCCACGTTCAACCCACACGACCGCCAGCGGGTGCCGGGGGGGTCCTCCGGTGGATCGGCGGCGGCGGTGGCGGCGGGCCTCGTTCCCGTGGCGCTGGGTTCGGACACCGGCGGTTCGGTGCGGCAGCCGGCCGCCTTCTGCGGCGTCGTCGGGTTGAAGCCCAGCTACGGAAGGGTCAGCCGCTACGGCCTCGTCGCGTTCGCGTCTTCGCTGGACCAGGTCGGCACGTTCGGCCGCGACGTGTCCGATGCCGCACTTCTGCTGCAGGTGATCAGCGGCGCGGACCCGCTGGATTCCACGTCCGCCGATCGGCCCGTACCGGACCTGGTGGCGGCGGCGCAGCGCGAACTGGAGGGGCTCGTCGTCGGGGTGCCCCGCGAGTACTTCCCCCCGGAGCTGGATCCGGGCATCCGCGCGCGCTGTGACGCGGCCATGGCGGCCATGCAGGCCGCCGGCGCCGTGCTGCGCGAGGTGTCGTTGCCGCACACCCGGTTCGCGTTGGCCAGCTATTACGTCATCGCCACCGCGGAGGCATCCAGCAACCTGGCCCGGTACGATGGCGTCCGGTACGGCGTGAGAGCCCCGGACGCACCGTCCACCCTGGACGTGCTGCAGGCCACGCGGTCCGCCTTCGGGAGGGAGGTGCAGCGGCGGATCATGTTGGGGACCTACGTTCTGTCGGCTGGTTACTACGACCGCTACTACGCCCGCGCCCAGGTGGTGCGGCGGCGTATCGCCGAGGACCTGGCTCGCCTCTTCGGCGAGGGCGTGGACGTGTTGTTCACGCCGACGACGCCCACGCCCGCGTTCCGGCTGGGCGAGCGCACCGGCGACCCGGTCCAGATGTACCTGGCGGACGTGTTCACCGCGACGGCGAACCTGGCCATGGTACCGGCGGCGTCGGTGCCCATCGGCGAGGTGGAGGGCCTGCCGGTGGGCGGCCAGCTCCTGGCCGCGCGCTGGGCGGAGGACACCCTGGTGCGGGCGGCGGCTGGGCTCGAGCGGGTGCTGGAGGCGAGGGCATGAGCGACGCCGTCATCGGCCTGGAGATCCACGTCCAGCTTGGCACCCGCACCAAGATGTTCTGCGGCGACCGCAACGAGTTCGGCGGCCAGCCCAACACGCGCGTTTGCCCCGTATGCCTCGGGCTTCCGGGCGCGCTCCCCGTCACGAACGGGCATGCCGTGGAGCTGGGTGTGCGGGCCGCCCTGGGGTTGAGCTGCACCGTGCATGAGACCAGCGTGTTCGCGCGCAAGAACTACTTCTATCCGGACCTCCCCAAAGGCTACCAGATCACGCAGTACGACCGGCCTCTGGCGACCGAAGGCTGGCTGGACGTGGACGGCGCCCGCGTACGGATTCGCCGGGTGCACCTGGAAGAGGACGCCGGGAAATCCCTGCATGACCGCGTCCCCGACCGGACCGCCGTGGACCTGAACCGGGCCGGAGTGCCCCTCGTCGAGATCGTCACGGAGCCGGACCTGGGGAGTCCGGCTCAGGCGCGCGCCTTCCTGACGCATCTGAAGCAACTGCTGGAGTACCTCGAGGTCAGCGACTGCGACATGGAGAAGGGCAGCCTGCGGGTGGACGCCAACGTGTCCCTGGCCGGCGAGGGCAAGTCCACCCGTTCCGAGTTGAAGAACATGAACTCGTTCGCCAACGTGGAGCGGGCGCTGACGTTCGAGATCGACCGGCAGTTCGGGGTGCGGGCCGCAGGCGGGCGGCTCGTCGCGGAAACGTTGTTGTGGGACGCGGACCGGGGCGAGGCGCGACCCATGCGCGCCAAAGAGGAGAGCGAGGACTACCGATATTTCCCCGAGCCGGACCTGCCTCCGCTGGTGCTGGGCCCGGCGGCTATCGAACAGGCCCGGGCTCGCCTCCCTGAGCTGCCGGCGGCTCGGCGCGGACGGTTCCGTGACGACTACGGGCTGCCGGCATACGACGCCGACGTCCTCACGGCGACACGGGACGTTGCGGACTACTTCGAAGCCGCGGCCCGCGCGGCCGGCGATGCCAAAGCCGCCAGCAACTGGGTGATGACGGACGTTCTGGCGTGGTCGAACCGCACGCGGACACCGCTGGTCGACCTGCCCGTTTCGCCTGAGCGACTGGCCGAGCTCATCCGCCTGGTCGGGGAGGGCACGGTGTCAACGACGGCGGCCCGACAGGTGTTCGCCCGGATGCTGGAAACGGGGCAACGCGCGAAGGACGTCGTGGACGCGGAGGGTCTCGCTCAGGTCAGCAACGCCGATCGGCTGGCGGAGTGGGCGGATGCGGTGCTGGCCGAGCACCCGGACGTCGCGGACCGGTACCGGCAGGGCGAAGACAAGCTGCTCGGTTTCCTGATGGGGCGGCTCATGCGGCTGTCGGAAGGGCGGGCGGACCCGGCGCAGGCCAGCCGGATCCTCAGGGGAAAGCTCGGACGCTAGACGCCGGCTACGGCGCCGCTTCCTTCAGCTGGCCGCGCGGTCCAGCGGCGGCTCGGCCACATCCTCGCCGCGCCGGCTCCAGTAGCCCAGGTCGTCCTGGGGCAACGGGAAGAAGTCGTCGGCGAGCGTCCGCAGGCTGGACGGGTCACGCAGCACGCCATCGCGGAGGGCACGGCGGCGCACCTTCTTGGCCAGGCCGATGTTGAACTCGCCGATAGGATCCCGCGCCGCGGCTACGGAGCCTCTGCGGCGGAGGATGTAGTCCACGATGGAGTCGAACCCGCGCGACAGGTAGTCCTCCACATCGTGGCTGGAGAGGTCCCACCGGGAACGATTCAGCAACCGGCCGAACACGTTCTGCCAGCGCTCGTTGTCCTGGAACCGGATCATGCCCCGGAAGATCCGGCGATTGGTTTCGAACGAGAAGATGGTTCCGCTCAGCACTTCGTCGAAGAGGGCATCGGCCTCACTGTGGTCGTAGCTCATGACCACTTCCCGGGTCCGGGCCGCCATGCTCTCGCCGAGGCTCACGTCGAGGCGGTGCTCCCAGTACGAATGGCCCAGCGCCTTGGTGGAGCTGGTCAACACCAGCCGGCGCGGCACGAAGAAGTTGTGGGCGATGGTGTCGGCGGCCAGGTGGCACAGATACCCGAGGCCCACGGCTCGCAAGCGGTCGTTGGCCGCCCGGTCCAGGATCTCTTCGCCCACGTGCCAGTAGTGACAATGGCGGCCCGCCGGCACGTACTTCTTGGCGAACGAGATGTCGGCCGCCACGGAGCCGTACAGGAAGCTCAGTGGATAGGCGCGCAGCATGTCCGCGAGGGCGGACGGCAGCAGGTTGAGCGAGCCGAGCAGCTGCTCGCTCAGAAAGACGTGCGTCGCGGGGCCGAACGCCCACGCAGCATCCGGCAGGAGCAGCAGGAGCCCCAGCGCGATCAGAAGTGGCGGAACCAGTCGACGCACTGCCCGGCCGCGGCTTTCAGTGGCTCCGGATGCGCTTGGCCGTGCGCTTCATGGTGTCCTGTGCCGCGCCCACCTGTTCCTGTACGGCCGCGGCAATGTCGGAACGAGCCGTCGCGACGATATCGGACACCTCCGAGCGGAAGTTGTCCAGCACGTCACGGCCGCTGCTCACCATCGCGTCGCCGCGCTTCGCGGCGGCAGCGGCCTGTTTGCCGAGGGTCTCGCGGGCGTGCTGTGCCCGTTTGGTGATCTTTTTGCGATACGGCTTCAGCTCCTTCATCAGGCGCTCGCGCCGGGATGGTGGGTCGTGCCGGAAGAGCAGCGACAGGCCCAGCCCGGCGATGGCGCCGATGGCCAGCGCCGCCAGGAAATCGGTGTTGTCTCGATCATCCCACATGATTCGACCTCCCGTCACAGTCAGGACACGTCAGGCACTTTCGATGCGCCGTTCAGCGCCGTCGGCTCCCTCGTCCCCGTCGTGCCCGTCATCGTTTCGGGCTTCACGCAATGCCCGGGCCGCGGCCTGAGCGCCCCGGGCGGTGGCCGTCGTCTCGATGAGGAGCTTCTCCGCCTCCTCCTGGACAATGTCCAGAACCGCCCCCAGCCGGCGCAGCCGCTGCTCCGTGGCGTCGGCGGCATGCCGGACCCGGCGGTTGATCTCGGCCACGGTGTCGTGCACCGTGTCCACGTCCTGACGCAGGTCGTCCGCCACCTGGTTGGCCTTCTCGGCGATCTGCGTGACCTGCCCCAGCAGAGGCTCAACCTTCGGGGTCAGTTCGCTCTGGAGCGAGCGCACCGTGCGCAGGACCGAACGGAGTGCGCTGAAAAGCATCACGCCGGCCGCGGCGGCAATGGCCAGAATCAGGATCATGGCCACGGCCATGATGACCTGCGACGTGGCGATGGTCTTCACCGTGCCGGCGAGATCGCCGGCCTGGGCGACTGCGATCGTGGCGTTCACGGTCGAGTGCATGAATCCGTTGGCTGTAGGCGAGCGGCGAGCGCGCCCGCCACTCAACGGTCGGGCCGTGGCGCGAGCTCGCCGGCGCGCCGAAACAGCTCGCGAGTGAGGAGTGGCCCGATCAGTTCACTCGCCACCACGGCGAGCACGACAGTGCTGAACAACACGTCCACGAGCGGAATGCCACCCGTCTCGAGGGCACCGTAAGTTAACGTGATGCTGATCACCATGGCCAGGCTGATTCCGCCTTGCGGGACCAGCCCGAGGCCGAGGGTCCGGGGCGGTTGGAAGCCGTGCGGCGTTACGCGGACGGCCAACCACCCTCCCGCCAGCTTGGCCAGCATGCGGAGCGCGACGTACGCTCCGGCGAGGGGGAGGATCAACCAGGTGGGGAACCGAAGGAGCGCGCCGGCCAGGATGAGCAGAATGACGTAGATCGGCTTCTCCCACGCCTGCAGGATGCGGAACACGCGCCGGCGGGAGGGCGAGAGGTTGGCAATGACGGCGCCGGCGATCATGGTCACGAACAGCGGCGAAACGCCCAGATAGAGCGCTGCGCCCGCCGCGAACACGACCAGCCCGAGCAGGAACAGAGTCAACTCCTCACGGCTGGGCTTGGGCCGTGTCAGCCAGAGGAAGAACACGCCGAACACGATGCCTGCGGCCAGTGCGACGGCGATCCATTCCCAACCGCCGGAGCTCAACGGGCCACGGGTAGAGGGATGGCGCAGGGCATAGGCGACCTGAAGGGCGGCGATGCCCACCACGGCGTCGACGCTGGCGATGAAGAAGGTGAGCCGGCTGACGGGCCCGCGCACCAGGAAGGATCGGCTGAGGACGGCGACGCCGGCCGGTGTCGAGACACAGGCGGTGGCGGCGGCCGTCAACGCCGCGATCTCCAGCTCGGGCGTGGCGGCGAGCGCCCAGCCGATGCCCAGTGCGACGAGCAGGAACAGGACGAAGGCGGCGATGCCCTGGATGACCGTCACGATGAGGAACACGGGCGGGAAGAAGGCGAGCTGGCGGCGGTCGAGTTGAATGCCGAAGAGCAGTCCGATCCAGCCGAGTCCCAGGGCCATGAAGGGGTAGAGCTGGTCCAGCACCTGGGCCGTGAGAAGGCCGAAGACGTTCGCCCCCATCAGGAAGCCCAGGAAGATGAAGTGCGTGCCGGAAGAGATGAGGAGACGCGAGCCGAAGGGTGCGCGGGCCTCGTTGAACGTGAAGCGCGCGCCCATCAACCCCAGAAGGACGAGGACCAGGACGCCGATGAGTGGACTCATGAGCGGCGGGATGCCGCGGTCACAGGAGGTCGCCTTCGCCCAGTTCCGGAGCCAAGCCCACCACGCGGCTCACCGGCAGAACGAACGCGATGCCGGTGGCCGGGTTCTCCAGGTTGCCGCAGATGTCCTGGAGCATGCGCAAGGCGCCCTCGACCTTGTCGTCATCCATGACACTGAAGATCGTCTGATTCTGCGGGCGGGAGCGCGAGATCAGGGTCTGGAGCCCCGCGAAGATGGGGATGTCATGGGAAAGGACGTGCCCCATGCCTTCGCTGTTGATGACCGTGGCGCCCGTGATGCCCAGCTCCAGGAAGCCCGACAGGATGTCGTCGAGCTTCTCTTCCTGGTTTACCACCACCATGAGCAGCTGCATACCACCCCCCTACACGTGCTGGGCTTCGACCCGCTCGACCTCGGCGAGCAGCGCCTCGGGCGTCGGCGCGTTCGCGAGAACGTCCAGCGTCCCTGGATGGCGAAGCAAACGCACGATGCGTGCGAGCATCTTGATGTGCAGGCCCCCCTCATCCGGGGGGGACAACAGCAGGAAGAACAGGCGCACGGGCTCCAATTCCGGCGGACCGAACGTCGTGCCATCCGGGGCGACGGCGATGGCGAGAAGCGAGCGGTCGAGGCCCTGCAACATGGAATGCGGGATGGCCACACCGCTTTCCAGGGTCGTCGTGTGGGCCGTCTCGCGGGTCCGCAGCAGGTCCACGACGGGCTCCACGGCCTTCACAAGCCCCGCGGAGTGGAGCCGGGAGACCATCTCGTTCAACACCTCGTCCACTCCGCCCGGGGGGAGGTCGAGGATGATCAAGTCGGGGGTCAGGAACTCGCTCAGCAACATGGTTCCGACGATTCTCGGGGGGTGGTGACCGGCGCATGATTGTAGGCGAACCGGGGATCGGGGTCAACCGCGGGCGACCGCATCGCATCGGCGTTTGACGGCCGTTTGCCCGCGCCGGTAACTTCCGGTGCGCAGTCGGTTCCGGCGCGACGGACGTCCTCCAGACCGGAACAGCATGCCCGAGTTCATCGTCGAAGGCGGCACACCCCTCTACGGCCGGGTCCGGCCGGCGGGGAACAAGAACGCCGTCCTGCCCATCCTGTGTGCCACGCTGCTGACGGACGAGCCGGTGATTGTCGAGAACGTGCCCGACATTGCCGACGTGCGTACCCTCATCGCCCTGATCCGGCGTCTCGGTGTGGAGGTGGAGGGGCCGACGGACCGCACAGTGCGCGTCCACGCCGGCCGTGTGGTGGCGACATCGTTGGACCGGGATCTGTCGGAGCAGATCCGGGCGTCCATCCTGCTGGCGGGGCCGCTGCTGGCCCGGACCGGCGACGTGCTGTTGCCGCCGCCCGGCGGGGACGTCATCGGCCGCCGGCGCCTCGACACGCACTTCCAGGCTCTGGCCGGGCTGGGCGCCCGCATCACCCTGGAAGACGGATACCGGTTCGTGGGCCGGGAGCTCCACGGCGCGGATGTGTTCCTGGACGAGCCGAGCGTGACCGCCACCGAAAACGCCGTCATGGCGGCGACGTTGGCCCGGGGCACCACCCGCATCCGCAACGCGGCGGCGGAGCCGCATGTCCAGGATCTGTGTCGGATGCTCACGGCACTGGGCGCTCATATCAGCGGCGTGGGCACGCACGTGCTCGAGATCGAAGGCGTGGACCGGTTGGGTGGTGGCCGGTTCCGGGTGTCCAGCGACCACATCGAAGTGGGGTCCTTCATCGGCGTTGCGGCGGCCACGGGCGGCGAGATCGTCATCGAGGATGCCGCAACGGAACACCTGGACTCCATTCTCCTCGGCTTCGAGCGGCTGGGCGTCCGGTGCGAGAAACGCGGCGCGGACCTGCGGGTCCCGGCGGAACAGGCCCTGGAGGTCCGGATGGATCTGGGCGGCCACGTGCCCAAGATCGACGATGGGCCCTGGCCGGCGTTTCCGGCCGACCTGACGTCCATCGCCCTCGTGGTCGCGACGCAATGCGCCGGTACGGTGCTGGTCCACGAGAAGATGTTCGAGTCCCGCATGTACTTTGCGGATAAGGTGATCGGCATGGGCGCGCGGATCGTGGTGTGTGACCCCCACCGTGCCGTGGTGGTGGGTCCGTCGCGTCTTTATGGCGGCGTGGTGGAGAGCCCGGACATCCGGGCCGGCATGGCGCTGCTCATCGCCGCCCTGAGCGCGGAAGGCACGACACGGCTACGCAACATCGGACAGATCGAGCGAGGCTACGAACGGATCGACGAGCGCCTGCGGGGCCTGGGCGCCCACATCGAGCGGCGTGGCGACGACGCCGAGGAGGATTCATGACGGAAGGCGAAAAGAAGCGCCCGGGACTGGGTGGGGAGGTGCGCGAGGGGATCCGTGCCGGCATCGGTATCCTGGCGGCCATGAAGGACGCCATCGAGGAAACGATCCAGGACCTGGTGGATGGGGGGCGGGAGGGGGGCGGACCGGAAGGGGACGCTGGGCCGACGAAGCCGGGCGCGGCGGCGGAGAACCAGGCGAAGGCGGCCGGCGATCCCGTGGCCGAGGCGGTGGACGCGGCGAAAGAGCGGGCCCGCGAGGCCGGCCGCCAGGCCGCGGAGCGCCTTGAGGTGGTGACCCGGGAGGAGCTGGACTCGCTCCGTTCCGAAGTGGCGGAGCTGCGGGAGCGAGTGCGGGCGTTGGAAGGCGGGCCGTCCTCCGTCAGCGGGGCATGACGGCACCGGTGCCCATGGCCGGACCGGCCCGCGTTGCCGAAGTGGCGGAACCGGGCAGGGTGCCGGCGTTCACGCAACCCGACTGGCAAGCCCGGTTTCCCTGGCTGGTGCAGGGGATCACCGGCCGGGGCGACGGCGAGCCGTTCGATCTCGGGTTGCGGGGAGACCGCCCGGTGGGCACGGTCCTGGAGCGCTGGCAGGCGCTGGGTGGAGGGCTGGGGTTCGCGCGTATGGCCCATGCCCGCCAGGTGCACGGCGCTCGCCTCCTGACGCATGATGGCGGCTCGCCGGGGCTGTTGCTGTCCGACGGCTACGACGGCCACGTGACGGCGACGCCGGGCGTCCTGCTCACCATTTCGGTGGCGGACTGCGTTCCCGTGTCCCTGGTGGACGCGCGCCGGCGCGCCGTAGCGCTTCTGCACGCCGGATGGCGGGGCATCGCCGCGGGCGTGTTGGAGGCGGGCATCCAGACGCTTGGCCGCACGTTCGATACCCGTCCAGGCGAACTGCACGTTCATCTCGGGCCGCATATCTGCGGGCGTTGCTACGAAGTCGGCCCGGAAGTGTTCGACGCCCTCGGCCTCGCGCCACCGCCCCAGCCCGCGCCTGTGGACCTGGCCGCCGTGCTGGTCAGCCGCGCCACGGCCGCGGGCGTCCCCCTTTCGCAGGTTTCCACGACGACGCACTGCACCCGCTGCGGTGGTGCGGAGTTCTTTTCCTATCGTGCTCTGCGTGCGGGCGTGGGCGCGGCAGGCCACCAGGTGGCTTTCCTCGGGATCCGGGAGGCCACACCCCGCCATCACGCGGGTTGACCGTTTCCCGTAATTCCCTTTATATTCGTGACGTGCGCTCGGTCCGGGATCGTCCGGACCGGTTTGAAGTGGGGGAAGTGGACCCCCACTTTTTTATTGAGACGGGTCATGGCGGAGCGGTCGCTGGAGAAGGTGCTGGAAGAACGGGTCGAGGCCCTGGGATTCGAGTTCGTGGAGCTGGAACGCACGGGCTCGCGGGCCCGGCCGATCTTCCGATTGCGGATCGACCTGCCAGACTCCACGCCAGGGCATGGCGTGACGGTGGACGACTGCGCCCGGGTCAGCCGCGCGTTGGAAGCGCTGCTGGACGAGCGCGAACCCGGGAACAGATATGTGCTGGAGGTGTCGTCCCCGGGCGTGGACAGGCCACTCGTTCGGCGGCGCGATTATGAGCGCTTCGCCGGACAGGAGATCGTGCTGAAGGGGTACGCGCCTTTCGACGATCGGGGCCGACGGCTCGAGGGTGAGCTGGTCGGCCTTGTTGATGAAGACGGCGAGGAGCGGGTACAGATCCGGCTCGCCGATGGTGCGGTGCTGGCGATCCCGCGTGAGAAAATCGCACGGGCGCAACTCGTCTTTCGCTGGAACGACTGAACGTCGCCGGCGGAGCGAACGGAGAAAAGGAAGGGTATGGCCAACGTGAACGCGAGTCAGATGCTGGCGGCGTTCCGCGAGATGGCGTCCAACAAGAACCTGTCGGATGCGGATCTCTATGATCTGATCCGGGACGGGATCATGGCGGCGCTCGCGAAGCGGTACGGGCCGAACGTCGAAGCTGAGATCCAGATCAGTGACGAGGCCGGCATGCAGATCACCGTCCTGAAGGAAGTCGTGGCGGAGGTCGAAGATCCCTCGCGGGAGATCTCGCTGGAGGAAGCACGCTGGGACGATCCGGATTTCGAGGTCGGCGATGTGCTGGAGATTCCGGTGGAGTTCGCCGAGTTCGGGCGCAACGCCGTCATGGCGGCGAAGCAGCGCATCATCCAGCGCGTTCGGGAGGGCGAACGCCAGAAGATCCGTCTCGAATACGCGGACCGCATCGGCGAGCTGCTGAGTGGGGAAGTTCAGCAGGCGGAGCGTGGCAAGCTGGTGGTGATGCTCAACAAGTCACGGGATGCGGACTCGATCATTCCGTGGAAGGAACAGAACCCGCGGGAGCGGTTCCGCCAGGGCGAGCCGATTCGTGCTGTCTTGAAGAAGGTCGAAGAGACGTCGAAGGGGCCGCGCCTGATCCTGTCCCGTGCGGACCCGCTGTTCGTGGCGGCGCTGTTCAAGCTGGAGGTGCCCGAGATCTACCAGGGCATCGTCGAGGTCAAGGGGATCGCCCGCGAGGTCGGAGGGCGGACGAAGCTGGCCGTAGCGTCGCGTGACGAGTCCATCGATCCGGTGGGCGCCTGTGTGGGGCTCAAGGGCTCCCGCGTGCAGGCCGTCGTGAGTGAGCTGGGCGGGGAGCGGATCGACATCGTGCCGTGGCATCCGGATCCGGAGGTCTATGCGCGGCGCGCGCTCGCACCGGCGAAGGTCGCGAAGGTGATCAGCGACACCGATCAGGGCGTGATCACGGCCATCGTGGACGAGGACCAGCTCTCCCTGGCCATCGGGCGCAACGGCCAGAACGTCCGCCTGGCCAGCCAGCTCATCGGGTGGCAGATCGACCTGTACGGCAGCCGCGAGTGGCTCGAGCGCGGGGCCGACGCGGCGTTGTTCGGCGGCGGCGAGCGCGATTACGAGGTCGTGGACTTCCCGCTCAAGGAGCTGGACGAGCTGGCGTTGTCCACTCTGGCGGCGCTCGAACAGGCCGGATATACTACATTTTTCGATATTATCGACCTTGAGAAGGACGACCTGCTCGCCATCGAGGGGGTTGGGGAAGAAGAGGCAGACCAGTTGCTCCGCATCATCGACGACCTCACTGTCGTCGATGAGAGCGGCTCCGCCGCAGAGACGGCGGTGTCGGAAGCTGAGCTCGCCGAAACCCGGGAACTGGCGGCCGAGATCCTGGGTGTTTCCGTCGAAGACCTGAATGACGCCGATGGCGGCGCAACGGCCGGTAAGCCGGCGGGTGCTGAGACCGCCGGTTCAGCGGACGAACACGGCGCAGCATCCGGGGAGACGGAAGTCGCGGCCGTTGCCGCGGAGGACGGCGACGATGGAGAGGAAGGACCCGCGGAGGAGGATCGGGACAACGTCGCCTGACGCGGTGCTCGGTCTGCTGGGCCTGGCGGCCCGAGCAGGCCATGTCGTCGTCGGGACCGAGCAGGTCCGGTCCCTGGCGGAAAAGGGTCGTATACGGTTCGTGCTGGTGGCGTCTGACCTGACGGCGAACGGCCGCCAGCGGATCGTGCCGATGCTGGAGCGCCGCGCGTTGGCGTACGCGGAGCACAGCACGCGTGCGGAGTTGGGCGAATCGGTGGGCCGCGGTCCCACCGGCGCCGTCGGGCTGATGGACGCCCGGCTGGCGGAACGGATCCGGAAGTTGCTCGCAGAATCGAGCGTCCGTTGAAGAAGGAAGTCCTTGGAGGTCGTGCCATCGCAATGCGTGTCTACGAAGTAGCGAAAGAGTTCGGAGTATCGGCGGAAGCACTGCTTCAGCTCCTGAGGGAGCTGGGCGTTTCGGCCCGGAGCGAGGCATCGCAGGTGGACGATGCCACGGTTGCGAAGCTGCGCGCTCGTTTCGAGCGGGAACGTCGCTCGGGCAAGGCGCAGGCGGGCGACGTGCTGGAAGCGGTCATGGAGGACGCGCATGGGTCCACGCGCCGCCGTCGCCGTCGCCGGAAGACCGAAGAGGTCGAGGACGTGGAGGGGCTGGACGAGGGCGAAGGGATGGAGGCCGAGGAGGAGGAGCTGGCCGAGCCTGTTTCCGCGGCGGCGGACGACGCGGAAGCCGTAGCCGCGGAGGCGGTCGGGGCGGAGGCTGAGGCCGAGGAAGAAGAATCGTTCGAGGCCGAGGTGGAAGCGGAAGCCGAGGCAGAGCTGGAACCGGAGCCGGAAGAAGCGTTCGAGGAAGAAGTGGTCGAAGTGGTCGAAGCGGTCGAAGCGGTGGAGGTGGAGGAGGAAGAAGCGGCGGAGGTGGAGGAAGAAGAAGCGGCGGAGGTGGAGGAAGAAGAGGAAGAGGAGGAGGAGGAGGCAGAAGTCCTCGTCGCGCAAGAGGCGGCGGAGCCTGCCGGTGCGGAGGCGGAGCCTGCCGTGGCAGCCGAAGAGCAGCCGGAGAAGCCGAAGCGTCGCCCGCGGCGGGTGAGCGAATCGCTGCCGGGGCTGGCGCCGGCCGCGAGCGCGGGCCCGGGCGGCAAGGTGCGGATCCAGGCGGAAGGGTACACGGCGGACGGCCGGCGCAAGAAGGAGCGGCGGAAGAAGCGCCGTCAGCGCGTGGACCAGGAGGCGGTGCAGGAGAACGTGCAGCGCGTCATGGCCGAGCTGAAGTCCACGGGCGGCAAGAAGCGTCGCCGTTCGCGCGGCGAGAGCCCGAGCCGTCAGGAACGTGAAGCGGAGCGGGAGCGGAGGGCGGCCGAGGAAGCGACGACCGTGCGGGTGAACGAGTTCCTCACGGTGGCGGAGCTGGCGGAGCTCATCAAACGCAGCCCGACGGAGATCATCTCCAGCGCCTTCAAGAACCTGGGCCTGATGGTCACCATCAACCAGCGGTTGGACTTCGATCAGATCGAGTTGCTGCTGGACGAGTTCGGCTTCAAGGCGGTGCGCGAGGAGGAGTACGGGGCCGACCTGGAGCTGGAGGTGGAGGAAGACCGGCCCGAGGACCTGGTCCCGCGCCCGCCGGTGGTCACCGTCATGGGGCACGTCGACCACGGCAAGACGTCGCTGCTGGACTACGTGCGCAAGACGAACGTGATCGCGGGCGAGTCCGGCGGCATCACGCAGCATATCGGTGCGTATGCCGTGACGCTGGAAGATGGCCGCGCCATCACGTTCCTGGACACGCCGGGCCACGCGGCGTTCACCGCCATGCGTGCGCGCGGCGCCGAGGTCACGGACGTCGTGATCCTGGTGGTCGCCGCAGACGACGCGGTGATGCCGCAGACGGTGGAGGCCATCAGCCACGCGAAGAACGCGGGCGTGCCGATCATCGTGGCCATCAACAAGATGGACCTGCCCGGCGCGAACCCGGATCGGGTGAAGCAGGGCCTGTTGGAGCACGAGGTGGTGGTGGAGGACTATGGTGGGGACGTGATGTCGGCGGAGGTGAGCGCGAAGAGCGGCCTCGGTGTGGACGATCTGCTGGAAAAGGTGCTGCTGCAGGCGGAGGTGCTCGAGCTCAAGGCGAACCCGGACCGTGAAGCGCAGGGCGTCGTCATCGAGGCTCAGCTGGACGTGGGCAAGGGCCCGGTGGCGACGGTGCTGGTGACCAACGGGACCCTGCACGTGGGGGACGACCTGGTGTGCGGCAACCATGGCGGCCGCGTCCGGGCGCTGCTGGACGAACGCGGCAACAACATCGACGACGTCGCCCCCGGCATGCCGGCCCAGGTGCTGGGCATCAACGGAGTGCCGCAGGCCGGGGACCATCTGGCGGTCATGGATCCCGACAAGGCGGCCGAGATCGTGCAGACGCGCCAGCGGCTGGACCGCGAGAAGAAGATCCGCATCAAGAGCCGCGGCGTGAGCCTGGCGGACATCAGCCGCCTGCTGGCCGAGGGCGAGACGGCCCAGTTGAACCTGGTGATCAAGGGCGACGTGGACGGGTCCGTTCAGGCGCTCTCCGACTCGCTGGAACAGTTGTCCACGGACGAAGTGCAGGTCGAGGTCATTCACCGGGGCGTGGGCGGCATCAACCGGTCGGACGTGCTCCTGGCGGCGACGTCGGGCGCCATCGTGCTCGGCTTCCACGTGCGGCCCGACGCCGACGCGCGCGGTGTCGCAGAGCAGGAAGACGTGGACATCCGGGTCTACGAGGTGATCTACGAAGCCGTCGAAGACGTGCGGACGGCGCTGGAAGGCATGTTGGCGCCCGAAGAGAAGGAAGTGGTTCTGGGCAGCGCCGAGGTCCGGCAGCTGTTCAAGGTGCCGCGCGTCGGGACGGTGGCTGGCTGTTACGTCACCGAAGGGGTCATCGAGCGGCGTAGCAAGGTGCGGCTGATTCGCGACGGGATCCAGATCTACAGTGGCGGGATCGACAGCCTGAAGCGCTTCAAGGACGACGTGCGCGAGGTGCGGGAGGGCTTCGAGTGCGGGATCAGCATCGAGGGCTACAACGATCTCAAGGTGGGCGACGTGATCGAGTGCTACCGGGTGGAGGAGATCGCCCGGACGCTGGCCGGCGCGGCGGGCGGCGAGGGGGCCTGAGCCTCACGCAGCCGCCGGGAGGCAGGGCCGCATGATCGTGGGCGTTGCCGGCTGGGAACTGGAAATCCTCGGGGCCCGGTCACTGAAGGAGAAGCGATCCGTCGTTCGCAGCTTGAAAGACCGGTTGCGCACCCGGTTCAACGTATCGGTGGCGGAAACGGCCTACCAGGATCTGTGGCAGCGCGCCGAGATCACCGTATCGACGGTGGCGGGAGACCAGCGGCGCGTGGACGAGGTTCTGGACCGGGCGGATCGCCTCGTGGCGGGTGAAGTGCGGGCGCGGATCATCGACAGCTACCGCAGTTATTACTGAGCAACGGCGGCCGACCCCGGTGGGCCGCCGTCTTGCGTGCGGGGCCGGCGGGCACCGCGTTGCAGGGAGAGAGAGGGACATGGCACGACGTCGCCTTGAGCGACTCAACGAGCAGCTGCGTCGGGAGCTGACGGAAATCCTGAGGCGCGAGGTGAAGGATCCGCGCGTGGGCGTAGTCACCGTCACGGGCGTGCGTGCAGCGCCGGACCTGACCTTCGCGCGTGTCCTGGTGGAGGTCCCGGCGTCGGAGGATGAGGCGGAGACCCTGGCGGGCCTGGTCGCGGCGTCACCGTTCGTGCGCCACGAGCTGGGGCAGCGGCTCCGCATCCGCCGGGTCCCGGAGCTGCGGTTCGAGTTGGACCACACGCTGGACCGCGTGCAGCACATCGAGAGTCTGCTCCGGGAAGCGCTGCCCGACGGGGACGACGGGGCGGACGGGGCATGATCGGCGTCCTTCCGGTGGACAAACCCGAGGGGCCCACGTCCCACGATGTCGTGGCGCTCGCGCGCCGCGCGACCGGCGTGCGCCGGATCGGCCACACAGGAACGCTGGACCCCTTCGCTTCCGGTCTTCTCCTCCTCTGCCTGGGCCGCGCGACGCGGCTGGTCGAATACCTGCATTCCCTGCCCAAGACGTACGTGGCGGTGGCCCGGTTGGGCGAAGCCACCACCACCGACGATCGGACGGGTGACGTCGTGGCCGCGTCCGAGGCCTGGCGCGGGCTGAGCGAAGCCGACGTCCAGGCCGCATTCACCCGTCAGCAGGGATCTCGCTTGCAGGTGCCGCCCGCCTTTTCCGCCAAGAAGGTGGACGGCGAGCGGTTGTACCGGCGTGCGCGCCGGGGGGAAGTCGTGGAAGCCGCGCCGGCCTCCGTGGAGATCTACCGGCTGGAGGTCCGGCGCATGGCGCTCCCCGAGGTGGAGTTCGACGTGGAGTGCTCCGCCGGCACCTACATCCGCGCCATCGCGCGGGACGCCGGCACCGCGCTGGGCGTGGGAGGACACCTGTCGCAGCTGCGACGCACGCGCATCGGCTCGTTCGACGTGCACCAGGCGCTCGGCCTCGACCAACTGGACCGGGCGCACGTGGCCGGTGCGCTGCTGGCTCCGCTGAACGCGGTGGCCCACCTGCCGCGCGTCGACGTGGATGACGCGGCGGCGCAACGCATCCGCCACGGGATGGGCCTGCCGATGGACGACGCGCCCGCTGGCCCGCTGGCCATGGTCCACGATGGCGAGCTGCTGGCCGTGGCGGAGGCGGAGGGCGCCCTGGTGCGGCCCAGGAAGGTATTCGTCGATGCCTGACGGCCGCGCCCCTTCACCCTTGCCTTCGTCGATCCGGCAGACGGTCGTGACCGTGGGCACCTTCGACGGCGTGCACCGGGGCCACTGGCGCGTGCTGCAGCAGTTGCGGCAGCGGGCCAGCGAATACGGCGCACCCAGCGTCCTGCTCACTTTTCATCCGCACCCGCTGCGGGTAGTCCGGCCGGATCGCGCCCCGCTGCTCCTCACCACGCCCCTCGAAAAGAAAGAGATCCTCGCCGAGTCGGGCCTGGATTACGCACTGTTTCTGCCTTTCACGCACAGCCTGGCGCGGTACGAACCGCGTCGATTCGTGGAAGAGATCCTCATCGGCCGCCTGCGCATGCGCCATCTCGTGATCGGCTACGACCACGGGTTCGGCCGCGGCCGGTCCGGCGACGTGGACACCCTGCGGCGCATCGGCGCCGATCTCGGCTTCGGCGTGACCGTGGTCGATGCGCTCATCCGCGACGGCGAGCCCATCTCCTCCACCCGCATCCGCAAAGCCCTGCTGGATGGGGACGTGCTCGCGGCCGCCGATGGGCTCGGCCGACCGTACTCGCTGCAAGGACTGGTAGTGCGAGGAGACGGTCGGGGCCGGTCCCTCGGTTTTCCCACGGCCAACATCCAGACGCCGGACGCGGACAAGCTGCTGCCCCTGGAAGGAGTGTACGCCGTCACGGCCGCCGTTCACGGCCAGTTGCTCCAGGGCGTCATGCACCTCGGGCCCCGACCCACGTTCCGCGGCTCCCCACCCTCCGTGGAGCTCCACCTCTTCGATTTCGATGCGGACATCTACGGCGAGGAAGTGCGCGTGGACTTCTGTGCGCGCATCCGCGACATCCATCGCTTCGGACGCAAGTCCGAGCTGATCGACGCGATCCGGGAGGACTGTGAGGTGGCGCGCAGGCTGTTCCGCGAAGGCCCGACGGCTTGCCACAAACAGGACCCCGCGGTATGATGTAAGGCTAGCCAAAACGAGGAAGCAAGCTTCCCGACCAGCGTAGACTCTCGAGGAGGCACGTGTGACGATCCAGAAGGAAGACATCATCAAGAAGTTCCAGCTGCATCCCTCCGACCGGGGTAGCGCACCAGTGCAGGTCGCGTTGCTCACGGCACGTATCCAGGAACTCACCGAACATTTTCGCCAGCACAAGAAGGACCACCACGGGCGTCGTGGGCTGTTGAAGATGGTGGGCAAGCGGCGCCGGTTGCTGGAGTACCTGCGGCGCACGGATCTTGCGCGGTATCGGAAGCTCATCGAGGAGCTCGGATTGCGGCACTAAGGAGCTGCGAGGCGGGTGAGGCGAGGAACAGCGCGGCCCGAGCGGGCTCGCGGGGGTGGGGAGAGGGTGGAGACAGCGGAAAGCGGAAAGAGACGAGAAAACGGAATGCAGAGAGTGGAGAGGCAGTTCGCCGGTCGGACGCTGGTGATCGAGACGGGCCGCATGGCGCGGCAGGCCCACGGGTCGGCGCTGGTACGCTTCGGGGACACGGTGGTTCTGGTGGCGGCGACGATGCAGGACGAGCCGACGCACCTGCCGTTCTTCCCGATGACGGTTGAATACCGCGAGCGCTATTACGCAGCGGGCAAGTTTCCGGGTGGTTTCATCAAGCGGGAAGGCCGGCCGAGCGAAAATGAGATCCTGTCGGCGCGCCTGATCGACCGGACGCTGCGGCCGTTGTTCCCGGACGGCTTCCTGTACGAGACGCAGATCGTCTGCTACGTGGTCTCGGCGGACCAGGAGAACAACGCGGACATGCCGGCGCTGCTCGGTGCGTCGCTGGCGCTGAACATGTCGAAGATCCCGTTCCCGCAGCCGGTGGCGTCGGTTCGGGTGGGGCGGCTGGAGGGGCAGTGGGTGTTGAACCCGACGTTCCGCCAGCTGGAATACAGCGACGTCGACATGGTGGTGTCGGGCACGGAACACGCCATCATGATGGTGGAAGGTGGCGCCGTCGAGGTGCCGGAGGAGGAGCTGGCCGAAGGCCTTGGCGTGGCCCACGAAGCCATCAAGGAGCTCATCGAGATCCAGAAGGAAGTGCTGCGCGAGATCTCGGTGCCGAAGACGGAATGGAAGCGGGTGGTGGAGGTTTCGGATGCCGTGGAGGGCCGGGTCACGGACCTGGCGGAGCGGCGGGTGCAGGAAGCGTTGAACCTGGAAGACAAGTCGGAGCGGAACCAGGCGCTGGCGGCATTGCGCGAGGATGTGCTCGGGGAGCTGGAAGAGGAGTTCCCGGAGGAGGAGCCGGCGATCAAGCACGTGCTCAAGGCGACGGAGAAGCGCCTGATGCGCCAGCAGATCCTGGAGCGGGGCGAGCGGGTGGACGGGCGGCGGGTGGACGAGATCCGTCCCATTTCCTGCGACGTGGGCATCCTGCCACGGACGCACGGCTCGGCGCTGTTCACGCGCGGTCAGACGCAGTCGCTGGCGGCGGTGACGCTGGGCACGCAGAAGGACGAGCAGCGCATCGACACCGTGGACGTGCCGCAGGAGACGACCAAGTCGTTCATGCTGCACTACAACTTCCCGCCTTTCTCCACGGGTGAAGCCCGGCCGATCCGGGGCACGTCGCGGCGAGAGTACGGGCACGGCGCGTTGGCGGAACGTGCCATTCAGCCGCTGCTGCCGGCATACGACGAGTTCCCGTATACGATCCGGGTCGTGTCGGACATCCTGGAGTCGAACGGCTCCTCGTCCATGGCGTCGGTGTGCGGCGCTTCGCTGTCGCTCATGGATGCGGGCGTGCCGCTGCGCGCGGCGTGTGCCGGCGTGGCCATGGGCCTGATCAAGGAAGGCGACCGGGTCGAGGTCCTGACGGACATTCTGGGCGTGGAAGACGCCCTGGGCGACATGGACTTCAAGGTGGCCGGCACGCGCAAGGGCGTGACCTCGATCCAGATGGACATCAAGATC